>DASXFN010000038.1:0-4037 GCA_036489565.1 Terriglobales bacterium
CCTCGAAGATTGCCGTGGGCGAGCCGGTTCCGTTGCAAAGAAGATGTAGCCGATAGCCACCAATGTCTATCAATTTTCCCGGAGCTGGGTGCTTGGCTATGTCTGCCCTGTTCTCAACAAACTGGTACACCGCTCCTGCGAGCGGGATCATCAGCAGAACAGTAAGAGAGAGCATTATGAGAAGAAAGAGCTTTCTTGTACGCATTGAAAGTCCTCTAGATGAGGAGGGCGTTATGTTGCTTCTTTCGATAGAGTCTAGCATCGGCCTCTAGATCATTTGTGCGGCGTATTCCGTTCCCAGCCTTCCATTCTCAACGCGTCGTTGGCAGAAAGTCAGTAACCGGTCTTCCTTTCGCTCCGCCCTTCTGTTCGATCCAGCTATTGCTTCGGCAAATCTGCGGCAATAAAAATTTGAATGCAGACTTCTGGATTTCCGGGTAGGTATCTTTGTCAATACCGCGAAAATCGTTCGCAACACACTGATTCCAAAGAAGCCACTTTCGCGGCGGGCAAATATCGCCATAGTCCGCCTTATGCGTTCCATAAATTTTTGTTTTCAAAATTCCATTGATAGAAGCGAAAAAAACTATCAATTGGACGTTACGTCTTCCACCGCATAACTTGCAGTGACTGAAGTCTCGAACTGTTCGCGTAAGCGCAATCCACATTGCAAAAGCAAAATCATTTTATGGAGAGAGCAAAGCCATCTATGAAAGACCACCGTTCAGTCGCCCGCCTGCTATCCTTCGCCGCACTCGCAATCGCATTTACAATAGCGCCCCAGTGCAGCGCCCAGATGATTGCCGACGCAAGTCAACCAAGTGTGACGTCGTCTAATCCGGCGCCCGCGAATGCAGCGCCAAGTGCCGCGGATTTGGCCAATCGCATTGACGACCTGCAAAAACAGCTCGTCGTTATGCGCGGCCAGTTGGCCATGCAGAAGGCCGATGCGCCTACGATGACGGCAACGGCCGATGTTCCGTCTCCAATGGCAACAGACCAGGCTGCGGCCGCACCAGCGCCAGCCGCCGCTCCCACGCTGGCCGGATTGCTGGGGCCGACGACGCTAAGTGGCTTTGTGGACGTTTATTACGGGTACAACGCCAATCAGCCCGCAAGCCGCACTACCGCGCTGCGCAACTTCGATATCAACTCGGGTCAGTTCGGATTGAACATGATCGAGTTGGTGGCCGACAAATCGCCCGATCCGACGGCGAGCCATGTTGGTTATCACGTCGCCCTTGGTTTCGGTCAGGCGATGAACATCATCAATTCTGGTGAAGCGGGTCAGTATCTTACTGAAAGCAACTTCGATCAGTACCTGAAAGAGGGGTATCTCGAATATCTTCTTGGGAAGAAACTGCAGATCAATTTTGGTAAGTTTGTTACCCCCGCGGGTGCCGAAGTGATTGAGACCAAAGACAACTGGAACTACTCACGCGGCGACCTCTTTGCTCTGGCCATTCCATACTTCCACTTCGGAGTAAGCGCTAAATATACGTTTAACCCGAAGTTCGCACTCACTGGATATCTGGTGAATGGCTGGAACAACAGCATTGACAACAACAGCGGCAAGACCACGGGTTTGAGTGCCGCGTGGACACCAAATGCCAAGTTCAGCTTGATTCAGAATTACCTTGTCGGCCCTGAACAAACCGACGATAACTCAGACTTCCGGCATCTCCTAGACACGGTGGTCAGCTACAACGCAACATCCAAACTCTCACTGTTGGCCAATTTTGACTACGGCCATGACGATACCGCTGGCGCCATTCTCGCCACGCCGACTGTCGTTTCCGGAGTGTGGTGGAGCGGAATCGCGGGTTACGTGAAGTACGCTCCCAACGCCAACTGGTACTGGGCGGTCCGCGGTGAATACTACAACGACCATAACGGCGCCACTACTGGGACACTTGGCACGCCAGATCGCTTAAGCGAGTTCACCTTCACCCTGCAACGCATGCTGGCCAGCAAGATCAGTGCCCGCGCGGAATACCGGTACGACCACTCAGATCAGGATGTTTTCCCATACCGGGCGAACCAGTTCGGTCCCATTGATCACCAGAACACAATCACCATCGGCATGGTTTACGCGTTCAGCAGTGCGGACGCGAAGTAGATTGCCAGGTCCTCTGCCGCAATCCGGAGCGCTTAAGTCCCACGTCTCCGGATTGCGGTGGTCAATTCTTGATTGATCGCCGGCCCTAAAAAACGGCCAAAGGTTTTGTCCCCAGTGGTTTGAATAGAAGAGAAATGATTTTTATGACCCGCAAAAAAACTATCAATTGGACGCGGGGGCGGAATGAATTTAGTTTTACCCGCGTTCGTAAGACGCTTTCGAATTCGTTTACCAATTCCACGCGTTGAAGGAGCAACAGAATGGCTGCAAATCGTCAGCAAGGAACGTATCTGGGAACCACCTTAGTAGGATTTACGGCGCTACCCGCGGGGTTGGTGTCGGGCGGTGCTATCGGCATGCTGGTCGCTGCAATCGGCCTGGGTCTGCTGATCGTCTCGGCGGTCGGTTTCCTCAAAATCAAACATCTTGAAGCTTAATCAGGGAGAACATCATGAAACTTGTAGGAATTTTGATGGCGGTAGCTGGATGGCTGGTTCCGGTGGTTGGCCTGGGAATGACGCAGTCCAACGCCGCGCGATTGACGTTGTGCATCGTGGGAATTGGCATCAGCCTGATCGGAATTCTCGGAGTGTTGAATAAAGCTCATCAGAAAGAGGCGGTTTGGAAGAAGGGCTAGACGGTCTTTTCAGGAAACGCTGATCCATGAATACGCCCATGGCAGCGAGATGTATTTCACAAAAATTTAACCCCAAGCGAGTGTCGCCAAGGAGACAGCATGACTAGATTTCGTAAGCGAGTAAAACTGTATTCGTGGGTGGCAGCGGCTGCCTTGCTGTTGCTCTGTAGTCCGGCGCTAATCCATGCCCAGGCAACCGCGCCCGCAAGCGCTCCAGCCGCAGCCGTTCCCGCACCAGCAATGTCCGTGCCCTTAGATGTTAAGGCCGCCGCTGCGCCCTCGACTGACGATTTGGCCAAGGGCGACCCCAGCGGCACGAAAACCGGGACCATGAGCGACGTCCTTCCTGCGGATGCCAATAAAGGCGTCACGCTGGCGGATGTCGTGAACCAGGTGGGCCAGAACCGCATCGGCATCAACTTCGTGTGGACGCTCATTACGGGCTTCCTCGTCATGTTCATGCAGGCCGGCTTCGCAATCGTAGAGACCGGACTGTGCCGCGCTAAAAACGCGAACCAGACCATGATGATGAACTTCATGGTTTACGGATTCGGGTTATTCGCTTTCTGGGTGTGCGGCTTCGCCATACAAATGGGCGGCGGAGCGCCGTATTCCACATTGGGGGGCGCAAATCCTCTGAACGGCGAGCACGTCATCAATTTTCTGGGCAAGCCGTGGGGCATCTTCGGCACTCACGGATTCTTCCTCAGTGGGACATCCTACGATGTGGGAGTCATGGTGCTCTTCCTCTTCGAGATGGTGTTCATGGATACGGCCTTGACCATCGTGACGGGTGCTGCGGCCGAGCGCTGGAAATACGTTGCCTTCGGTCTCTCATCCGTTTTCATGGGAGCCATTACCTATCCTCTCTTCGGCAACTGGGCGTGGGGTGGAGGCTGGTTGTCAAAACTGGGAACCAATTATGGCCTCGGCGCTGGTTACGCGGATTTCGCCGGATCCGGCGTTGTGCACGCAGTGGGAGGTGTAACCGCTCTTGCGCTCTCGCTGATCATTGGGCCGCGAATTGGCAAGTTCAACCGTAACGGCACACCGAACGCGATGCCAGGCCATGACTTGGTGATCGTGCTCACGGGCTGCTTCATCCTGGCTTTTGGCTGGTTCGGGTTCAACCCCGGCAGCACACTCGCGGCTTCAGGCGGTGGCGCGCTGCGCATCAGTACCATCGCGGTTGACACTATGCTGGCGGGCTGTACCGGATCATTCGGTGCGGTCTTGTATATGTGGATCAAATACGGGAAACCGGACGCTTCCATGGCTGGC
>DASXFN010000052.1:0-57098 GCA_036489565.1 Terriglobales bacterium
TTCCAGCCACCCACCCCTTGGCTCTTACTTCATTGTGCAATTGCGGTGCCATTAAATCCAAGCCTAACCCCGAACAAACGGAACCTGGATTCTATTACTTTAGACACCCGTGTTTCTCTTGACGGCCATTGTTTGCATCAAGCCTATTCTCAATGACCGATTACCTTATTCGTTCCATTCTGGCACTACTGTACTTTGTTAAGGCCCGCGCTCCCAATGCTTATTTCCGTCACGCCAAAAGCGATTCCGGTTTTATCTCTTCCACGCGCCCTTGTTGCAACCTTAGTACGCGGTCGCACCGTTTCGCAAAGGCAATATTGTGCGTTGCAATCAGGGAGGTCAACTGACATTCACGATGGAGCCGGGAAATCAATTCAAAAATCGAATCGGCGGTCCGGCTGTCTAGATCGCCGGTCGGTTCATCAGCCAGCAGAAACTTTGGCTCAGTGATGAGCGCGCGCGCCAGTGCAACCCGCTGTTGCTCGCCTCCGGAAAGTTCTCCAGAGCGATGATGTGCACGTTCCCCCAAGCCTACCTCGCGGAGCCAGCGCAATGCTTCCTCTTCAGACTCCCGCCGGGGACGGCCCCGTACCAGGAGCGGCATGGCCACATTCTCTTGTGCCGTAAATTCCGGCAGCAAATAGTGGAACTGCCAAACGAAGCCAATTTCACGATTGCGAAAGTCAGCCGCTTCGTCTTTTGAAAGCGAATTCACTCGCAAGTGGGCGAAGTATACGTCACCCGCGGAAGCACGATCAAGAGCGCCGAGGATGTGCAGAAGGGTACTCTTTCCCGCACCCGACTCGCCCACCAGCGCCAGCATCTCGCCTTTATTTGCCTGAAACGAAAGATTTTCAAAGAGCACCAAGTCCGAATTACCGGAGCGGAAGACTTTCTTCAGCCCCTCAGCCTTTAATGCGGCCTCAGCTATTAGATGCACCCGGAGCGCTCCTCGTCTCAAATCGAACCATTGGGACCGTTCAGCCTTGGTAGCAGTCTAAACGAAACCCGGGGCAACACCACTAAGACATTGAGCCTAGGCACCTGTCTTCAAACTCTAGTCTTGATGAAAACAATTGCAATGTAACTAGAGTCATTAGAAGGCTTTTGGTTGCACTTGGGTGATTTGCGGCGAAGTCTTTGCCGTGAAGCATTGAAGCAAAGTCTCGAAGCGAAACCCGGAAAGGCGCTATTCGTAACGCAGGGCCTCTGCTGGCAGAATACGCGCCGCGGACCAAGAGGGATACAGCGTCGCAATAAATGAAACTCCAATCGCCACCGCAGCGACCCAAATGCCATCGCTCAAGCGTGGAGCAAACGGGATGTAATCAATCGAATAGACTTCGGGAGCCAACGGAAAGAAATGCCAGTGGCCGCCGGCCCAGGAGAGAGCATAGCCAAGCACCAATCCAATGATGGTTCCTACCAACCCGATCAAAAGCCCCTGACCAATGAATATCCGTCGCACTTGCGATTGCCGCGTTCCCATGGACATGAGCACGGCAATGTCGCGTGTCTTTTCCATCACCATCATAATGAGCGAAATTAAAATGTTGAGCGCCGCCACGAAAACGATCAGTCCGATCGTGATGAAGGTCACCAGGCGCTCCAGGCTCAAGGCATGGAACAGGGCCTTGTTTTGTTCCATCCAGTTGCTGGTCATGTAACCGGGCCCAGCGGCCTTTTCGAGTTCATCCGCGACCTGCGGAGCTCTATAAATATCGTCAATCTTGAACTCGAGCACGGTAACAACGTTTCCTACCGAAGAAAGTTGCTGCACATCGGAAAGCCGCGCGAAGGTCCAGGAATTGTCGTAATCGTAAAAGCCAGAATCAAAAATGCCTGCAACGCGAAAGCGCGTGTATTTGGGCACCACGCCAAACGGAGTGAGTTCTCCCTGCGGGCTGGTGACTAGAACGACCGATCCCACGCTCGCGCCAAGTTGGTCCGCCATGTCCTTGCCGATCAGAATCGGCGGCATTTCCGCCACACGTTGTTCCAGTCCTTCCAAAGAGTCCGGGGATTGTGTGGCAGAGGTCTGTGTGGAAGGTTGTTTGGCATGGGCGTTTTCGCTCACGTCGCCGGGTCGAAGACCCGGCGCTACGCGATCAGAAGCTGCATGATCTGCTTTCTCCCCCAATGCCGAAGCTGAACCGATCTTCACCGCGTCTAGCAAATCGCTCACCTTGCGCTCGTCCGCCGGAATAATTCCCTTGATCACCGCCCCGCTCGCCCGAGGCCCTCGCGAGATAAGCACCTGCTCATAGATCGCCGGGGCAGTCGCCAGAACGTGGGGCTCCTTTGACATCCGCTTCATCAAAGAGGGCCAGTCTTTAATCCCGTCGCTCTCCACTCGCAGCAGATTCACATTCGAGCTGGAGCCCAGCAGCCGATCTTGCAGATCCTGTCGAAAGCCGTTATTGATAGCCAGCGCGATAATCAGTGAAGCCACCCCGGCAGCAACTCCAATAATCGAGATCGCCGTGATGACACCGATCATCGCTTGGCGCCTTTTAGCGCGGAGATAACGGGATGCGATAAAAAATTCAAAGCGCATAGAGATGGCGAAAGGCGCTGACAATCCTGGAATTGAATGATGCAACCCAGCATTCAGCCAAGATGGATTATAGAGACTGATCGCAAAAAAAGAACTAGGCCTTGAAGCGGGAAAAAGTCTCTCTTCAAATTTTAGGCACAGAAGAAATTTTCGGCACAAACGCTGGCACTGTTTTCCGGTACGCTCGATACTCTTCCCCGAAGCGCAATTCCAACTCGTCGTCTTCCATGCGGACCATAACGATGCCCATCAGCACCGCGAACGCCGTCAATCCATAACAGACGCTTAGGCCTGTGCCTATGCTCCACCCCAGCATCTCGCAGAAATGACCAAGGTACATAGGATGACGAATGCGTGTCCTGATTCCGGTCAGCACCAACTGCTGCTCCTGACTTCCGGGCAAAAGCTCCGCCATTCCGCTGACCTGCCGGCGGCTGAAACTTCTGGTGGATTTGTAGTACAGCCAGAAGCCGCAGAGAAACAAAATAATCCCCGGCGCCCAACTCCACGAGCTTTCGTAAAGCAAGCGATTACGCCATCGGAATGTGAGCAGTGCCAGAACAATCCACGCGGTGGCCCAACCCGGCAGCAGCACGCGATAGGGAGACCTTTGCCGCGTTCTCCAGCGCTGAACAAACGGATGGATGGCCAACCAGAACAAAGGAATGCTCGCATAAACGATGCACAACCACCATCCCGCGGATTGCAATAAATCGCGCATCAGCAAAACAAATTCTACTGTGGTTGCGGGAACCAGCGCTGCGAACCATTGTTGTTGTACGAATCGGCGTTCCCTGTGGCACAGTAGTCAGTACTCTCCATGGCCGATGCCGATAACAATCACGTTGGCGGATACGTTGCTTTTTCCTACGGCGACTTCACGCTTTACCAGATCGCCAGATTTTTCATTGTCGCCGCTTTGGAAATGCAATCAGTCGCGGTGGGCTGGCAAGTTTACGACATTACCCGCAGACCGCTCGACCTGGGCCTTATCGGGTTAGCGCAGTTTCTGCCAAGTTTTTTATTGTTTCTTGTTGCCGGGCATGCGGTAGACCGATTTGAGCGCAGAAAAATTCTGGTGCTTTGTTATGCAGGCCTGGCTATCTGTTCGGGGATGCTGCTGGTAATCACTTTTTCGCATTACCGCGCCATTTATGCCATTTATGTCGTGATGGCGTTGGTCGGTGTAGTGCGCTCATTTAGCGCGCCCGGAGGCCGCGCGTTCTTGCCGGAGCTGGTTTCCGAGGAGCATTTCCCAAACGCCGTGGCTTGGAACGCCACCATTTTCGAAGGGGCCACAATTATTGGCCCCGCTTTCGGCGGATTTCTATACGCCCTCGCGAAGGGACCTTCTGTAGTGTATGGGGCCGCCGCAGTCACCGGAGTAGTCGCAACCGTCTCCATGCTGCGCATTAAATCCAAAGCCAAGCCGCGTCCCCGTGAACAGATCAGCATGAAAACCGTACTGGCCGGCCTGCATTACATCTGGGAACAGAAAGTTATTCTCGGCGCAATCTCACTCGACCTGTTTGCCGTCCTGCTGGGGGGCGCGGTGGCGCTGCTGCCTGTATTTGCCCGTGAAATTCTGCACACCGGCCCCTGGGGCCTGGGATTGCTTCGGAGCGCGCCGGGAGTGGGCGCGGCCATCATGGCGCTGGTCGTGGCGCATCGCCCGGTAAAACGCAAGGTGGGCTTAACCATGCTGTGGTGCGTGGCGGGGTTCGGAGTATGCACCATCATCTTCGGCCTCTCCCGCAGTCTGGTGATCTCGTTAATTGCGCTGCTGCTGCTAGGCGCTACGGACATGGTGAGCGTAATCATCCGCGGCATTCTGGTGCAGCTCGGTACTCCCGACGCCATGCGCGGGCGCGTAAATTCCGTGGAGATGCTGTTTATCGGCGCTTCCAACGAACTTGGCCAGTTTGAATCTGGCGTGACCGCCGCCTGGTTTGGTACGGTTCCAGCCGTCGTGATTGGCGGTGTCGGGACGCTGCTGGTGATTGCTTTCTGGGCATGGCGCTTTCCTGAATTGCGCGATGCTGACAAGTTTATTTCTGTTCAGGATCCGGCCCTGCCATAATGCTCTTAATTCTCGTGTGTCAGAAATGACAAGTGGCCGTCGAGGCCAAGCTTGAAACGTGGATTACAATGAGATTTGGGATCTGATTCAGATGGTAGTCAACGAGGCGAGTGATGCTGCACCTTGCAGGAGCATGGCCGCACATTTCGGTGATTTCGGTCCTCGATATTCTCCTTGTCGCCATCCTCATCTATGAATTCCTCGAACTGATCAAAGGCACACGCGCCGCTCTTATGCTGTTGGGGTTGGGCGTGCTGACGCTGGCATTTTATCTGTTCCGCATCGGCGGCCTCACCACTGTGAATTGGCTGGTAAGCCGCTTGCTTCCGTATGCGGTCTTTGCCCTCATCGTTGTTTTCGCCGTGGAACTCCGCCAGGGACTCGCGCGCCTTGGCCGCAAGGTCACATTCAGCCGCCTCTCTACCGGCGAGTCGGATGTTTACGATGACATCGTGCTGGCCGCGAATTTGTTTTCACAAAATCAAACCGGCGCATTGATCGTGATTGAGCGCGAAGTAGGCTTGCGCACTTACATCGAAAGCGGCGTTCCGCTGGACGCCCGGATTTCTTACGATTTATTGGCTACCATCTTTCGCCCCAGCGCGCCTTTGCACGATGGAGCTGTGATCGTGCAGAAGGACCGGATTGCCGCTGCCGCCTGCTTTCTCCCGCTATCCATGAATCCAATTCTCTCGACCCAGCTTGGCACGCGCCATCGCGCGGCAATTGGAATTACCGAAGAATCCGACGCTATCGTCGTGATTGTTTCCGAGGAGACTGGCACCATCAGCATCGCGGTCGGCGGCAGTATTGAAAGAGATCTTGCGGTCGAACGGCTGCGACAGCGATTAGGGGAATTGTTACGGCGTTATGTGCCGCCTTCCACTTTGCCGACGCCGATCGCCATTGGGAACGACGAATTTGCCGACCATAATATCGCCGATGCGGTCCCGCGCGGGGATGCGCGTCATCGCCATTAAACGATCATGAGAGATCTTTTTCGCAAGTACATATTCCACAACATTGGGCTCAAGCTGGTTTCCTTATTGCTTGCTGTGGGGTTGTGGCTCGCCATCGCGCACGATCCTATCGCCCAGGTCGCGGTGGATGTTCCCGTCGAAATGCAAAATCTCCCCGATGGCCTGCAGGTCAGCTCCGAGCACATTCCTCAGGTGCAAGTCCGGCTAAGCGGCCCGGAAAGAATCATTCATCGCCTGCAAGCTTCAGACGTTCACGCCCATATCAACCTGGCGCAAGTGCAGCCTGGCGAACGCAGCTTTCCTCTTACGCCGAATGATGTGCATTTCCCTAATGGTCTTCAAGTCGTGCAGATCATTCCCAGCGAAATGCACCTGAATTTCGATTCCAAGGCCACCCGCCGCGTGGACATCAAGCCGCGAGTGGTCGGCACTTTTGCCTCCGGATACGAGATCGAGCGGATTGTTGTAGTCCCCCCGACTTTGACCATCGTGGGGCCGCGTACAAGAGTGGGCGAAACAGATTATGCGATTACGGATCCCATTGACGTTACCGGGGCCACCGATCGCATGACGTTCTCCACGCATGCTTACGTTTCCGATCCTTTGATCCAAGTAGTGAACACGGACCCGGTCCACGTCACCGTCATCATGCGGAAAAATACCACCGCCGAAGCCGGCCCATAACTTCTCTTTCGCTCACAACTTTTCATAATGACATCACAAAAAAAACGTCAACTGTTTGGCACGGATGGAATTCGCGGGATCGCGGGGGAATTTCCCCTCACGATCGAGAGTACTTACTGGATTGGCCGCGCGCTGGGCCATGATTTGCTTAAGGCGAATCCTAACCCCAAAGTAGTGATTGGCCAGGATACGCGCGAGTCTGGCGCGTGGATTACCGAACGCGTGGCCAGCGGACTCGCCTCCTGTGGTGTGGATGTGCACAATGCCGGGGTCATTACCACGCCCGGTGTCGCTTACCTTGCCCGCTCGCGCGGTTACGCCGCAGGGATCGTAATCTCCGCTTCCCATAATCCGTGGACGGACAATGGCATTAAGGTATTTTCCGGCGACGGTTACAAGCTTCCCGATGAGCATGAGCTTGCCATCGAGCATGAAATTTTCTCCTTGCTGGAGAGCGGCGAAACAGTTCCGCCGCAACAAACCTCGCATGTCCCCGAGGAAGCCAGCCTTCGGCGGGAGTACATCGTATGGCTGGCGAAAAGTGTAAGCCAGGATTTAGGGCGTTTGCGGCCGCCGCTGGTGGATTGCGCGAATGGAGCGGCGGCGGCGGAAGGTCCGGAGTTGTTTCGCGCCTGTGGCGTGCAGGCGGACTTTCTGAGTGTTTCCCCTGACGGCAGAAACATCAATGAAAACTGCGGCGCATTGCATCCCCAGGTTGTCGCCAAAGCCGTGGCTGCGGCGCCGGGGAAATATGGTTTGGGAATCACCTTCGACGGCGATGCTGATCGCGTGTTGCTGAGCGACGCCGACGGCAGAATCGTAAACGGCGATGCCATTCTTCTTTTGCTGGCGCGTGATTTGGATGCGCGCGGGCAGTTGCCCGGCTCGCTTGTCGTGGCCACGACCATGTCGAATATGGGACTTGAAGTAGCGTTGAGATTTTCGGGAATCCGCCTTCGACGGGCCAATGTTGGCGACAAGTATGTGCTCGAGGAGATGAAAAAGACCGGGGCCGTTTTGGGTGGCGAGCAATCCGGCCACATAATTTTGCGCGACGGAGAAGCGACCACTGGCGATGGCCTGCTCACCGCGCTTCGCGTCATGGAGGTCATGGCACGCACGAAACGAAGCTTGGCGGAATTGACCTGCGATCTAAAAGTGTTTCCCCAGACCATCAAGAATATCCGCGTGAAAGAAAAAGTGCCTTTCGAACAGATACCGCGAATTAAAGACTGCATCCAGGCGGCCGAACGTGAACTCGATGGCAACGGCCGCGTGGTTGTGCGTTACTCAGGCACAGAAGCTCTTGCGCGCGTGATGGTGGAAGCGGAATCGGAAGACAAAATGCGCAGCCTTACCGAAAAAATTGCCGCGGCGATCGAGGGTACGTTGGGCGCGAATTAGGGTCTATTCGGTCTTTGGGAAGCAGGTCGTGAGAAATTGCAAGGCATCCTGAACAACTTCGCGGCCTTGTGGAACCTGCTTCTTCTGCTGGCTGTTCTCTGTGCGCTGCTATGGTTTTTCTACTTCGTCCTGTTGCGGAAAATTTTCCGGATCAGAAGAATCGCGAGAATTCGTTCAAGAAGGGAATTGCGCGAGGCGGCAGAACGAGACCAATAGCCCTGCAATTGCGCTATTCCAAATCTCTCCAGTTCGGCCCCACCCCTATCTCAACCAGTAACGGCACTATGAGCGAATGCGCGTTTTCCATGAGTTCTTTCACCAGAGAACGCATAATGTCGAGCTCGCCTTCCGGCACCTCGAAAACCAGTTCATCGTGCACTTGCAGAGTCATCCGGGATTTCAATCCCCGCTCGCGTATCGTGGCATCAATGCGGATCATTGCGATCTTGATGAGATCGGCTGCGGTGCCCTGCAAGGGAGTATTCACCGCCGTGCGCTCCGCGAATCCGCGGAGGTTGGCGTTTTTACTGTTGATGTCGGGAATGGGCCGCACCCGGCCAAATAGCGTTTTAACTTTTCCCGCGGCTCGAACTTCTTCGAGCGTCTTGTCAATGAATCCGCGCACTCCGCTGTACTTTTGAAAATATGCGTCAATAAATTGCCGCGCTTCGGAAGGTTCAATTCCCAGATTCTGCGAAAGCCCGAACGCCGAAAGTCCATACACAATCCCGAAGTTCACCACTTTCGCCTGTCTTCGATGATCGGCGGTCACCATCAACGGCGGCACTCCAAACACCTGCGAAGCGGTCAGCGTGTGAATGTCATCGCCGTTGCGGAAGGCTTCCACCAGCAGCCGGTCTTTGGAGTAATGGGCAAGCAGCCGCAGTTCAATCTGCGAATAATCCGCCGTCAGCAGCACATGGCCGGGTTCCACTGTGAAAGCCGCGCGAATCTCCCGGCCCAGCTCTGTGCGAATGGGAATATTCTGCAAATTCGGATTTACCGACGACAACCTTCCCGTCGCTGTCGCCGCCTGCGCGAATGTCGTATGTAAACGCCCGCTGGTCAGATTCAACAACAAAGGCAGCGCATCCACGTATGTGGATTTCAGCTTCGACAACTGGCGATAGTCGAGCACCATGCGTGGAATCTCGTGACTCTCCGCGAGGTCTTCCAGAACGTCCACCGCGGTTGAAATCGTTTTTCCCTTTCCGTACTTGACCGGTTTCGGAAGATTCAACCGGTTGAAAAGCACGTCTCCAAGCTGCTTGGGAGAATTGATATTGAATTCGCACCCGGCGCTCGCGTAAATTTCCTTTCCCTTGGCGGCAATTTCCTGCTCCAGACGGGAAGACATTTCCCTGAGCGTGGAGCGGTCAATTTTTACCCCCGCATGCTCCATGCGCGCCAGCACGGGGACCAACGGCAGGTCAATTTCCTCGTACACTTTCAACAGGCCCGCCTGTTCCACTTCATGGCGAAGGGTCGCAGTTAGCCGTCCCGTAACATCCGCGGATTCGGCCACCGTGCCACTCAATTTCATGTTGAAACGTCGCAGCGCCACTTCGGGCAATTTATGAGACGTGTAGGTAGGATCGAGCAGGTAGGAATACAGCATGGGATCGTGTACGACATCGCCAAGTTCGATCCCCTGAGTGTGCAGCGCGTGCAGAGCGCTCTTGTAGTCGTGGATGGAGAGCGCGAACCTGTTTCCTCGAAGCTCCTTCGCCAGCTTTTCGCGCACCTCGGTTCGTTCCGCGGAAATCGTAGTTGCCGTTCCAGGCGTGGCGGAAATTGCAATGTCGCTGAACTTGGGGGGTGGCGCTTCATAGGCCATCAGCGGCAGCATGGCGTCGTCGGTAGATTGCGGCTCCGGCTCTTCTTCTGGCTGCGACGAAGCAATCGCCAGCGCAAGCACCGCTTGGGATTGGATTCCTTTAAAAACAGATTCCAACTCTTCCGCGGAGTCGGCTTCCTCATAGTGCGTTTCGCTCACCGTGACGTCGGGAATCAAGTCCTTCACCAGTGAGGTGAACTCCAGTTCGATAAAGAGCTCGCGTAACGTCGTCGCATCAGGCGCTCCCGTTTTCATGGATTCGACATCCAGATTCACGGGGACATTGCAGTCAATCGTTGCCAGTTGTTTGCTCAGCAGCACCACATCGCGATTGTTTTGCAGCGACTCGCGATACGTCTTACGCTCGATTTCGCCGGCATGGTCGAGCGCTGCTTCCACGCTGCCGAAGCGCTTAATGATCTCGACGGAACCCTTGTCGCCCACGCCGGGCGCGCCTGGAATGTTGTCAATCGAATCGCCGCGCAAGGCCATAACGTCCACAACGCGCTGGGGCGGCACACCCAAAATTTCTTCCACCTTCTGCGCATCGCAAATTAAATTGTCTTTCGGCGGATTCAGGATGAGAACGTGATCGTTCACCAGTTGCATCATGTCCTTGTCGCTGGAAACCACGTACACGCAGCGGTCCTGTGCCGCCGCTTTCTTGGCCAGTGTGCCAATCACGTCATCCGCTTCAAAGCCCGCGTACTCAAGAATCGGAATGCGGTATGCCTCGAGCGCACGCCGGATGTAAGGCACTTGCTGGACCAGGTCCGCAGGCATTTCCGACCGGTTGGCCTTGTAGCCTTTGTATGCGATCTCCTGAAATGTCTGTGTTTTCGCGTCGAATTTGCGGACCGAGGTAATGCCTTCCGCTTGCTTATCGCGGAATGTGGGGGCCGCAACGTCGAATACCGCCGCTAGATATTCCGGTGAAAAATCCTCCCGCAACTTGCGCAGCATATTCACGAACACGTAAGTAGCGGCGGTGGGCAGTCCCGTTTTTGTGGACATGCTCCGCTGCCGCGCCATCGCATGATAAGCGCGAAAGATAAACGACATTGCGTCCATCAGGAATATGCTTCCGGGCCTTATGCTGCCCGCCGCGATCGGCGGCGTGGAAGTTTGTGTTTGGGGAATCGCGTCAGAGACAGGTTCTGTTGCGCTCGTTTTCTTCGACAGGCGTGATGCTTGGCTTCGGGGAGACACCAGCTAAGTCTAGCAAACAAAAATCAGGTTATCCCGCGTTTGAAGCGCGCCCCGATAAGTCATGCGTGAGCGAAGCGAGGCAGGAGGGAACTTACGAAGATTCAGCCCTTCGCATGAATTCAACAAGAATGTCACTCCCGCAATGCGCCATAAAGCTCGAGCCAAAGTCCCTTCATTCCACAAACATACAATCCCCGTAAGAATAAAAGCGGTAACGCTCCCTTACCGCATGCCGGTAAGCCGCCAGCACTCTTTCTTTTCCACCCAGCGCGCAAACCAGCATCAGCAAAGTTGACTGTGGAAGATGAAAGTTCGTGAGCATCGCCCCCACAACCTTGAACTGAAATCCGGGATAAATAAACAAATCCGCCTCCCCGCTGCCCACTGCGACCTCAGCATGGATCATCGCCGCATGTTCTAGCGCCCTGACGGTCGTCGTCCCGACCGCGACAACTCTGCGGTTCTGTTTGCGGGCGCGGTTGACCGCATCCGCCGCGACTTCGGAAATCAAGTAGTCCTCGCGATGGAGTTTGTGTCCTTCCACATTTTCTACTCTCATCGGCTGAAACGTTCCCAGGCCCACATGCAACGTAATTTCGGCGGTTTCGATTCCGCGCTGGCGAATTCTCGCGAGAATCTCCGGCGTAAAGTGAAGGCCCGCCGTCGGTGCCGCCACCGATCCCCGCTCCTTGGCGTAAATCGTCTGGTAGCGATCGCGGTCGTCAGTGCGGTCTGCACGGTCAATGTAGGGAGGCAGCGGAACATGTCCCAGTGTTTCAATAGCGGTCCAGAAATTTTGGCCTGAAGCAAAACGAATTCTTCGCTCACCAAATTCACCACGTTCTATCACTTCCGCGCTCAGTTCTCGGTGCTCACCGAAATAAAGCTTTTCTCCAATCCCGATTTTCCGTCCTGGCCTTACCAGGCACTCCCATTCATTCGGCTCCTGGGAAACCTGCCGCGTGAGCAATACTTCCACCCTCCCGCGCAAAAAATCTTTGGCTGCAGGATTGTGCTGTCTCAATGTCTGGGCCTTTGCGCCACTTCTGCTGGCAAAAAGCCGCGCCGGAAATACGCGCGTGTTGTTGAATACCAGCAAATCATCGGGGCGAAGAAGATCAGGAAATTCCGAAAACGACCGGTCCTCCGCCTCGTTTGAACCCCGCGCCAGATGGAGCATTCGGGCCGCCGCGCGGTCCGCAAGCGGCTCCTGTGCAATCAGTTGTTCGGGTAATTCGTAGTTGAATTCGGAAATTTTCACAGAGCAGATTATAAATTTGCAAGCATTCGAAAATTCTTCCCCGATTGTCAATATTTCACGTTGTTTCAGTAATCATGCTGGGTTAACATGAACAGCCCTGAGTTTTATGCCGAGCGAACGCAAATATCGAAGCCAGATGATTGAGTTCGGGAAAATGCTGCACCATCGCGGCTATGTGGCCGCCATGGACGGTAATCTTTCCGTTCGCCTGGATGAAGACAGAATTCTGGCCACCCCCACGGCCATGTGCAAGAGCATGATGCGGGTCTCTGACCTGGTTATCGTGGACCTTGACGGGCGTCGTATTCAGGGCCGTCGCAATGTCTCCAGTGAAATCGGGATGCACTTGCTCATCTATAAGCTTCGCCCCGATATTCGCGGCATTGTCCACGCTCATCCACCCACAGCCACCGGATTCGCCGCCGCTGGCATGGCGTTGAATAAGCCACTGGTCTGTGAAGTAGTCATCGGGTTGGGATCCATCCCTTTGGCCGGATATGGAACTCCAGGAACTCCGGAGCTTGCCGCCGCGCTGGAGCCTTTGGTGCCGCAATACGACGCGATCTTGATGGCCAATCACGGTGTCGTCGCTTATGCGGACGATCTCCATCAGGCTTATATGAAGCTGGAAACCGTGGAACATTTTGCCCAGATCGCGCTGGTCACGCATCTCCTGGGAAAGCAACAACCGTTGGCTGGTACGAACCTGCAGAAATTGATGGACATTCGCGGCAAATACGAAGGCTCGCGCTCTGTGGCGCCCCTGCCGCTGGATGAGGCGGTGCAACCAGTCCTTCAGGCCAGCGCGTCTTCTGCTAAGGCTGCCACCTCCGCGAGCGCCAATTCCGGTTCACGGCGCTCTATGGCCGGCCATCGCGAAGCTTCTTTCCGCCGTTCCTAGTTACTTCATCTCTACCGGTTACCGGAAATTCAGTCGTACCGACCTTGCCCACATTTTCTTCGGCGAAAACGCGCACCGCTTCCAATGAAGCTTGCAATTGCGCAAGATATTGTTCGCGGTCGCCATCCTCGGGCACGGAAATCTTTTTGCCCAGCCGCATTAAAGCTCGCGAAAATGGCTTCGGGATCAAGCATCGGTCCCAACTTTTTAGTACCCATGCTTTCTCCACCGCCACGTAAAAAGTTGCCATGGGCACGCCGGTCGCGCTCGCCAGCAGGATGGGCCCCGGCTTGGCAATGTGGCGCGGCCCTCGTGGGCCGTCAATGGTGAAGGCCACCGTCCATCCTTGCTCCACTTCGCGCTTCAGCCCCAGCAATCCCTTGATCCCGCCCCGGGTAGTGGAGCCCCGCACACTTGTAAAGCCGAACTTCCGAACAATGCGCGCGATCCATTCGCCGTCGAAGCTATCGCTTGCCAACACCCGTAAACTGCGGTTGCGTGTGATGTAAGTTGCCGGCAGGATGCAATCGTGCCAGAAAGAGATCACCAAAGGGCGGTCGTCGAGCGACGTGGGACCGCCCTCTTCAAAGGAAACCGCACAGCGCAGGGTCCAGCCAATGGCGCGAATCGCGAGACTTCCCACGTTGGTTATCAAAAAAAGAAGCAAGCGTTGCCGCAGGCTGAATTGCTTAGCACTCGCATAATCCTCGCCTGAGGCACTCGAATTTGCTGCATCCGTCACGGCGGTATTCTAACTGCCGTTTGGGCCTTCCACGAAATTCAATCAACCGCACGGTGCGATTTTGAATCTAAGCCGCCATGCCAAACCACAAAGATGAAACCGTTGTGGATACACAGCGCCTAACCGCGCCCCAGATTTTTCACGCCGCCGTCGAAAATGCTGAAGAAGAATTAAAGCGGTCGCCGAGAAAACTGGCCTTTTCTGGCTTCGCAGGGGGCATTACTCTTGGTCTTACCGCGTTGGCTGTAGCGTCGGTACAAGGCCTTCTTGGCGATGGAAGCTGGCAGAGGTTCGTCTCTTATCTGTTCTATCCCATTGGATTTATTGCGGTCATCATCGGTCGGGCACAACTATTTACGGAAAATACGCTTTATCCCGTTGTTCTGGTGCTGGACCAGCGGCGCCACTTTCTTGCGACGATTCGGCTTTGGGTGATCGTATTCTCTTCCAACATATTAGGAGCCTTGGCGTTTGCGTTCTTGGCGGTACGCTCCGGCGCGCTGCACCCAGAAATTGTTGCCAGGCTCGTGAAGCTTGGTTCCGATGCCGTGGTAGGTTCCTCCGCGTCATTGTTCTGGAGCGGGGTGATCGGCGGCTGGCTTATCGCTCTAGTCGCCTGGATGGTGACGGCAAGTCATTGGACCATCGGTCAAGTAGCCATGATCTGGTTGCTTACTTTTATCGTTGGAGTCGGCCGCTTTGCTCACTGCATTGTCACCAGCGGTGAGATTCTTTCCGCTGTGCTGGGGAGTGCGGTCCCGGGTTTCGCCTATTTGCACTGGCTGCTTTTTGCAACGCTGGGCAACATTGTCGGTGGGGTCGTGATCGTCAGCCTGCTGAATTACGGACAGGTGAAAGAGATCTGAACAGGTACAGAACTCGGGTACAGAGTCCCAGCAATTCCAACTAAAGTGTGTGGAGATACGCCAACAGCTCCCGCACCTGTTGGTCATCAAGAACCTGGCCAAAGCCTGGCATCATGTTGCGTCCTGAAACAATGATCGTGCCTACGCGTTCGTCAGTCGCCGGTAGGCCGCTCTTTTCTAAATACTGTTGCTTGAATACACCTTGAAGGCTGGGACCCTTTTTGCCGCTGGAAGAATAAGCTTCGTGACAACGGTAGCAGTACGAATCGTAGATTTTTCGTCCCATCGCCTGCTCGGGATTGAGGCCCAGTTCAGCGTCACTCTTGCGCCGTTCCGCAGTGCAACCGCAGAGAATAAGTGCCTGCAGGGTAAACATAAAAAACGCTAAAAATAAGCGTCTTCGGCACGTCAGCACGAGCATACAAATTCCCGTTTCGGTAAAATAGCGACGCATCGTTCCCGTCCGTAGGTGAAGTACAATCATAGAGCACAAGCATGAAAACCAGCGCAAAACGTGTGTACGAACCTCCGGCTCCTTCTGACGGAACTCGGGTACTAGTGGACCGCTTATGGCCGCGAGGTTTAAGCAAGCAAGTCGCTGCCATCGATTCATGGCTGCGCGATCTTGCGCCCTCTACTGAACTCAGAAAATGGTTTCATGCCCACCCCGAGCAGTGGCCTGCTTTCCGCAAGCGTTACTGGAAAGAACTCGCCTCGCCTGACGCTACCCGCAGCCTTGAAGAACTTTACCAGTTGGCGGCGAAACACAAAGTCACTTTGCTCTTTGCCTCCAAAGATGAAGAACACAACAATGCGGTCGCGCTCCGGGATTTGTTGAACGGGGTCCGTAAGCCGCCGACAGGCACCGGGCCTGCCTCGGCCCGCGGGGTCGGCTCACGTCAGGTAAAAAGCATGCCAAAAAGATAGTTCCGCTAATTGCGCGATTCTGTTCGCACGCACTGATTCAGCTCTGCGAGAAACTACTTTTTCTTTTTGTGTGGGGAATAGCCACCCTTTGCGATCTGCACCACAATTTGATCCATCGCGTCAGTAACCGCCTTGGACGGGGTATTCAAATTGTTGGTGAGGATGGAAAATGCCAGCGGCTCGCCATCCACCGTTGTCATATAACCAGAAAGCGTCTTCACACCACCGAGAGATCCCGTCTTCGCATAAACATTCGAGGATGGAGGAAGGTCCTTCAAGCGGTCGGCGAGCGAGCCATCGATTCCAGCGACGGGAAGGGAAGCCTGAAAGCTCTTGCCCCACGGTTGTGTAACGGCGTATTGCAGCAACTGAACAATGGCCTGCGGAGTCACCAAATTCTGCCGCGACAATCCGGAGCCATCATAGAAAGCATATTGATCGCTGGGAATATTGGCCTTGTTGAGGAAGCCGCGAACTACTTCCAGTCCGCCTTCCACCGTGCCCGCCGTACCTTTCTCCCGTCCTAACAATCTCAATAAAATCTCCGCATGCAGGTTCTGGCTTACTTTATTGATGACGGTAATATCGTCCGCTAGGGGCTTGGACTCATATTTCGCCAACACCAGCGGCTGTCCCGGCAAGTCGGGCGGAGGCCCTTCTCCGCCATGCGCCGGCGCGAGTGTCGTAACCGTAAACGTCGAAAGGCTGGCCAGCTCAGTATGGTGCGTCCGTTCTTTTCCGTAGATGACGATTCCCCGTGCTTCGAGCAATTGACGGAAAATCGCTCCAGCAAACTGCGCCGGATCATCAATCGCCAGCGCTTCATTCGCCCCGGCATCGTCCAGCGGCATGTTGCCCCACAAAGTCAGGGTCGTGGAACCCGGCTCGCGATCAATGTAAATCCGCCGTCCCGTGCCTGCGGGCGTCGTCATAATGCGATTGTCAATTTTGTAATAGTCGGCGAACGGAGTGATGTCCACGAACGCCCGCTCCCCAGGATGGTCGGCGGGAAGAATTTTTACGAACACGACATTGTCGTTGATGGTGAGAGCTGAAACCGGCGCGCCATCGCCCCAAACCAGGTCATCCTGGCTCCATCCTTCGCCGTATCGCTCGAAGGCGAAATAAGAATCGTCGGCGATCACATCTCCATCCACGAACTTCACGCCCTTTTGCACCAGCGTGTCGGCCAGTTGCTCCAGAACTTCCGTGGGATGATCGTTGCGCTGGGTGTGCAGGTCGTAAGGCAGTTCGCGCCCGGAGAGGTTTGGATCGCCCCGCCCTACAAGAATAAGGTCGCCCGTAAGCCGTCCATATTTATCCAGATTTCCGTTGGTCTCTACCGTGGTGCGGAAGTGATAGTCAGGCCCAATGAGCGCCAGCGCCGTAGCCGTGGTAAAAAGCTTAGTATTCGACGCTGGAGTGAAAAGCTTGTCCGCATTCTGCGAGTAAAGCACTTTGCCGTTGTCGAGTGCGACAACTTCAATTCCCAAGAATCCTCGGGCAAGGTCGGGGCTCGAAGCGATAACTTCATCAATTTGTTTTTCCAGAGACTTGTGCGCAGCGGCTTGCAGTTGCGCCGCAAGCATCAGGCAACAAAGAAAAGGCAACAACGCGCGCAGACGGCGCATAGGTGTAGTAATTCTACCCTAGAATCACCTGCTCTCCCACATTTCCCGCGCCCGTCCAATAACGACATTTGCTGATTTAGAATTGTCAGATGCGCCCTGTTTTTGAATGGAATATCGGGAGCCGGGTCCTGACGCTGGGTAAGCGCACCACTGTCATGGGCATCGTGAACGTGACCCCCGACTCTTTTTCCGATGGCGGCCTGTATTTTGACCGGGATGCGGCGATTCTGCACGCCCTCCAGTTGATGGAAGACGGCGCGGGAATCATTGATGTGGGCGGAGAATCCAGCCGTCCCGGCGCAAAAGTCTCGGTCGGTGGTCCGATCGGGGTTTCGGGGGAAGCTAAGACCGTTTCTGCTGCGCCAACTGCTGAGCCTGCGAGCGGTGCAGTCACTGAGAAAGAAGAGTTAGACCGCGTACTGCCTGTGATCGAGGGCATTAAGCGGGAACAACCCAGCGCGGTCATTTCCGTGGACACCTACCGCGCCAGCGTCGCACGCGCCGCCGTAGCCGCTGGAGCGGAAATCGTGAATGACATCAGCGGCTTCCGCTGGGACCCGCAGATGAAAAAGACCCTGGCCGAACTTAAATGCGGCGCCATTCTCATGCACATGCGCGGTCGCCCCGAAGAATGGCGTACTCTGCCGCCGCCCGGCGACATTGTGACCCTGGTAAAACGCGAATTGCGGGACTGGCTCGATGCCGCGCTCATGGCGGGAATGAAGCGCGAACGCATTGTCCTCGACCCCGGTTTCGGCTTCGGCAAAAATTACGAGCAGAATTATCCGTTGCTCAAGCGCTTTGATGAATTCCATCAACTCCGCTGCCCGCTCATGGTTGGAATTTCCCGGAAGAGCTTTATCGGCCGCGCCATCGCCAGAAACGGCAACGACGCTCCTATGGAGGAGAGAATCTACGGAACTCTTTCTGCGGAAACCGCCGCCATCCTTAAAGGCGCTCAAATCATCCGCACCCACGATGTCCGTCTTTCCATGGACGCCGTCCGCATCGCCGATCTCGTCGCCTAGATTCCGTGCTCTATCCGGGATGTATCCTGCTCAGAAGGCCTTTGCCGAATCCAGCAAAATCGTGACCGGCCCATCATTCACCAGCTCCACCTGTATGGAAGCCTGGAATTGCCCGGTTTCACAGGGCAATCCTGCCTGACGAATGCGTTCAACAAAATATTCATAGAGCGCGCGGGCTTTTCCCGGAGGAGCTGCTCCATCGAACGATGGCCGTTTTCCGCGCCGCACATCGCCATAGAGTGTAAATTGCGACACCACCAGCACGCCGACGGACGCCTGCTCGGCGGACAAATTCATCCTGCCTTGCTCATCGTCAAAAATTCGCAGGCCAACGATCTTGTCAGCAAGATAGTCCGCATCCGGTTCTCCATCCTTCACGCCGACACCCAGCAATACCAGCATGCCCCGTTCAATTTCGCCGGTAATTTTCCCGTCCACGGAAACCTTGGCCCGTAACACCCGTTGCACCACGGCACGCATATCACAGCAGTTTTCCAGCTTTGCCCAGGGTTGGCAATTGATATTCCGTAGTTGCTATGATGTTCGCGGCGTTGACCATAAGACTGCTGAGCCGTTAGGATTCTTGGGGAACGTGCTTCGGGTTCGTAATTTGGTCCGGAAGCGGCTTCATCATTTACAGCAATTCCCGCGTCCCAGTACACTACTTATTTCCCTGCAACTGGAAAGGACCAATATGGCGGATACAAAAACGCAAGCAGCCGAGAAGGTGAAGCAGATTATCAGCGAACAACTCGGCGTGGATGAAGCGGAAGTTACACCCAGCGCCTCTTTCGTGGACGATCTCGGCGCCGACTCCCTCGACACAGTCGAACTGGTCATGGCTTTCGAAGAGGCCTTCGATATCGAGATCCCCGACGAAGATGCCGAGAAAATCCGTACCGTGCAAGATGCTGTTGACTATATTGACAAGCACGGAAAATCCAAGAAGTAGCCAATTTTCAAGGGCGCCCTTTTAGGGTCGTCCACCGCATCCGCTAAGCCGCTCATCGCGAAGCGTCATTTTCGCTTGCGGATGCATTTCGAGGAGGAACATGGCAGCCGTTGACGAAAAAGTAAAGCAGATCATCGTGGAACAACTGGGCGTGGATGAGGCTGAAGTCACTCCGACCGCTTCGTTCGTGGATGATCTAGGGGCCGATTCGCTCGACACCGTCGAACTGGTCATGGCTTTTGAGGAAGCCTTCGAACTCGAAATTCCCGATGAGGACGCGGAAAAAATCCGCACCGTCCAGGACGCCGTGGATTATATCGGGAAGCACGGGAAAGGCGGGAAGTAGTTGGAACGTCGGGTCGTTATCACTGGCATTGGGCTCATCTGTGCGGTCGGGAACTCCACCGAAAAAGTGTGGGAAAGCCTGCTTGCGGGACGCAGCGGGGTAGGCCGCATTACGCACTTTGACGCCACCCAGTTCGCCTGCCAGATCGCCGCTGAGGTCAAGGATTTCGATCCGTTGCAGTTCATTGAAAAGAAAGAGTTGAAGAAGATGGGCCGCTTTATCCACTTGGCCCTCTGCGCCGCCGACCAGGCGATGAAAATGTCTGCCCTGCAAGTGACCCCCGAGAATGCTGAAAATATCGGCGTTCACATCGGCTCCGGCATCGGAGGGTTCGACGTCATCGAGCGCGAGCACTCCAACCTGCTGAATGGTGGCCCGCGCAAAATTTCCCCGTTTTTTATCCCTGCGGCCATCGTGAACCTTGCGGCGGGCCAGGTCTCCATGCGCTTCGGCGCCAAAGGGCCCAATGAGGCTACCGCGACTGCATGTACCACCAGTGCGCATTCGGTCGGCGATTCATTCCGCATTATTCAGCACGGCGATGCTGACGCCATGATTGCCGGCGGAGCGGAAGCTTCCATTACTCCCATGGGCATCGGCGGGTTCGCGGCCATGCGTGCGCTCTCCACGCGCAATGACGACCCCGAAAAAGCCAGCCGTCCCTGGGACACTTCCCGCGATGGCTTCGTGGTGGGCGAAGGCTCGGGCATTTTGATACTGGAAGAATTGGAATTTGCCCGCCGCCGGGGCGCGAAAATTCTTGCCGAAATTGTTGGCTATGGCATGAGCGGCGATGCCTACCACATGACGCAGCCCGCACCCGGGCACGAAGGTGGTTTCCGCGTCATGCGTAACACTCTTCGCGATGCCGCCATCCAGCCTGACCAGGTCAGCTACGTGAATGCCCATGGTACCTCCACGCCCATCGGCGATACCCTGGAAGCTGAGGCGATCCGCAATTTCTTTGGCGAACGCAAAGTGCCTATCAGTTCTACAAAATCCATGACGGGCCACTTGCTCGGCGGAGCGGGAGGACTTGAGGCCGGCATCACGGTTCTTGCCTTGCGCGATCAAATCCTACCCCCCACCATTAACCTGGAGAACCAGGAGCCCGAGACCGCCGGAATGGATTTTGTTCCCAACCACTCGCGCAAAGCGCATGTGGAATATGCCCTTTCGAACTCCTTCGGCTTCGGCGGCACCAACGGTGCCCTGTTATTCAAGCGCTGGATCGAATAGCACTGCACGAACTCTTCGCCCTGTCTTTTCCGCTTCCCCTGTGCCGCCTCGTTTTCCGGTACCGTTTCTTTAGCTCTTTGCCAGTAGCGAGGGTTCACCCCTCGGTAATGAGACTTTTGTACCGTGGGACTGACCTTATTCGCCTTTGCCAAGCCGGAATCCAGAGGCCAGAATAGGGTTTTCACGGATCCTCTGCCTCTCATCATGGAAAAATCGCTAGGAATCGCCCCCGCCTCTATTCCCGTAATCAGCAAAAAGGGCTCTGCCCGTGCGGCCTTGGTGGATATCCACGGGCCCGCCCAGCAGATCATCTCCGAGTGTTTCCGACAGTTTGGCGTGGAAACCGTACCAATTGGAAATGATGCCGCGGAGCGGCTGAAAAAAGAAAAATTTGATGCCTGTATTTTGCGGCTTGACTCGTCTTCAGAACCGGTCATGGAGACCGTGCGCACTTCTCCATCAAACAACCGCATGGTGATTTACGGTTTAGGCGGCAGCGCTCAGGAAGCGATGAAGTTTTCGAAATATGGCATCAATGCCATGTTTCAGGAACCCGTGGAGCGCCCAACAGCCCTCAAGCTGGTCCGGGCTACGCACATGCTTGTGCTGCATGAATTCCGGCGCTATGTAAGGATCCCAGTGATGACTGAGGTTTCCGTCAGGCTCCCCAATGGGCACACTTTCAACGCCACCAGCCGCGAGATCAGCACCGGCGGAATGTCACTGGAAAGCCCGGAAGAGATCACCCCGGGCACGCAGATCGAAATCTCTTTTGCGCTGCTTACCCTGCCGCGAATCTGGGTGCGTGGCACTGTTAACTGGAAAAAGCCCAAAAGTTTGGGCGTCCGCTTCGACATGCAGGACGAACGCCGTGCCCGCCTAAAAGGCTGGATCGAAGGCTACGCCGAAAACTAGCGTTGAACTGTGCTCGGCTGCCCGCCTCTGCAAGTCCACGAATTTCCGTGATGCCTATCCTGCCATGTAAAATCATTACTGCCCATGGCGAGCCCGCAACAACTCGTGCAGATTGAAACCGGACCTCCCGTCCGCCAGCCGAAACCGGAATGGTTGCGAGCGAAAGCCCCGGTTGGTGAGAACTTTCACAATTTGAAGAAGCTGGCGCGCGGTCTCGCTTTGCACACGGTCTGCGAGTCCGCGCAATGCCCCAATATTGGCGAGTGTTGGAACCACCGCACGGCCACGTTCATGCTTCTGGGTGATATCTGTACCCGCCGGTGCGGTTTTTGCGCCGTTCCCAAGGGGCGTCCGCAGGCAATTGACTGGCAAGAGCCGGCGCGCGTGGCAGAGGCCGTCGCAACGTTGGGCTTAAAGCACGCCGTCGTCACCAGTGTGAATCGCGATGACGACAATATCAGCGGCGCGAAAATCTTCGCCGAGACCATTCGCCAAATTCACCAGCACTCTCCAGAGTGCCGTGTGGAAGTCCTCATCCCCGATTTTCAGGGAATCGAGGAATGCCTGCGCATTGTGCTGGATGCCGGACCGGAAGTCTTAAACCACAATACCGAGACGGTGCCGCGTCTTTATCGCGCCGTACGCTCTGGCGCTCGCTACCAGCGGACGCTCGATCTGCTGGAGCACGCGAAACAAATCGCCCCGGGAGTGGTGACCAAGTCGGGAGTGATGGCGGGACTCGGAGAAACCGCCGATGAATTGGTCGAAGTTTTCCACGATCTCGGCTCTCGTGGCGTGGACATCCTCACCGTGGGCCAATATCTGCGGCCTTCGCGCGATCATTTGCCTATTGCCCGCTTCTATACGCCGGATGAATTTGCCTATTTGAAAACTGAAGCGTTGAAGTTCGGCTTCCGCCACGTGGAATCCGGCCCCATGGTGCGCTCCAGCTACCACGCGCACGAACAGGCCGAAGCGACGCAAACCCCGCTCAGCAAGAACTAACCCTTCTAAAAGAGTTTGAAGTGGATGGTGAGATACTTCTTAGGATTTTCGCGGATCGCTTTGATCAGGCTGCGGGTTTCCGTCAGCATCTCGTTGGTGTTGTTATAGAGCGATTCATCGTGCAGCAGCTTGCCCGCCGTTCCCTGGCCAGCATCAAGCCGGTCGGTAATCGCAGACAACTTGTTCATGGTGTTCTGGAGTTTGTCTGCGAAGGCCTGGTCCTTGGCCAACTTTCCGATGGCACCCTTGCCCGCGTTAATGTCGTCGGTCAACTTTTTTACGTTGGCAATGGTCTCGTTGGCATTGTTATAAAGCGAGGGGTCCTTCAGGAATTTTCCTGCCGTGCCCTTGCCCGCATTCAGATCATCCAAAATGCCGTTTAGCTTGTCCACAGTGGCGTTGGCCTTGTTGTAGAGCTCGTCGTTGGAGAAAAGTTTGCCCAGGGTGCCTTTGCCGTTGCTGACCTGGTTCACCAGACCTTGAAATTCATCCACCGTGGAATTCAGGCGGTTGTAAAGGTTGGGGTCGTAGATGAGCTTTCCGATGGAGCCCTGCCCGCTTTCCACAAAGGCCACAATCCGGTCCAGGCGCTTCAGAAGCGCATCCATATTTTGCAGCGTGCTTTGGCTGGAGCGCACAACATCCTGAATGTCAGGCGTGTCGTGGATGGGTAGAACGTTCCCGCTCTTTACCTCCGGCCCCGTGGCTTGCGCGCTATCAATGTCAATGTAAGTTTCGCCCAGTACCCCAGCAGTGGATAACTCGGTCGTTGAGTCGGTGCGAATGTTGGCCAAATACTTGGTGTCCACCTTCATCGTGACTTCCACCGGGGTCATGCGTTTATCGGCGTCTGGAACAATGCGAACTCCCTGCACGTTGCCAATATCCACGCCGCTGAGCCTTACCGGCGCTCCGCCTCGCAAGCCGCTGGCATTATCAAAATAAGACTTCAGGATAATTTTCTTGGTGAACATTCCCCCCGTGCTATTCATCAGGAAGACGAGAACGGCCAAAGTAATGGATGCGCCCAGTACAGTGAGCCCGACCTTCAGTTGAGACCATTTCAACTGCTTCTGGCTAGGCACGTATTCTCCTGAACGAAGTCATCGGCGAAGTTCATTGACTATGAACGGCGACGTTCTTGCATCATAGCAAAGGTCAAGGCTGGGGTTCATCTGCCATGTTGCGGTGTAGTGATTGCGTTAATAGAAGCGCCAGCAAATACGCAACTGCGCCGCAGGTAAGAGTTACATTCAACCCAAACTGAATGGCAATCACGATCGCCAGCACAGAACCCATTACGCTGGATGCGGCATTCATCGCCCAGGCCCATTCCACCGCATTGGACGCATCAGCCGCCGCGGATTTCTGGAGCGACCTGTTCGCCAAAGCCCGCAAGCCGGTGGGGAACGGCATTCCCATCAAAAATCCTAGAGGAACCAGAAGCGCCGCGCTGACCAGCAGTTTCACCGGAAAGGGCAGGCCCACAAGATGAATCAGAATTGCCGGAAGAACGAAGACGTAAGCGAGAACCACTCCGATTATCAGCGCCAGTGGACGCCACACGGACCTGGTTCGCGGAAGCCATCGGCGCGAAATTAAACTGCCCGCGCCGCTTGAGAGCAACAGCAGGAAAACCACCACCGTGAGCGCGTAGGTGGGGTGCCCCAAAAACAAAACGAAGCGCTGAATGAAGGCGATCTCCACAATGATGTAGGCAAGGCCAATGGCCACGAAATACAGCAAACTGGAAGCCTGCTCGTACGAGCCGCCCGTTCCAATGGCCAGCGGAAAAAGAAGAAATGCAATTACCGCAATGATGGAAATGATCAACACCATCCCCAGTACTGCCACTCCCACATTCACCTTCCAGTCAATTCCCTGGTCCAGTCCTTGATGGTGAAGGAGTTCGCTGGGTTTCAGTGTGAAAAAGAAAAAGGGAGCGTTGTCATCGACCGGCGTCACGTTATAGGCGTAGTGCGCGGCAAAGGCGTAAGGATCATTGCTGGCGATCAGTTGCGAAAATGGATTGTTGCCCGGCGCGGAAGGCATGTACAGCGAGGCCAGTTGCGGGTGGCTTTCCAAATGAGCGCGCACGGCAGCTTCTTCTTCAGGAGTGAATGCGCTTTTCTTGGCGAGAACGGCGACGGGAATTCCGTCCTCGTTCAGGGCACCCTGCGAAATCACCATGAAGTTCGCTGCGGGATTTTTTACGCCGAGTTCGTGCAACGCCTCCATTGCAACCGAAACCACTCGCAAAGCCTCGCGGGGCTGGCGAAATTCCCAACGCGTAATCGCGATCATCCCATCGGGCCGCAAGTGATCGAAATATTCGCGAAATGCTTCCACCGTATAAAGATTATTTTCACTAAGCGCAAAAGCCCCGGCGGCGGTAGACGCCCATGTGTCCACAAGCGTCATCTGCACAACGTCAAAGCGCTCCTTAGTACTGCGCAAATACGAGCGGCCGTCGCGCACATGAATATGAACATTGGGGCGTTCGTACAAATGGTAGGCATAATCCGCATACCGTTCGCGCATGATGGTGGTCGCGATAATCGGATTAATCTCAATGCCGGTGACGCTAGGGCTGCCGTTGGCGACTGCTCGCAGCACATCCACGCCGCCTCCCGGGCCGATAATGGCGTAGTCTCCGTGCGGACGAAGCACGTTCGCCACCGCCGGCGGCGCTGACATCAGATTGCGCTCCCACACAGTACCGTGCCACTTGGCTGGGTCGGCATTCATGATGTAAGTGGAAGCGTCAGCGTCAATCACTACCGCCTTTCCACTGTTACCCTGCTGGTCCACCTCCACGCGGGAAATGGCATTCCAGCGTGAGAATTCCACCCAGGAGCGATCTCGCAGCACGCCCTTGGCGTAAATCACATCAATCAGTTTTCCCGAGTGGTTGGCGCCGATGAGAGCCAGTAGAACCACCAGAATGGACCCAGCGGCCTTTTTCACCCCAGGATTTATCGCCCATGCCAGCGCGGCGCACGCAGCCAAAACTCCAGCAAATAAAATCGTGTTGGGGCCGCCCAGGTGATTCAACAACGGCACGGTTGCCAGGCAAGCTGCCGCTCCGCCCGCCAGGTCCGCGCCATAAAACCGGGAAATATTTTCCGGAAGGCGCGCAAACACAATGGAAAACTGCAGGCCGGTCAGAAAAAATGGCACGGCGGAAGCCACATACATGGCCGTTAGCCGCAGGAAATTCGCTCCCGTAAGCTCCAATGACACAGGAACGTGCAGCACAACTTCGAGTACCAACGGGATCAGGATCGCATTCATGACGCACAGCAAGGCCATCAATGGCCGCGTTTCATACTTCAAAAACCGGGCCCTGGCGACGTAGGCAAACACCCCTCCCGCGCCCAGCCCCAGCAAAGCGATTGAAATCGCGAGAAACGCGAAGTGATAAAACAGCACCACCGAAAATAACCGTGTCAATGAAAGTTCCAGCAACAGCGCCGAGAGACTGCTGATCCCAATACCGGCGAGCATGGCAACAGGAGCCGCAGACCGCTGGGAACGACTAGGAGAGGAGAGGAGTGTTTCCGTCATGAGAAGACTTCAGTGGCCCAATTTGAATGCGACAGTCTATCAGAAGGCGCGGCATTTCCAGACTAAGGTCGTATTTGCTCGTGTAGCGCCGGTTCGAGCCTGCTCTAAGCGAAGCCTAAGGGACCCGGCATAGCGATCGAGCCGCTACGCATCCGAGACCCCTAACTTTCCAGGATGACCTGGGCAATCGCCTGCTGGGCCGTATGGGAAAGGGAGAGCGAGATACGCGTCGCCCCAAGCTTCGCGGAAAACTCCGCCGCCTTGCCATGAAACATCAGCGTTGGACGTCCCCCGGGCTCTCGCAGAACTTCAACATCGCGAAATCGCACGCCGTGGTTCCACCCCGTTCCAATCGCCTTCATGCCTGCTTCTTTCGCGGCAAAGCGTGCCGCATAGCGTTCCACGCGGTTGGCTTTAGATTCGCAATATCGAATTTCGCCTTCGGTAAATACCCGCTGGACGAAGCGCTCGCCGAAGCGCGCAATAGACTCCGCGATGCGGGGGACCTCGACGATATCAATGCCGGTGCCAACAATCATGACGCTCAACTTAGCATTGCCGCGCGATGTTTCAAAACGAATTCAAAGGAGTTGCGGGGACGATGCACGCAGATGAGGAGAATTCATCTGTCAAAGAAGGAAGGCGAGGAAGAAATCCTGACCAAAAGAAAAGAGCGTGGCCCTTGAGACTGGCCCCACGCTCTTTGCTTAGTTCCGAGACTTACAGATCCAGAAGCTTTAGAGGTTCTGAAACAATTGTTCGAAGTTCGGCTGCTGCATCTCAAGAAACAGAAAGCCAGCCGTGGTCTTCAACCGATCATAGCTTTTCGCGCCTTGAATGCCGCCCAACTCGCGGACATCATAAAGGCTTGGGATAGGCAGAATTCTCCACGAATCCACCCGGAGCAACAGCCAGAAGCGCAGCTTCAACAGCGTCAACAAGGAATACAGGCGTACTTCCACCGCGCCCTGCTGCAACTCCTGGGCCAGCTGGATCATCTTTTCGTCATTACTTTCCGCTTCACGGTTCGCCCAATCAATGAGCACGGAAGCGTTGTGGGCCATCCTCTTCACGAAGGACAGGTACAAATGGATGCGCTTGCGCTGTAATTGACGGAACTCTTCTCGATCCAGCTGCCGCCTCAACGTGCCTTCGGCGACCGGATCAAGCAGCGCCTCTACTTTTTCCATGTCCACCGGCAACAGGAAGTCAACCACGTCCTGCGCGGTGCGCTCAGGGAAACGGAACCATGTCCAGGCTGCCACGACAGCGCAGCCAACAAAACCAGCGGTGATCATGAAATACCACAATATGTAAGTCATCATATGTGCCGCACCTTCTGCATTGCATGTTTGTATTGCTGGAGATCGTGTACCGAAAGAGGAGGGTACTCGGCACGTGCCTTCTCCGGTTCTGGAGCGCCCTTGAAGTACCAGAGCCAGATCAGCACAACCAAAAAGTATGACACCACCGAAACCACTCCCCACAGCTCTTCAAAGTTTGCTCCGACTTCGTAAAGCTTGGTCGAAGTGAACAGCGTAATGCTCGCGTAAATGCCAAAACCTGCTGAAATTCCAAAGGCATGCTGACGCCAACGCAATCCAAGTAACGCCACTAGAGATATCAGGACTACGAATAGGGCCACTTGCAACAACCGCACCGCCATCTCGCTGGAAAGTATGATGGCAAAGAGCGAAACATGGCCCGTAAACATGCCTTGCGTGCGCAAAATTGTCAGTGTGAGCGTTCCCGCCACGATGATAGGGAACAATGCCCGGAACCAGAAGGCGCGTTTCATATTGCCGAAAATCGCGCGGTAAACCTCATGCAGCACGGCAATTCCCAGCAGAGCGTAGATCGCTTCAGTTACCCAATAAAAATAAAAGTACGGATGATCGGTGTTCCGCAGCGCGAAGCGCCCCAGCCCTGTCACCGTGAGAAACACCGTATAAGTGAAAAAGAAAGGAAAAGCCTTGAACGTCCGATGCCGCAACATCAGATAGAGCAGCAACCCCTGCAGGGGCAGCGCGCCGAACGTGTAGATGAGGTTCATGGCATTCATAAGGCCTGTGAAAAGACTACTCTATCTCTCACAGGCCTTAAATGTAACTTTGGTTAATCTACCCGCAAATAGTACTCTGCGTCGTGTTACCAAAGTGCCATGTTTACGCCACCGGCCAGGGCACGCGGCCCACGCCTTCGGCGGTCTGTGTAGGCTGAGCGACCGGCCAGGGAACCCGGCCTACGCCTTCAGCAGTTTGCGTCGGTTGCGTTACCGGCCAGGGAAGCCGGCCCACACCCTCAGCAGTTTGCGTCGGTTGTGCGACCGGCCAGGGAACCCGGCCTACGCCCTCAGCAGTTTGCGTCGGTTGTGCTACCGGCCAGGGAACTCGGCCTACACCTTCAGCAGTTTGGGTATGGAATAGTTGATGGCCCACGCATGCGTGAGAAGTTGCCAGGGATCCATGAGCCAGTGCCGGAACGGCAAAAATCGCCATTGCCAGAATTACCACAGCTACCACGGGAGTGCCTTTCATCTTTGTGTTCTCCTGTCCCTTTAGGCCGCCAAGTATCCGGAGACGAAGGGACATTTAGGGTCTTGCGGTCAAAGAATACGCTTACATGCCCGAAATGTGCAGAAGATTATGCGTTTGTTCGGTTTTTCTTCGGAGTCCAACGGTTTTCCTAAGGCGTGGATGGCTTTTGTTGTCTAAAGACTGGAAATCATGGGCTTTCGTGCCGGTTTCTTCGGATTTTGAAGTTTGGTGTGTCCAGATTTTGGACAAGCTGCCGCGCCGTTTTGCGCTGAAGATATTTTGGGTAGGAGGTTCTCGTCCACCGCGCAAAATAAAAAGGGACCCGTTGATCGGGTCCCTAAGAGAGAGTTTGCAAAACGCAATTATGCAGGCGGCAGGAGCATACCCTTTTCCAGATGCCGCGTGACACGAGCGTAAGACGCCGCATGCGGATCGTGCGTCACCATAATCACAGTCTTATGAAAGTCCTCATTCAGCCGTTTCAGGATTTCTAATACTTCGGTGGCGGAATGGCTGTCCAAGTCTCCGGTAGGTTCATCCGCCAGCAGCAGGGTAGGATCGCTGGCAATGGCGCGCGCGATGGCCACGCGTTGCTCCTGTCCACCAGAAAGCTGTTTGGGAAGATGATGCACGCGCTCTTCGAGTCCCACCAGCTTCAGCGCGGTCATTACGTGGTCGCGCCTTTGTTGCGCGGTGAGCTTCGTCAATAGCAGCGGCAGCTCGACATTCTCAAACGCCGTAAGAACGGGAATCAGATTGAATGTCTGGAAAATATAACCAATATGCTGGTTCCGCCATTTCGCCGCCTGGCCATCATTGAAGCTGAAGATGTTTTGTCCCAGCACGAGGAGTTCACCGGCTGTGGGGCGATCGATGGCCGCGATCATGTTCAGCAGAGTTGTCTTGCCCGAGCCTGACGGTCCCATCAGCGCCATGAATTCGCCGCTGGCGATGTTGATAGAAACATCGTCAAGCGCCTTCACCTCGAACGCATCGCGCTTGAAAATTTTACTGACATTACGGACCTTAACGACTTCAGTTTGCGTGGTTGTACTTGGAAGCGTAGCTGTGCTCATGACTGCCCCTTAATCTTGATTTCATCTCCATCTTTTAAATTCTGCGGTCCCGAAGTAATCACATCTTCGCCGCCCACCAGACCTTGTACCATCACGCCATTGCTGCGCTGCGAGATAACCTGCACTTCACGTGCGACGGCCTTGTTATTGAATGCGATAAGAACAATCTTTTTTCCATCACGATCCCGAACCGCGGATGCTGGCACAAATACTCCGGAAGATTGCGAGCTCGCGCCTTTTGCAGGTTCATCGGCCAAAAACTTTACGGTGGTATTCATCTCCGGACGCAGATAGGAATCCGGATTCAGAATCTGCACCTTTACCTCGACCGTGGCCTTTTGACGATTCGCCTCAGGAGACATTTCCGCGGTTACGCCGTTGTACTTGCGATCAGGAAAAGCGTCCACGGTGACGATCGCTTTCTGGTGCGGGCTCAGCTTGGCGAAATCATCCTGCGCGATGTCCAGGTCAGCTTGAATGTCGTTCAAGTCAGCAAGAGTGGCGATCGAACCTTGCGGCCCGCCCGCCGCCGAGCTCGCGAATTGGGCCGTGATAAGCTCGCCCTTTTCCGCCGTGCGCTCCAGAATCGTTCCGCTTACGGGCGCTCGGATGATTGTCGCGTCCAGAAGAGTTTTAGCGTAAGCAGCCGCGCCTTCTGCTTGCATCAGCTGACCTTTTGCGCGCGCGATTTCTTCTGCGCGCGGCCCTAATTTTGCGAGCTGCAAACTTCGCTCTAATGAGCTCGCTCGCGACTGGTCCGCGTTATACCGCGCGGTGGCATCATCCAATGCCTGGTGCGAAACTACACCCTGCGCAAAAAGCTGCTTAGTGCGATCAAGCGTGAGTTTGTCATCTTGAGCGGTCGCTACCGCTTCATCAAAATTGTGCTGCGCCTGGGCAATTTCTTCCGGACGCGATCCATTTTGCAGTTCTTCCAGGTAAGCCCGAGCATTTACAGCCGCGCCCTCCTGTTGTTCGTATTGGGCACGAAATTCGTTGTCCTCCAGGCGAACAAGCACCTGGCCCTCTTTGACCTTGTCGCCCTTCTCCACGCCGATCCATTTCACCAGTCCGGTGACTTTCGAGTTCACGTTGATCTCGTGATGCGGCACAATGTAGCCGGTCGCGGAGAGCACAATGCCCCCGATGTCTGTACCGGAGCTGTCTGCTACCGCGCGCGAAACCTCGACTTCAATCGGATTGGTCGAGAACAGGCGATAAGCCAGCGCCGACAAGCCAAGTACAACGACGATCGCAATACCGATCAGGATGTAGCGGCGGGCCCAGCCTGGGCCATTCTGGTCGGAATAAGCGGACCGGTCGATTCGCAGGCTCTGCAAATCATCGTGTTTGGTATCAAGAGGCATTGCGTTCTTCCCGTTCAATCCTTTCAAATCATTTAAAACCGATACTGATTAGCCACGTAGGGCCGTCAAAATGTTCTGCCGCGCAGCATGCCACGCAGGCGCGATTCCACCGAATAGCCCCATAATCATGGCAAATGCCACCGCGACGATCACCACATGCGGTGTCATATCGAGGCTGAATACAGCTTCACTGAATGTGGCGGGATTTTGGGTCCCGGTCGTCATTCCATTGAACGGCAGCATGAGAATGACTCCGACAATTGCGCCCAGCACGGACAACATCACTGCTTCCAGAACAAACGAAGTGAGAATGCTGGGGCGGCTAAAGCCGATGATGCGCAAGGTCGCGATTTCGCGCGAACGATAAGAAACGGCCGCATACATCGTATTCATTGCGGCGAAGCTCGATCCAATGGCCATAATGATGGCCACGGCCCAGCCGACGTATTCAATAAGATTTCCTGAGTTGGTCTGCTTTTTATAGTATTCCGTTTCCAAAATGCCATCGAGTTTCAGGCGCTGATCATCACTCACTCGATGCACCAATGCTTCCGCCGAAACCGGATCTGTGGCCCGCAAGTAAGCAGACCCAAACGCCCCCTGACGGTCGAAATCAGAAGACATCTGGTTTACGTCGCCCCAGATTTCCGAGTCATAGGCCGAACCGCCCGCGTCAAAAATCCCTACCACTTTCCACGGGCCTTTGCCGAATTCCAGGTTGTCGCCGACATTCGCATTCGCAAATCTCTTATGGATGCTCTCGCTGACTACCACTTCACGCTGCCCGGGAGTAAACCAGCGCCCATCTACCAGCTTTACGCCGCTGCGCAACGCGAGACCATCCTGCATCATGCCGCGAACTGCCACGTTCACTTCGCCGGTTCCATCCTTGCGGGGCAATACAATCACCACCATCCACTCTCCGGAAATCATCGGATCGCCATGGGAATCTTTCGCGATTCCGGGAAGCGTTTTTAGGACTGGGAAACTGGCCGCGTCAAATCCGCCTGTAAGTTCTGAAGCAGAGCCCTTGCGCAGCACCAGAACATTTAGTGGATTGCCGCTGCTCACAAATGCCTTTTGCAGGCCGGCCAGCAGAGCCATCACGAAAATGGCCGTGGTCACCGTCAGAGCGATGCCCAGGGCGGTCATGATGGTAAGCCCTTTTCGCAGCTTCAAATTGCGCACGTTGTAACTGATCGGAATCGCCATAGATTTTTCCTTACCCGATGTGACGCAAGCCTTCCACAATGCCAATTCGTGAGGCGTAATAAGCAGGGACTGCGGCGCTCAGGAAGCCAACCAGCGCGGCCACGGCCCAGGCAAAGACCATAGTTCCAAGTTTGACTTTAAGGGCATCGCCAAATCCCCCCATTGCAGTGGATGCTCCATGACCCAAAAGAAAAGCCAGAACCGAACCGAAAATTCCGCCCACCAACGCCAGCGTGACCGCTTCTCCAATAAACAGGCCGAGAATGCTCCGCCGGGTGAATCCCAAAGTTTTAAGAACCGCCACTTCACGTGTTCTTTCACGAATAGACATGGCCATAGTATTTGCGGAAACCAGCAGAATCGTGAAAACCACGGCCAACGAGATACTCAGCAGAAATGCCTTAACGTTCCCCAGCATGGCGATGAAGCCCCGCTGAAATCCTTTTTCGTCTTCGGTTTTTGTGGGTTGCGGAGAGTTGCGAAACATGCCGTCAATTGTGCTGGAAATGCTGCTAACGTCTCCGGGATTGTCGGCAAGAATCGCATACATGCCATGCTGGTCCTTCATATAAGAGACGGCTTCTTCCACGTATTTCTCATTGAAATACAAGGATTGCGTATTTTGCGGCGCGCTAAAAATGCCGCGGATGTTCAATTCCAGATTCACGGGAAAAATCTGCCCTACGATGACAACACGCTGTCCAACCTTCCAACCGTATTTTTTAGCCAGGTTTTCATCCACGATGGCCCCCGCGCGGTCGCGCTTCCAGGCAGCAAGCTGGTCGGGATCAATTTTGAAATCCTTGTAAACATCGAAAAACTCGTCGGGGTCTGTGCCGAACTGCGCAAAGAAATTTCCAGACTTATCGTCCTTGTAAACTCCGCCGAACCAGTTTAGGGGAACCACCGCCGCCACGCCGTGCACCGCCCGAATCTTTTGCCGGTAAAAGGCGGGCATGGTGAAAGCCAAAGAAACTTTGTGCCGCGTCATCAGACGCAAGGCCGAATCCGCTGTGCCGCTGTCAATGAAGAAGCCGCGCCAGACGGTCATCATGAACGTGAGCAACAGTAGCGAAAAGCCAATGCTCAGCATGGTCAGAATGCTGCGCCGCTTGTTGCGAAAAGAATTCTTCCGGACAAAGCTAATAAGGGTCATGAATGAGCTCCGACGGTGAACAGAAAAGCGTCCGGCAAAGGGAAGCTGCTGCGTGCCCTCAGAATAGAGGATAGCGAGCACCTCGACAAGCCGTGCGAGGCTGCAACTCGCCGGTTTTTCAATTTTAAAGTTGTGCTTTGAATGCGCATTTTGGCTGCCGGCATATTCGTCGGTTCATTTAATGAAGCAATCATAATTTTCCTCGCGGCATCCACAACAGTAGAGATCGTCACCGCCCCGTGGTGACAAATGTCATCCGCAACCGCGCGGGCAATTCCCTGAAAAGATTGAGACATTCAAAATACGCAATAGTTAGCCAAAAAGTTCCTTGTTGCGGCGGAAGCGCCGCCTACTGTAGAGTTCCCGAATCGTTTTCGCCGCAAGTCCGCTGTCGCTGGTCCATGTCTGGGCAAGCGGAATGCAGTGCGTCACCATTGCCGTTAAGGAGAAAGATGGTTGAGAACGCCGCGCAATTGACCCACAAGGCCCTTTCCGGAGTGGATGCCGGAATTATCGGCGCTTATTTCTTGCTGATCTTTTGCATCGGCTTTTACTTCGCCCGTCGTGGCCGCACCTCTACTGACTACTTTCTCGCTGGCCGCAACGTGGGGTGGTTCGCCATCGGCGCGTCTTTATTTGTCTCCAACATTTCCACTGAGCACTTCATTGGACTCTCCGGATCGGGTGCCAGCTCAGGACTCGCCGTTGGCCACTTTGAATGGTGGGCTTGTTTGATTCTGCTAGTCCTTGGATGGGTCTTCGTTCCGTTCTACCTCCGTTCCAATGTATTCACCATGCCGGAATTTCTGGAGCGCCGCTTCAGCCGCTCCTGCGCCATTTATCTGGCCAGCATTTCCATCATTGCCTATATCTTCACAAAAATTTCCGTCCAACTCTATGCCGCCAGTGTCGTGCTGCACAGCGTTGCTGGATGGGATTTGTGGAAGACCGCCATCGTGCTGGTCGTGGCCACCGGCGTTTACACTATTGCCGGCGGCCTTGCCGCCGTCATCTATACCGACACCGTCCAGACCATTATTCTGATCATTGGCGCGGTGCTGCTTACCGTGATCGGCCTGCATCGCGTGGGGGGATTCGCGGCATTGCGCGCCGCGGTTCCGGCGAGCTACTTCCACATGATCAAGCCGATCCATGATCCTGATTTCCCCTGGACCGGCATTTTCTTCGGCGCGCCCATTCTCGGTATTTGGTATTGGTGCACCGACCAGGTGATTGTGCAGCGCGTACTCTCCGCGCGCGATGAAGGCCACGCCAAGGCCGGCACCATCTTCGCCGGGTTCCTGAAAATTCTTCCCGTATTCATGCTGGTGTTGCCGGGAATCATCGCATTCGCGCTCTTCCACAATCTTTTTAAATTCGGACCAAACGGGGAAGTGCTGAACGGAGACATTGCTTATCCCACGCTGATTTTGAATTTGCTTCCCAAAGGTTTGGTCGGATTAGTTCTCGCCGCTTTACTCGCCGCGGTCATGGGCGCCATGAGTTCGGTATTCAACTCCGCGTCTACGCTTGTAACTCTCGACTTTTATAAGAAGATCAAGCCCAACGCGAGCGAGTCCCGGCTGGTGAATATGGGTCGGGTCGCGACAGGCGTCATGGTATTACTGGGCCTGTTGTGGGTGCCCTTCATCCACCTCATCAGCAGCCAGCTCTATATTTATTTGCAGAGCGTGCAGGCTTACATCAGTCCGCCCATCGCCTCCTGCTTCGTTTTCGGAATTCTGTGGCCGCGGCTGAACGCGCAGGGCGCCATCACATCGTTGCTCACGGGGTTTGTTCTCGGCGCGGGGCGATTCATTCTTGAGCTAAGAGCAAAAAGCGGACCCGATCTCATTCCATGGCTGGTGCAGATGAATTTTCTGCACTACGCCATCTTCATGTTCGTAATTTGCTCGCTCGTCTTGATCGGCGTCAGTCTGGTGACGCCAGCGCCCGAACGCCAAAAACTTGCCGGGCTGACATTTGCCACCGTGGGCGAAAAAATGGATGTTGTTGCAGTCACGCCCCTGGCCTTGCAGCGCAAGCCCGCCGCCGAAACGGCGTTAGAGCATCGCCTGAATATCATTTTTAGTCTCGCGCTGGTGCTTACGGTTATCGGTCTCTGGATATACTTCCGTTAGATGGCGCGGATTCGAGCTCTCAAGCCCAATGTTTCGCAGGAGGAAGCGATGGAGCTGCTTTCTCCGCGAGGACTTTCCGGCGCGGTGCGGAATCTCTTCTCCGGTCCTGTCCGTTCGGTCGCCGACTTTTATATTCCCTTCCGTATCTTCCAAGTCGAAATCCAGAATGCCGGGGAAAGAACTTCGCATGTTTTTGGTCTAGACGCCGTCAATGGATCACTCGATCTCTACACCTGGGAGCATCTTCCAGCGGAGAATGAAACGTTTCTGCTGGAGACCAGAAATCGTTTGCCGATTGTGCTTCCTGAAGAAGATGGGCAGCGAATGGTCGCCGATAAGGTTCGCCGACTGATTTTCGCGCAGGGGTTTTTCCGGGTCCGCAATTTCGGCATTTCAGCAGAGCCCGTTCCTGGTGAAATTCACGTTCCTTACTGGGCGGCCTTCCGCGGCCATGGGATTCGCGCGCACATCGCCGCGCTCGATGCCGTCCGCCGTCAAATGGAAGGCTCGCGCGTACGGCAAATGCTGCGCCACTGGCTGACTTCTATCCACTAGTTCCTGTGCCAAACGGCGTATCTTCCCGGGAATTCATGGGTACTTTGGTAATTCTCGGCTTGTGCCCCCCGCAAGTTATCCTAGCGTTACTTTTTCCCCCGAAGTAAGCAGTGCCTGAACGATGTTTAAGGCAGATAGTCCCTGCCTATTTGCGTGAGGCTTGAAGAATGTCGAACAAAATAGGCCGCTTTGAAATCATTAGCGAGATTTCCCGCTCTGAAGCGATTGCCGTTTACAAAGCAACCGACTCGGAAAGTGCCCAAACTGTCGCCCTGAAGGTTTTGAAGTTGGAAAGTTTTGGCGACCAGGCAAAAACTCTGGTGGAATCCATCGTCAAAGAGGTGGAGTCCAACAAAGCGCTCCAGAGCCCCAACATTGCGTTGCTCAATAGCGCGGAAGAAGTGGACGGCAGTTTTTGCGCCTCCATGGAATACATCCAGGGCAACAGCGTCGCGACGACCTTATCGCGAAAAGAAGGATTTTCCATCTGGGACCTTCTCGACATCGCCCGCCAGACCCGGCAAGGCCTTGACCACGCCTGGAGCCACAAAGTAGCGCACCACAGTCTTGAACCCGCCAAAATCATGGTGACCTGGGACGGGACCGTAAAGCTGCTTGGGTTCGGGATTTCGCAAATGAGTGCATTTGCCGCACAGGCCAAGGGACAAGCCCCGGCCATTCTTCACTACATGTCTCCCGAGCAGTTGCGCGGAGATCCGATTGACGCGCGTTCCAACCTGTTCAGTTTGGGCGCGATTTTTTACGAGATGATGACGGAGTGCAAGGCGTTCCAGGGAGAGGACGCTGACCAGGTACGGCAGCAGGTGCTGGAGTCTACGCCGGTGCCGCCGCACCAGATCAATAAGAAAATCAATCCCGCGCTTAGTGAAGTCATTCTCAAATCGTTGGCCAAAGATCCGGAACAGAGATACCAGACTGGGCAGGAGTTAGTGGAAGAGCTGGAGAAATGCAAAAACAGTCCAGCCAAAACCATTGGGCCGACCGTTGCGCCCGGCGTTGTAAAAGCTGCCGTGAGCGCGCCACAAGCAAGAGCTGCGGAACCCAAGATTGCCGAGAAAAAAGCATCAACTCCGGCGCCGGCTGCCGTGAAGACTGAAGTACAAACAGCTCAACCCGAAGCCGAACCGCGAAAAGCCGCGGCTGCGGCTGGCTGGGGACCCGCTGCAAGTTCTTCAGGGACCACTGCCTCAAGTACCCCAAAACTGAACCAGAGTGACCAATTTTTCACCGCCACCGCGAAAGCTTCGGTGGATGCGATGATCAAGGAAAAATTGGCCAAGTTGTCTGCATCACCCGCGGAAGTGGAAGCTCCCAAGCTCGCTGTGGATCCGCTGATGTCCGAAAGCAAAGTCACGGAAGCTTCATCGAGGCCCAGTTTTTCCGACGTCAGCGAATTGCCTCCGCTTAAGGAGGTGTATGTTGCGCCCGCTCCCACTCCCGCGGCATCCGCGCCGGAAGTCATTGAACAGCCGGAAATCATTTTGAAGTCCCGGGAAGTGGAAAAACCCAGGGTGCAGCCGCGCGAAGTCGCGAAAAAGGCTGTCACGGAAATTAAGAAGACGCCGCCCAAATTATTTGGCTATTCAATCGCCGGAGCGGTGGCAATCATTCTTCTGGTAATTGCTGGCATTGCCTGGCATATCCATTCAGAAAATTCCTGGGATGAAAGCACTCCGGCGCAAACCGCGGCACCGGTGGTGACTCCCAAGCCGCAACCTGCCGCCAGCGTTCCGCCGGCCCCACAGCCAAGCGTACAACCAGCCGTAACGGCAGCGACTTCTCCGGAGACTGATGCGGACACCGCTCCTGATTCCGTGACCGTTGAGCCTCGGTACAAAAACCGCGTCAGCAACAGAAAACGATCTCGATCCGCGACTCCGGTCATTCTTCCCGGACAACTGACTGTTAATTCGACGCCAGTCGGTGCTGAAGTCACCGTGGACGGGCAGAGCGATCCGAGCTGGGTTACGCCCCTGAGCCTTACCGGAGTGACGCCTGGCCGGCACACCATCAATGTGAGCAAGGCCGGATACACCTCTGAGGCCCGCACCATTGATGTGGGGCAAGGCAGTAAGGCCGTGATGGCTTTGCAACTGGGACAGCTCAGCGCGGGGATCTCCGTGACCTCTACCCCCACCGGCGCCGAAATTTATCTGGATGGACGCGACACGGGACGACAAACTCCCGCGCAAATTTCTGTGGACAAGCAGGGCAACCACAATCTCGTGGTCAGAAAACAAGGCTATCTGGAAGAAACCACGCTGACCAGCCTGCAATATGGACAAACCTTCCGCTTCGCGCCCACTCTTCGCCTATTGGGCGTGACCGACGACATCAAGTACAAGAAGCTGTTCGGCGGCAAGAACAACGGCATGGCAAGTGTCAACATCAAGACCACGCCGAAGGGCGCGCAAATCGCGGTAAACCGCCGCATTCTGGACAAAAATTCCCCGGTTGAGTTCTACTTGAATCCGGGAATGTACGTCATTGACATCACGGCCTCGGGATACAAGACAACGCACAAAATCATTGAAGTTTCGCGCGACGGCAAAGTGAACCTTGACGAGAATATGGACCCCGAGTAGTCCGAAGCAAATTGGCCCAGGAACAGAATAGTCATTGGAAACTAAAATGCGGGGCCGCTATCCGACTTCCACTGAATCGCGTTTTTCAGAAGGCCTGTAACTCACGGCAGCGGTGCGCTCAAGTTTGTCCCACGCGAATTTTTTCCCCTGCACCGCGCGCTTCAACGTCTTAAACAACACCACGGAAAATAACTGCCGGTAGGCAAAACGCTGCAACCATACCTGGCTGAGCAGCCAAACATCTTCGCGCGCTTCGGGCTGCTGACGTTCCAGGGCAAACGCAATCGCGGACGTGATGAAGTCAATTACCAGAAATGCGACGAAGAACAATACGAGCCGGTGAAAACTCGTTGCGTCGGTTGTTTCAGGGTGAAAATATTTTTGTTCGTAGTATGCGAGAGTTCCACCGACGAACATCAAGTCAATTAACGGCGATACCAACGGCAGAAGGATTTGGAAAATAATGATGTTCGGCAATGCGACCCATCCCAACACATTGTTTCTGATAAACGCACTGCGATGTTTCCATACCGATTGCAGAATTCCAAACGACCAGCGGAAGCGCTGGCGCATCAGTCCATTCGCATTGATCGGAGCTTCCGTATAAGCGAGCGCCAGGTCTTCGTACTCCACGCGGTATCCGTGCTGCAATAGCGCCATGGTCAAATCGGCGTCTTCCGCAACCGTGTCAGTATGGTAGCCTCCGCATTCGCGTACGGTCGAGGTGCGCCACGCTCCCAAAGCTCCCGGCACCACGCTCACCGCGCCCAGCACGTTTAACGCACGCCGTTCAAAATTCTGGCTGGTGATGTACTCAAGCGCCTGCCAGCGTGTCCAGAGATTCACGCGATTCCCTACTTTCGCATTCCCTGCGACTGCGCCCATTGCTGGATTCTGGAAATGCCGCACCAGCAAGGTGACCGCATCGTGCGCGATCACGGTATCGGCGTCAATGCCCACGAAAAGTTCTTCGTCTTCAGCAATGTGCTGCAAACCGAAATTCAAGGCCTCAGCTTTTCCCGAATTCGCTTTACTTAGCACCACCACCCGCCCTGAGGCCTGCTCTTCAAGAAACGCTGCCTTCGCGACTTCCAATGTTCGGTCGCTGGAGCCATCATCAATCACGATGACGCGCAAATTGCCGTAATCGGAGTTGAGAGCGGCCAGGATCGTGCGCCGAATGACTTTCTCTTCGTTGTAAGCCGGAATCAGCACGACCACCTTCGGTAAAAAGCCGTTCGCTCCGCCCGCTTCGAGCAAGGGACGCCTGCGCAGCCGGTCAAACACCGCGAAAGCCCCCACAAACAAAAGGCGCCCGGTCATGAGCACATCGCCAATCAGGAAAATCCAGGCGATTCCCTTGATGGCGAAGTCAAACATGAGAAATCCGATCAAGGTGACGCGCGCCCGCCAGCGTTCATTCGCGGGCACCGGCGGCATGATGTCGGCGCGCGTCTTCCCCAGCAACGTATATAGGGGCACGATCTTCAGACCTTTCGCCCGGATCCCTTCAATGATCTTGGGCAACGCCAGTACCGTCTGCTCCCGGTTACCACCGCCATCATGCAGCAGAATAATGTTGCCGCAGTGAATGTCGCCGGGCCTGCAAGGAGGAAGGTGCGAGATCACATTGGAAGCAATTTCATCCGCAGTGAACCGTCGCGGCACGTCCCTCCAGTCATTGGGGTCGATCCCTTCTCCCACCGTGATGTAGCCCATGTCCTGAGCAACTTCGAGCGGGCTGACTTGGTCTTCCGTGTCGGGTTCGGCGTCAACCGCATAGGGCGGCCGCAAAAGCAGAGTGCGCACTCCGATCCGGCTGGCAAATAACTCTTCCGTAAGGTTCAGCTCCACCTTCATGAAGCCATGCGAAATGTTGCTGATGTCAGGATGCGTAAACGTATGGTTGCCGATGGTGTTTCCCTCGCGGTACACGCGTTCAGCAACATCGGAAAATTTGTCTGCCTGCAACCCAATCAGAAAAAAATTCGCCGTAGCATGTTCGTTTTTGAGAACGTCCAGTATCTTCGGCGTCCAGGTTGGATCAGGGCCATCGTCGAAGGTGATGGCCACTGAGTCTTTACTGGAGCCATAACGTCCTACGCGGTAGGGCTCGGGAAGAGAATCGAAACTCTCGTCGGTCACCAGATGAGTTGACGGGTCCACCGTTAGATCGCGTTCACCATGGGAGGGCCGGGCCTCGATCTTCAAAATCTCGCCTGCGCCTTCCATGTCCACTTCCTGGCCGGGAAGCACATCTTTTAACTTCTGTGGAGCCGCAGTCTCTCCGGGCAGGTCCCACACCTGCCATAAGGAACGGTCTTCTGATCCCAGCCGCCATAATGCGAAGGTCTTGATGCCCAACGCTTGCGCCGCACGCATCTGATTCAGCGCGGTCACGGCGTCCAAAAACCAAATATCGTGTTGGATGTTTTTTTCGTCGATGTAGCTGATATGCGGGTTCAGGCTGTCGTTGTCAAAATCCACGTCCGCCTCGGAATCGCGGGCCGCCAGCCATGCGTCTTGCACCGTCTGAGGTTTATCTTTTTCGTCGGGCGGCAGTTTCCCGCGCTTGGGTTTGGTGGGCCAGTCATATCCGAAGTTCCCAATGGAGCAAATGAGCTTGTCCTGCGGCACCATGGTTTGCAGATATTTGAGGTTATTGACGAACCAATCCTGCGAGGCCACCGGCCCAGGTTCGCTGCCCGGAGAATGTTCGTCATAATTCATGACCACAACGCCATCGGCCGCGGCGGCAATTCCACGGTAATTCCAATCCGGATTATGCGCGTAAACACTGACGTACAGCTTCATCCCTTTTGCATGCAGATCATCCGCCAATTCATGCAGCAGTTGGACGTACGCAGGCTGCGCCTTCTCCGGGAAGTCCTCAAAATCCACCATGAGCCCGCGATACTTGTCGCTGGCCAGGAACATGTCCATTTGCCGCCGGAACTGCAAACGCGCATAAGGATTGTTCAGGAATGCGGCAATGTTGATCCAGTTCGTTCCGTCGAAATTGTTTACCAGCGGGAACACTTCCGTTCCCGTGTCCTCGGACTTCAGGAATGGCATCACCTTGTCATCCACGGGATGAATGGTCGCTCCGTGGATTACGTCAAAAAACTGATTAGTCTGTGGATCCACGCTTTGCAGGTGGCCATCGGGGGTGAGAACAGAAAGCCATTCCGGAAATAGCAGATCAATCTGCCGCGCGTACTCGCGCAAGGAAGAAAAGCTGGAAGCGTCCCATTGCACATAGAAAGCCGCGCGAATGCCTTCCTGGCTGTTCAATTCCACGTTGGAAGCGGCGAATTTGGTCTTGCGGTGACCGCGATGCGCCAGCAGCCGCCGCCGTTCTTTGGCCTTCTGTTTTTCGGTTTCTCGCAGCGCGCGGTAAGTATGTTTTGGTGAAGGTAATAAGAGTTCCGGTAGGTGCTCGCCTTTCAGGGCGGAATAAACAAAAAAAATGACCAGCAGCATGAGGCTGACTCCGGCGACATCCAGTAGCCGCCTGAGTAGCCTCCAGCGAACCTGTTCGGGATCATAAAAAACTTGTTGCTTCATGAGGGCAGGGTTACATCTATCGTAAGCTGATCAAAAATCAAGGTCAAACTGGCCACGCACGTTTCTGGCGCGGGAATGATTTTCGTCAACCTGCGACCCCCTCCAAACAGGATATATTTCCATGCGTGCTCCCACTCGTCAGGAAGTATCCCCGGTTCTTCTTGCTCGCGGTCTGCGCCGCCGTCGTTTTGCGCATCTTCTTTATTCTCAAATTCCCGCATGTTTCAGATGATTCTTTTGTCTACGGCGATATCGCCAAAAACTGGCTCCAGCACGGGATGTATGGTCTTACCGGGGATCACGGAATCTATCCCACATACATCCGCCTGCCGGGCTATCCCGCGTTTCTCGCGGCGGTCTTCGCGGTCTTTGGCGTGGAGCACTACCGGGCGGTTCTCTTTATACAGATGTTTGTGGATATCGGCACCTGTTTTCTCATCGCCGATCTTGCTCGTCGCGTTTGTTCAGCGCGCGCCGCAAAATTGGCTTTCCTGTTCGCGGCCATCTGCCCGTTCCTGGCAAATTACACGGCGGCTGCTCTTAGCGAGACTTTGGAAATATTTTTTACCGTTCTCGCCTTGGATTTGGCAATTTCCGCTATGGGTGCCTCGCACAGCAATGGAGGCTGGATAGGTTGTGGTCTGGCAGTCGGCGCAGCCATTCTTGTGCGGCCTGACGGTGGAATTTTATTCATCGCCATCGGCCTGTATCTGTTTGTCGCGATCTTCAAATCACTTCGTTCTCCAAAACAAAGTACGTTTAGCACCCCTGCTGCAGTTCTACGCGCCGGCCTTATCATTGCAATTATCTCGCTGGCGCCACTCATTCCTTGGACCCTTCGCAACTGGACCACCTTCTACACCTTTCAACCGCTCGCGCCGCGTTATGCAAACGAGCAGGATGAATTCGCTCCCCTTGGATTCAATCGCTGGGTAAAAACATGGATGGTCGAGTATGCCTCCGTTGAAGAAGTTTACTGGAACGTTCCCGGCGCTAAAATTGATTTGAATCAATTGCCCGGGCGGGCGTTTGATTCTCCATCCCAGCGACTGCAAACCGAGCAAGTCGTGGACGCCTACAACGCCGCATTGGACATTGACCCGCGGCTCGATCAGCAATTCGCCGCGCTGGCTGCCGCGCGCATCCACCAGAATCCGTTGCGCTATTACATTACGTTGCCCCTCGCGCGTATTGCGGACATGTGGCTACGTCCCCGCACTGAACTTCTTCCTCCGGACCCTCGATGGTGGGAGTTCAACGACGACAAGCGATGGTTGGCGGTTGCGCTTGCCTTCGGTGTGCTGAACCTTGCTTACGTCGGGGCTGCATTCTTCGGTGCAATGAGTGCGCGAAAACTCGCTTACATAAGCCTATTGCTTGAATTCGTCGTCCTGCGCTCGCTTTTTTTAGGGACGATCGAAAGCCCCGAGCCGCGCTACACGATGGAATGCTATCCAATTGTCATTGTGCTTGCGGCAATTCTTTTCGCGATGCGTAACAAAACACCAGACAGCATTGCGAAATGAATGCAACGTGAAAAAATCTTTAAGAATAAGATTTCTTCATAACAAAACATCTGTTTATTGTTGAGCGTAAAAATCCACTTATAAGCAATGTTTTCGCTTGATTCCCGCGAACGATACATTGCAGTATTCAATATTTCCTCCAGTACGTACATGGCTCGGATTACTCACCTCGAACTTCACAAGGAGAAACAATGCGATCCCCTGCGCGGTGTGTAGCGTTAGCTGTCATTGTTTTCAGTCTTCCTCTTATGATGTGGGCGCAGTCGGCCACTACTTCGTTGCATGGCACGGTATTTGACGCCAAAGGCGCGGTCATTGCGAACGCCACGGTCACCATAACGGATCCGCAAACAAGTTTCACCCGGTCCGTTACTTCAAACGCGCAGGGAGATTATCAGTTTCTCCAGATTCCGCCCGCTGCTTACACCATCTCGGTCGCGGTGCCGGGTTTCGCGACCGTCAAGCAGGAAAATGTTCAATTGATGGTGAATACGCCGGTTACCCTGATGTTCACGATGCAGGTTGCAGGGCAATCTGTGGAAGTGAACGTGACGAGCCAGGCCCCGATGGTCAATACTGTGGATGCTGCCATCGGGAATACGTTTGACACGCAGCAAGTGACCAATCTTCCTTTCGAAGGACGCAATCCGACGGAAATCCTTTCCTTGCAGCCTGGGGCGGTTTACCTGGGACGCAACGTGGTTAGCAATCCGCTTGATACGCGCAGTGGGTCGATAAATGGCGGGCGCAGCGATCAATCCAACATTGTTCTCGATGGAGTGGACGACAACGACCAGATCAACGGCGTTCAGTTTAATCCGGCCGTACGTTCTACGCTGGATTCGATTCAGGAGTTCCATGTCACTACAGCGGGCGCCAACGCCGATGCCGGCCGTTCATCGGGCGGCCAGATTTCAATGGTCACAAAGAGCGGAACCAACACATTCCACGGTTCACTTTACGAATACAACCGCAGCAGTATTGGCCATGCCAACGACTGGTTTAACAAGAAAACGGAACTCGATGACGGGCTGGCCAACAAACCTACTCCTTTGGTTCGTAATACCTTTGGCGCATCTCTCGGTGGGCCGATACTCAAGGACCGGCTTTTTTTCTTCGGCACTTACGAAGGACAAAGGACGGCGGAAAGCGATACGGTAACACGAAGCGTTCCCGGCGATACTCTGCGTGCGGGTACTATCGCTTACCCAAACGCGAATGGCACTACAACATTGCTGAGCACCGCTGACATTGCCAGCATGGATCCGAATTGCAGTTCTTTGGGAACATGTCCGTTAGGGCCGGGAGTGAATCCGGCTGTTGTGGCCCTCTTTAATCAATATAAGCCCGCGAATTCGAGCCATTGCCCGGATGCGGACGGCTTCAATATTGGATGTTTCACCTTCCCGGGCGCTCATCCCGTGCATGAAAATACCGGTATAGCGCGGCTTGACTACAGCATCAATCAGAGTGGTACCCAGCAACTATTCGCGCGCGCGAATTATCAGGATGACACGGAAGATTTTCCTCCACAATTTCCGGGAGATCCGCCAGCGTTGGTTCGCCGCAGCTTTGGAAGGTCGCTTGCCATCGGATACACCGCTACCCTGAGCAACACTCTGGTAAATAGCTTCCACTACGGATATTCGCAATTTTCCCAGCGCGACCTTGGGACCCAAACCCAACCAGTCATTCAGTTTCGCGGCATTGATAATCTCACTGCGCTGGCGGGAAATATAGCCACCGCTGAATCCTCAGATCCTACGATCAGTTCTCATGTGCCAACCCACAACTTTCTTGACGACGTAACCTGGACCAAGGGTGCGCACACGTTTCAGTTTGGCACCAACATAAGAATCATCAATAACATTCGCTCATCGGATTTCACTTCATTCAATAGCGCTTTGGTCAATCCCCAAGCATTGGTTGGCACACCCGCTGGAAGCGGCGGCAGCTTAGACCCTGGTGCCTTTGGTTTTCCTGATGTGGATCAGGGTAATGCGAGCGTTTACAACAATGCCATTATCAATTTGGTAGGCATCATCAGCCAGGTCACCGGCAACTACAACTACACGAAGAACGGAACGCTCCTCGATCAGGGGGCACTCGTGGACCGCCACTTCAGGGGACTGGAATCTGAGTGGTACGCACAAGATGCCTGGCGCGCCAAACCCAACCTGACTCTTACCGTCGGGCTTCGTTACTCACTACTCCAGCCTCCTTACGAAGTCAATGGAGTCCAGGCCGCGCCCAACATCAATATGCACGACTTCCTTGTTCAGCGGGGACTCGACGCATTGCAGGGACAGGCATTCTCCGGTCCTCCTATTAGCTTCAGCCTTTCTGGTCAGGCCAACGGCGGAAAGCCCTATTGGCCGTACGACTATAAAGATTTCGCGCCGCGGTTTGCCTTTGCCTATTCACCCACGGCGGATAGCGGCTTCTTCCATAAATTCTTTGGTAGTTCCGGGCAGTCTTCACTCCGTGGCGGTTTTGGAATCGTCTATGACCACTTCGGAGAGGGAATTACTAACACATTTGACCAATTTGGCACGGTTGGGCTTAGTACCGCCATCGCTAATGCCACTGGCGTGCAAACAGTGGATCGCGGCGCACGCTTCAGCGATATAAATACAATTCCCGCGTCCAGCCTTAACGGTCCTCTCCTATCGCCAGCGCCGCCGGGCGGTTTCCCGGCTACCCCGCCAGTTAGCACCGTAGGAAATCCGTTCCAGCAAATTGCGTTTGGGTTGGACGATAATTTGAAGACTCCTTACTCAGAACTGATTGATCTCTCGTTTACACGTGAGTTGCCAAAGGGTTTTGTTGTGGAAGTGAATTACGTGGGACGGCTTGGCAGGCGGCTCTTGCAACAGCGTGACATTGCCATGCCGGTGGACCTGGTTGATCCGAAATCACACACCGACCTGTTCGCTGCCGAAACTGCCCTCTCAAAGGATTTCTATGCGGGGAAGGACATCAACACTATCGCGAATATTCCTTACTGGGAAAACCTTTTCCCAGGCGCGGCTGGTGTGGATGTGACCGGCGTCTTTGGACAGTGTTTCAACGGCGCCACTCCCGCTAATCCCACGGCTACCCAATCCATGTACGAGCTCTATTCATGCAATACAGGCGCGGGGACATTTGGCGAAACGGAAGCATTAAACACCGCTGACACTTTTTGTTTTCCCGCGTGCGCACAAATCAATGGCCAACAGACACCCTTTGCTTATTTTTCTCCTCAATACTCCGCCCTCTATGCCTGGTCCAGCATTGGCAACAGCAGCTACAATGCCGGACAATTCGTTTTGCGCAGCCGCCAGAAGAAGGGCTTGACCTTCGACTTCAATTACACGTGGTCGCATTCGATTGATGAAGGCTCCGATGCGGAACGCTCTCCCACCTTCGGCGGGTTGAGCGCGATCATAAATACATGGGCGCCACAACAGCTAAGAGCTGACTCCGACTTCGATGTTCGCAACTCCATCAACACGAATTGGGTTTACGAACTCCCTGTCGGCAAGGGTAGATACTTCGGCGGTAACTGGCATGGAGCCACCGATGCCGTTTTGGGTGGATGGCAAATTGCCGGCCTTGGCCGTTGGACCAGTGGCCTTCCCTTCAGTATTGGAAACGGCGGAGTATTTCCCACCAACTTCCAATTGACGGGCACCGTCTTCACCAATGGCACAGTGCCAAAAACCAAAAAGACGTTTCTTCCTGATCCCACCGGAAGCGGAATTGTGCCCTCAGTGTTTCCGCAGGGGCTGTCGTCCGGAATCGTGCAGGACTTCCGCTTCGCCTTTCCCGGGGAGTCGGGCCAACGCAATAACTTCCGCGGTGACGGATATTTTGACATTGATATGAGCTTGAGCAAAGTATTCAGAATCAATGAGCGGCAAAGCCTTCAATTCTCGGCGGAAGCCTTCAACGTCACCAATAGTGCTAGATTTGACGTTGAAACCCTTAACGCCAACATTCAAAACTCAGCCACGTTTGGCGAATACGGCGGGACTTTGACCAATGAACGGGTCATGGAATTCGCCCTTCGTTACGCGTTCTAGGGAAAACTCAAAACAGAAAAGGACGGGATATTCTCCCGCCCTTTTCGTATGCTCAAAAATTGTGTGGATTATGTCAGCGGAGAGTCCGTCATGCGGAAGCGCGTTCGCACATGCTCGGAAAGCAACTCAATGGCCCCACGGTTAGTAACTGGGTCAGACTGCGCCAAATACCGCATTGCTTCGACCAGCAGGCGCTGACCATCCACATAACGTGGATCAGAACTCCGTTCGCGCCGCCTTCGTAAGGCTGCCGGCAAAACGGGAATTGTAAATACCTTAGCCATGCACTTCTACTTTCAAAGATGACCGTTTGCAACGATCAGGTTGCAGTATAACCCGCAAGTCCACAATTTTCAGCTGGGAAGATTACCAATTTCATCAATGCTTAACGGTCGTGGTGCTGGAATTCGTTTTTAGCGTGAATGCGTTGTTGGGAAGCTTCTCGTTCAATTTGATGTTGGAATACCGGGCGAGTTTGTAGTCGCTTGCGGAGAAAATCTGCTGCTGCACGGAAATTCCTCGAGCATCAATCCACAGCACAAAGTGGTCGAAGTTGTTTCTGATTTTGTCCGATTTTGGCACAAGCCCAAGCTTCGCCGTCACTGTGCCATCCGGCAACTTTTCTTGCCCTAAGTATTTGATATCAAAAGACTTCAACATGCCATGGCCGCCGCCGCCAAAGCCTAAAAGCAAAAAGCTCCCAAACTCTTCCTGGTTCTTTTCAGTGGAATAAACGTCAAGTTGATTGCTGCGGGGCTGGTATAGCTGGATCTTCCCGCCAGAAAACAACACGTCTTTCGCTTCGTTCGCAGGGTCGGTAATGTCGGCAGCCATCTGCACTTCTTTCCCCGCGCGTCGAAAGTAAATCTTCCCTTTTTGCGTATCGGTCTCGTCCACGACTTTCTGGTACTGGTCCCACACGAAACTAGCCTCAGCTCCCCGAAATTCCTTTTCCGTACGATCCATGAGATTCAGCACGGATTCCAGACTCCCGCTCCAGTTGGACGGGGATGCTGCCGCGGATGTGGATGTTGAAGTTGCGGAGGAAGCGGCTGCCGATTGGGCAAGGGCCGGTTTTGGCCCTGAGGTTATTAGGAAAATACAGGCGGACGCCGCAATAAAGGCGTATCGAGCTACGCCGGACTTCCTAAATGAAGCTGCCAACGGTGCCTACTCTCTTTCGGCCCAAACCTTGTAGTACTGCACGTGTCCAGGGCGGTCGTTCACCACTTCATATTTTTTGATGCTTACTTCACCGGAAATAGGCTCGATAATATTTAAAAGTTCTCCACGGATGCTGGCCTCGTCTTTGCCCTGTACGGCTTTTCCTTCGATCTGGAAAATGAAGCCTCCCTGTCCATCTGGGGAAACTACCACACCAGTCTGATGCGCAGTGCGCTCGACCGGTTTGTCCTTGAAATTGATCCAATAGGGCGAAAAAAATACAAAGATCAGGATGAGCGTTACCATTACGTCGTATTGAATGGTTCCCCGGTCGTAGGACCAGAGAATATAGCCGCGGATTGTGCGCCAAATAGTGCTCATTGGTGCATTGGGTTCATCGGTAATGGGCCGCGCTTCTGCGCTGTTCAAGTCTAGTTTCCGTTTCTTCTTCTTGCAATCGAGCTTCTTGCATTACGTTTCTTACAATCGCGAAGGCAACACCGTCTCAAAACTTTCTGGCGGTAATCCGGTCCACGCCCATATAAGGCTTTAACGCCTCCGGAATCAATACGCTTCCATCGGACTGTTGATAATTCTCAATGATCGCCAGCCAGGTGCGCCCAACGGCAAGCCCGCTTCCGTTCAACGTATGCACGAACTCGGTCTTGTTTTTCCCCTCGGGGCGGTAACGGATGTTCGCCCGCCGCGCCTGGAACGATTCGAAATTCGAGCAGGAGGAAATCTCGCGAAATACCTGCTGCCCTGGCAGCCATACTTCCAGATCGTAAGTTTTGGCCGATGAGAATCCCATGTCCGCCGAGCAAAGCGCCATCGTGCGATAGGGCAATCCGAGTTTCTGCAATATCTCTTCCGCGGCCTGCGTCAATTTTTCCAACTGATCGTAAGAGTCCTCCGGACGCGAAAACTTCACCAACTCAACTTTCTGGAACTGATGTTGCCGGATGATTCCGCGCACATCTTTTCCATAGGATCCAGCCTCGCTGCGAAAACAGGGCGTGTACGCAGTCAAGGAAACCGGAAGCCGTTCTACCTCGAGCACTTCATCCCGATAGAGATTCGTCACGGGAACTTCGGCCGTTGGCACCAGCCACAAGTCCGTCTCCCCGTGAGGAACACGGAATAAATCCGAAGCAAATTTTGGAAGCTGTCCGGTCCCATACATGGAAGCGGAATTCACCAGATACGGCGGCAGCACTTCAGTGTAGCCATGCTCGCGCGTATGCACATCGAGCATGAAGTTCGCCAAGGCCCGCTCCAGCTTCGCGCCCATGTCCCAATACACGGCGAATCGTCCGCCGGTCAATTTCACGGCGCGCTCTAAATCAAGAATGCCCAACTGCTCGCCAAGTTCCCAATGCGGTTTCGGAGTGAAATCAAATTTCGGAGGAGTGCCCCAGCGCCGCACTTCCACATTGTCCTCCGCACTTTTACCCGCGGGCACGCTGGAGTGCGGCAGGTTGGGAATGCCCGCCAGAATTTCCTGCAGTCGGCCCTCAAGCTCAACAGAAGTTTTTTCCTTCTCCTGAATTTGCTCCCGCAAATTCTTGGTCTCGGCTATTTGCGCGCTCGCGTCCTGACCGCTCTTCTTCAACTTCGCGATCTCTTCCGAAGCGCGGTTGCGCTCCGCCTTCAATGTCTCGGTCGCGGTAATGGCCTGCCGGCGTTGCGAATCCACCTCGCCGAAGTCTTTCAGAACTTCCGAAGGATTCATTCCGCGCAGGCGCAGCTTTTCTTCCACCAGCGGCAAATTGTCACGGACAAAATTCAAATCAAGCATGGAGTTAATAATGTATCGGAAAAATGCGGTCCCGTGCATCTCCGACTGTGCGACACTCGGCAAAACGTGCCAGCAAAGACAGTTAGGGAACTGTTCAGCGAAGCTGTAAACTAACTCGCAATGAATTCCTCCCCCGGAAAAAAGAGCGGCCCTGACCTGAGCGTAAGTCTTGCGGGCATCTTGCTGCAAAACCCCATTATTGCCGCCAGCGGCACTTTCGGATACGGAATCGAATTCGAAGATATCGTCAGCCTTAATGCTCTCGGAGGCTTCGTGGTCAAGGGCCTTTCGCGCGAGCCAATGGCCGGAAACCCTCCACCGCGTCTGTACGAAACCACCGCCGGAATGCTGAACGCGATTGGCCTGCAGAACATCGGCGCCCGCGCCTTCGTGGAGGAAAAACTGCCCAAACTCAGGCAGATTCCCGGCGCCGTGGTTTTTGCCAACGTCTTTGGTTATACTCGCGAAGATTACGAGATCACCGTTGAAATTTTGAATGAAGCCGAAGGCATCGCCGCCTACGAACTGAATGTTTCCTGCCCCAACACCGCCCACGGAGGAATCCAATTTGGCAGCGATCCGCGCTCTTTGGATGAAGTCGTGGCCACCGTCAAGCGCATCTCTAAGCGCCCGCTGATCGTCAAGCTCTCGCCCAACGTCACCAGCATCGCGCAAATGGCTCGCATCGCGCAGGACGCCGGCGCCGACGCAATTTCCCTCATCAACACATTCGTCGCTATGGCCATTGACGCCGTGACCCGCAAGCCGCGTATTGCGAACGTTACCGCCGGACTCTCCGGCCCGGCCATCAAGCCGATCGCCCTCCGCATGGTGTATGACGCCGCCAAGGCCGTCACCATTCCAGTGATTGGCATCGGCGGAATTTCCACCGCCGAAGATATCGTGGAATTCATGCTTGCCGGAGCGACCGCCGTGCAGATTGGCACGGCCAGTTATTGGGACCCGCGCGCCACCCAGCACCTGATCGCGGATTTGCGCGCCTGGTGTATGAATCACAACGTGGAGCGCGTGGCTGATCTCACGGGTGCGCTGATCACTGAATAGCGATCACTTAGGTAATATCTCCGAATCCAGTCTAGCTACAACCCGCCTCGACCCGAAAGGCTCTCCCCGTATACCCGCGCATCTTGCGGCGAAGGTGCAGACAGCGGATCAGAATCTTGCGCCGGAATGTATCCGCTATTCGGCGCATACATAGAGAGTAATTCTTCCGGACTCCACGTCGCGCCGCCATTGGTCGAGCTTCGCGAGTAAGCGCTCCAGCGCGGACTGTTGCGCGAGTCCATCCAGGCAATGCGCACTTCCCCGGTCGCTCCCGCCACAATCGCCGGCAAAACGTGCTTGGCGCCAACAGGCGCGTTTGAAACTTCCGCCTTCGGAGACCACGTTTCCCCCGCCGTGGTGGACGAGGAAAAATAAACCCGCTCCGCATCCTGCTTTCCTGGATGATTTGAATTCCACAGCGAGTAAAGAGTCCCGGACGCATCCGAGGCGATCGTGATCTGTCCGCCCAGGTAACCCCATTCGCACTGCGAATCCTTGCAATTCGCCATGCCCCGCGAACGGTCCATCAGCGTCGTCGTCCAGCTTCTTCCCTGGTCGGCTGACTTGCTGATGTAAAGCTCGATCTCCGAGGCCGTTCCATCCGCGTAGCCTTCCCATGCAATATAGCCATTCCCGTTGGGATCAATCGTCGCGCCTCCCGCAAGCACATCGCGCACCGGCGTTGGCGCGTTCACGCTCACAATGTCGAAGGTGATTCCGCCATCATGAGACGAGGCTGTCCACATCTGGTGATCGCGGCTGAATGCAATGGTCACATTTTCCCCCCGGGCAAAAAGCACCGGACGGTTGGCCGCACCATCGGCCCGCGCTACCACCACCAGAGACCAGCTATGTCCGAAATCCGACGACTTCGCCAGCAGTAAATCCTTCCGGCTGCGTTCCAGCCATGCGGCATAGACCGTGCGCTGGTCGCCAGCGTCCACCGCAAGCGCCGGATTCACCTGGTCAAAGCTTGGCGGTGTAAGCTGCCGGGGCGCCTCCCAGTTGGCGTCCTCATCGCTTCCAATGGCCAGCCGCAACCGGGGTAGGGAAGCACATCCAAGACACTGCGATTCCTTCTGGGAGTAAAGAAAATAAACGTGATGGAATCCATCTTTGGCGATGGCTACTTCCCACTGATCGGATGAGTTTGGAGCTGACAAATTTGGATTGGAGGGATTCTGGTCAGAAGAACTGCCTTCCAGAGGAGAGGGTCGCCCCGCGGCATAAGCCGTGCATACTGATGCAAACACGAATGCCAGCGCCATCAGGAACAGAAAACGCAGTCTCGCGTTGCCGCAAGACCAATCGCGGTAAAACTCAAAAGCCACAAAACCTCTGCTCGCGGGGAGAGCCGCGAAAAACTATGAATAAAAGGTATCGTGGCACACAGGGGCAGTCAATCGGGATCGCCGCAATATGTTACTTTCTCTGGACTCAGGCATCCAATAAGAGCACCCTATTTGAGGAGCATTTATGTCTAAAGCCACATTTGCTGCGGGATGTTTCTGGGGAGTCGAAGTGACCTTCCGGCAGTTGCCGGGCGTCATTTCCACTCGTGTCGGTTATACGGGAGGCAACTTCGCCAATCCTACTTACAAAGACGTTTGCACCGACCGCACCGGCCATGCGGAGGCCGTGGAAGTGGAGTTCGATCCCGCCAAAATTTCCTATGAACAATTGCTCGATGTGTTCTGGGAGAACCACGATCCCACTCAAGTGAACCGGCAAGGGCCGGACTCCGGCACCCAATACCGCTCTGCGATCTTCTACCATTCGCCAGAACAAAAAGCTGCATCGGAAGCCTCAAAGACCAAACTCGAGAAATCCGGACGCTTCAGTAAACCCATCGCCACCCAAATTGTCCCGGAGGCCACCTTCTTCGAGGCTGAGGACTACCACCAGCAATATCTGGAAAAGCGCGGCTTGGCGAGTTGCCACATTAGGGCATAAGCTCACGCGGCGGTCAGCAAAATCGGACGGGAAATTTACTCCTAGATTCCGCCGACCGTGGAAAAATGGCTCTGGCCTACCGCATATCAGGCGCGGTAGCCGGGCTGCCATCAAGCGTCACCATACTGGTCGATTGTTTCCGTGGCCGCATGAACAGCAGCAGTAGCAGACCCGCGAAGTAAAATGACGCGACTTGGGAAAGCGTGAACCCCAGCAGGCGAAGCACGAACCCAAAGACGGCCACGATTTCGCTGAATGCGTAACTTACAATGTAGCCTCCGCGCCAGCGGTGCAATAGCGCCTGGTTCGCGGGGTCCTGCGCCAAGCTGTTCTCCGCTTTCTTCACCAGCAGCATTCGCACTGCAAACGTACTCAGCACCATGGCCACGCCAGCAATCGCGAAAATGTAATACATGGACGCTCCCGGGGCCACTCTCGGATGCGTTCGGATTACTTCTTCGCCCACGAGCACATAGAGCGCAATGCTGCACAACAACAGCGTGTGTACAGTTCGTACATACCGCACAGATGAATTCATGTGCTAAGTGTGACCCGGTTTTGCAATTTCGCGAAAACGAAATCACGTGCCGGTACCGAATTGAATAATCCGGTATCGAATTGAATAATAGAGGTTTGAAAGAGCGCAGCGCGAAGTTCCTAGCGCATGATCTTGACGCGAAGTTCTTCCGGCAGTCTCTGCCGTATCTCCTCCGGCAAATGATTATGCACCTGGCGCGCTCCCAGCTTCGCCACCTGCACCATCGTGATTGGCGCTGGGGTCGCCACCGCAACCACCACCCAGATGAGAGCGGAAAGCGCGAAGCCGCTCAGCGCGGCAACCTCAAGGACCAGTGAATGGTGCGGCCCGAAGTACAGGATCAATCCGAAGGCCAGCAAAAATACCGCGCCGGAAACCGATGCGAGCCCAATTAATCCCAGATCAATCGTGCGGTGCAGACGCTGCCGCTTGCGGCAGTGCTCGCACCTGGCGAAGTGTCCTTCGTAATCGCTGCGCATCTCTGGCGCAATGCCGGAAATATCGTAGCGCCAACCTGCCAATATTTTCCCTACCACGGGATCAATACATGGGTTCATATGCAGTAAATGATCAACCTAAAGGCAAATAGGTTGTATTGGTTCCGTCTGTGACGCCAGCACCACATGGTTGGAAAGCAGCGTTTGCCGCGTTGCCAAAGCTTTCTCCGCCGCGCTACGCGCAAGTTCAGGGTGGTTGTTCGACTCGGAGAGATGCGCCAGCACCACGTACGCCGCCGCCCCATCATATTCGCTGCCAAAGAAATCCGCGAGGGCGTCGTTCGAAAGGTGCCCCACCCGACTCATCACCCGTTGCTTCACCGACCACGGATATGGCCCACCGCGCAGCATTTCCAGGTCATGGTTGGACTCCATCACCAGCACATCACAGCCGCGAAGGTGATGGCAGATGTTCTGCGGCACATATCCTAGATCGGTCGCGAAGGCGACCTTGGTTCCTTCCGCGCGGAAGGTGAACCCCACAGGATCAGCGGCGTCGTGAGGAATGGTGAATGGAGTAACGGCAATATCTCCAATGTGGAAATCCCGGCCGGAAGAAAACACCTCCAGGCAATTCAGCTGCGGCGCTTCGCCGGTCGCATCGCGCAATGACCGCTTCCACGCGCTGTGCGTAGCGCCGGTCATGAAGATGGGAATCGCCAGCTTTTTCGCCAGCGTTGCCAAGCCATAAATGTGATCGGAATGTTCGTGGGTAATGAGGATGGCGGAAAGCTTTTGCGGATCATCTCCGAGCGCCTTCATCCGCTTGAAAGTCTCCCGGCAGGAGATGCCGGCATCCACCAGAATGCGCGTTTTGGCGCTGGCCACCACCGCGCAGTTGCCGCGGCTTCCACTCGCTAACACTGAGACGGAAACACCCATTCTCGGCAGCATACCTGTTTCCGTTGTGGAAGCGAAAGTAACTTTTCGACTAAGCCTATTTCGTAACATCCGCCTTCGCCGCTGGTTCGTGCTTCTCCGGGAGCACCAGCAGATCAATTCCCATCCGCGCGAACGCTCCCGCGTAAGCTCCCACCGTGCCGGTCAGGAAGCCGGAAAACGATAGCTGAACGTGTGACAGCGAGATGTGTTCCTTTAAAAATGAGTGAGCCAGAATCTGCACGAGTGGCACACACACGGCTACCAGCACCGTCCACCGCCAGGCGCGCTCCGGACGCAACAATCCCAGCAGCATGGTCGAGAGCATCACGAAAACCGCAGTCACCAGCAAATCGCCAAGCCATACGTCAATCGCGCCCGCGCCCAGCCCAAGAATCGTCCCTAAAACGTAATTCACAATGCTACTTTTATTTCCCTTATTCATAACCCTTATCATCCTGAGCGTAGCGAAGGATCCCTATAATTTCAGCCACCGTCAGAAAAACGGCCGCAGCCTGAGTCCAAGCCGCAACATCGCACCATCAATACTTATAAAATCCCTGCCCACTCTTCCGCCCCACACGTCCCGCATCCACCATCTTCACCAGCAGCGGACAAGGCCGATACTTCGGATCCCCCAGCCCCTCGTGCAATACGCGCATGATATCCAGGCAAACATCCAGACCAATAAAATCGGCCAGCGTCAGCGGTCCCATGGGATGCGCCATACCAAGCTTAAAAACTTCGTCCACGGCCTCGGGCGTCGCCACTCCCTCCATCACCGCAAACATAGCTTCATTCAGCAGCGGCATGAGCACTCGGTTGGAAACGAACCCCGGAGAATCGTTCACCTCCACAGGCGTTTTTTCAAGCTTCAAAGCCAGGTCGCGCACCGTGTGAAACGTTTCGTCCGATGTCGCCAGGCCGCGCACCACCTCCACCAGCGCCATTACCGGCACCGGGTTGAAAAAGTGCATCCCAATCACTTTTTCCGGACGCGTAGTCATCCCCGCGAGCTTGGTAATCGAAATCGAAGACGTGTTCGAAGCCAGAATCACCTCGGGCCTGCAAATCCGGTCAAGGTCGCGAAAAATTTCTGACTTTACCGCCAGCTTCTCGGTCGCGGCTTCAATCACAAAATCACACTTCGCCAGCAATTCGCGCTTCAATACAGCTTCAATTCTGCCGAGAGTCGCATTCTTGTCCGCCGCGGTAATTTTCCCCTTGCTGGCTTCGCGCTCCAGATTTTTGCCGATGGTGGCG
>DASXFN010000032.1:0-77806 GCA_036489565.1 Terriglobales bacterium
TAGCTGCCAGGTTTTTGAATTCATAAGAACTAGTCAGACTAGTCATTATAATATCCCAAATGTGCCCATTTCGCAATCGTAGCTTTCCGCCGAGGTAATCAGGGGCGCGAGCGGGCTGAGGACCATGGTGGGCGCGTGATCGGACGCAGGGATGGGTGTCTCACGGAACCCGGCGAGCGAATTTCCGTTATGCTCTGGCCGGAGGAATCAAAGCTAGTCGACCCGTGGCGAAACTCTTAGTGCGCAGCTCCGGCCTCTGCTGCGGGCTTTTCAAACAGTTTCGGATCAATCGTGGGATTCAATTCGAGCGATTGAATCTCCGAGGTGCTGGTGACTTCTCCGTTCTGCTTGTTGCTACGCAGGTAGGGAAGGGTTATCCCGTCGCTGGTCTTCCAGTTGCTCAAATCGGTTTCCTGCGTCTCGGGGCCGGTGGGACCCATACCTTGGTATTTTTCGCGCAGCACGCGTCCGCTCTGCGGATCCACATAGAGATGCACGGAAATGTCCGGCCCGTTTATGTCGAGGATTGTCGCGTCCACGTCCCCGATCTTTTCCGTGCCGCTGGCGGCGAAAGTAAATGCCGGATCATCCGCGTGTTGTCCCAGATAAATCAAATTGCGTTTTATCTGTTTCAACATCTCCGCTGCCTGCGGCCCCGGAATCTCATGCTGCTGATCCTGCATAACGACGAACGCTCCGGACGGCGTGACAACGTAAGTAACGTTTCCCATGGGGCCCTGCATGGCGACGTGCATGCGGCCGGGGAAGAGGAGAGTGGTGTGCATGGTCATTTGTGCGTTGCTGCCTTGCGGCGATTTTTGTGTGAGCGTCAAATTTTCGGCTACCGATTTCACTGCCTTTAGCTTGCTTGCTCCGCCGAGCGCCTCAACTACTTTCGCCATCAGCGCCTTGCCTTCGGGATTGGACGCCGTTGGACCACTGTCGCCCTGTTCCTCGCCGGGCATGGGAGGGATGGTCAGATCTTCATCGGTGACGGGGCCAAGCGTAGAGAGTGGTTTGGCAAATCCCTCTGGATTGCCGACGACCAGCACCGCCAATTGATCTTTGTGCAGGTACTTGGGAATGACCCGCGCTACATCTTCTTTGGTCACCCCTTCAATCCCCGTGCGAAAACGCTCCAAGAAATCCGCTGGATAGCCGTAGAACTCATACGCCATGCGCTCGCGCAAAACTTTTTCTGGCGTGTCGTAGTTGAAGACGAAAGAGTTCAGGATGGAATCCTTGGCCAGCTTGATTTCGCTGTCAGAAATCGGATCGGTCTTCAGCTTGTCTATCTCCTCGTAAATCGCGGAAATTGTTTCTATCGTGCTTTCGCTCTTGGTCGCGGTGGAGATGCGCAGCATTCCCGGATGATCGAACGACGTTCCGATGCCGCCGCCCACACCGTAAGCCAAGCCTTTGAGCGTACGAATGTCTTTGAACAAGCGGGAAGAAAAACCGCCGCCGAAAGCTTCGTCGAAAACCTCCACCGCATAAAAATCAGGATTGTCGCGGCGGATGCCCACGCCCAGCATGGCCACACTGCTTTGATTCACGTCAGTCTTTTTCGCCAGATAATATCCCGGCTTCGCGGAATGGAAGGTAATGTCGGGCGCAGTGACAGCCGGGCCTTTTTGCCATGATCCATAGAGCGCTCGCAATTTTGCTTCAAGCGCCGCTGAATCAAAGTCGCCCACGATTCCCAAAATTATGTTGTTGGGATGAACATGTGCTTTATGCCAGTCAATCAAATCCTGGCGGGTAACCGCAGCGACCGTGGCGTACTCGGCGTTTCGGGCATAAGGATTGTCCGCGCCGTAAGCCAGCTTCGGCTCCAGGCGCGCGGCGATGTCGCTGGGGTCATCGTTGCGGCGGGAGATGCCATCATCCATCTGCTTTTTTGCTATATCAATTTTGTCGGCGCGAAATTCCGGATTGCGCAGCACGTCGTTGAAAGCCTTAAAGACGTCGTCGAAATCGCCCTTCAGGCAGGAGAATGAAATGATGGTGGAGTCGGCGGTGTCTTCGGTTTCCACCTTGGCGGCGCGGGCTTCCAGATAATCGTCCAACTGGTCGCCGGTTTGGGTTTTTGTGCCGCCGGTGCGCCAAACATCTCCATAGATATCGAGCATCCCTGTCTTGCTGGCAGGCTCCGACCGGTCACCGCCGCGAATGCGCATGGTGCCGTCCATCAGCGGCAATTCGTGGTCTTCCTGAAGAAAGATCACCATGCCATTGGGGAGTTCTATGCGCTTGGGCTCCTGCGGATGAAACGCAGGAAGCTTGGGAATGTTGATCTGCTTCCAATTTTTCGCCTGGGCGATCGCGGACGGGGAAAGCGAAGCGAGAATGACTACGCTAGTGAAGATGGCGGCAAGCGACAAGCGTGCGGTCTTCATTGCGCACCTCCTTTTTCCGCGCCGGCATTTGCAGGCTTGGACGTTTCAGGCTTTGCTGTTTCAATGATGGCGACGGTCCGGTTGTTGGCGGTGAATGTTTTTTGCGCGACGCGTCGAATGTCGGCCTTGGTGATTTTGTCAATGCGGTCCACGGAGCCGAACAGTTCGCGCCAATCGCCGTAGCGGGTCTCATAAGTAGCCAGATTTTCCGCAAGGCCCTCATTGCTGCCCAGGCTGCGGACTAAATTTGCCTTGGCCCGGGTCTTGATCATCTTTAACTCCGCATCACTGACGTCTTCGTTCTTCAGCTTTTCAATCTCTTCATGAATAGCCGCCGCCATTTCATCCGGCGTGTGTCCCGGCAGCGGAAAAGCGTAAAAGGCAAACAGATGCGGATATTTAATTCCCGGCAATCCGGTGAAGCCAGCGGAATAGGAAGCGATTTTCTTATCGCGGACCAGCGCGCGGTAAAGCCGCGAGGTCCGGCCATCCGACATTAAATCCGCAATTCCGTCATACACTGCGTCATCGGCGCTGCGGTAGTCAGGCCGGTGGTAGCCTTCCAGATACAAGGGCTGCGATTGTTCCTGCAAGACGACGCGGCGTTCGGAATTTTGCGGAGGTTCCGTGGTGATTCGTTCATCCGGCTTTGCATGCGAGGGGATGCGCTCAAAATATTTCTCAATGATGGGCATGGCTTCCGAAGCCTTGATGTCGCCCACAACGGCAATCGTCATATTCGAGGGGACGTAGTATTCGTCGAAAAACTTAGCTGCGTCAGTCGCGGAGAAAGTATTTAAGTCGGACATCCAGCCGATGGTTGGGCGATGATACTGGCTGGCCTGGAATGCAGCCGTCTGGAATTGTTCGATTAACCTGCCGATTGGGTTGCTGTCGGTGCGCATGCGGCGTTCTTCAATCACCACGTTGCGCTCGTCATAAAACTGGCGCATTACCGGATGAAGAAAGCGCTCCGATTCCAGATAAGCCCACAGCTCCAGCCTGTTTTCCGGAAAAGAATAATGGTATTCGGTCTGGTCGTTGCTGGTGGAGGCGTTCAGGCCTTCGCCGCCATTCCGCTCCACGATTTCGGGAAACTCGTTCGGGACCGTGTACTTGTCCGCGGCTTTGACCGCATCCCGCCACTGTTTCTCCAGGTCTTTTACCTTTTGCTCGTCGCGGCCAGTGGATTTATCGCGCTCCTCGATATACGCCGCGTAGGCGGTTTCTACTTTTTCCAGCGCGGGTTTTTCGGCCGCATAGTCCGTGGTGCCAATCTTGTCCGTTCCCTTGAAGGCCATGTGCTCGAACATGTGGGCAAGGCCGGTGCGTCCCAGCGGGTCTTGCACGGAACCCGCGTCCACCAGCGTGTAAAAAGAAAACACCGGCGCTTCGGGGCGCTCGCAGATCAGCACCGTCAATCCATTGTCGAGCTTCTTGACGGTGATGCGCTTCGCAAACGAATTAACGTCTTGCGCGGCAGCCAGCATTGAGACGCACAGCAGAAGCGCGCTTGCGCATAGGAACCGGATCTTCATGAAGGACCTCCGAGGGAATGCATGAACATTGGACGTAAATCAGGAGCAAAAGATTGAAACTACGTGGCCGCGCAGCCGATTGTCAAACTGCCCCATCCACTCTGTTCAACCCTAAAAAATATGTCATCCCGAAACAGCGTAGCTGTGAGGGACCTTACGGCGATATCCGCATTTATGCTGCGAACGGGGGCCACGATCCTGTTCGCAGCATGGGTGGTTATCCAGCGGACGTAAGGTCCCCTTCAACTTCGCTCAGGGCAGGCTTTCCGTCTTCGCTGCGCTCAACGTCGAGATGACATTGAGTTAGCAAGCGGAGGCGTCAAGGACATTAACGCGGCCCCTGGGGGGTAACCCTCCACGCCGCATTTGGGGTTGCTTTTAGGCCTATCAGCAAGGCATACTTAAGGAACTGATATGAGAACTTCCTTCAAGATGTGTGCTTGCTGTTGTTGTGCATGCCGTGTCTTCAGGGAGAGAAGGGCTCATAGCTAAATAAGCAACACGCAATCATAGCTGTGGAGCCCGCAACCAAAAAGGTTAGCGGGCTTTTTGTTTAGGCAATGCAGCAATGCCCTCAATGGTTAGGTGCTGCATGACGTTGTTGAATGGCATTTCGAAAAGGGTTTTTAAATAGAGATGCTGCATAGCGGTTTTGAACAAATATGAAAGCTTCGAACTCACTTTGGAAAGAACAGCTTATCGGGAAGATGCCGGAGCATCTGGCCCGCGAAATTGATAGCTTTGAAACCGATATCGCCCTGCGCAAGCAGGGGAAGATCGACGAGCGTGTCTTCGCGGAAACTCGCCTGCGCCGTGGCGCCTATGGCCAGCGATACGACAATGGGCAGCGCAACGACGGACAGAAGATTCAGCAGTTAAAGTATCCGTCGGGCGATCTCACCAAGGGCCCGAACACTATGTGGGACGCGCCCGGAATGCAGCGCATTAAGATCCCAGCCGGCGGTGTGAATGCCGCTCAACTGGAAACTCTGGCCGAGCTAGCCGAGGAATATTCCGACGGAATCGCGCACATCACCACCCGGCAGGACGTGCAACTCCACTACATACAGATTGATGACACGCCCACCATCATGCGGCGCCTGGCGGCGGTGAATATTACCAGCAGGGAAGCCTGCGGTAACTCCGTCCGCAACATCACCGCGTGCCCTTATGCGGGTGTTTGCCGCGACGAGGTTTTTGATGTTACCCCGTACGCGCTGGCCATGGCTAAGTTTTTAATGGGCCATCCTGACACGCAGAATTTTGGCAGAAAATTTAAGCCCGCCTTCAGTGGTTGCGCGCAGAACGCATGCGGACTTACCAGTTTGCACGATGTCGGCTTTATCGCGGCCAAACGCACTAACGAGCAGACGGGCGCCGAAGAATTGGGCTTCCAGATGTATGTCGGCGGAGGCCTGGGCGCTGTCCCTTACTATGCCAAGTTGTTCGATTCGTTCATTCCTGTGGAAGAGGCGATGCCGTTGACTCAGGCCGTGGGCCGGGTATTTGCTCGTCTGGGCGAAAAGAAGAACCGCAGCCGCGCCCGGCTTAAGTTCCTGGTGCAGGATCTGGGTATCGAGAAGTTCAAGCAGTTGGTTTGGGAAGAGCGAAAAATTCTGCCTTACGATGAGCGCTGGACGTCGTTGATTAAAGACGCCGTCAAAGCCCAGGAGACGCCGCTTCGTCTGAGCGGTATTTGGCCTGCGGCGGATTCAGAAGACTTCAAGCAATGGTTGAAGTCGAATACGCGACCGCAAAAACAGACGGGATATGTGACGGTGACGATTACCCTGCCACTGGGCGACATTACCGCTAATCAGCTTCGCACGCTCGCAGATGTTGTTCGTCAATACACTCGGGAAACGGCGCGTACCACCGTCGAACAGAATATCGTGATCCGCTGGGTAAGCTTGGCGGATTTGCCGGAGCTGTATAGCGCGTTAAAAGCAATGCAGCTAAACGCGCCAGGCGCTGGGGCATTGGTGGATATCGTCACGTGCCCTGGAACCGACACTTGCAAGCTGGGCATTTCTTCTTCGCGTGGGCTCGCGGGCGAATTGCGAGATCGCGTGCTTGCCAAGAAATTCAGCCAGGACGAAGCCGTGCAGAACCTCCACATCAAGATCAGCGGCTGCTTCAACAGTTGCGGCCAGCACCATATTTCTGACCTAGGGTTCTACGGCGTAAGCCGCAAAGTCGGAGGTTTTGCCGTGCCTCACTTTCAGGTTGTACTTGGCGGAGAGTGGGAGAACAACGCCAGCACTTACGGAGTCCCCGTGGCGGCCGTGCCTTCCAAGAACATTCCCCAGGTCATTGCTCGCCTCACAGAGAAATACGTAGGGGAACGCCAAAGTGGCGAGTCTTTTAAAGACTTTGTGAAGCGTCTCGGCAAAGTACAACTAAAAGCGATGCTCGAAGACCTGACCAAGCCGCCGGCCAATGATCGCTCATTCTTCAGCGATTGGGGCGATCCGCGCACTTACGGCCTAGGCGACATGGGTACCGGAGAGTGTGCTGGCGAAGTGATTACACCGGTGGATTTTGGACTGGCCGCGGCGGAGAGGGAATTGTTCGACGCGCAAGTTTCGTTTGAGAAGGGCGACCCGACGCTGGCTGGAAACCAGGCCTATCGCTCCATGCTCCTGGGAGCGCAGGCGTTGGTAAAAAGCGAGAGGCTCGGCGTCTCGGACGATCCCGAGGAAATCATCACTGAATTTCGCACGCGCTTTTATGACACGCAAAAATTTTGGGACCCGTTCGCGGGCGGCAAGTTCGCAAGCTATCTATTTGACGCGCACACGAACCTCGGCAAGCCATTTACTGAAGAGTCCAGCCGCTTGCTTATGGATGAGGCGCAACTCTTCATTGACGCCGCCCACAGTTGCAGCACCAAGCTGGGTACGCTGGTAACGGTGTAGGGCGCGAGCGAAGGAAACAGAAAACAGATTCCTCGTCGCTTCGCTCTTCGGAATGACAAGCCTTTTGCCGTTTGTCATTCCGAAGGCCTTCAGGCCTGAGGAATCTGCTTTTTAGCTGAACCCATAAAAGGACTACTTTGATCGAACTACAACACATTAGCGTAAAACTGCTTTTGCAGGAGCAGCAGGGTATTGACCTCGCAGCACTGGTTCCCGTCTTTCATGGCTGGATCCAGCAGCAGAGCTTTGACGAATTGCTCATTGACGTCGCCGACTACCGCCACGTGCCGGACGGCCCGGGCGTTATGGTCATTGGCAATGAGGCCGACTATAGCGTGGACAATTCAGACGGCCGGTTGGGCGTCCGCTACCATCGCAAAGCCGTTTTGAACAGCAGCAATCAGGATCGCCTAAGGCAGGCTGCCAAAGCAGCCATTGCCGCGTGTCTTCGTTTGGAAGAAGATACAGCCTTGAATCAGAAGTTTCGCTTTAATGGGCGGGATGTAGAAATTGTGGTCAACGACCGCCTGCTTGCTCCTAATCGTCCTGAAACCCGGCAAGCTATCGAACCGGGAATTCGCGCCTTGGCTGACAAGCTTTTTGGCGCCGGAGCCTATCAACTTTCCTGGCAAATTGATCCTCGCAGGATGCTCAGCGCGAGTCTGAAAGCCAGCGAATCGTTTACCGCCAAGGTTTTATTCCAGCGAATGTAACTCAAGCCCGGCGTCGCGGAACCAAAAACCCACATGGCTACACAGGGAGCGGAGCTACAAGGGCGGAAGGCCGGCAGGACTACCCTCGGGCCGCCTTATCAACAATGTCCGATAACAGGTATTATGTCTAGCAGCCCGCAAGCACGGTGCCGGGCCCTCGGCATTTTTGTTCGAACTCCGTAAATTTCTCAATCATTCCAGTGTTTCCCGGTTCGTATTGGTAGGCTCCCCCGCCGTCCAATTCTTCCCCCAACCAAGGGGGAACGATCATGGCGCGAATCTCGCGTCGGGCATTCTGCGCTCGGGTTATTGCGTATCTGCGCAGTGCTTCGGAAGAGCAGGAAAACAAAATTTACTGGGACGACTACTGCATCGCCTGGATGACCGTCGCCAAGGCCGCGCATGGCGAATCGCATCCGCACTTCTGGGCAACCTACGAACACCTGGGGACCGCGCCCGAGCAAATCTGGCCAATGATTATGGCCAAGCGCCGCAACAATCTCGGCCCGCAGTTCGCCTCGTGGTTCGACCAGGCGGGCAATCTCCGGCCCGATCTGCCGAAAAAATCATCGGGCTCGGAAAAATTTCAGCAGGAAAAAATTGCCCGCGTGTCGGGCATGGAGGGTTTGCCTAAAAAGCAAACCGCCGAGGCGCTGATTCCTCGGCGGTCAAGAGTTATTGAAGGACCACGCAGAATGGCTTCAACACCGTCAAGATACCCCAACTCGGAGCAGTCGGCAAGCGTGATTATGTCGCGACTTTGTCTGCTCTGTGGGGAGCCATCCCGCCGTGTGCTTTGCGCTGCTTGTTTGCGGCGCGGGCATTCCAGCAGTTGTCCTTCACCCAACAGTCAGTGCAGTTGCGGTTTTTCCGATGCCTTCTGGCGCGATGTATGCGCCTGACGGGGTTGGTTTTGTTTTTGGCGCTCGCGCTCCCGGAATTCGCCGAATTCCCGGAACGTCACGCGCGAGACGGAGGGCCAGTGATGTTTGTAGCTGATAGCGATAGCGGTGCGTGCCCCCTCAGGGGGCGGAGGGGGTGGTTTGATCTTCGTGCTTTTGATCTTCCCGAAGTCTCAAAACGGCTTTTCGGGGGAAGGGCTTCTAGGGTTTTGGTTTCTTTACTAGATACCAGTGCATAAATCGACAGATTTCGACAATCCGAGTTCCACCCAAGTGATTGAAGGGCAAGCCTTTTTAAGTGAAGAATCACGCCTTTTAGACCGCTATGAAGCTCAGGGAGAATTGGCTGGAGCGCTTGAGCGAACGGAATTTCACCGCCATCTGGCGGAAAAGGTGCTGGGCTGCCATAAGAAATTCCGGCACTTCCGTTGTGACAACAACCACGACTGGGCGAAGTCCACGAATTCCTGTTCGGTACGTCTTTGCCCTCACTGCTCACGGGATAAGGCGAAGACTATCGGGACGAAGGTACAGGCGTTTGTTGTCGGCAAGGAAAATTTGAAGTACATGGTTTTAGCGGAGCGCAACTCGAAAAATCTGGCGGAAGGGATTAAGTCGCTCTATGCGGCCTGGGATAAATTACGTCGCTCGGTGTTTTGGAAGCGTCGGGTAACGGGTTCAATGGCGGTTCTCGAAGTGACCTACAGCGTGAAGAGAAAAAGCTGGCATCCCCATTTGAATGTGCTTTTTGAAGGTGAATATATTCCCTTCAAAGAATTGAATCTCAAGTGGCAGAAGGTCACGGAAAATCGCGGTCGCACAAGCTGGATTCAGAAGGCCAATGAAGGCACGGTATGGGAGTTAGTTAAATACACGCTGAAAGTTGCGGAGTACGAAAACACCAGTGAAGGCCGGGTATTGAAGCTCCTGTTCGACGACCCGAAGGTGCTCGATGAATTCCTTGCATCGGTTTATGGGGTTCGGCTAATTCGGACGTATGGCACATTTCGTTCGATGGGTGATGTGGAAGGCGAAGAAGAAAAATGCCCCGATTGTGGTTCGACCTGCTTTGTTGATCTCGGGTGGGCGGCTCACCATCAACTGAAATTCGACTTCGACAAGCAGATTTTTCGTGTGGTTCGCTCGCCTGGGGAAATTATTACCGCTCTTCGAGAAGGCAGGGCTTTCGACCCGTCTCATCTGGACTTTTTAATTCGCAAACAGCGCGAGAAGATTCCGCTGGCAGTGGAGGCCCGAAAAGAATTTGCAGTGTATGAGCGCCGAGTCCGAGAAAAATTCTCGGCGCGAAGTGAAACAAGTTTGCGGCAACCAGCCGCATAGGAGAGCAACAAAATGGCTACAGCACCACAATCAATCGGACGTCGGCGTGAGATGCAGGAAGTAAAAGCGCCGGAACAATTCCAATTCACGAAACAAGGCCAGGTACTTGCTGGCGTTCTGATCCGCATTGAACCTACGGTAATTAAGGGGAAAGATGCTATCGAGTACATGCTGGAAGGGGAAAATCGGCAGCGTATGACTTGCCTGGGCACTGCCGATCTCAACAAGAAAATAAATCCCGGCCACATCGGGCATTGGCTGGAAATTCGTTATGCCACCGATGATTCGAGTTTTCAGAAAGAAGGCCAAAGTCCAATGCGGGTGTTTGAAGTGAAGGCCAGCAAGGAACGGGAGCCAGGTTTCGAGGCGTTGTAGCCAGCAAGAGAGGGCCGGAGTTTCGGGGAAACTCTGGCCCTGTGGTTCGGAAAGGAAAACTTTTGAGCGCACACGAAATTTTGTTGGGCTATGAAATTGGTTCCGGGAAAGCGGTGCATGTTCCCTTCGCGCACACGGTAGTCTGCGGCCAGACTCAGGCCAGCGGAAAAACTACGACGCTCGAAGCCATGCTGTCACGCTCCGGCGATCCGCCGCGTCCCGCGCTGGCCTTTCTCACCAAGCAAGCGGAGAGCGCATTCGCCGAAGCCAGGAGAATTCCGCCCTACTTCAAAGACCGCGCCGACTGGCAATTCGTGGAATCCATTCTCGAAGCCATGATGCGGGAGCGCATGAAGTACGAACGCCAGTGGATCATTCGCGTTTGCCAAGGCGCGCGATCTCTCGAACAGGTTGCGGCGAACGTGGAAACCGCTTTGCATGGCGGCGGAAAGAAATCGAAGCCCGCCACCGGATACGCCGCCGGGATGTACTTACAACTGAGTGAGTATTTCAAATTGCTGATGCCGGAGTTGCGGCGGTTGAAGCTCGATATGTCGCAGCGCGGCACGCGGCTCGAATTGCAGCCAGGCATGAACGTCATGGATTTAAGCGAGTACTCCGCCGAGATGCAATCACTGGCCATTGCCTCCGCGATGGAAGAAGTTTATTTGCGGCGCAATGTCATCACGGTCATCCCGGAAGCGTGGGAGTTTTTACCGCAGGGCCGCAACACTCCGGTGAAAGTGGCGGGCGAGTCGCTGATCCGCAAAGGCGCGGCGGCGCAGAATTTCATGTGGCTGGATTCGCAGGACATCAGCGGCGTGGACAAGCGAATCCTGAAACAGGTGGGCGTGTGGATTCTCGGCGTGCAGCGCGAGGCCAATGAAGTGGAGCACACCCTTTCCCAGATGGCGGTGCCGAAGAAGTTGAAACCTCCGGCGGATGAGGTGATGACCTTGCGGCGGGGAGAATTCTTTGTGAGCTTCGGCGAAACGCTCAAGCGAGTTTATGTATTGCCGCGCTGGATGAAAGAGGCCATCGGACACGGCATTGCCGTGGATTTTCCGCGTAATGCGGCGCGCGCGGAAGCAACCATGCGAGAAGCTGTTGCGAAATTTCAGCCGCAACCATCGCGGCGCGAGGAGAACAAAAACGTGGACTACAAACAGGAATGGCAGGAAGCGCAGGAAACCATCCGGGACAATGTGGCTACTATCCAGCGGCTGGAAGCGCGGATTGAGCAATTGGAGAAGGACGCCGCCATGCAAAACCGCACAGTTCCCTCTTCGCGTCCGCCCTACGTGGCCGATAAGCAGGCTGTTCCAATCGCGGACGGTCAAGAAGTTGTTCTCAATCTCGACGTGAAAAAGCCGGAACTGAATGTTACCGTGCGGCGCTTTGTGATCGAGATGAACGACGACGACAGCCAAGGCCGGATTGCTTTATTGATTTCCGATGGCTTCTTCGATAGCCCCATGAAGATCGCCAATCTAAACGAAGAATTTCGCGCGCGTGGCTGGATGGCGCAAACCGGACGGCCCACTCCGTTGAATTTGCCCTTGGCGAAACTTGCCGAGATGGGATTTCTGAGAGTTGTCGGACAGGCAACTTATCAGGCGGTGCCAACCATGAAGGTCAACGTCAAAGAGGTTCGGACGGTCGCATGACTTCCCTCTCCACTCCCGAATCCCCGGCCATCACCCTCGATCCCTGGCTCTACCAGGACATGCGCTGGTGCGTGAACTGCGGAGGATTGCAGCTCTTGATTGCAATATTTGAGATTGAGTCGGGACGCTTGGGAGTCTGTATGGGGTGCGGGGAAGAGAAGTTTTTGCCGTTCACGAGGACGATTGGGGAGGCGGCGTGAAGCAAACTCGCACCGATCGCTGCGGACAGGATCTCGTAAACGCACAAACGGCGATCAATCGCGCAGTTTTCGAGTTGAATATTCGGGAAGAATCTACCCCGCCGGGACGCGGACGATCTCCGGATGATGATTACACGCTGCGATGCGTGATGGATGCGTTGAAGGATTTAGCTTTGGCCGCCGATTTACTGCTCGGCAAAAAAGGGACGCGATGATGAAACCCGAACTCCTGAATCTTGCATTCTTCGCCGCGGCCATCGTGAAGGTCTCGTTCATCACTGGATTGACGCCCATGATTTTCATTTTCTACGCCGCACGGACGTGGGCGAATTACGAGCGGGTCCCTGCCCGCAAACTTCCGGAGAGTTGGCGAGTGTGGGTGAATCCCAATCCTCCGGCGAAGGGAAAGAAGGTCGCATGATGGTGCAGCAAGTTTTCGAGGAAGGCGAACGACAGATGATTTTGTTGGCACTGGCCGAACTCGCGCTCTCGCGACCAGGATGGGATTACGCGCTGGGCGGAATTGCCGAACAATTTGAAGGCCGCGAAATGTTCGAGGATTTCAAGCGCATCAATGCGGATCGCGTGAAAACAACTCATAAGCCACTCATGCAAGGCTTCGGAGAAAGTTTGTGACCGAGCACTACACCCGCAACACCGTCTCCGTCTCCGGCTACTGCTCGAAGTGCGGAAAGAAAACTCAGCACCGGGTGGACGGCGTTCGCAAAGGGCCGTGCCTGGAGTGCATCCGCAATTTGAATTCCCGGCAGGGCCAAGCGAAGCCAGTGGAGAAGCAGGGAGGACTTTTCTCGTGACATTGAGTGAATGGACGGCCAAAATTTCGGCGGAATTGCGGGCCGCTGGCTTTACTGTGACCGAATACAGCGGTTTTCCACTAGTGCAGCCGAGTATGGCTGGCGATGCGAACGGGCATTTGGAGCGCGTGAAGCTATTGGGATTCAGAACTTCACTTCAATGCGAACGACGTATTTACGCTGAGGGAATGCTATTTGTTCCGGTAGAGGCAAGGAGTTTGCCGCGTGTGTGAGCACATCAACATCAACGGGCAGGACGTAATCGTCTGCGGCGTGCGGGTGACTGCGAAGTACTGCGAGTGCGGCCACCGGGGAACATTTCTCTGCGACTGGAAAATATCGGCGAGAAAATCCGGCACCTGCGACAAGCCCATCTGCGCCAAGCACGCCAAAGAAGTCGCACCGGGAAAGCATCTCTGCCCCGAACACCAGCTTGAGTACGACCGCTGGAAACGGAAGCATCCCGACAGCGATGCACGGCGCGGAGAGCAGCAAGGTTTATTTCAGGAGGTCGCATGACTGGTCACGATGGCTCAAATGCAGTATTTCTCATCGCGCAAAACGACGATCCCGAATTACTGGAATGGCTCTCGGCGGCAAGTCAACGCGGCGGCGGCTTTGTGCAATCACTGGCGAATGCAGCCTTGCGTGCCGACGAAGAAAACTATCTACTGATTCGCCCGCTGGTCATGTTCATGCGCGCGAAGTACACCGAGTACGAACCCAGCGACCGGGTGAAAGAGGAAATCCGCGAACGGGAGAAAAACAAGGCATGATCGCCCGTTTAGCCGCAATCTTCGCGATGGGAATTTTGTTGGGACTTTGGGTTGCTTATATCGTACTTCCGGCGGTGCAGCATTGAACGCCACCGACCAGATGTTGATGATCCGCAAACTTCCGCCGAATAACACGCGGGCAGTCTTCTACATCATCGCGGAAAATCTGTACTCCGCACGCTTGCAGAACGGCGACCATCTTTCGGAAATCATTGATGTTGTCCGCTGGTTGAAGGAGTTGGGCGATCTTTCGGCAAGCACGGAAGTCTCAGTTTCGGCGGAAAGAAGTACAGGGCTGAAAGTAACCTCGAACGGAAACGGGCTTCCTCCGGCCCCGCAGAATCGCAACTGGGAAAACACCTGCCACGGTTGCGGTCACGTTCACCAAGGAGAGTGCGAGATGGAGATGGGCGGCGGGCGGAAGTGCGGATGCAGGATGGAGGTCAGGGCGTGAGAGCTTTGAGTTTGCATCAGCCGTGGGCTTCGCTGATTCATGACGGGCGCAAGAAAATAGAAACGCGGGGATGGGAAATGCTGTTTCGCGGCCCATTGGCAATTCATGCGGCGAAAACCGTGAATAAATTTGCTTGCGAACAATTCGGCTATGACCCATTGACGGTTCCGCTGGGCGCTATTTTGTGCATCGTGGATGTAGTTGGTTGCGTGCGATTACCCCATGAACTCGCGCCCCCGGATGAATATGGAAATTTCGAGGCTGGCCGCTTCGGGATTTTGCTGACGATGCGAAGAAGGCTGGAAATGCCGGTTTTAGCCAAAGGCCATCAAGGAATCTGGCATTGGACAGAATCAAGCGAGGCGGAGGCTTCGGCGTGACGATCCTCGGATACATCTTCTTCTGGATTCTGGTTCTCATCTGCGAGGTCTTCTGGCTCTGCTGGTTCCGCGATTTAGGCTACAAGGCAGGCTACGAAGCTGGCCGGAGAGAGGCTGACGACTGGTGGACGGAAGCGGAAGATGCAGTGGATGAAACGCGCAAGCAGGTCTGGCGCGAAGAAGCGAAGAAAGGAATGTGGCTGTGAGCAAACAAGTGAGTTTCGATCCCTCGACTTTTACCTGGCGCTGCCAAATCTGCGGAGCCGAGCGGCCCGATGCGAAAATAAGCGTTCGCAAAGTGGACATCGGGCCCAAGAGTTTATTGCCGGGAATAGCGACGCGGAATGTGAAGTACTGCAATGACAATCCGCGCTGCGAAGAAGGCGCACGGAGCTGGAACGAAGAAGATTTTCGGGCCAAGCTAAGAGTGGGCAATTGAGCTACTCCGAAACTCCCGACGGCAAAATAGTGCTCACCATGAGCCGCGTGGATTATGAACGTCTGGTCTTCGTCTTGGGCGAAGCGGCCGGCCGAGGATTCAGTGGCGAAACAACGCTCTTAGCTCCCTATGCGGTGATGGATTTGCTGAACCGCTTGAACGAGGGCAACCCGCATTACACTCCGTACCAGGTGCCGGAGAAGAAGTGAAAATCAACAATCAAGCTGCCGCCCCATTGAAAGAGCAGGATATTAGGGGCGTTAAAATCGAAATAACTCCGGAGCTGCGAGAGAAATTCGAGCGCGTATCCCACGAAATTATTGATTTGCTGCGGGCGAAGACTATAGGCCCGTTGGAAGCCTATGCGGTTCTGCGCTTCGTGATGGATGGCTTAGAAGAAGTTTGCGGAATTCGCGGCGCAGTAATAGCGAACCATGATGAAACTACGCACTAGCCTCTCTCCCCATTGCATACCCAGTGTGCCGCCGAGTTCCAATCCTTCCCGTCAATCGTGATTCGGTCGTCCCGCCACGCCGCGCCCATGCCGCGTCTTCGCTGATGCTCAAAAGTGGCCGTGGATACGCTGATGCGCTTCCCACAGAGAGAGCAACGGAAGTTCTGACGCTGCACCATGACCTCAACCCTTCGTTTGTACTCCCGCCATCCCGCCGGAGAATCCTGACAGACTTCCCTTCCGCCGGGATACACTCGCACCGCGCCGTCGAGAATGAGTTCATAGCGAAGTGATGACGGTTTAGGTTTGGGTTGCCAGCGGTAGGGCTGGCGGAAGATGGGGCGGCGCATCAGGACTTACTGTGGAACCGAATTTTGCGGAACCACATGACGGCGAGCTTGTCGGCTTTTTGCTGGTAAGTTTTCGCTTCCGCCGCGTTGCCGATTTTCTTGCAGGATTTCGCGTGGGCATGGAGTTTAATGATGGTCTGCAACTCCCGGTAAATATCGTCGCTGATGTTTATGTTGGCCATAATTAAAGTTAAAAAAGGGGGAGGTACAGAGGGTCATGGTTTCCCCATTCGGCTAGCGGGCTCTGGCTCTCCCATCCTCTCATCGGGGCTAACTGCCCTCTGGTGTTCTCTCGCGCACTCCCGGCAAAAGACCTGGTGACAATCCAGGCATTCCACCAGATGCGCGGAGCAGAGTCCGATCTGGCACCGGCAGCATTCTTTCACTGCCGGGTGCGTACAGTCCTGATGTTGTTCGCAGGCGTGGGTCATACGATCAATTCGTCCGGGTCCGTATAGTCCATGGCTGCAATGATTGGCTGTCCTTCGATCTGCGGAAGTTCGGCCAGCATTGCGTCCAATTCGTCATTGAACCGCTGCACTTCGCTTTCCAGTTGCGCGATGAGTGGCTCGTGATCACGGCGCTCCATTCGCCGGATAAAGAGTTGCAAATGTTTCGGCAGTCGCGGGTCGAAGCTGACGAAATCATTCCACGCACGCCCGGTGCAAGCGATTTCCGCCAGCATTTGCGGGGCGTGGTCGAGAGGCAGTTGGCCTTCGAGGATCCATGCAAGATGGGTGGAAGTCGAAGGACATTTGAATTGCGTGAGGCCTTCGCTGCCCACCAGTCCATCGGGAGACGCGCCAAAACGATTCACCAGCGGATGTACATAGAAGCCGCAGGTTTCTACCAGCGTGTTCTGTTTGACTTCGTAGGCTGCACGGGCGAATTGTTCCTGGTCGAGTCCCCACTGCATCTCCGGCGAAACGTAATGCTTCGTGGAGTGCCCTGTGAGAATTTCAATGGCCAGCTCCATGCGGTAGTTTCGGCGCGGCGCTCCCTCCCCGCCTTTCTTTAGCATGGCCAGCACGTCGGCACAGCGCGAAGCAGTGACTAATCCGCGCCGGGCTTCCTTCCACTCCGGGCTGCCGTGTTCGCATTCGACATAGAGAGGCGCGGCGCTCATCGTAGCTCTCGCAGTCTGGCATCCTTGGCGGCAATCAAGGTGGCTTTCGCTTGGTTATCTTTGGCGTTTTCCGCTTGCGTATAGGCGGTGGTGAAGATTTCCCGAAGTTCCGCCGCGTTCCGGGCAGCGCGTATCTTCTTCATCGTGTCATTCACGCTAGCGGAGGGTTGATTGGCTGCGGATGCGCTTCCGTCCACATCGGGAGTTCCGTCGGCGAGCCCGGTTGCCGCCATCAACGTATAGCGTTCGAGGTACTTTGCGCTTGAGCCGATCGCTTGGATGGCGTTCTTACTTCCCGAATGGTCAATCGGGCCTTGCAGGGTGGTCTGCTCACTGTGGCCGAGCTTATGGGTGAGAATGCAGGTCACGCGGATGGTTTCGGTATTCGGTTGCTCGGTGACCCAGCGATGCGAGATGCCATGCTTGCTCATCTCCGCCAGGATGATTCCGTGAATGTGATCGAGCGTGGAATACCACCATTCGATCTCAATTTCTTTGCCATTTTTCACACTGGTAAATTTGGCAAGCTCGTTTTTGGTGATCTCCGGCGGGTTGGCTTTGAAAGCGTTCATCGCCACGACGTAGGCTTTCTTGGCTTCGTTTTTCTCCCAACGCTCCTGCAAATCCATCAAGCGATTTAATTCTTCGACGTTGGCTTTCTGCGATACCGCGATGCGGAGCAGCTCGTTCGGCGTGGCCGCTTCGATATTCTGAATGGCCGTAGGTAATACCTCGATAGCCTGGGACGCGGGAATGAACTTCTTCCACCAGCGTTCCGATTGTGGCGGCTTCTTACGGTTCGGAAAAGCCTCCAATTGCGCGTTCAACGGTCGAGCGGTTGCCATGTTTTTATTTCCTCCAATTTTTATTTCCAGTGCATGAAAAACGCGGCGATCTCTCCGAGTCCGTAGATCACCAGGACGAGACCTGCAAGCATCAAGGCAATGCCGAAGGGACGGTTGGGCTTCATGCGCTGACCGTTTCGTCCGCGAAAATCGGTTTCAAGAGTTCGTCGGCTTGCTTCTGGATGTAGTCCTGGGCGTGACTCACCAGGCGGTAAGGCTGCATGGCGGCGTAGCTGGCGCAATCAACTTTGGCACGGGTGAGAATCTTGTAGGCTTCGGTGAGCGCTTCGAGTTGCTTATCCACGGCTCACCTCACTTTCATCGCGCACAATCCACTTCAAGCGTGAACCGAAAATCATTCTCGCGGGCAGTGCGATTCCCGGGCCAAGTCCCCATTCGGGCGGAGTAGGCTTACACAGAATCAGTTCAAATGTATTTTCTTCCTCAGTCCGAGCCACTAAAGGCATTTGCTGGCCGGAAGGTTTAGCGGTAAATTTCTTTCGTCCTCCACCGCGCAACCCCGTGGCTTTCTGCCATTCATTTTTGTCAATCGTGTAGCTTGCTGGTCCGGTTCCGGGATGAGTATGGGGAATTTCCCCGCCGGAATGAGAATGCACAATTCTTCCGTTGTCCCATTTCCCGGTACGGTCGTACAAGCCGCCGTGCGCGAAAGGCCCGCCGCAGATAAGGTGCTCGTGAACTTCGAGAGTTTTATCCACGGCTCACCTCCCGAAAATGCTTCCCGCAGTACTCCATTTCCTCGGAAAGATCGAATACGGTGGCCCGTGCTGCGCAAAGTTCGCCATTACAAGCCCCGGAGACGGTTTCGGGGTACTCATACTGGCAGGAACCGAGTTGCAGTGCGCTGTGGGCCAGCAGGACGCGATCCACGCACGCTATAGCGTCGTCAATGGCCGCGGAATAGACCTGTGGAAATTCGGGGTGGTGGATTACTGCTACAGTGTGGGAAACCATGTGAGCCTCCAATCAAGGCTTGCTTGGGTTAGGGCTGATCGGGTGTGCAACCACTCGGTCAGTCCGCTATCGTTTTACTGAAACAATTATTTCACCGTAGCTCTACGGTGTCAAGAGTATTTTCTTGCATATCGAAGAGGTACGATGGTAATATCCGGCGCATGGACGTACGAGAAATGGGGCGCATGGGCGGATTAGCTCGTGCAAAGTCTATGACGGCGAAAGAGCGGCGGGAATCCGCCAGGAAAGCCTCGAAAGCCGCCGCTGTGGCTCGTACCGCCAAAGCCCGCCAGAAGAAAAAGCCCAAAAGTACCTAGTGCGTAATCGCCCATTCGTGCCCTTGTCAATGTTTCACCGTGCTGGCAAGATGGTCTCGATTGGAGCGAATCATGAAAAGTGTTTTGATAACTTTATTTCTCGCGCTAAGCGTAAGCCAGGTCGCCGCGCAAAAAGTTTATGTGACTTCCTCGGCCAATGACATCATCGGTCAGCGTTTTACTTTTGCTTTAAAAGAAGCGGTTCGCAAATCTGCAACATGGAGCCTAGTACCCACGTCCGGTACTGATTTTAGGGTGGAGTTGGTTTCAATTAATCCTGATTCGGGAATAGATACCCAGCATCAAACTGCGATCTCCGTCACAATTGAATTTGAGGGCGTCTCGCAAGATTGCAAGATGTGTCGTTGGCCGTTGGATCACGAAATATACATCGTGGGAAGCGAGAAGGTTGACGAGATGTCGGGAACTTTACTGGCGAAACTCGATCAGATTAGTGGTGACATTAAGCAAGTCATTGCCGCCGCGACTCCCGCGAAACCCTGAGTGATGCGAACCTTTTTCCTCATCTGTCTTCTACTTTTCGCCCTCACCTGTTCGGCGCGAACCCATCGCTCCGCGAAAGTGCGGCGCGACTTTCAGCGAATATCCCCCTGCCCTTCCACCGGACAGAGATCAGGAACTTGTCCCGGCTACATCAAAGATCACATCAAACCACTTTGCGCGGGCGGGCCGGACGCGATCTCCAACATGCAATGGCAAAGCGTTGCGGCGGCTAAAGTGAAAGACCGCTGGGAGCGGCAAATTTGTGCCGCCGTGACTCCCGCCAAGCCCTGACTTCCCCACCCGGCATAGCCCATCAGTAACTTCCCTTCCTTCCCGCTTTGGCATTAGAGTGATTTCGCACCTCCCCATGTAAGGCACCTTCCGCGCCATGCGGATGTTCCCAAGTAGTCCCCTGCTAGTCGTGTCTCTATAAAACCAAATTTATGAATGTAGGCGTGCTGAATTCTTCTCAGCCTATTGGGGCGAAGCCTTCTCAGTTCACCGATCGCGATGGCGCGGAATTTCTCGTGCAGCGAATGGTCGCCGAAAGAATTTCGCGCAAGGTGATCCGATTTTTGCCGCTCGATTCCACTTTCCGGCAATTTCGGCCACTGAACCCACAGGCTCGTTATATTCCGGAGCGGCTTACTTCCGGCGAAATTCCTGGCGTGAAATACATTTCCACGAGTTATAAAAATCGTCGCAATGTCGTAGTGCTCCGGGCCTTGACTCGGATATGGTGGCGCGAAACATGTGCCCAAAAAGCGAATTAGGAATGAGTGGTCAAATTCGGCGAGATCAAGCTGATCGTGGAAATGGAACTCATCCGCCGCACGCCAGGCGGAGACGAACTCTCGCGGGAGATGACAGAAATTCTGGCGCTGGTGATCTACGATGAATACGAACTCTTCCCCACAAACCCAGACCGAGACCGTTTTTCTCAACGTGGACCGCATGCTTACGACTGAGGATCTGATTACTCGAGTAATGAAGGACCGCGCCCGGCCGCGCGCCTCGCACCTGATCTGCTTTAACTGTCTAACCGGCGCCCATGCTTTTTGTGAGGGCTGCCGCTGCGTGTGCTGTGAAGACTAGGCGCGCGCATGTCCGAATCTATTATTTTCGGACATTTTTGATTCTTTTTGATTGAATTCAAATGCCGCACGAGCTCTCAATTCAGCAAATTCTTAGGCTTCTACAGGCGGCGAAAGAACAGGACGAGTTGCATTGGTTGGCGATGGCCGTAGCTTTCAATCACGCGCTCCGGGCTTCGGAAGTGATTGCAATTAAACCGAGTTTTCTGGTGGATGGGAAGATCACAATGCGGCGCAAGAAGCGTTCGAATGATGTGAACGACGAGCTGGTGGAGCATGAAAATATACTCATCAGCGAGCGAAAACCACTGCTTGAATTAGCTTCGAGAATCAAATTTAATCAACGCCTCTTTCCTGTCACTACCAGGACCTTCCAGCGCTGGGTCCACGCCGCCGGCGAGAGCGCCGGACTCCCCGAATTACTCTGTCATCCCCATACTCTCAAGCACTCCATTCTCTTCTTTCTCCGCCGTAACGGTATGGATATAGACCAGTTACGGCCCTATTCAGGCCACAAGCATGTGGATTCTCTGAATGTCTATTCTGGCTTCACGCGAGAGGAGACGGAGCCGCTGGTGCGCGCCGCATTCGGGAAGATACCCCTTTCGGTCGCTTGATTGTTTTGATTTAGTACAGCGATTTCAAACGTGGGCGGAAAGCGACAAGGAGCTGGGCGGCACAAGCGGGGTTGTGAATGCGAGAAGTGTCAGGACAAAGGCGCGGGATCCCGTCCTACCGACGCTAACCTGGCACGCAGGCTTAAGGCCAAGATCGCGGCGGAAAAGCAATGGCTGAAGATTCTCGAAATCGAAATCGAGTTGGCCGAGAAGAAGCAGGACACCGGGCCACTCAAGCGCACGCTGATGTATCTGGATGATCGGGACCTCGGAAAGCCCATGGACACCGTGAACCACGTCCACAAAGAACCCATTCAAGTGGAAGCCACCATAAAAATCTCCGAAATCGTCCGCGAAGTGCGGGAACGCAAATTGAACTATGAGCGCAGCCGAAACCGCTAACCCCTTGGCCGAAGTGCAACGCGAGCTGGCCGAGTTCGTCCACGATCCGCTGGGATTTGTGATGTGCGCCTACCCGTGGGGACACGGGGACCTGGCCGGCGAAGCTGGACCGCGCGCGCACCAGAGAAAACTACTCCGCGAGCTGGGCGACCATCTCCAGAATCCCGAAACCCGCTACAAACCCTTCCGTAAAACAGTTAGCTCCGGCCATGGCATCGGTAAGACCGCCGAGATCAGTTGGCTCACACATTGGGGACTCTCCACCTTCGAAGATTGCAAAGTAATTCTGATGGCCGGCACCGGCGATCAGTTGAAGACCAAAACCCAGCCAGAAGTGGCGAAGTGGTTTCGCCTGGGATTGAACGCGGATTTCTTTGAAGTCAATGTGACCTCAATTAAAGCGCGCGAAGAAGGACACGAGCAGACCTGGCGCGCGGATTTCACTACATGGTCGGAAGAAAACCCGCAAGCCTCCGCCGGCGCCCACAATCGGCGCAAGCGTCTCATCATCATTTACGAAGAAGCCGCCGGCATTCCTGACACCATCTGGAAGACGCAGGAAGGCGCAATGACCGATGCAGATACAGAAATCATCTGGATCGCCATCAGTCAATGCACGCGCTCCGAGGGATTCTTTTACGAAGCGGTTTTCGGCACACAAAAGCATCGCTGGCATCCGGAGGTGATTGATTCGCGCGACGTGGAAGGCGTGAACGTCGAAGAGATCAACGAAGACATTAAAGTTTATGGACCGAATTCCGATCACGTCCGCGTGCGTTGGTTAGGTCTCTTCCCTCTCGCTGGCGAAGGCAAGTTTATTGATTTAGAGATGGTACAGAATGCGCAATCGCGTCATTTACCTACTTTCAATGATGACGCGCTGATCGCTGGCGTGGATCTGTCCTGGGGCGGCTCAGACGATACGGTGATTCGTTTTCGCCGCGGCTTCGATGCCCGCGCGATTCCCGCGATAAAGATACGCGGCCAGTTCACCAAAAACCCCGCCGTGATTCGCGAGCGCCTGGCGGACATATTACGTTCAAACTACAACGGCCAGCCGGTCACGATGATGTTTCTCGACAACTCCGGCGTGGGCGGAAATGCCGGCGCGATTCTCGCGGGGCTGCAAAATCTCAATTTACGAAATGTGATGGGTATCAACTTCGGCGATTCGGCGCTTAACGACAGGTTCTACGTGCTTCGCCGTGATGAGATGTGGGGCAAAATGAAGGACTGGCTGCGGGACGGCGGCTGTATTGATCGGGATTCGGAACTTGCGACCGACCTGCAAAAGCCAGTCTTAATGTCGGATACCAGTCAGCGAATCAAGCTAGAACCGAAAGACGCGATGAAGAAACGCCTATCGAAGATGGGCCTTGATTCCTCTTCGCCCGACGATGCAGACGCACTGGCGCTGACCTTCGCTATGCCGGTGCTGCCAAAACCGAAACCAAAGTCGAATCAGAGTAAACCGCGTTCTTACTCGGCTTGGGGATAAATAAATCAATGAAAATTTCCCAGCTTATTGAAGCCCTGCAAAAACTTGACCCCACCCTATTAGTCACGCGGCCTGATGGTGAAAATATAAACCGCGATGTGACGAAACTGGAAGTCAGTCCGGATTACCACCATTCCGAATTGGAAGTCTTAGTGATCTCATGATGCCCGCAAACATCTTCGCGCAACGCTCTCTCGGTGGCCCGATGGCCGCGCAGCCTTCCATGATGCAGCAAACGGCGCAACCTCCGGCAGCACAACCGCAACCGCAGGCAGCGCCGCCGCAAATGCAGCCACCGAATCCCGCACAAATTCAAAGCGGCGCAGTCCCGGCGATGCAGCGCCCACTGCCGGTTCCACAGATTCCGCCTTCCATGGCCGCTCCGCAATCGGGAGCGATGCCCGCCACGCAAAACGCTTTGAACAGATTTCTGCCGCCGGCACAAATGCAAGCCGCTCCACAACCCTTTGCGCGGCCTTCTGCTCCGATGCCGGCGGCGGGAATGAATCCACAGCAGCAGCTTCCTCCGCAGGTGATGAACGCCATGCGGATGAGAATGGGGATGTACTGATGGCGAAACTAACCTCCAAATCCCGCAACGCTTTCGCCGATCGCGTCTTCGGCCTGCCGAAGCAACGCGCGTATCCCATGCCCGATAAGAAGCATGCGCGCCTGGCAAAGAGCGGCGCATCCCGCGCGGAAAGAATTGGCAATATCACTCGTACACAGGAAGCCCAGATCGACCGCAAGGCCAACCGCAAACTGCGGGGCCGCTAGATTTCATTTTCAAAATTCACCCAAGGAAAATCCCATGAACTCAGCCTTACAAGTTGGCGTATTCACGCAAGACGCGGTGCAGAAGTTGCTGGCCGCTGCTCTGGTTGCGCTTCCCGCTTCCGGCGCCGTCGATCCGCACACCGCAAACCGTTACATCATCACTAAAGCCGGAGTGGCCGCATTGACGTTGGCCGCGCCCACAGCGGGAGCTGATGATGGGCTACTGATCCAGATTGCTTCGGCGACGGCCAATGCCCATACCGTGACGACGGCCGCGCTGTTTGAAGACGGTACCGCCAACACGAACGTGCTGACTTTCCCCGCTCATGCGGGAGCTTCGGCCTTACTTATGGCGTATCAGGGAAAGTGGATTGTATTAAACGAGCAGGCAACCTCGCTCACGTCTTAATTATTCTCCGCGCGAAGAACTCTCCGGGCGGCCCAGCGGGGAGCGCACGGGGCAACGATGCCTCCACTTCCGGGGTGCTTACCTAGCCTGAAAACGTCTCCATCGGAGCGACTAACGGGTCAGAGGGCAGCGCGGAGAATTCTGGGCCGCGAAAATTAAAAATGAACCAATCTGCACAGATCATCGAGATACCGCAATCCACGAAAGTACTTCCCTGCTCGGGTTGTGGACGGGAGTGTATGGCGGGAAAGAATTCGGTCATGGTTTTCTGCCGCGACTGCTCGGCGAAGATGGGAGTCAAGAAGTGACAATTGCCGACGAATTAGCCGCTCTCTTGCGGGAAATGCAAATTACTTCCTCAATCGCAGAGGATGTTGATTCTTTGCGTATGGGACAGGATGGGTTTGATCGCATGATTTCAATTGACCCTAGCGACCATAACTGGAAAAAGAAAGCGATTTTCTTTTTCGCTGGCGGCACGTCAGGCATAAAAGTGATTTTCGCCCCACTGGAAATCCCGCGCGCCATCGAGAGCGGTGAGCAAGTACGCGACGCGGCAAATAGAGTCTTACTGCGACATTTGAAATTGTTCGACTCAGTCGGTGAGCGTCGAGTTATCGAGCGGTTCGATGGTTTATTTCGAGTCGAGTATGCCTAAATTCCTGGAAGACAAGCTCCGCGCCGAGTACGGCAACAATCCCCATGCCATCTACGGCACGATGAACGAAATCGGCGCGATGCACGGCAACAAAGAAACGGCCAAAGGCCGCGAAATGGAGAAAAAGCACATGAAAAAAGAATCAGCACCAGCTTCCAAAATGCGGGAGATGCGAATTGAAATCCATCGCGGCAAAGACGGCAAGAAAAGCGGGTACACCGTCCACCACCACATGGAGCCGCGCAAAACCTCTAATTCCGGCGCGTTCATGGAAGAGACGCATCACTCTTTTCCCTTCGGTGCCAAACAACACGACGAGATGATAGATCACATTGACGAGCATCTCGGCGGCGAACCTGCCGGAGCATCGGCCAAAGCCAGCGCACCCGCTTCCGAGTCTCCGGAAAATGACGAGGAAGAAGAGTCCTAAATGCCGTTGATGAAGACCAAAGACCGCCTCAAGATCAGCCATGAGCTTAAAAAGATGGGCTTTGGCGGTATTGAGGATGTCAACTTATTCGCCCAGATCGCGGTGCTCTACCAGAACCACAACTCTTTCCGTGGCCTGCTGATGTCCACCGCGCCCGACCAGCGGCAGATCGCCTATGACGCGCTCCGTCCCCATCTTCGCTTCACGCCGAAGCCGCTCGATGTGTACGAACGCGAGATCAAAGAGAAAGCGGAGCGCGAGCAGTGGGACACCTTCGACGGCAGCGCCTACCCGAAGGCATTTAAAACGCCAACGCTTACGGAGATGGCCGAGAACGCCATCCGGGAGAATGTCTTTGAAGCGAAAGGCGGCCTCGAAGCGGTTTGCGCGCACTGCCTGACCACGAAAGTTTTTCGCGGCAGGAACCGCAAGGAAGCCGAGAAAGATTTTCACTCCGAAGGCTGGCGCACGGATGGATGTAAAGATTACTGTCCGCAGCACATTCCCTCGCGACTCACCACAAAACTCACCTGCTCCAATGAAGAGTGTGGACGGCGGCAAGATATTCGCGCCTGGGACGAGCAAGACGGTTATACCAAAGCACGACTCGCAGGATGGGTCATTGAGGATTCGGCGATCTGCCCGGAGTGCTCGGCGAAGAAGTTGATTCAGTAATTGGCGGAGAGTGCCAGATTCGAACTGGCGGAAGATTACTCTTCGGCACGTTAGCAGTGTGCTGGTTTAAACCTCTCACCCAACTCTCCTAACGCAATTCTAAATGTCCACCCCTACACCCAAAGAAATTCGAGAGAAGTACTCCGATTATCGTAACGAGTGGCAGCCCACTCGCGACGAAGGCTCTGCTGACATGCAGGCCATCTCCACCCTTGGCCCGTGGACGGCGAGCGACCGTGCGGCCCGCGAAGATGCGGCACGTCCCTGTATTCACCTCGACCAGATCAATCAATATCTACATCAGTACACGGGAAATCTACGAAAGACGAAACGGGCAATTCAGGTCACGCCCAAAGGCAACGGGGCCAATGACCAGGACGCCGCCAAGCGTTCGAGTGTGATTCGCGGCATTGAAGATAAATCGAACGCGCCGACAGCGGTTTATATTCCCGCCGCGGAGAGCGCCGCGCAGAGAAGCTACGGCTTCTCGGTGATCCGGACGGAGTACAAGGACGATTCCAGCTTCGATCAGGAAATTCTCGTCAAGCCCATCGCCAACCCCGATTGCGTACTGATCTCGCCTTATTACAAACAGCCCAACGCCTGCGACATCGAAGACGCCTTTCTGCTCGACATCATCCTGAAAAAAGATTTCGAGTCACTCTATCCGGATGCGGAGATCACCGACTTTGAAGGCGAAGCGGTCAACGGACTGAATATTTCCGACTGGGTGAAGACCAACTACATTGTCCGCGCCGAGTACTGGAAGATCGAGAAAGACATCCGCACCCTTTTACTGCTGAATACTCCGCAAGGCCAGAAGATTGTTTTCAAGGATGAGCTGACCAGCGAAGAGCGCGACCGCCGCTACAAGAAACTGAAGCTGCACGATGGTTTCGAGGTTGTCCGAGAACGTGAAGTGCAGATTCCCCGCGTGGTGCAGTACATGACGAATGGCGTGGAAATTCTCGATGAGATCCCCTGGGCCGGTTCGCGCATCCCGATCATCTCCTGCCTTGGCCCGGAGCGGTGGACTACCGAAGGCGGCTCGGCGAAGAGAACTCTACTTTCACTGGTGCGATTTGCGCGAGATCCGCAGATGCTCTTCGACTTCCTTGCCTCACAGGAAGCGGAAGAAGCCGGACTGGTGCCGAAAGTTCCCTTCGTCGGCGCAAGTGGACAGTTTGAAACCGACCGCGAAACCTGGACTGAGTTGAATAAAGTTCCGCATCCGTTCGTTGAATATGACGCGATTACCGATGCCACCGGCCAGAATGCGCTCCCGCCGCCGAGTCGCCCGCAGTATGAAGCCAACTTTCAACAATACGAGCTGGCAAAGGATTCCACGGGCCGCTCCTTACAAGCCGCGATGGGAATCAGTCCCCTGCCGACCGCCGCGCAACGCGCCAACCAGAAATCCGGCGTGGCTTTAGAAAAGATTCAGAACGAGGAAGACATTGGCACGCAAGCATTCCTCGACAACTTTGAGAACGGCTATCTACACAACCTCGGCTGGCAGATCAATGAACTCATCACTCCCATCATGGACACGCAGCGGGAGATGCCCGTGGCGCAGCCGGACGGCACGCGCAGCACTTTACATATTGTGGGGAACACTTCGCACCCGATGGGCGAAGACGGCGCATATAACGTGCAGGGTTTACCGGACGATCATCTTCACACCGGAAAAGGTGATTTCGATTTAACAATTGCTTCTGGGCCAAGCTATGACTCTGAACGCGAGATGCAGGATGATTTCGTAGATACCCTGATTCAGAACATGGCGAACCTGCCGCAGCCGGGAACGCCCGCCGCGAAAGTGTTCGCCCTGGGAATCCGGATGCGCCCCGAACTCGGCCCCATCGCCAAAGAGATTGCCGACGTCTTCGATCCGCCGCCAACCGGGAACCTTCCACCCGAAGCGCAGGCCGCCATTACTCAACTGCAAGGCCAGATGCAAGGCTTACAGCAGGAGAATGCTGCGCTGCACGCCGACCGCGCCGGACGAGTCTTAGAGCAGCAAACTAAGCTGACCATCCAGCAAATGAAGAACGAGAGCGACGAGAAGATGGCGCAGTTGTCGAACGACATTAAGGTCCTGATCGCCGAGGTGCAAGCGAAGTCTCAGGATTCCGCCGAGCGTATTCAGATGTTTAAGGAATTCTGGCTGGAAAATCACGGCGCGGCCCACGAAGCGGCGTTACAGGCGAGCGATCAGCAACACGCGAAAGAAACCGCCGCCGCGACTATGGCTGCTCAACAGCAGCAGGCGGCGCAAGAACAACAGCAGGAGCAGAATCAACCGGCAGAATGATTTTTACTTTTCGGAAATTGTCTCGCACCGACATGATCGTGAACGAGCTTCCATCTTCGGCCAGTTCAATCACTTGCCATTTTTCGGAACTCTTCCCAAACGTCAGGATGTCGGACAACTCGATGACCAGATTAAAGGGCGGGAATAACTTCATTTCCAGACTTTAGCACCACCACGCGCCGCCGGTCTCACGTCACATCCGGCACTCACCACACAAGGAAACAAATCATGGCTACACGGCCCGTCACTCCCGACGCCTCGGCAGCGTCATTTGAAGAATTAAGCACTCCGAATTCGGTCATCTTGCCCACTGACAAGGAATACCGGAAAACCGGAGTGCTGCCGTCCGAAGAAACCGCGGACGAGGAAAAACCGAAAGAGAAAGAACCCACGTCTTCGGAAGAAGACGACGTTAAAACCGCAGCGGCCTCGGAAGCCGCAAAGTCCCAGAAGGAAGAGAAGAAAAGCGCGGCGCAGGAAAAGTCCCCGGAGTCCAGAGAAAACCGCTGGCAAAAACGGGAGCGCGAACTGCGTGAATCGCGTGAGGAAAGCCGGAAGCTCCGCGAACGCTTAGACCGTCTGGAAGCGGGCAAGACAGAGCAACGCCCTGCCGCCGAAACCAAGACGGAAGCGAAGACCGAAGCAAAGACTGCCGCAAATCCCAAGCCGAAGATTGACGACGTTGACGCGAAAACCGGAAAGCCGAAGTATTCGTCCTATGCAGAATTTGACGATGCAAAAGACGAGTGGAACCGCAAGGAAGCTGTCCGGGAATTCAATGAAACGTCGGCGAAAACGGCCAAGGAACGCGATTTTCAGCAAGCGCAGCAGACCATCGCCACGGAGTGGGGAAAGCGTGTCGAATCGGCGAAGTCGAAGTATAACGACTACGAATCCGTCGCACTGAATCCCGAACTTCCCATCAAGCAAGGCTCGGTTGTGGACGTATTTATCCTCTCGCGTCCCAACGGCACCGATGTGCTTTACCACTTAGGCGCGAACCGCCCGGTGTTAGATCAGATCAACGCCATGAGTCCGATAGATGCGGCCTACGCGCTTTCGGAGATCGCATTCAAACTCGCAAGCGACAAAGCCGAGAAATCCGGCGGCGAATCCGGCGACAAATCTTCCTCTTCTTCTGAGAAACCCATCAGCCAGGCCCCACGCCCGCCGCACCAGACCAATGGGAAAGGTGCCGTCGTTAAAGACGCAGCGGCGCAGGCAGCCGAAGAAGGCGACTTCGAGGTTTACCAGCGCGAGATGAATCAGCGCGAACTCGCACGTCGCAAAAAAGGAAAATAGAGATGGCCAACCAATTCCTCAACACGTCCTGGATTTCCATGGACGTGCTCCGCAACCTGCTCAACATGCTGAAGGTTGCGGCGTACTTCAACAATAAGTGGCAGAAGGACTACACCAAGACCTTCGCCGTGGGAAGCACTATTCAGGTGAAATTCCCGCAACAGTTCACCATCCGCGACGGCCTCGGCTACAACCCGCAAGGCATTGACCGGATCTCCACCACGATTTCGCTCGATCAGCCCTTTGGCATTGACTTCCAGTGGGACGATTACGAAGCCGCGGTGAAAGCGGAACGCTCGGAAGAAGAGATCCGCGAAGAGTACCTCGAACCTGCCGGCGCGCAGCTCGCGAACGAAATTGACTCCCGCGCCGCCATGTTCGCCAAGAACAACACCTCGCAGATCGTCGGCTCCCTCGGCGTTGATCCTACGAGCATCGTGTTTTTGGATCAGGCCCGCGCCCGCTTGCTGCAAAAGGCAGGTTCGGCTCTGGCGAAGAAACGCGCTGCATTGATTTCCTCTTCGATGCAGACCAACTCCATCAACACTCCGGTTACATCGCTCTTTAACCCTTCGGACGACATCACGATGGCGTTCAAAGAGGGAGCGATGGGCAAGCTGAAAACCTTCGACGTGTTTGAAGAGCAGAACTTGTACAACCACACGGCGGGGACTTGGGCGGGAGCGGTCACCATCACTGGCGCCGGGCAGAGCGGAAGCGCTCTGGTCATCACCGGAACGGCGAACGACACGATCAAGGCTGGCGACAAGTTCGGAATTGCCAATGTGAACTTCGTCAACCCGCGCTCGCGGCGTATTCCCGGTCCGGCGCAGGTGCAGACCTTCACCGTGACGCAGGATTACATCCTGAGTGGCGGCGCGGACACCATCAACATTTTGCCCGCGATTTATGGCCCTGGTTCGCAGTATCAGAACGTGGATTCGCTGCCTGCAACAGGGGCCGCGTTGACACTCTGGCCCGGAACCACCAACCCGAACGCTGCTCTGGGAACTGTGGGTCTGGCCCTCAGCGACCAGGCGTTCGCCATTGTGGGAATGCGTTTCTATCTGCCGAAGGCGGTGGAAGCGAAATCCCAGGCGGAAGATAAACAGACTGGCATTCCGGTGCGCTTCGTGAAGGCATGGGACCCGGTCCGCTCGATGCAGATTCACCGTTTCGATACGGTCGTCGGCTTCGGCAACCTGTACCAAGACAACTGCGCGGTTGCGCTGTTGGGAGCTTAAGGAAAAGGAGAATTGGTATTTCCTGAAACTTGAAATCTCTGAGTGGAAAGAAATCCCAAAACCAACCATGAAAAAGAAAATCGTTTCAATACTCTTTGCCCTGTTTTCCTTCGTGGCTCTGGCAGTCCTGGCTCCTTCAGCCGACGCACAGACGCTACTCACAACCACCACGCTTTCCGCCGCGATTTCCAGCTCCGCGACGACACACATTGTTGTCGCCTCGGCCAGTGGAATCACGGCGGGCTCAACCGTTCTCTATATCGCGGATTCCGGCTCGACCGGCGAAGCGGTATTCGTGAATGCAGTGAACGGCACTACCTTGACCGTGCAGCGCGGCTACCAGACTTTAGGCAGCGCAGCCCCGCACGCATCAGGCACAGTTGTCTTTGTCGGCCCGGCCATCGCATTCTCGGTGACCGTGCAACCGACCGGCTCCTGCTCCCGGACAAGCATCGGCATCAATAACAACTATTTGCCGGTGATTGCCTTTGGGCTTGTGGGGCAGCCGACCACGATCAACGATTGCGTGGGCGGACAGTGGGTGTCTTCGCTGAGTTCATTGAATGCGAATACGTTCACTGCGGCCCAGGTGACACCTTGCAGTACGGCGTACACCAGTTGCGGCACGAACACTGCGATTGCGGCGGCTACGTCCATGTACTGCTCGGAAATCGATGTTCGCGCTTCAAAGTATGTGACCGGCTTAGGTGTTTTGAACGGTGCGACCGTAGGCACCGACAAACATCTCGTCATTCTTTACGACGGGACGGGAAACTTAATTGCCAATTCCGCCACAGCCGGAGCCACCACGTCAGGTGCCAGCACTTGGCAGAAATATGCCTTTACGACTCCCTATTACGTCGTGGGGCCTGCCAAGTACTATGCCTGCGCGCAATCGAATGGAACCACGGATAAATTACAAATGCTGACCACCGGGCAAGGAGACAACACCACGACCAAAGCTGTGACTGGGCAGGTGTTCGGCACGATTGCTTCAACCTTTACCGTCCCGACTACATTCACAACGGTTGTCGGCCCGTACTGGGAGTTGTATTAGAACGCTGTTTGCCCGTCGTCCTCTTTTCACACCCCTTATATGACGGGCTACGCGGGGCTTGATCGAACCTGATTAAGCCCCGCCGATTTCAAAAAGATTTCCGTGCCACTCAACGAAAGCACACAGAAGACGCGCAACGAGCGGCATCCGCTGCAATTCGATTTACTCGGAGTTCCGCGCAACGGACGAGTGCGCGACACATTATTGAAAGTAGTCAAGGAGACTGAAATGCAACCTACAAATTCTTTCGCCGCGGACAAATCGGCGGGAGTGCAGAACCTTAACAATATGAACCTTTCGCCGGAACAGCAGAACATGCTGAAAAATTTGCTCGATTCCTTCATCTCCGGCGGACAAGGAAAAGAGTTTGATCTCTCGAAACCTCCGGTGAATCGCTACCGGAATAACCCCTTCCCGCGCATGGTCTATCACCACCAGACGGGGCATGTGGTCACGGTTCACGATGACCGCCAGTTGCAGCTCGCGGAGAAAAAGGGCTTTCAGAAAGAGCCATCACTCAACCATGACTATTCGCAGGTGAAAAACGGCATCGCCGCCGTGAAAATGGCCGCCGCCACGCGCCCGGAAACCATCACCGTGAATGATCTGGAAGATGAAGAGTTGCTCGCGCAGCAAAGTGAAGCTGAAGCCGCAGCAACCGCGCAAACCGACGAAACTCTGGCCGGATTTGCGGACGCGAATGATGCTGCGCCGGAATCGCAGGACGCAGAGCAGGAATCACGCCCGCGCCGTCGTCGTTAATCGAAAAGCGTTAATCGAAAAGCGAACCCATGCCCACCGGCCCTTCAGTTCCGCCGCCTCCGCCGCTTTCCTATACGGTGAGCAGCATCATCACCGATGCGTTCATTGAAATCGGCGCGTGGGCGCCGGGCGAAGATGTAAACAATAACCCCGAAGAAGCCCAGTGGGGATTCCGGAAATTTAATTATTTGACGGACTACTGGGCCTCGCTGCGGGCCTTCGTGTATTCCTATGCCTTCAATGTGTACACACTGGTGCCGGGAGTTTCGCCGCATCTGATCGGGCCGAGTGTGCTGGCGAACTTCTCAACCAACGGTGCGCCGCGTCCCGTGCGAATCGAATCCGCCGCGCTATTACTGAATGAAAGTGATTCGGTCGGCGTGGTGGACTTGCCGATGAACCTCCGCGACAAAGAATGGTGGGCCAATAATCAGGTCAAAAACATTCAGACGAATGTTCCAACCGATCTTTTTTACGATCCCACCAACCCGGATGGCTCGCTTTATTTCTGGCCGGTGCCGAATGCGGGCAATCAGGTGCGCTTGCAAATCTGGCAGACGGTTGCGCAGTTCACGAATATTCAAGACCCCATCGGCGGCCCCGGAGGGCCGGGAACGCTTCCGCAAGGCTACCGCAATGGCTTGATGCTCACCCTCGCCGAGATGCTCTGCGCAGGATCGAATCGTCCGGTTTCGGCATCGCTGGCGGACGCGGCACGTAAGGCGCGAGTGGCGATCTTCGGCAATAACCCCAAATCGCCCCGGATCAGCACGCAGGATTCAGGGATGCCACGAGCGGGTCAGAAATCAGGGACGATTGCGGACTTCAATTGGGCGACTGGCGGCGTTCCGGGCGGGAGACCCGAGTAAACGTGGGTGACCATGAACTCTGTATCTATTCCTTCCGGCAGTGGGCCACCTAAATATGTCTCATAACGAAAACTCGACGGCCGCGACAAGTCGAACGGACTGTGCTTAATGATGAAACGCTGGGGTATGCGAATTCGGATCGTGCTGCCGACGCGAATGCCGCCGTAGAAGAAGGGGACGTAATTAGGATCGGTTAACGTCTGTGGGATGACAATCTTCTTGGGGAAGCTCCACACTCTGCCAAAGGGGATCGCCTGCTTGATCGCAACGCCCGCGACACCGATGCCAAAGAGTGATAAGAATTTCCGCCGATCCATAAGGTCAATTTAACATGCCCGACAAAGACACTCTCACCCTCACCATTCGCATTCACGATCCCAAGGAAAAGAAAGACGCGAAGCTGGCGGCTTCTTGGGTTGTGGTGGAAGTATCACGCGAAGATTTGAAGCTCGCGCCGGAGCAGTTCGCCGCGAAGTATGTCACTCCGAAGTTGGCGGAGTTGGAGCAGTTGAAGGACTTGCCGTAGCGCCGCTTCGCCGCATGGAGGCGTTATTAGACGCGATTAGCGCAGGCCCATGCCCTGCACGGCTCGGATAGGCAAGTCCCTCACACCGAATCTTAACCCATGCCCCCTTTTAACTTCTGCGGTCCCAGCTACACCGCCCAGTCTCCCATCATTGATGACGAGTTGGCGATGAACTGTTTTTGCGAAGCCTCGGAATCGAAGGGCGCGGCCACGCCGATGGCCCTGCTTCGCACTCCCGGGCGCAAGAAATTTGTGACTCTTTCCGAAGGTAAAGTTCCCGGCAGCTACGAAGTTAATGGCCGTGTATTTTTCGCGGGCGCGAACCTCTGGGAAGTGAACGCCTCAGGCTTGAAGACCAATCGCGGATCGCTGGGAGCGGCCCCCACTACGCCGACCATGCTGACCTCGAATGAGACCCAGCTTGTCGTTCTCAATAACGGCAACCTGTTTGTGCTCACGCTTTCGACCAATGTCTTTGTGGCCGTGGACATGGGGCAGTTCAATGGCCCGGTATCACAGATTGGCTTCAATTCCGGCTACATCGTGGCCACGATTCAAAACTCGCATACCTTTCAAGTTTCCGCCCTCGAAGATGCGACGACATGGAGCGGTCTGGACATTGCCACGCTCTCTTACGCCCCGGACAACATCATGTCCATGATCTGCGATCACAATGAAACCTGGCTATGGTCAGGGAAGAAAGCCTTCGGCTACTACGTGAGTCAAGGCTTGACCTTCCCGCCGCTGATTCCCATTCAAGGGGCATTGATGGAGAACGGCGCCGGCGCGACCTACGCCACCGTGCAGGCCGACAACTCAGTCTTCTGGCTCGATCAGGATGAACGCGGGTATATGGTGGCGCGAAGATTGAACGGCTATAACGGCGACCGCATCTCCACACATGCGGTGGAACTGGCGTGGCAGCAGTTCAAGACCGCCTCGGATGCCGTGGGGTGGACATATCAGGAGCGCGGCCATACCTTCTGGGTGCTCTACTTCCCTACCGCCAATGCGACCTGGTGCTACGACATCTCGCAAAACCTCTGGCACCAGCGGGGATTCTGGGTGGAAGCCAATGGAAGTTATATCGCGGACCGCGCTATGTGCCACGTCTTTGCCTTCGGAAAACATCTGGTGGGCGATTGGGCCTCTGGCAACGTGTACGAACTGAGCGCGAACTTCTATGACGACGACGGCGCCATCATCCGGGGAAATCGCCGAAGCCCGACCGTGGACGAGGAAAATAAATGGATTTATTACGACCAGATTGAATTCGTGATGGAGACCGGACTTGCGCCGAGTGTTCCGCTCTTCGACGGCGACGACAATCCCCGCCCGCCGCAACTGATGTTGCGCTGGTCGAGTGACGGCGGAAAAACCTGGTCGAACACTTATTACCTGAGCGTGGGATTTCAGGGCGAGTACAACAAGCGGGTCATTAAGCGGATGCTGGGCCGCGCGCGGAAAAGATTGTGGGACGTGAGCTGGACTGATCCTTACCCGTATGCCTTCAATGATGCGTTCGTGAAGGGCGAGGCGGCGATCCAGTGATTAAATTTCAGCGGCCTCAGTTACATCCCGGCGAAGTTCCACCATCTTTCCCCCATTGGAACAATTAGCTGGCCAGCCTTCTCCATGTGCAGCAACTACTCGTGATTTGGTTACTTGAATGATTGTGAGCGCTTGTCCGCATTCCGCGCAATGGGGCATCGGTAAATCAAGATAGATTTTCATGTTTTCTATTTTCGCATGACCAGTCAAACTATGCTCTTTCCGCCGCCCACGCGCTCCAATGCCGTGGACGATAAAGGCTTTCTCGCTATTCCGCTCCGGCAGTGGCTTTTCACCCTGCAAAATCTTTTACCGCTGGTAGAAGTGGACACCAGCAGCGGAGATCAGAGCTTCGCATTGCCGCCGGCCGGACTGAATTCCGCTACCGGGCAATCGAATCAGAACCAAGAAATTGTTTACGTCAAGATTTCCGCCGATGCGAACACCGCGACCATTACCGGAGCGGAAACCGGAGCGATGCTACTCACTAAGCAGTGGGACTCTGCGCGCTTCAAATCGGATGGCACAAATTGGTTGAATTCCGGCGTAGGTAGCTCCGCTGGTCCCGGCTCGGCGAGTTTCGCTTTACTGACTTCTGGAGAAAATGACAGCGCAACTATGGTGGTGGGGACTGGCGCGTCTCTCTCCGCTGTAGATGATGGGGTGATTGATGCGACTGAAATCAACGGAATAAAAATTACCGGCACACCTTCTCTCGGAAAGATTCCCATTGGGCAGGGCGGGGATACTGCGGTGTTTGCCGATCCGCTGGTTCAAGGACTCTTTCCCCCAGACACAAACGCGGATACAGGCAACGGCGGCGCTCCCATCAATCCCGTGCTCATGGGGGCGCGCAATACTGCCGATGCGAAATTAAAAGACGTTGCCTGCGACGCGGACGGCAATATTGGCGTCAACGTCCAATCGAGCACGCTGGCCACGGGCGCGGCCACGGCGGCCAACCAAACCACGGAGATTGCAGGCTTGGCGGCGATCCTTGCCGCGCTTGGAGCAACACTCGATGTGGATGTCACCGCTTCAGTGCTGCCGACAAATGCAGCGCAGGAAACAGGCGGCAATCTGGCGGCAATCAAGGCGGACACAGACACTCTTGCTGGAGCGGTATCAGGCGGAAAAATTAATGTGACTGGCTTAGTTTCTACAAAGACTGCCCTGACTCCATCTTCCCCCTCGGCGGCGACAGTTGGAACGTCTTCAGGCTCGGCGGTCGCTGCAGACGCTGACAGGACAGGTTTAGTTTTAATCAATACCAGCAACGCAATAATTTCTCTCGGGCTTGGTGCTGCGGCGGTTCTAAATTCAGGTATCACGCTAAATCCTAATGGCGGAACTTTTGTAATGGATGAATTCACCTTCACGACGGCTCAGGTGTTTGCGATTGCTGCGGCAGCATCCTCTAATCTAGCCATCCAGGAATTTGCGTGATAAACAACCCAATTCCGTACACCACTGGAATCTGGACTCCCATTCCTACTGGATTCACTACAGTGGGAACTTGGACTTTCGCAGGTCAGTACACGAAAATTGGCGGGCTCGTATTATTTGAGTTGACTATCACGGGAGATGGCGTTCCAGGGAGTACGATTTCAGCAACAGGCGGCGGAGGCACGTTTTGCTCTCTACCCTTCACTTCCAATTTTGATTCAGTCGCCGTCATGGGTGACAACAATAACGAACTATCTAATTCACTCCAAATACACTTAGGCAACTGCTTTTTTCCTACCTTCACGGAGACTAGAGCGGCAGGAATTATTTATGGGTCGGGATTTTATAGGACAGATAGTTAATGCCCGGTCGCTGCTAAAACCGCTTCGGCAGCCGCGAACCAAAAGCTAAATGGAAGACGGATTAATCGTGTACCGCACCCGTGATGCGAAGCTGGTTTATAAACTGGCCAGCGACCCGAAGATTTTCCCTTTCATCGCCGACGACTTCTTTTCGCGGCCCGATGAATGGAGCGTGCCCGACCTCAACAATGAGCATCTGCGCTGCTTCGCGGTTTCTGACGATGACGGGCCGTGCGGTTTCGGCATCTTCGTGGCGGAAAACAATGTTCACTGGAAAGCCCACATCGCTTTTTTGCCGAGAGCGTATGGCGACAAAGCGGCTGCGAGTTTCAAGGAAATGCTGGAACGTATGTGGAAAGAAACCACTGCTCGGCGTATCACCGGAGAGATTGCGCAGGAAAACCGCAGGGCCATCAAGTTCGCGGTGCGCGCGGGATTTGAGCAGTACGGCGTCAATCAGAAAAGCACCCTGCGCGGCGGCATCCTGCGAGATCAGGTCTGTCTAGGAATTTCCAAACCGTAATCATTTCAGGAAAAACTTATGAGCATCGTTAGTTCACTGGTGGGGGGAATTCTCGGCGCGAATGCGTCGAACAATGCGGCCAATGCGGAAGAAAAAGGCGCGCAGCAGGCGCAAGCTATCTCGCAGCAGAACCAGACCAACGCCAACCAGAACCAGCAGAATGTTCTCGCCACCACCACGGCGGCGGAGCAGCCTTACCAGACGCTCGGCTCGACCTCCGCGAACTCGCTGAATAACCTGCTGCAACAGGGCTTCCAGGCGCCCACGCTTCAGCAAGCCGAAAGCACGCCGGGTTACCAGTTCCAGTTGCAGCAAGGGACGCAGGCGATTGACCAGAACGCGGCGGCGAATGGAACGCTGCTTACCGGCAACACGGGAACGGCCTTGCAGAATTATGGGCAGAACCTCGCCCAGACCGCATACCAGAACACCTATAACGATGCGCTGAACACGTATATGAGTAATTACAACACCTTGCAAGGTGGAGTGAACAGCGGCCTCACCTCAACCGGGCAAGTAGCGCAGGCAGGGCAGGCGGCGGCGAACAATATTTCAAATACCGATTTGAACGCAGCAAACCAGCAAGGCGCACAGGTCAACAATGCGGCGGCGGCAAGAGCCTCTGGTTATCTGAATTCGGCGGCGGCTTACGGAAACATGCTCGGGGCCGCGAGTAACGGCTTCGGCAATCTCGACACGACCGGCGGTTCTTCCGCGCTAGAGCAGTTGGGGAACTTCGCCTTCGCCTAGAAAGGACACTTTTATGGGCGCATTACCCGGACTCACTTCATTAGCGAACGCACCAAATGGGCTTCAGATCGCGCAAGCGCCACAGAACGCGCTGGCGGAGTATGCGCGTGTCGCACAACTGAAGGCGCAAACGGCGGAAGAGCAGCAACAGACGGCGGGCCTTCAACAAGCGCAGCAGCTTCAACAGCGCCAGATGAACGACCAAGACGCATTCACTAAAACTATCTCGCAATTTGATCCCGCAAAAAACACCATCGCCGATATTCCCAAGATGGTGACCGCGAATGGAGGTTCGGGAGAGGCTGCAATAAAAGCACAGCAGGGACTCGTCACCCAAAAGCAAAATCTTCTAAAACTTTCCGACGATCAGTTTGCGCAACAGCAGAAACAGGCGGATTTGATTCAAGGCGTGCATGATGAAGTTTCGCAAGCGCCCGCCGATCGGAAGAATGCTACGTACCAGGCAGGATTGCAGCGCCTGGCTGGGTCGGGCGTGGATGTTTCCAAGGAACCGCCCGACTATCCCGGCGACGATGTCTTCGCGCAGCACTTAGCCCCCATCCAGTTGCACTCCGCCATCGTGAACGATGCCGCGAAGCAGCGCGATGCGGATCAGAATGCAGCTAAGGCGCGACAAGAAAACGCTGTCGCTGCGCATCAGGAAATTATCAACAAGCTCTCCCAGAATTCAAAGCCGGGAGACTTCGACTCCCAGATTGATTCGCTTTTACCGCCCAAGAATCCGCAAACCGCTGGGCCGAACAACTTCACGAAGGTTCAAGTGAATGCAGCGCTTAATCGGGGAGATGTGCCGGGAGCGCAGAAATTCATTGACCAGGCATATCAGAGTCAACTCGAACTCAATAAAGGAATCGCCCTGGCCACGAACCCGCAGGTGCAGCAAGGCAAGATCGCAGTAGCGGCGGCGGAGGGCGCGGCGCGGCAGAATGCCATCAATAACCCGCCAGTTCCGGGAAACCCCAATCTCTCAGGTGATGCCTACATCCAAACCTTACCGCCTGCTTTGCGTGACACAGTACAGGCAATCGGCACCGGACACATGGCGCTTAATCGGCTCGACTATTTACTTTCGCGGAATCCAACCATTCTCGATGCGGTCACGCGGGCGTACCCGGACTTCGATTCTTCAAAAGCACAGTCTTACGTCAACACTTACAAAGATTTCACCTCCGGGCCGACCAGTAAAGCCCTCAACTCCGGCGGCACAGGGCTCGGTCATCTCAAGGAACTGCTAGACCTCAATACCGTAGCCAGCCACATTCCCAACACGCCCGCATGGACGGCATACCAGAACAAAGCTGCCACAGTTTCCGCGGAACTCGCGAAGTTTTACGGCGATCCCACAATTCCCGCGATTGATGCGATCAAAGACACGCTGACCAGCACGCTACCCGGAAATCGCGAGGCCGCCATCCGCACCCAAGCGCAATCCATGGGCGACAAACTGGATGCTTACGAGCAGCAATGGCAGAATGCCGCGCCCAGCAAAGAATACCAGGCACCACTGCCGGGAATCTCCGCGAAAGCCCGGCAATCAAGGGCGGAACTCGACCCGGCTTATGCGGCGCGAGTGAATCAGCAGAATGGTGGAGCGGCTGCCGCGCACCAGGTTGGCGATGTCATCACGCAAAACGGCCATCGCTACCGCGCCACGAAAGTGCAAAACGGAAAAGTTCTCGCCGCCGATCCCCTCTAAATGGCAACACCCGCATTCAATCCGAATTCTGATTATCAGGCCGCCGCGCCTCCAGCGTTTGATCCCGGCGCGAGCTATCAGAAAGTTCCGCCCGCGCAAGCCGCCGCGCAGTCGGGAATCCTCGACCGGGAAATTCCCCTCGACTCCTACGCGCACGCGACCGAGCAAGGCTTGCAAAATATTGGACGCGGAGTTAAACAGGCCGTGCAAGGCGCATGGGATGCAGGTAAACCTCCGCAGACAAAAGGCGAAGCGGCCATTTTTGCCATCGGTGGGCCGCCAGCGCTGGCGTCTTACCGCATGTTGCACGGGGTTGCGCAGACCGCCGAACAAGCAACGGAAGTACCCGGCGCGATTCACGACATCAACCAATCCGCGGATCCTACGGGAACTTATCTCGGCGTTGCCGGACGGACGGCGGGAGAGGGCGCGGGGCAAGCTCTTACAGCCTTGGGAACCGAAGGCGCGGCGAGAGTGGCTCCGGAAATTCCTGCCGCTGCCGAAGCGATAAAAGACGCGGCCAGAACTGCTGTCAATAAAACTGCCGGAGCGGTAAGGACGGTTGATCCTGACGTCGTGGGAATTATTTCGCCCCGCGCTGCGCACAGTTTGAAAGTCGCGCAACGGGCCGCCAAAGTTGCCGAGAAATATACTGCTCCCGTTGCCGAAACTGCCGCTGCGCCGGAAGCTGCCGCCGCTGAAGATTTCCGCGAACCCGGCACTTCACCACAAACCGAATCGGCAGCAAGTGCGGCGGAACAGGAAACCCCAACCGAGCCACCCGCAAAATTAGGGTCAGAACTTTCCACTGCAAAATCTACCGGAGCGAAACCTCAATCACAAACCGGGGAAGCGCTGAGTACGATTAAACCGCGCACCATTGAAATTGATCCCGCGACCGGAAAACCGGAATTCTCAGATGTGATTGCGGCAAAACAAGCGCCCGCGCCCGATACTTCCCCCGCCGCCATCCAGCAAAAGCTAAACGACGCGCTGGGCGGAAAACCGTTACAGCCGAATGTTCCACTCAAGAACCAAATTCCCGCGAAAGGCGCGACAGCAGCCACTTCCCTGCCGGAAGGTTTCACTTCGGTAAAGTCTTCCGCGATGCAAGGCTACAAGTACGATCCCGAAACTGAGCATTTTGAAATCATCACACCGGAAGGCTCCCGCTATGGCCGCATGGGAATTACTCCGGACCAGGTGGCAGCCTTTGAAGGGGCCAACTCGAAAGGCCGAGCGTGGCAAATTCTGAAAGATTCGCCGGGAGTCATCAACACGAAAAATGGTGCTCCCCGCGCCGTGCGCGTAGCTTCGCAGTCCGCGACTCCCGATGATGTTGCTCCCGGAGCAGAACAAGCCGTGCCGGCGCCAGCGAAACAAACTCCGCAAGCCCAGCCAGTCGCGCAAACAAAAGCAGCGCCGCAAGCTGCGGAGGCACCGGAAGGCGATCTGACCGACATCCTGCAAAAGTCTTTAGAGGACGCTCAAGCGCGGAAGCAAACCACGCGCACCGATCTCGGCCAACTGACCACGCAGAACGGAAAAGCAACAGTAGTTCCGCCGAAAAGCGCGCTGGATGCGGCTATACCGAAAGGCGGAGTCTCCACTACCGCAGCTCCCGCTGATCTCACGAAGCGCTGGGGCGTGGATGAGAAATCCATCGTGGATACCGACTCTAATTTGCGCGGCATGAATGCCCAGCAATCGCAGGACTACATCAATAAACTCGCGGAGTCTTACAAGAAGGGCCGACCGGTTGAACCAGTGATGGAGACGCGCGACGCGAATAACAACATCATTTCCGTGGATGGAAGACACCGAGCGATCGCGGCGCAAAAAGCAGGGATTCAAAGAATTCCAGTTATTGTCCGGCGGCTTGGGAGTGTGCAGTGACGATCTCTAACTGGTCGAACCTGCAGCGCTCGGCTTGCGGAAGAATCTTTTGCATAATAACAACAACATCAACATACGAGTGAATCACAATTTTCCCCGCGAACTTTCGGATTGCTAAAAACCGCGCTACTTCTTTTCCGTTGCCGAAGTTCCGGTCCGGGAATCCGGCGTCCATGAAGCTCAAATCGTGATCGAGAAAAACCAGATCGAATTGTTCCGCCGCGAGGATCTCGATTGCTTGCGCCGCCGTCTTGGCGAAGCGCATTTGCGGCAGGCGTTCTCGAAACCAGTCGAGGCGCTCTTGGGTGTCATCAAGGACGAAGACGCGCCAGTGGGCTGGGACTTGAAAGGTCATGTATGAACTCTAATTTCTTCCGCCGATTTTTCGTAGAGCACAAACGACTTGTTACCCATAGCCTGTTCGTGGCATTACTCGCAGGTTACTTTTGTGCCTCCGCCGCCGCACAGGTCGCCGTAGTGCTCTCTCCGGTCCCGCAGCTCCAATTCTTCGACCAGACAGGCACTCCGCTGTCCTTTGGCTGCGTATTCACCTACGAAGTAGGCACCACCACGCCGCTTTCGACCTACACCGATTACACCGGAACCACACTCAATCAGAATCCGGTGATCCTGTCGGCGGGCGGCTCGGCGAATATCTGGCTACAAGCAGGGCAGGCCTACACCTTCCGGGTGAAATCAGCGGGCGGATTCCATTGCTCATCCGGACAGACGCTTTACACGGTGAACGGCATCGGCGGCGGAAGCACCACTTTAACAACGATCATTCCCTATTCACCCACGCCGGCATTCCCGGTGCAGGCCCAGAACCAGCTTTTTGAAATCACCCTTACTGGCGATGCTTCGGCGCAGCTTTTAACTTTCGTGGGAGTCACTCCGCCGAGCATCGTCTGGTTTCAGATCACCCAGGACGGTTCCGGCGGGCATACCTTCTCCTGGCCCGCGAATTCCGTGGGCGGCTGCACCATCGGCTCGACCGCGAATCAGGTGACCACGCAGGAATTTGTTTACAACGGCACGGACGCCACGGCGGTGGGCCCTTGCGTGATCGGGGATGGGCCGGAAATTGATGTAGGCACCATTCATGCCTCCATTTTCGCTTCCGCTTGCGCGAGTCCGGCAACTCTGGGTGTCTTCCGGCTCTGTAATGCGGACATCATCAACTGGCGGAATTCCACCGACGCATCGAATGAAGGCATCACCATTGATGCCAATGACCGCTTTGTCTTGAACGCGGCGGGCGGATTGGAGACCACCGGAACCGTTCCAGATATTTTTCTCGGCGGGGTGACGGCAAGTTTCCCGCGACTGAAACGCAACGGCACAGCCATTAATTTCCGCTTGGGCGATGATTCCGCCGACGCTCCAATTACCGCATCCAGGCTGGGATTGAGCGATGTATTCACCTCGACATCTTCCACGGTAGTCGCTCTCGGCCCGGAAGTTGCAACGCCGGGAAGCGCGCCCGCCAGCGCAACGCAGGAAGGTTATTTTGTCGCCGGAAAAGGTTGGTGCGCGCTTGATTCCAGCAGTAAGGAATATTGCACGGCAGCAAATTCCGGCGCGGGAATCGCGGTGCAGGCCAGTTCGATTACCACACTGGGAAGCGATGTTTCAGTTTCCGCGACAACGGTGACCACGGTAGCTACCAAGGCTGTGACCATGCCTTCCTCTGGCTGCCCCTGCCGTGCATTTGTGAGTTATGAAGCGGGAGCGCAGACATCGAATTCTGGCGGCATCGAGATGTGGATCAATGACGGTACCTCGAATTTCTCTACGGGCGGCATGAATACCACTGGATCGGTTGATATGGGGGGGACACAATTCCACATGACGGCGGGAAGTTATTCGCCGACGACCTATGCAAACAGCGCCACGATCACCTTTACCTGGAAGGTGGAGTCCGAGCAGGCCATCACCGTGAAACAGAATTCGCAGTTCTCCCCTCAGGGTGCGTGGTTGAACGTCGCCATCCTCACTTCAAACTAGAAAAGGAACTCCATGAAAAAACTCTTACTGCTTTTAGTCTTTGGTCTTCTTTGCCTGCCCGTGTGGGCGCAGATTGTCGGCAACAATCATTACACTCACATCTCCAGCGCGACCAATACGCCGATTTCTTCCGCTCCACTGACGCAACTGCATTCGATCGTAGTGAATTCATCGAGCAGTGGAACGATTGTAGTTGTAGACACCAGCAAGCCTGACTGCACCGGCGGAATCGCGATCACTGGCACGAGCGATGTAACTGCCGGAGAAATTCTCGTCTTCGATATCACCACGAAAAACGGCGTGTGCGTAACCACGGGGGGAACCGTGGACATCACCGTCACCTGGAAATAGTTTCATGAAAAAACTAATTCTCAACTTGCTCTCCTTCGTGCTCTTGCCTGCGCCGCTCTGCTTCGCGCAACTAGTGCGCGTCCCGGTTCCCTTCCCTTCCATCAGCAATCAATACTCGCCGCTCTTGCAGGCGAACATCGCGCCGAATTTGCCGGTGATCGCGGTCTGCAACTCTCCCGCGAACGGAACGCCCTGCACCAACTACGCGACCACTTACACATCGCTGGGAGTGGCTTGCTCAAATGGAGCGCAGGATACGCCCGATCCGCAACCTTCCGACTGCCAGGCCACGGGAGACGCGGAAGGCAATCTCGGCTTCTGGGTGAATCCGGGAACCTACGACTACACGGTCTGCATTGAAAACACGGTGACCTGCCTGGGACCCTATACCATCACCGCGACCGGCGGCGCGGGCAGTTTACTTTTGCAGACCAACGGCACCAACAATGGCAGCCAGTCGAAATTAAATCTGCACAGCTCGGACAGTTCAATCATCTTGACTGACGACGGCTCCGGAAACACTAACGTACAGGCTGCCACCCAGAGCGCTCCGCTGCCTTTTATGTTCGGGCCAGGGCTGTTCGATGTGACTTCCTCGACGGCTGCAATAGAAGGCACAAACTCTCTCGTCTTAGTGAGGAAATTTTCGATTACTCAGCCGATCACTATTGGTCACGCAACATGGACCACTACGAGCGGCACCTCTTCGGTGACTTATGCTTTTGGGATTTACTCCAGCAGCGGTTCTAAGTTGGTGGACACCGGAGTGCAAACGCAGCGCAACGGAACTTTCAGTGCCTCGTTTACTCAGGTGACACTCCAGCCCGGTACGTATTGGATGGCTGCCACGCAAGCAGCCGGAAATAGCTTGTCCTTTGTCTCCTTCCCAGTCAATGAGCATCTGATCTTGAATACCGTGACGGTGAAAGTTGGATTAAGCGCGAATGCTTCGGTCTCTGGTGTGCTTCCCGCAACTCTCGGAGTCATCACCGCGCTGCCTTCGGACGAATTTGGAATTCCGTGCGTGGCCTGGGAGCCATGAACTTCTCCGACTACAACCGCCGCACCCCGGACCAGCAGCTCGCCGATCTGAACGCCGCCTGGGACCGCATCAAGAAACTTTCCGGAACGAACGACCGCCAGCAAGTAGAAATTGAAGATCTCAAAGACAAACTCCGCGCTGCAAAGCTGAAACTCTGGATTGCGAGCGCCGCGCTGGTCGCGCTCTGGGAAGTGGTGAAGTTTCTCGCCGAACTCGCGCTGCACATCCACTAAATTTCCGTGAATCCCTCACAACTTAATTTTCTGGAATCGGCGAAAGCCGCCGCCATCAAGGGCAATCATCCCTTCCCTTCCATGGCCGCGTGTGAAGCCGCGCTCGAATCGGCGTTCGGCGAAAGCGAGCTGGCGAAAGATTCCAACAATCTTTTCGGCATGAAGCAGCACGCGCATCCGGTGTACGGAACTATGACTTTACCGACGCGGGAATTTCTTCTGGGCGCATGGAAGGTCGTCACGTCGCAGTGGGTAAAGTACCCCGACTGGCGGGCCTGCTTCGCCGACCGACTGGCCACGCTCGAAAGACTCTCGAACGCTTACCCGCATTACAAAGCCGCATTGAACGCGCCGGACGCGGAAACCTACATCGCCGAAGTTTCCCAGACCTGGGCTACCGATCCGCAGCGGGGAAATAAAGTGTTGGCCATCTACAAAGAATTTCTCGGAGGAAATCAAAATGAACCGGCTTAAAAAATACTGGCCCACCATCGTTCACATCGGCGGCGTGGCTATTCTGTTTCTCGCGCCCTCGGTGGATGCCTTTGCAAAGGCGCATCCCGTGTATGCCGTGCCCATCGCGGCTTTGTGGGGACTACTGTTGCAACGCGCCAAGCCACCGGCGCAGAAGTGAAGCTCTTCTCCGCCCTCACCCGCAACGGAATTTCCATTTCCATTCCTCTCAACTTTTTCAGGAGAAAAACTACCATGAACTTCTTTCGCAAAATATTTCGCGGCATTGAATGGTTCGGCAAGGAAGTAGGAAAAGCCTTCACCGAACTCCCGAAGATCATCCGGCTCACCAAGGACGGCGAGAAAGTAGCCCAGAACGCCATCCCGGAAACCATCGCCGTCTTGAAAGATGCGGGCGCATTGTCCACGGCCGTCGTGAAAGACAGCGGCGTATTTCTAATCGCCTTCGCCAATCTGACGGGCGCCATCACGATTGCCATTGCCGCGAAAGCCTTAAACATTTCCGCCGATGCCGCTGTGGTCGCGGCCTTTGAAGCCTTCGTAAAAGACTTCAACGCGGAGAATGTGCAGGACATGATCGCGGCCATAGATCAGCTTGTGGCCGACACGCGCACACTGGATTCCACGGTGCTTGCGGGATTGAAGCAGCTCGAAGCCGACGCGAAAAGTTAGCTCGCCTTGAGCGTCCGCGCGGGCGGCAGGACTTCCCCTTCTAAGGCTTTCTGTTCGGGATAGAGTAATGCCTGCCGCATCTGTGCCAGTTGTTCGCCGAGCGCCTGCCCCACATCCATTTCCGATCCCGCGAGATCGAGGATGATTTTGAAAAACGCCAGATCCACAGGCGCGCTTTCGGTGGGAACCTTTCCGATGATGGTTCGCATGGCGCAACGCGGACACAAGTAAAGCCGCTGCGATTTCGAAGTTCTCTGCTTGCCCATGCCGAAGGTCTGAGCGAAGAGACTGACGGCGATTCCCTTCTCGGAAGGCAGAATCTCCTTGCGACACAGTGAAGAACAGCATATTTGCGGCTTTCTCGGTCTTCCCATGACCTCTCCGGGAGTTTATTAATAAACTCAGGATGCCATCCTAATTCGTTCTCCGGAGGCAGGGAAAGGGCTTCTGGCGGGACTCAGATTGGTAAACACTCCGCCGCGTGTGACGGAAACTCCGGAAAGTCTGAAGGAAACTTTTCGCCCGTCTCATTACTTCCGTTTCAATCTCAGACTGAAACCGCTAGGTGAGACGCGGGTGAGAAGTTAGGATTTCGCGCATGCCGCCAATTTACCCGGAAGCTGATGTAGAAAAAACGCAAGGCCCGATTCACGAGCGAGGATATTTACGGGGAGATAAATTCGACCCGAAATCAACCGGCGGCTGCACTTCGCCATCGCGTCCTTACAGTGACGCGGAAATTCTCGCCGAACTTTTTAAGTACCACGCACCCAACGAAGTCACCATCCCGAAGTACGCGGCCATCAATCAGGCGGCTAAGAATTTCGCCGAAGTTGTTTTACAGAACTGCCCGGCTGGAAATGATCGCGTCGGAGCAATCAATTGCATCCGCACCGCTCGCATGGTCGCCAACGCGGCGATCTCACTGGATGGGTTGTCGCTCTGAACTTCTGGTGCTGGATATTCGGCCATCGCTACACGGCCTTCACGGACGCGCTGGGCGGACGTGACAAGGGCTGGCACACGACGACTATATGCACGCGCTGCGGGAAAGTGAAACGAATCGAACTCTGATGCCGACCGCCACTAAACAAACCCTGATCGTCTCGAAAGATGAACTCGCAGAACTCGCTGAGTGGGAGCGGAAGCACGACGAGGCGAAAAAGAAAGTCTCCGCCGCCGAGAAGGAACTGAAATTCCGCCGGATCTCGCTCGCGGAGAAGGTCCTCGGCGTAAAATCCGAAGACGAATTCAAGAAGCTCTCCCCGAAAGACGTTGAAAAGCGGTACGCCGCGCGCCTTACAGCAGGGGACTGGAAACCGGAGCGCGGCGCACCGGGTTTTGTGTTCCTGGAAAAATCGAAAGGACGCTACCCGGCCTGGAAAGAGATATTCATCGGCGAGTTGGGCGAAACCGCCGCCGCCAAGATCACGGCGGACACCGACCTCACGTATTCCTACGCAGTACAAGTTGCCGCGCAGTAAGATTTTCCCGCCGCGTTTTTCTCTCCGCATCGAAGTAGTAAACAAGCCCTTCCGTCCGCGCTAGTCCTGCGCGAAATTCCCAGCATTTTTGCCTGTTGAAATTTTATTGTTGTGTTTTAGTGTCGTATGATGGATACTCTGCGGCTATATGGCGAAGACGGTCACGATCACCCGATCCGGATACCAATGCCAAATTTGTAAGTACACGTGGGTTCCGCGAAATAAAAAGCAGGAGCCACGGCGGTGTGCGAATCGCGCGTGCCGCTCAAAGTTATGGGATGGAAGGCCAAGGCGATGGCGCGTTATGAATCCAGAGATTCGGCAGATAATGAAGGACCGCGGAATCACTCGCCAAGGTGCTGCATACGTCTATAAAAAACAGCAGCAAGCGGTGAGCGCATGAACTTCCCCTTTTTGACGACCCTAAATCGTTCATCTTGCGGGGATTATCGCGTCGTGTCTGATAATGGGCTACAGGTATTATGTAAAGTATCAACTATTGCTCAATTCTCCCGTATCGCAATCGTCGCCACCCGCTACAACGATCTTCTCTCACTACTCCCTACTGCTGCTGTTGTTGTTGCTGCTGATCCAATGTCGATTTGGGGCCTCTTCGTTGTGACTGAATCGGTTGCGAGCGAACGGCCAGACTTGGCACCATCTCCTCTGGCGGCGGCATGTCGGAGGTCGCGACGGTCACGACCACGCTGAGATCGCTTTCGGAATCGCCTTTATAGACGCCTCGAGTGGGTGGGACATCGGAATAATCGCGGCCAATAGCGACGCGGATGTGGCGATCTCCTCCGACAATATCGTTCGTAGGATCAAATGTCATCCAACCAACGCCGGGTACCAGCGCTTCCACCCAGGCATGAGAGGCGCCTTCGGGCGAGCGGTCCTCCGATGTTTCCGAGTGATACAAATATCCACTCACATAGCGCGAAGGAATCTGGAGCTTGCGTGCCAGGGCGATCATAATGTGGGCGAAATCCTGGCATACCCCTTTCCGCGCCTGCAATGCATCGTCAATCGGTGAATCGACCTTGGTGCTGTTCGGTACATAGGAAAAGTTAGCTCGAATGGCGCTCTGAATTTCAAGAAGAATGCCAAGGGGATTTTCGCTTCGTTTCAGTTGAAGCTCGCCCGCAAATTCCTTCAAGAGTTCGGATGGCCAGGCAAAGACGCTCGGCAGCAGCATTTCCATGTGGTCTTCGGAGGCGGTAATTGCGTCGAGCTCTTCCCAGGAGCCGGAATCATGCACCGCAGGCACGGGCGTGGCTTGCACTTCCACGACGGAGCGGGCGGCAACCTTCACCTCTTTATGAATTTCCGCGATATCAAAGTGATGGACCGTATTGCCCAAAAAATCGCGATACAGCATGATGTTGGCGGATGGCGTGATGTCGAGGTTGAAACTGAGGCATCGCTGCCGCCCTTCGCTGCGCGGTTGCAGGTGGACCTCCATGACGCTCTCCCGGACCGCGGGCTCATAGCGAAAGGTGGTGATGTGTCTTACGGAATAAATCATTCCTTATCTCCATTCTGTTCCAGGTGCGCCGCTTCCCTGCGCATTGCTACATCACGGTCGCTGAGTCAATGGGATAATCAAAATAAATCTGATGGATTGCGCTATGCGCCAAAGCGCATTGATCGCGAATTCCATTTACATAAATGGACGCGCTGTCGGCAAAAATCTCCTCGATCTGGCTGAAGCTCAAAGCGGCCCGCAGCCTTCCCGCGAGCCGCATAGGCCGCTCGGCTTTGCGTTCCGTCAATTCGCCAATCGTCCGCAGCGCCGCGTGTACCATGTCCACGGAAAACCTTATCGAATGCGGGAACTCTGAATTAAGCAGCAAAAATTCCGCTACCCGCAACGGCCTCACTTCCGCGGTATAGGTCTTGCAATAAGCTTCAAATGCGGCGCAGCACTTTAGCAATCCGACCCATTCCAAATATTCTTCGCTTTCCACCGCCTGGTCCTGCGGGTTCGGCAATCGGCTTACATAGCTTCCAATCAAAGCGGCCACCGCGTCCGTGCGTTCCACGTAACGCCCAAGCTGGATGTAATGCCATCCCTCGCCGTGGCTCATGGTGCAGTCGGTGATGCCCTCGAAAAGATTTGCTCCTTCCTGCACGGAGCGGAAGAAGAGGCTGGAATGCAGTATCCAAGCCTCCGCCGGAGGATTGCTGTTAATTTGCAAATAAAGCCGGTTCAACTGCTCCCACATTTCCGAGCTGCATTGTTCCCGTACCTGCCGCAGGTTTTCGCGTGCAGCGGCAATGCAACTGACAATGGAAGACGGATTCCGGCGATCGAATGCGAGCGTATGGGCCACGGTCGCCGAATCCAGTTTCGCGCCCGCCAATGTCGCCACATGGAGGGATTCCAGCAGGCGCTGCCAATGCTGCCCCACCGCCTCCAGAGACTGGTCGAGGCGCAGCTGGAGGTCCACATCTATCAGGCGCGCGGTATGGGCGGCGCGCTCCAGATAGCGGCTCATCCAGTACAGGCTGTCCGCGACTCGAGAAAGCATGGTTGATTCTCCGCGGGACTTCATCATGCACGCAAAACCCAGGTGTCTTTACTTCCTCCGCCCTGCGAAGAGTTGACCACCAGTGATCCGCGCTTCAACGCGACCCTTGTCAGCCCGCCCGGGACCAAAATCGCATTTTCGCCGTATAGCAAATAAGGGCGCAAATCAATATGGCGGGAATCAATTCCGCCCTCCAGAAAACATGGAGCGCGAGAGAGGCTTAAAGTAGGTTGCGCAATGTAGTTGCGCGGCTCGGCTTGAATGCGGCGCCGAAAATCCTCGCGCTGTTTGGCGGTGCTCTGCGGACCAATCATCATGCCGTAGCCGCCGGACTCACCCACCGCCTTCACGACCAACTGGTCGAGGTGTTCGAGCACGTATGCCCGTTGCGATTTGTCGGTAAGAAGATACGTTTCGACGTTGGGAATAATGGGGTCCTGCCCAAGGTAATACTTGATGATGGCGGGAACATACGCATAGACCGCTTTATCATCCGCCACGCCCGTGCCAATAGCATTTGCCAGCGTGACATTGCCCGCGCGATAAGCGTTGAAGAGCCCCGGAACGCCCAGGTTGGAGTCGGGACGGAAGCAGAGCGGGTCCATGAAGTCGTCATCCACGCGGCGGTAAATCACGTCCACGCGCCGCAGCCCGGCTGTAGTGCGCATGTAAACGACATTGTCGTGCACCAGCAGGTCGCGGCCTTCCACCAGTTCGATGCCCATCTGCTGCGCTAAAAATGTGTGCTCAAAGTAAGCGGAATTAAAAACGCCAGGCGTGAGCAATACGGTCGTTGGTTCAGAACGGGCGGGGCAGCTTGCCGGCGCCAGAGTGCGTAATGTCGCGAGCAGCGCTTGGGGATAGTGATCAATGGGCCGCACGCCGTAATTGCGGAACAAGCTCGGGAACACGCGCTTGAGCACCTTGCGGTTTGCCAGCATGTAAGAGACGCCGCTGGGCACGCGCAGATTATCTTCCAGCACGGCAAAACTGCGGTCAGGAAGCCGCACAAGATCGGTGCCGCAGATACTGACGTACACGTCCCGAGGAACTCTTAGTCCCCGCATCTCGCGGCGAAAATGCTTGCAGCTATAAATCAGTTCACGAGGGACGATTCCATCGGAAAGAATTTTTCCTGCATGGTAAATATCGCCGAGAAAAAGATTGAGGGCGGTAATGCGCTGCGTCAATCCTTGTTCAACGGCGCTCCACTCCGCGCCGGAGATGATCCGCGGCAATAGATCGTTGGGAAAAACCTTCTCCGTTCCCTGCTCGTTGCCATATACGGTGAAAGTAATTCCCTGGTGCAGAAATGAAAGGTCAGCCGCCTGCTGGCTTTTTCGCAACTCTTCGGGCGGCAGCTCCAGGATTTGGCGGTAAAGCTCCCGATAATGCGCGCGCGGTATGCCTGGCTTCTCGAACATCTCGTCGTAAGCCGAGTCGAATTGGTAATTTACGAATGGTGACATGAGTGCCAACGGCAATGATGAAGGCATTGCAGCCATATAAGTTCCTGACAATAAAAGCGCATTGTGTCCGGCAGCGCGACAGCCGCGGAAACCAGCAAAACAGCTTGTGGATTTGAATTTAGATGGGAGGTATGCGCTAGTCCAATTGAAATTCTTTATGAACTTTATGCTGTTTTATTGACGGGATTACATCTTGTAGCGGCCCAGGTCGTCATCGTTCAGGCCTTCCAGCCACTTACGGAGTTCTTCGCCGGTAGCCTTGTCGGAAAGATTGGTCGTCAGCTTGGAGTTCTTTAGGACCTCATCGTCCACGTAAATCGGGCAATCCACTCGCAGCGCCAGGGCCAGCGCGTCTGAAGGACGCGAATCAATGCTGATGGCGTGGCCTCCGCGGTCGAGCCAGATGACGGCGTAAAAGGTGTCTTCTTTCAGTTCCGTGACTACGACTTTGTGAACGCATGTTTCCAGGCCGGTGAGCACATTCTTAATCAGGTCATGCGTCATGGGCCGCGCCGTGGAAAGCTTTTCGATCTCCATGGCGATGGCGTTGGCCTCATACACGCCCACCCAGATCGGCAGTACTGTGTCGCTGCCTACGTCCTTGAGCACCACAATGGGACTATTGGTCACCGGATCCACTAACAGCCCGCGAATTTTCATCTCTACTTCCATAGTGACCTCCGCATCGTGACCCCTTTATTAAACCGCCAGCTCTCCGGCCAGGCTGTTGGGAAAACTTACCGTGACTTTTACCGGAACATAGCTTCCTTGCTCCGGCGACGTACCCTCCGGCGCCGTGAAATTCAGGATTTTGTTCTGCGAGGTGCGTCCGGCCCATTGCTTTCGCGCCTCGTTCTTCCCTTCAACCATTACTTGAAGAACCTCGCCAATATGTTTTCTGTAGCTGATCCTTTGCAATTCGCGCTGCTTTTCCTGCAGGAACGTTAACCGCCGCGCCTTTTCTTCTTCGGGAATGGCGTCAACCAGCCCGATGGCTGGCGTGTTCGGGCGCGGCGAATACTTGAAGCCGAAGATGCCGTCGTAACCAACTTCATCGAGCAGTGAGAGTGTGTCGGCGAAGTCTTCGTCGGTCTCGCCGGGAAATCCCACGATAATGTCGGAGGTGATGCTGATGTCGCGCTTTGCCGCTTTCATCCACGAAATGCGTTCCATGTACTGATCGCGGGTGTAGAGGCGCTGCATGGCGTGGAGCATGCGGGAGGACCCGGTCTGAACGGGAAGATGCACGTGATCGCAGAGCGTGGGCACGGCGTCGATTGCGTCAATAATGTCGCGGCCAAAATCGCGCGGGTGCGAGGTGGTAAAGCGGACGCGCCGGATTCCCGTTACCTCGCCGACCGCAGCCAGCAATTCCGCGAAGGAGCGCTTCCCTGCCGGATCGTGATAGGAATTTACGTTCTGGCCCAGCAACTGAATTTCCGAGTAGCCCAAATCGGCCATCTGGCGGGCTTCGGCAAGGACGGACTCTGAAGTCCGGCTACGTTCTTTGCCGCGTGTGTAGGGAACCACGCAGTACGAACAAAACTTGTCGCAGCCTTCAATGATGGTGATGTAGCCGCGGTGAGGATTGGTGCGCGCCGTGAATTCTGTTTCAAAGCACTCGTCGGTTTCGCGGTCGTCGAGTCCGGTGACGCGGGTGTTCCCTGCCTCGATCTGCACCAGCATGGCGGGTAGGTTGCGGTACGAAGCCGATCCGCAAACCATGGAAACATACGGAGCGCGCTCGAAAATCTTTTCGCCTTCCTGCTGCGCCACGCAACCGAGGACGCCAAACTTCTTGCCTTGCTTTTGCAGCTTTTTATAATCGTTCAGGCGATGGAAGACTTTCTGCTCGGCTTTATCGCGAATCGAGCAGGTGTTATAGAGCACCAGCCCGGCCTCTTCGACCGTGGGAACCTGGCGATAACCCTCCGCAACCAGCGTCCCAATGACTTTTTCCGAGTCATGGGCATTCATCTGGCAGCCAAAAGTTTCCAGGTAAAAGGTCTTTTCCGGGGCCCCACTCATGTATGCAGTATAACGCCTCCAGCAACGTGTGTATGATCGGTGCCATCACTTTTGAGGGCGCACAAATCTTATGAATGCAATTCCAGTGGAAAGACCTCAATCTACGGGCGCGCCTCAGCAGCCCGATCCCATGCAACATCTCATGCAGTTCGCTTCCGGTTACGTCGTGTCATCGGTGTTGTGGGTAGCGGCGGAACTCAATATCGCGGATCTACTTAAAGACGGCCCGCGCCCGGTCAGTGAGCTTGCCACGGCCACCCAATCGAACGAAGACGCGCTGTATCGAGCATTGCGGTTGCTGGCCATGGTGGGAATTTTCGCCGAGACGCAGCCGCGCCACTTCGCCCTCACGCCACCCTCCGAATTGCTTCGCACCGACGTAAAAGGTTCCATGCGCGACATGGCCATCTGGATCGCCGATCCCATGCACTTCCGCATTGCGGGCGAGCTGCTGCACTCCGTGAAAACTGGCGAAACGACGATTGAACATGTAACTGGCAAAGGTTCCTTTGAAGTCTTCGCGAATGACCCGGTCGAGTTTGACCGCTTCCATCGCGCCATGACCACCATGAGCGCCATGGCGATTTATCCCGTGCTCGAGGTTTACGATTTCTCCGCATTCTCAACTATCGTGGACATCGCCGGCGGCCACGGTTTCGTTCTCTGCGAAATTTTGCGCAAGTATCCTAAGCTTAACGGCGTGCTTTTCGATCTCGCCGATGTCACCAAGGGCGCTGACCAGCGCATCGCGCAACTCGGATTGAACTCCCGCTGCCGCACTGCCAGCGGAGATTTCTTCAAGTCCGTGCCTGAAGGCGGCGATCTTTATCTGATGAAGAACATTATTCATGACTGGGACGATGACAAGGCGCAAGCCATCCTGCGCAACTGCGCCCGCGCGCTGCAAGGCAAGCCAAATGGAAGAGTAGTTTTGATCGAACTTGTGGTCCCGCCGGGCGGCGCTCCGCACTTTTCGAAGATCGTTGATATCGAAATGCTCTACTTCACCGGAGGCCGCGAGCGCACGGAGCAAGAGTACGCCGAACTGTTTTCTAAATCTGGATTGCGATTGACGCGAGTGATTCCGACGAAGGCGCCTTACAGTGTGATTGAGGCGGAAGTGGGGTAGGAAAGATTGAACCTTAACGTCGAAGACGTACATAAGTCGTGAGTGAAATGTAATGAATAAAGAAAATGTCATACAAGTCAAAACTAGAAAATATTTTGCTCTGTTGTTTTTTAACGCGGCGAAGGAATTTTTAGAATCCGCGAAGGCTGATTTTGCTGCACGACGATATTTAACAATATTGGCCAGTCAAAGGAGATTTCTTGAATATAGTCGACGGGCCGTATGGCTTTCGTACTTCGCTACAGAGGAAGAAGTAGTTTACGTTCAAAATAACCCGGACGCTAGAGATCCCAAGCCATTCCCTGAACTTCAAGAAATCGATATTTTGATGAGACAGTTCGTCGGCATGGATGGCTTATCCGGTTTAGGGCTTCATGTTAACGATGAAGGAACAACATTTATGCAGTTGTTACACCAGTTTACGCATGGCGACATCCGATCAATTCAAACGCTGAATGCCGGATTTAAAGTGGATGGAGTGGGCAAGATTCTTGAACAAAATACTCGTGATTTGCGATCCGTTGGTTGTTATGTAATCGCATGTAATCTAGATTTACCCAAAAAAACCCTCCAGTTTCAATTGTCTGCTATCACGAGCGAGACAGAACAAAAACAACTATTAGCGAAGTTATACCAGCAATTTAAAGCTGGCATACCGGACATTCTTTCCTAGTCGGCGGGTGGCCCAGCCTTTCATTTTTCAAGTAACAAAGTTTCATACCTCAACTTCTGATTCAACCCAAATCTGAGTCCGACAGGGTATTCTCCACTTCCCCACCCTTTTCGCAACGAACGCGAAAAAGGGTGGGGCACCCACATTGATTTAAGTATTTAGATTTTTGCGAAGCGGCTTACGTAACGGGGTGCCCCGTCCTTTCGCGTTTTTTGCGAAGGGCGGGGACTTTATTCGGCCCGCGCCAAACGAACTGTAGGAAATACTCCGAGTTGCTCGCGGCGGCGGGCCGTCCAAAAAGATTCGATCTCAACTCCACAATTTTCACCCGGCGGGCGGCCCAGCCTTTTATTTCAAGTAGCACATTTTCAAACCGCAACTTCTGGTTCGGCCCAAAATCCGAGTCTGACACGAACAGCATCCACTTCCCTACCCTTTTCGCAACAAAGGCGAAAAATGATAGGGCATCCACATTGAGGTTGGCATTTAGATTTTAGTAGGCGGATTTTTATTCAGGTTGCTATCTATTCAGGCTCCGCATCAGTCTACCTATTTTGGTTCAATGTCCATATCCCACGCTTATTGAAGCTGCTTACACGACGTGGCACCGGGCAGCCTTGGTTAAACTTGGTACGTGGAAAGAGTGGGCCATGCCACCCAAACTCTGAAAGCTGGACCGCGTAGAATAAGGGCAAATCAGGACGATCATGAACCTCGAGTTCTTTTTTCATGTACTGACAATTGTGTGGGCCGTGGGTGAAGTCCTCATCGCCCTGTTCACAACAACGTTTCGAGGCAAAGGCAAGATACAAGATCACGGAACGCAGATCATTCTTTGGGTGGTTATTATTGCATCGCTCAGGATCGACGAGTGGATGCACAAATTTTTCCCGTTCGACATGCCGGGGAGTTATAGCTGGCTGCGGCCGGTGGCATTTGGGATTTTCCTTCTCGGTTTGGGAGTTCGTGCCGCAGCAGTTGTTACTCTCGGCAGGGCCTTCAGCGCGAACGTAGCGATGCGCGCCGGGCAGCGGCTGCAGCGCAGCGGACTCTATCGCATAGTCCGTCATCCTTCCTATCTCGGTCTGGAACTGATTTTCCTGGCTTTTGCCCTTCACGCACGCACATGGGCCTGCTTTGCCGTTGTTCTGGTTCCGCCAACTCTGGCTTTGTTGTATCGCATTCATGTTGAAGAGACCGCGCTCCGCCTGGCTTTTGGAGCCGATTACGAAGACTACAGCCGAAACACAAAGCGGCTGATTCCGGGCGTCTATTGAGGTGGGCGGGTGGCCCAGCCTTTCATTTTTCAAGTAGCACTGTTTCATACCTCGACTTCTGATTCGGTCCATCGGAGTCCGACAGAGTATCCTCCACTTCCCCACCCTTTTCGCAACAAACGCGAAAAAGGGTGGGGCACCCACATTGAGTTTGGTGTCCAGATCGTCCCACACTAATTGAAACTGCTACATGACGGGGTGCCCCGTCCTTTCGCGCATTTTGCGAAGGGCGGGGACTTTATTCGGCCCGCGCCAAACGAACTGTAGGAAACACTCCGAGCTGCTCGCGGCGGCGGGCCGTCCACCAGGATTCGATCTCAACTCCACAATCTTCGCCGGTTGCATAATGGCGAGCACTGCTCCACGCCCATTTTTCGGGGCTGGTTACTAATCCCCGCTTCACTGGATTGTTGTGGATGTAGTCCAGCTTCTCCGTCCGCTTGTGCTCGCTCCAGATGTTGAAGTCGTAATAGCGCGCTTGCCAAAATGGGCTCTGGTTAGTCGGCGCACATAACTTCGCGCGTAACTCACGCGAAACGATTTGCTTCAACATCTGTAGAGCTACCGACAGAGTGCTTCGTTCCGGTTCGCTGATGAGCAAATGAACGTGCTCGGGCATGACGACATAACCGGCAACATAGAATCCATACCAGGCGCGGGTACGCTCTAACGTTTTCACAAATACGTCTCTGGCCGAGGGAGTTTTTAATAACGGAGCGCGGCTACGACAGCTAAAGGTGATGAAGTGCAGTTGGCGCGTCTGCTGATAATGTTTCAGTCCCCAGGGCATTTGGGGAGATTACAAAATTACAGTGTAGAGAGTCTGTGACGGATGAACATCCCCGCCCTTCGCAAAAAACGCGAAAGGACGGGGCACCCGCTTTTATTGAGCGAGCTTTCGGAAAGCGGTTTAGGCTGCGGAAATCTTTTACTCCGGGATGTAGGGGCCTCCGGGTACTCCCCAGTTCCAGGCGGGCATGGGGACCGAAGAGTCAGCTTTTGCGCCGGGCTCCAGATTTGAATTGATGACTGCCAATCTCGATCCCCACTCGAGATACGCGACCAGCGCGGAGCGAAACTCAGGATCGTCGGGCAGCTTCATTTCATCCGCACATTCAAGCAATAGGCCCACCCAGCGCCGCCGCTGAGGTTCAGTGATCTTCTTTCCGAAATGATGAGACAACATGTTTGCGTGCCCGCCGCGTTGCTCGGAATACTCCTTGGGACCTCCCAAAACCTCGCCCAGGAATTGCGCCACGTGATGGGGGTGCTCAGGCGGCATCTCAGCGAAAAGCGGACGAAGCAGTTCGTCCTGCAGAACACGTTCGTAGAAGCGCGCAATCAATGCGTCGAGAACCGGCATACCTTTCAGCCATTCATAAAGGGTCGGTACAGATTTATTCGGCATAATTTCCTTAAGGAGAAGAGATCGGATGATATTTTCCCATTCCCGCCATCTCTTTCGCAACGAAGCCATAGCCTTGTCGCGCACTGCGTCTCCTGAGGCAGACGCAGTATCGCCGACGCAATCAGCCAACGCGCCCGAAGCAAATCCTCCTTTGCGAGACATGCATAGCGGCGATGATCGATGCTCGGCGCGAGAAGGAGCGGGAAAAATAACGGCCAGCGTGGTCTTCGTGCCTCTAATCCAGAAACGCGATTTCAATTTCGGGCTAGTGTTCCAGGTCTCGAAACAGCGGCAAGACCTGGGGCACCCCGGTTAAATCGCCTGATACTGGGTCTTTCTTCCTGAGGTAGCAATTTCTCTTCTGGCTGAGGGGCAAGCACGAGATATCGAAAGTAGCACAGGCGAGTTGCCCGCTGGCACGGGCAGGGACAGGCGTTTGCACGAAGGTTAGCTCCCCTTAGTGATGTAGATCGAACACACCCTTTTGCCGATACTTACGTTGGCCCGCAGACCGACCAGTCAGACCGGGCAATCCCAAAATTTGGAGACATTATGCAAAGGCAGATCGCCTTATTGCTATTGGTGTGTTCTTTTGCATTGCGGAGCGATGCGACCAGCACGGCGAAGGCGCCCGCGCCGGTTAAGGGCAGCGTGACTGTGTCCGCGCCCACGGCGAGATTATTTCTGTCATCTGTCCAATACGTGGCCAAGGCCACGACTACTTGCGCCAAGGGCGTGTCGGCGATGGGGATTTATACCGCGCCTTATCAGTTGGCGTACGTGGTGAAGGGCAGCTCGTTGAAGACGACGCTGAAGCTGGCGCCGGGTAACTATGACACGGTTGTCCAGGAATGGGACAACTGCAAGAGTTTCGCAAGGACCCATGTGACGGTGACGGTTGCCGCTCCGACGACTACATTGGCAGCACAGACGGCGAACAACACCAGTGCTGCAAATAATTTTATTCAACAAACGAATGGCAATGCGGGCGCGAGCAACGTCAGCAAATCGGACATCCACTCGCTGCTGTATCCGGGTGCGAACACGCAGATTTATGCGGAGCTGCAACCGTGGTTTGGCGACAAGCGGCATATGCAGGTGGGCTACGTATCGTGGGACCCGGCGCAGGTGGAAAAGCAGATGGACGACATGCTTAGCCGCGGAGTGAATGGCGTGGTAATTGATTGGTATGGGCCGGCCGATCCGACCGAGCCGACGACGCTGGCGTGGCTGGCGGCGGCGGAAAATCATCCGGGCTTTAAAGTGCTTATTATGATCGATAAAGGCGCGGTGACGCTGAGCCCGTGTTCGGGATGCAATCCGCAGCAGACGATGATTTATTTGACCAATTACGTCTTACAGCACTATGCGAATTCGCCCGCGTATGCCCGATGGAACGGCAGGCCCGTTATTACGCAGTTTGATCTGGATCTGCACTTTACTTTGAACTGGGCGGCGATCCAGGCGGCGACCTCGCCTAACATCGCGTGGGTGTTCGAAAACAGCGGTGGATTCACGCATCCGGAGACGAGCGGAAGTTATTCGTGGATGAATGCGACGTCCACGCAGTACGGGATGGATTATTTGACTCACTTCTACACGGCCGCCAACAAAGCGCCGCAACAGATGGCGTGGGGGGCGGGATACAAGGGCTTTAACGACACGCTTGCATCGTGGTCCTTGAATCGTGTGGTAGGCCAGCAGTGCGGGCAGACGTGGCTGGACACTTTTGATAAGTTAAACAGCTACTACAACTCTTCAAAACAGATTGCCGCGCTGCAACTGGTGACCTGGAACGATTACGAAGAGGGGACGGAAATCGAGTCTGGGATCGATAATTGTTTGACCGTGAGCGCGGCGGCAGCGGGTTCCAGTTTGCAGTGGAAAGTGAGCGGGAACGAAAGCACTGTGGACCACTATGCGGTGTACTTCAGCGGAGACGGCCAGAACCTGCTTGAGCTGACGACTGTGCCAGTTGGAGTGCATTCGGTGAACTTGGGGTCCTACGGATTGAGCGATGGGAGTCTTTTGGTGGAGGCGGTGGGTAAGGCATCCATCAGGAACCAGATGTCCGGGTTGGTTAAGTTTGTGCAGTGAGGAGATTCCCAGGTCTTGCAGAACGGCGCGAGACCTGGGACCCCTGCGGCGTTCGGTCGTCTCTAATGAATTGGTGAAATGGAATATGTGTTTCCTCAGGGGCTAAAGCCCGCTGTTTTGCGGATTTTAGCGGCACGACTGAAGTCGTGCCCTTCCCGAAACCATTTGCCTTGGTAAAACCATTGTCTTCCCAAATCAGCGCTTTTTCGAATCGGGGCCTTTCTTAACAGTGCACTTCTGCAATCTGATTTATCAGACGGCTTAGAATTCATTTCTACAAATCGAGTGCGACTACCTCGTGGTCCAGAATGGAGGGCACGGTGATGGTCAACTCTTCGTCATTATCATTGTGTTGCACGCGCGGCGTCTTTTCGGCGACCAGCAGGCGCACGGCTTTCTCTTTCATTCCGTGCGGAAGCCGGACTCTGACGGTTTGCTCGCCAACGGGAAAGAACTCCCGGTACGGGCCTTTCATGGTCATGGGATTGGTGAGGTTCACCAGATGAATGACGATCGCGTTCTGGTCGTGCCATGCAGTGACGTCCAGCAGACCAGGGCCTGTTACCTTCACCATTTGTTGTTCGCGCGTGGCCCAGTCGACTGTGTTGCGCAGCAGTTTGAAGTGGTCCAAGCAGAGTACTTCCCAGAAGGTGCGGTCTATGTCCCAGGGAAAATACGCGACGCGGCCGGCGGACTTTTCTTTTGACGACAGATCGCGGAGATATACCTCGGAGATATTGGTGTGGGGTTGGCGCGGATAAACTTTTTCCATGGGCAGATCCGGGTAGCTGGGAATCAATGTGATGGGCATCTGAGAAAACTTTTCGCGCGGTTCGACTTCCAGCCGCCACACGCCATTGATGATTCGCGGAGCGTCTTCCAGTCCTTTGAATAGCGGATGGTGCGGCGTGGTCTCGTGCTCGAGGCGAAGATAAGAATTCAGCATCGGGCCCTGGCTGCGACCGCTCCAGTTGACGGCGAATAGATCGGCGAGGCCGAAGTCTTTGCGGCGCACGCCCCACTCGTCGTAGAGGCTGGTTTCATAGGTGGCAATCAGATTGCCGCCATTTTTTACGAAGACGCGGAGCTGGTCGCATTGGGCGTCGCTCAGGGCGGCGATGTTGGGCAGGATGAGGGTTTTGAACCGACTGATGTGATCTGCGTCGAGCAGGCGGTCATGCACCATTTCAAATGGAATCCGCGCTTCGACGAGGGCTTGATACCAACCGAGGGCGTAGTCCTCCACTTTGGGCCGGGCGTCTGTGCCTCCGTAGAACCACGCGGTTTGCTGTGAATAGACGAGCGCCACTTGCGCAATGGGAATCTGGTGCTGCAGGTAGCGCTGGTTCTTTTCCGTCCAGACAAAAATATCCTGCACGCCTTTGAGCCAGCGTTCGTCATGCAGAGTGCCGCTGAATTTGCTGAGCCAGGGGCGCATTCCGTTGGCGATGGCGTCGAGCACCCAGATTCGGATTTCGGCGGGGCTCTGTACGCTGTCCTTCCAGCGATAGGCTTCTTCCAGGCCGACGCCGAAGAGTCCGGCAACTAGTTTGTTGCCGGCGGTGGCGCGATATTCTTTTGCCGTTTTGCCGATGGCCCAGGGCGGAGTGAGGCCGTGGCGAGCTTGACGGTCGGCGACAAGCAAAGGCACTTGCGCGCTGAGATGGACTGCGTCGAGAGAGTTTAGAGCGCCGCTTGTGTTGTTCGGGATGACGCACGAGTCGGGGTTGATCTTGAGAAGTTCTCTGTTCCAGAGTTGCAGCAGTTCCATGAGGCGTTGCTGACGCCAGAGACCGTAGGCGCGGCGCGCGAGGTCCTGCGGGTCGTCTGTACGCGGCAAGGCAAAGCCCGAGGCGGCGCGGAAATTCTGCTGGCAATGGATGCAGTAGCACTGGCCGGAGCCTTCCCAGCGGTTGAGGAAGATGCCATCCACGTGATAACGCGACATGATTTCTTTATGCACGGCGGTCATGAACTCGAAGTTATAAGGGCCGTAGGCGCAGGTGACCCACATTTCAGGGGACGACCAGTGGCGGCGGGGATGGCCCTCGGCATCCACGGCGATCCAATCAGGGTGCGCGGCCTGGAGATCGTCGTAAGTAGCGTGCGGATCGGTGCGGGCGAGCACCGCCATGCCAAGTGCCCTGCATCCGGAGACGAGGTTGCCGAAGACATCGCGGTCGCCGAGCCATGTGCTGCGGTGGTGAAATGGAATTTGCGTTGGGTAATAGGCGACGCATCCGCCGGCGCTCAGGCACGCACCCTCGCAATGCGTGCGCTTGAAGTAATCCAGCCAGAAATTGGGATCAAACTTGCCGGGGTCGTCTTCGACCAGGGTGAGTTCAGCCCAGCGCATGGGTTTTTCCGCCCAAGCGGGATGCGCCGGGAGCGGGATTGAGGGAGCTTCATCAGCGCGAAGCAAATTGGGGGTAAATTGCGCGAGCGTGACGGCAGCGCCGGCGGCGGTAGTGGTCTGCAAGAATTCCCTGCGAGTGTAGGGCGGCTTCATGCAGACATGGTAACTGATGAATTTGCCGGGAGCGCCGGAGTGCGGCCACGTTGCCGGAGCGCAGCCCAGCGTCAGACGATTTTATTAGAAGCCATCCAGTCGTTAACCAGTGAATGAACCTGTGTTCCCTCAGGGGCTAAAGCCCGTGTTTGCAGATCTGGGCGGCACGGCTGAAGCCGTGCCCTTCCCAAAACTTGATTTGTGAGATAGCTTTCGTCGCTTAGTTTCTTACGAGGAGCGCCAACCGCGGAAAGAGGAACTTGCCTGCCGCATCATCCACGACGTTTACCTGGCAAGTGTAGAAGCCGGGCTTGAGCTGGCTGAGAGGGACGTCCAGTTGGAAAATGGCGGCTTTGCGGTCCGGTGCGGCGAGCGATTTCGTTTCCACCAGAGGCGTTTCGTAAGACTTCACCTTGCCCTGGAAGAAAACGACGTTTGAGAGCAAGCGAACATCGTTTTTGGATTTAGAGCCGTCGGCCTGCGCGGGATCGTAGACCTCGTAATAAAAATAAAGATGCTGGCCGTTGGAAAAGACATGGGTGACGTTGGGAATAATTTCCGAGCCGTCGTGCACTAGAGGATCGTTGCTGATTTTTCTTTTTGGCGCGGGCTGAATCTGGTTGGCTAGGATTACGGAACTCATTTTCAGCGGCTGATTTTTCAAGTCAGGAATGGTGATATCGGTTTCAAACGAACCCATGCGTCCGGTTTCGTTTTCCCGCACCACGAACTTGAGGTGATACTGGCCTGGCGTCAGATAGAACTCGTTGTTGTACTGCACATTCTTGCGCTTGACGTCGGTGGAAGTATTTACGGCGAGCTTGACGGTGTCGCGGATTTCATCCATCGGATGTTTTTTGTCGTCTTCCACGCCGCCGATGATGTCGAGCGTGGCCTTGTCCTGATTGCTCTTGCTGATGAAAGGAATTTCGGAGCCGGGCACGACAATGGAAATGGAGACAAAGAACTTGCCTTCGCTCAGGCGGAAATATCCGGCGGAAAGATACACGGGAAGATCGGTGCTGGGGAGTTCAGAAGCAAACTCTTCCTGCAGTTGGCGCTCGCGATTGTCCTGATTGGAATGCTTAAAGTCGGCGGGCGCGTAATAGCCTTTGCGGTATTCCAGCTTCACCCCAGGGCGCACAATGCTCAGGGAAATATGGCGATATTTTCCGTCGCGCGAGGGATTGGTGCTGTGGTATCCGATGAGGTAGTAACGTGCGGTGTCATTCTGCACGCCGGTGAAGACGCGGCTGAAGTCGTTGGAGTCGAGGAAGGCGCGGCCGCCGGTATCGCCGGCGAGGGTGACAAGCGTTTCCTGGCTGGAGAAATTTGAGTTGAAGGCATTCAGCATAGCCTGGCCGGAATAGGCCGAAGTGCCGCGCATGCTGGCGCTCTGGGCCTCACCGCCGGGGACGACCGCTTGCAGGCCACGAATGTCCATGGTGTAAATGGAAAGATTGGCTCGGACGGCGGCGTTGGTGGCGGCGCGCAGTTCGGATTGATTTTCAAGGCCCGTGCGGTCCATACCGCTGGAAAAATAAATCAACGACTTCTTCTGTTGGACGTGCGCCAGCTTTTCCGCGACGGCGCGTATGGCTTCAAGGCGGCGGTCGGTGTTGAAAACGTTGTATTCGGTATCGTCGGCGGTGAAGGATTGACCGACGTCCTGCGTGCCTTCGGTGGTGCCGGTAGTTCCCTCTTCGAAGCCCTGGCCGGAACCTTCGTTGAATGCAGCGAGAACCTTTTTTAGCTGCTGCTTGTCGGAGGTAAAGTCCTGGCTGACTTCCAGATCGTTGCCTAGCGAGACAACCGCAACGAGATCGGCGGGCTGCATTTGCTTGTCCACGTAATTTTCCGCGGCCTGGGCGGAGCGATCAATCTCATCGGGCTGCATGGCGGAAAGATCGAAGAAGAGCACGATGAGGCGATGGTCTTTGAATTCGGCGTCGGTGGTTTTTGCGGGAGCTGCAGACGCGGGTGCGGCTGTTGCGGTGCTTTGTTTTACCGCGAGTTGGGAGAGCGCAGTGCTGGGCTGCGAGGTGGCAAACGACGGGATGGCATCGGTATTTTCCACATCGAATGAGAGGATTTTTTGCTGTTTGCCGTCCTCGGTAACTTTGAAGTCTTCGGGTTTTAAGTCGTCAACAAATTTCCCACTCTTGTCGCGGACGCTCACGTTTACCAGAACAATTTCAGTTTGCGCGTGGAAGGTGTAATCAGCGTCCTGCTGGGCGGGCAGATAGGAGGCGACGAGGGCCACTTCCATAATGAGGGCAAGAAGTTTGCCGGGCCATTTGCGGAACGCGTGATTTGTGCCGAGATTCATAATTTCTGATCGGTAATTCTCAAACAAGCACTAAAAGCGGAAGCGCGCTTGCAGTTGCACCGTCCGCATGGAGCCCGCACTGGTGACCAGACCAAACGTGGGCGAATTTAAGTTGGTATCAATGGCTGAAAAATTCGGGTGATTGAAAACGTTCGACGTCGTGATGCGGAACTCCAGCATTCGGCTGTCGGCCAAGGGAAAGACTTTCGTCATGGCCATATCGAACAAGAGAGTGCCGGGGCCAATGATGCTGTTGCGTCCGGCGTCGCCGTATTGTCCCGCTGCCGGAGTGGTAAACGCGGAGGTATTAAACCACTGAATGCCACGCGCGGTGAAGATTGGGCCGCCAAGATTGGCATTACCCACAACATCGGGACGAAGCGTGCCGTTGGTGCCGCCGCCGACTTCGGCCTGATCGCCGACGATGACCGGCGTGAACGGAAGGCCGGAGGCGATGGTCCAATCGCCGCTCCATTGCCAATCGCCCAAGATCGCCGCAGCGACTCCGCCGTTGCCCAACCATTTCTTGTCCTTCCCGATGGGCAACTCCCACAAATAGTCGGCGGTAAAGCGGTGCGTTTGATTAAAGCTGGAGAGTCCACGCTCGGCTGCGAGGTTCAACGGATTCTGTGCGACCGAAGTTGAACCGGAAATAACTGCACCGCCGCCACCTCCTCCACCACTCCCACCAAAGCCTCCTCCACCGAAACCCGCAGTGGAGATGACAATGCCGTTGCCGATGGAAGATGCGTTGTCGAGCGACTTCGAATAAGTGTAAGTGCCTCCGAGGGACACTCCGTTTTGCAGGCGCTTGCGAATACGAATCGAGCCAGCATGAAGGATGGATGACCCTTGAGAAGACTCAAGATAAAAAGGCGAGACATTGCACCACACAAGGCTTTCATTTCCTGGACAAACAGCAGCGCCTGAGGAATTGGTAAGTGGTTCAAGCGTACGGTTCGGCGCTTCAAGAATGTCCAGCGCAGTCCCTTTACTTCCGGTGTAGTCCACATTCAACAACAACGTTGGCCGGATTTCCTGCTGAACGTCCAAATCCCACATCTGTACGTAGCCAAGACGGTAATTCGGATCGACGGCAAAGTTGTTGGTGATTTGTCCCGACGAAGGCGCTGGGAACCCGTTCTGTAAAGACAGGGTGGGAGCCCCGCCCTGCTGGATCGTATTCGTTTGAGCCGTGGCGAATGGCGGCTGGAAAGCTAGATTTTGCGCGATGTCTTGATATTCGCCGAGATTGTAGTTAATACCGTATCCACTGCGAACCACTGTTTTTGAAAAAGGCTTCCACGCAAGGCCTATGCGGGGCGCAAAATTGTTGCGGTCCGGCTTTGTAATGGTTTGTGGAACAGTGGATTGCCCAGCAATCTGCAAAGCGGGGCTGATGGTTGGATCAAATGTCGGAGAAACAGCGAGATTCACTAATTGATCGTTGATCTCTGAGAAGGGCGAAACATATTCGTAGCGCACGCCGAGGTTGAAACTCAGATTTCCGCGTACGCGCCATTCATCCTGGGCATATAAGTCCCAGGAATTTCCACGGAAGTGGAAGTTGCGAGTGGTTGTCGGACTAGCTCCATACTGCACAGAGGTTTCCTGCGGAAGGCCGAGAAGAAAGTCGGCAAAATCGTAACCCGTGAACGCTCCGGTAAACACGAATGCGCCGCGAGGGTTGCTGTCGTTTTCGGTATTGAGTTGGAGGCGGCGGAAATCTCCGCCCCAGCGGAGCGTGTGCTTGCCGTGGCTCCAGATCATGTTGTCGGAAAAAGTCAGGGTCTGATTGCGCAAGAGTGAAGGGCTCGTGTCTGTGAGGCCGGCCACATCCGTGAATGAAAGATTGGGAACGCCCCAGTCGAAGGGATTTTGCGAGACGCCCTGAATGCCGAGACTCCCGGCAATGTTCTGGGAGAAGGCAAAAAGGTTTTGCGTTTGGCTGCGGCTGCTATTGAACTCCACGCGCGCGGTATTGATTAGTTTTCCGAAGGTGCGGGTGTAGGAGATGGGAACATCCCAACTGCGCACGCTCGTGGTTCCTCCTAATCCCGGAAAAGCATTGGTGAGATTGGATTCGGAATGGTGGTAATGAAGGCCAAAGCTCAGGCTGTTGCGCGGCCCCCGACCGCGACCTCGCCCTCCCTGGCGGGTGGTGGTAGCTCCCAGCGTACGATTCAGGCGAATGTTCAAATCATCGCCGCTGGTGTTGGTTGCGGTGACGAAGTGAAAATTCTGCGTGGCTCCCGGCAAATTTGGCAGCGGAATGTAGGCGAGCAGTCCCTGTGCGATGGGATTGATCTGCGGGATTGTGTCGTTGGCAAAGGGCGATGCGGTAGTGGGGTCAATGATATTTGCGATGCCGGTGAAATTGCCCAAGCGCTCGGCGGCGGTGGGAACAGTCGAAAATTCGTCAAAGGGAGTTTCTCCGCGGGTGCCGTTGTAATTAAAGAAGAAGAAAGTCTTGGAGCCACCGTTGTAAAGTTTTGGAATGTTGAGCGGGCCGCCTAAAGAAGCGCCGAAGCGGTGGGAGATGAAGTCGGGCTTGCTGGTGGGCTGGCCGGTCACGGAAAAAGGCGATGCGTTCAGAGCGCCGTCCTGGACATCGTAATAAACGCTGCCGTGTGGCTGATTACTATTGAAGCCGCCGCGACCCCGGCCTCCCCTGCCGCCTGCTCCCCCCAGAATGAATCCTCCGCCGCCACCTCCGAAGCCGCCACCAAAGCCACCGCCGAAGGTGCTGCCAAATCCGCCTCCTACGGCGCCCGGCAGGCCGCCTCCGTATTGCTGGCGCATTTCCTGAAAGCGTTGCTGCATTTCCGCGCTGCTCATGTTGCCAAACGGGTTGGACGTGTTTCCCGCCACGGAAACAGATTCAGTCGCGGCGGTGTCTGACATTCCTGGCAACGCGCTGCTTCCTGCTCCGGATCCCGCTCCGCCCTGCCAGTTATCGGTGGCGTCGCTCTGCATGACCGACATACTTTGAAAGCCGCGTTGGTTCCCTGCTCCGGTGCTGGTCTGATTGCCGGACGGAATGCCCATGGCAGCAGCAAGTTCCTGCGAAGTGGCTTGCTTGGGAGCGCGGGATAGCAGGACCAATTCCATATCAACCTGTGCATCGGGAGCGTTCGCATTGATGTGGACGTCTTGCGTGACCACCGCAAATGCTGGCATTTGAGCGCGAACCACGTAATGTCCGGCCGAAGGGACCTGAAGGGCGTAGCTTCCGTCGAGGTCTGATGATGTTGAGACTTTTTGTCCTGTGAGCGTATTGGCGGCCGTAATCGTGACGCCGGGCAACGGCTGGCTTCCGGATTTCACAAGTCCGTGGATTACTCCGGCGGGAGTCAATGGGGCCGTATTTTGGGCTGGGCTATTTTGCGGGGGGGCGTTTTGCATCGCGCTATTTTGGCCCAACGCAAACGGCGCGAAGAGAATCGCCATCGCAAGAGTGCCATGGCGAAGCAGAGCGATCTGGCGCACAGCTTTCGATGAACTGTTTCTAAATATTTTCATGCGCGAAGATTGCGTCTGCTCTGCCATAGCGGCATCATCAGATTGTCATTGGTTATTGCTGCTGTGGTTGCTGCGGTTGGCCACCTTGTTCGTGTGGACCGTTGCCGCCGTGCTGGCCCTGACCAAACCGCGGCTGTCCAACATTCAATTGCGAAGGCACGAAGACATTGTTCTTGAGTTCGCCACGGCCGAAAACGTGATCCCCCACTTTAAGGTCGGTTAGCGTGACGCTCTCATTATCCTTACGGAAAGAAGTATTCTCGTCCACGGTAATATTCTGCGAGACGCCGTCAGGACGCTGGACCGTTAACTGCGTCCCGTTCATGGCGGTAATTTCGCCCATGATAATGGTCTTGCCGAGATTCTCGCGGAAGTTGCCACCCGGGCCGCCCATCCCCATTCCCATTCCGCCTTCGGGACGCTCAGCTACAACTTCAGCCTGCCAAACGCCATCTTTCTGTTCGCCGCGAACGAATACCATGTCGCCGACTTTCAAATCGGCGAGCTTGGCATCCGCGCGGCTTTTACGGAATCGCGTTTGATCGTTCACACTCACTTGCGCGGTTTGGCCGTCGCGCGTTTTTAAGGTTATGGAATTTCCAGAGATTGCAGTGATGGCGCCGCCAGTGCCGGGGCCGCGGTGGTGCTGCCAGTTTCCCTGTGCCTGTGGTTGAGCATCGGGCGGTGGCGTTTGTGGTGCGTCCTGCGCCCAAACACAAAATGATGAAACAAGAACTAAAACGATGGTGCGGGCGATGCGCATGTGACTCCTCCTGAACTAGACACGTATTGGAACACCAGTCGTTTCGCGGCACCGGTAAAGAGTCGGTCAAGGAAGGTAAAACTTTGTAAAGATGGGAGTCCGCGCTTGACCATATTCATCTTAGGATGGATGCTGCCAATGGAACGCAAAACAAATTAGTGCAATAGGGGTTAACATAAGTAGGTCCATCAGGGCAGAAATTGCAGCAACCAAATCCCTTATACGGGTCAAACATGATCGCATTGCCATTATCGTCGGAAGTAGATTCGGAAATAAGTTTTAAGAGGAAGCGTGGGAGGAGCGGATTTGCGGCAATGAAATCTCCCTATCTGCTCGCCGCAATTTTGCTGCTTTGTCTGAGCTTTGCCGCTTGCAGCGGCAGTGACGCAAAAGGGACCGCCCATGCAGGCGCGGGACAACCTATGCCGGTCTCAGTGGCAACTGCAAAGATCCAGGACATGCCGGTTTACCTGACAGGCCTGGGCTCGGTCACCGCTTTTAATACGGTCTCGATAAAAACGCGCGTGGATGGCCAACTGGTGAAAGTCGCCTTCAAGGAAGGTCAGCATGTAAATAAAGGAGACCTGCTGGCGGTGATTGATCCTCGCCCGTATCAGGTAGCGCTCGAGCAGCAGCAGGCCACTCTCTTTAAAGATCAGGCGCAACTCCGCGATGCCCAACTGAATTACCAACGATACAAAGGATTGTTGCAGGAATCGGGCGCTATGTCGCAACAGCAAGTGGACACCCAGCAGGCGACGGTGGACCAGTTGGAAGGAACTGTGCGCACCGATCAAGCCAATATTGATAATGCAAAACTGAACCTCACTTATTGCGACATTACGGCGCCGGTAAGCGGCCGGATTGGTCTAAGGCTGGTGGATCCCGGAAACATGGTCCATGCTGCCGATACGACCGCAATGCTGGTGATCACGCAATTGCAGCCCATCGCGGTGTTGTTTACGTTGCCGGAAGACAGTCTGCCTTCGGTGCAAAAGCAGATGGGACAACGGTCGTTGCCGGTGGAAGCTTACAGCCGCGACGACCAGACGAAGCTGGAAAGCGGGACGCTGCTTACCATTGACAACCAGATTGACCAGACTACCGGCACAGCAAAGCTAAAGGCCGTTTTTGCGAACAAGGATGAACAGCTCTGGCCAAACCAGTTCGTAAATATCCGCATGCTGCTGGAGACACGTAAAAAGGCGATCATTATTCCGGCGGCAGCGATTCAGCGCGGGCCGCAGGGAAATTTTGTTTATGTGGTAAAGCCGGACAAAACCGTGGACGTTCGTGAAGTACAAATTGCGTTGACGCAGAACAACGCCAGTGCCATCTCCAGTGGTGTTTCAGCCGGCGACATCGTGGTGACTGACGGTCAAGACAAACTGCAGGCGGGAAGCAAAGTTGAGCCGCGCACCCCGGGGGCGGGAAAAACCCAGCAGGCGGAAAATGGAAGCACGCAGGACCAAACCCCAGGAACGCCCACGCAATGAGTCCGTCGCGCTTATTCATTCTTCGTCCGGTTGCAACGTCTCTACTCACCGTTGGTTTGTTGCTGGTGGGCCTGGTTGCTTATCGAGCGTTGCCGGTATCGGCGCTGCCCGAGGTGGACTATCCCACGATCCAGGTAATGACGTTTTATCCTGGAGCGGGACCGGATGTGATGGCTTCATCGGTGACCGCGCCTTTGGAGCGGCAGTTCGGGCAAGTTCCCGGGCTGAGCCAGATGACTTCAACGAGTTCCGCTGGAAGCTCGCTGATCACCCTGCAATTCAACCTGAATGAAGATATAGATATTGAGGAACAGCAAGTGCAGGCGGCCATCAACTCCGGTGGCACTTACCTTCCCAAGGACTTACCCAATCCGCCGATTTACAGCAAGGTAAATCCCGCCGACGCGCCGATTCTGACGCTGGCACTTACCTCGCAAACGTTGCCGCTTTCGAAAGTGGAAGACCTTGCGGACACGGCCCTGGCGCAGAAAATTTCGCAGCTTCCCGGCGTCGGGCTTGTCTCAATTAGCGGAGGACAAAAACCAGCAGTTCGGATACAGGCGAACCCCACCGCGCTTGCTTCCTACGGAATGAGCCTGGAAGACCTGCGAACGGCCCTGGGCAATCAAAACGTTGACCAGGCCAAAGGAGTTCTGAACGGCCCCAGGCAGCAGTTCACCATCGGCGCGAATGACCAACTGCTCAGCGGAAGCGAGTACACCGGATTAGTCATTGCCTATAAGAACGGCGCTCCGGTGCGTTTATCGGATGTCGCCACGGTAGTGGATGGCGCGGAGAACACGATGCAGGCCGCGTGGATGAATCAAACGCCGGCGGTCATCGTAAACATTCAGCGCCAGCCGGGCGCGAATATCATCAGCGTATCGGACAGCATCAAGAATTTATTGCCGCAATTGCAGCATTCCATGCCGTCGTCGGTAACACTCCAGATATTGACCGACCGTACGGAAACCATTCGAGCCTCGGTAAAAGACGTGCAGTTCACTCTCATCCTTACCATAGGCCTCGTGGTGCTCGTGATCTTCCTTTTCCTGCGTAATCTGGCAGCCACGGTCATTCCGAGTGTCGCTGTGCCGCTCTCCATCATAGGGACTTTTGGGGTGATGTATCTGGTCGGCTACAGCCTGAACAATCTTTCCCTGATGGCGCTGACCATTTCTACCGGGTTTGTGGTGGATGACGCCATCGTCATGATCGAGAACATCGACCGCTTTTTGGAAAAAGGATTCTCGCCGCTGGAGGCCGCGCTGAAGGGCGCGGGGCAAATTGGTTTTACGATTGTTTCATTGACGGTGTCGTTAATCGCCGTGCTCATTCCGCTGTTGTTTATGGGCGACATTGTGGGCCGATTGTTCCGGGAATTTGCGGTGACGCTGGCGGTCACTATTTTGGTCTCCGCCGTGGTGTCTTTGACCTTGACGCCCATGATGTGCGCGAAACTGCTGCGTTACAAAGATCCGGCCAAGCAAGGGCGCTTTTACAAAGCGTCAGAGAATTTTTACGAGCGCGTCATTGAATATTACGGTCACACGCTGAAATGGGTTTTAAAGCACCAGACCGCGACGTTGATGGTCACCGCGGGCACGCTGGTGTTGACGCTGCTTTTGTACGTGTATGTGCCCAAAGGTTTCTTCCCTGTACAGGATACTGGTGTGCTAATGGGCATCACGGAAGGACCGGAAAACATTTCTTTCACCGCGCTCTCAGAGCGGCAGCAGCAACTGGCCGCAGCCATTCTTAAAAATCCGAACGTCGCAAGCCTGTCGTCCTTTATTGGAGTAGATGGCACGAACACCACGCCGAACAGCGGACGCATTCAGATCAATTTGAAGCCTCGCGACCAGCGCAAAGAAACAGCCACTGAAATTATTAACGATCTTGCGCCGGAGGCCGCGAAGGTCCAGGGCATTACGCTGTACCTGCAACCGGTACAGGACCTGACAGTGGAAGACCGCGTGAGCCGGACGCAGTATCAATATTCCATGGAAGACGCTGACGGCGATGAACTCGCTGTTTGGGCGCCGCGGCTCTTGGACAAATTAAAACAGTCGCCGAAGCTGCTGGATGTGGCCAGCGATGAGCAAAATGATGGCTTGGAAGCGGACCTGGTGGTGGACCGCGATACCGCGTCAAGGTTGGGAATTCTTCCCGCCGCGATTGACAGTACTCTCTATGACGCTTTTGGACAGCGGCAGGTCTCAACCATGTACACGCAGTTGAACCAGTATCACGTGGTGCTTGAGGTCAGCCCGCAGTTCGCGGAAAACCCGGATTCTCTGAAAAGTCTTTACGTGGCGTCTTCCACGGGGACTCAAGTCCCACTCTCGGCCTTCAGCCACATTGAACGCCAAAATACCGCCCTGGCCATCAATCACCAGGGGCAATTTCCCGTGGTTACACTCTCCTTTAATCTTCCGCCGGGCGCGTCACTGGGAGATGCCACCACGGCGATTGATGCGGCTGAGCAGGACATTCATCTACCGGTGAGCATTCATACCAGTTTTCAGGGGACGGCTGCGGCATTTCGCAACTCGCTATCTTCGGAGCCGTGGCTGATTCTGGCCGCCATTATCACGGTCTATATCGTTCTGGGAGTGCTTTACGAGAGTTACATTCATCCCATCACCATTCTCTCAACGCTGCCCTCGGCCGGAGTGGGGGCGCTGCTGGCGTTATTGGTCACGGGCTACGATCTGGATGTGGTCGGGCTCATAGGAATCATTTTGCTGATTGGCATCGTAAAGAAGAATGCCATCATGATGATTGACTTTGCTTTGGAGGCCGAACGCGAGGAAAAGAAAGAACCGGAAGAAGCTATTTTTCAGGCTTGCCTGCTGCGCTTCCGGCCGATCATGATGACGACGATGGCGGCCCTGCTTGGTGGACTGCCTCTGGCGCTGGGTACTGGCACCGGTTCAGAATTGCGGCGTCCCTTGGGCATCACGATTGTCGGCGGGTTGCTGGTGAGCCAGTTGCTCACGCTGTACACGACGCCGGTAGTCTATCTCTGGTTTGACCGTCTGGCCCAGAAGTTTTCCAAATATCGCGTAGGAAATCCCGTGGAAGCTCCGGCGGTTGGGGATTAGCAATGAACATTTCTGCCCCATTCATTAAGCGGCCCGTGGGCACTTCGTTGCTCACGTTCGCATTGTTCCTGTCTGGGGCGCTGGCGTTCAATTTTCTTCCCGTGGCGCCTCTGCCGCAGGTTGAGTTCCCTGTTATTCAGGTGGGTGCATCGCTTCCGGGAGCGGACCCGCAGACCATGGCGTCGGCGGTGGCTACACCATTGGAGCGTCAGTTCGGGCGCATTGCCGGCATCAACCAGATGACTTCGACGAGTCAAGCGGGCTCAACTGGGATTGTGCTGCAATTCGATTTGAATCGAGACATTAATGCCGCGGCGAGGGACGTGCAAGCGGCGATTAACGCGGCGCGCAGCCAACTTCCCACAAACCTTCCGGGAAATCCCTATTATCGCAAAGTAAACCCCGCGGATGCGCCCATCATGATTTTGTCGCTCACATCGGACACGATCACAGTGCCGCAAATGTACGACGCCGGCGACTCCATTTTGGCTCAGAAACTAGCGCAGGTAAGCGGAATCGGCCAGGTATTCGTCGGTGGTTCCGCACAGCCGGCGGTGCGCGCTGAAGTAAATCCAACCGCGCTGAACAAGATGGGGATTGGCCTGGATACCGTGCGCAATGTGCTGGGCTCCGCGAATGCCAATTCGCCCAAGGGACAGGTCTCTGACGCGACCACGTCCTGGACCATCGATTCCAACGACCAGATCAAAGTGGCAGATCAGTACCGTCCCTTGATCGTTGGATATGACCGCGCCACTGGCGCAGCGGTACGTCTCGACGATGTGGCTGATGTCGAAGATTCGGTACAAGATACGCGCGTGATGGGATTGGCCAACGGCAAACCGGCGGTGCTAGTGATCGTCTTCCGGCAACCGGGCGCCAACATTATTGATACGGTGGATCGAGTGTATGCTCTCCTGCCGCAATTGCAGGCATCCATTTCTCCCGCAATCCATGTCGGCGTGGTCATGGACCGCACCACAACGATTCGCGCTTCGGTGGATGACATTGAGATCACGCTGCTGATTTCGATTGTGCTGGTGATTCTGGTGGTCTTTGTGTTTCTGCGCACCGTGCGTTCCACGCTCATCCCGAGTATCGCCGTGCCGCTTTCACTGGTGGGAACGTTCGGAGTGATGTATGTGCTCGGCTATAGCCTGGACAATCTTTCCCTCATGGCACTCGCCATCTCCACTGGCTTTGTGGTGGACGACGCGATTGTGGTGTTGGAAAACATCATGCGTTATCTGGAAAAAGGGATGCGTCCGGTGCAGGCCGCATATCGCGGCGCCCGAGAGATTGGATTTACCGTACTTTCCATGAGCACTTCGCTGGTAGCCGTGTTTATCCCGCTGCTGCTCATGGGCGGAATTGTTGGACGGTTGTTTCGCGAGTTCGCGATTACTTTGAGCATTACCATTGGAATTTCCCTGGTGGTGTCGCTGACTACGACCCCGACCATGTGCGCGAAATTTCTAAAGCCGCTGGGCGAAGAAAAACATGGGCGGCTCTATAAGTTCAGCCAGGGAATTTTTGACAAGATACTCGCTGTTTACGAGCGTGTCTTGCGTGTGGTTTTACGGCACCAGCCAGTAACGCTGGTGATTACGATTTTAACCGCGGTCTTAAGCGTATTTCTTTACGCAAGAGTCCCCAAGGGATTTTTCCCGCAGCAGGACACAGGCCGGCTCTCGGGTGCGGTGCAAGCCTCACAAGATATTTCTTTTGATGCGATGAGCCAGAAGATGCGGCAGTTCGTGCGCATCGTAATGCAGGATCCCGCGGTGGAAACCATTGTGGGATTTGCCGGCGGTAACACCGCCAGCAACCAGGGGCACATGTTCATCACCTTAAAGCCACTGGCCGACCGGAAGATTTCCGCAGACCAGGTGATCGGCCGATTGAGAAGAAAATTGGCGGTTGTCCCTGGAGCGACCTTGTTCATGCAATCTTCGCAAGACCTGACCATTGGCGGCAGACAGAGCCAGGCCGAATATCAGTACACACTGCAAGGCGAAAACTTGCAGGACTTGAACTACTGGGCTCCTCGTCTTTTGGCGAAGTTGCGGAGCATGCCCGAGCTCCGTGACGCCAATACAGACCAGCAAACGTTTGGTCTGCAAACCGACATCATTATTGATCGTGACACTGCGGCACGGTTGGGCGTTACTCCGGCGGACATCGATAATGCGCTATACGACGCATTTGGCCAACGCCAGGTCTCCACTATTTACCGCCAGCTGAATCAATATCACGTGGTGATGGAAGTCCAGCCACAGTTCCAGCGCAGTGAAGAGGCTTTGCAGGCGATCTATGTGCGCTCTTCCAATGGGCAGGTGATCCCGATTTCCGCTTTCACAAAATTTGGACCATCGAATACGCCGCTGGCGGTGAATCACCAGGGACAATTTCCGGCGGTGACTTTGTCATTCAATCTAGCGCCAGGTATTTCCCTGGGACAAGCGACAAAGCTGATAGACGACGCGAAAGATCAGATGGGCTTCCCTTCCACGATCCAGGCGGATTTCCAGGGAGCGGCCGCGGCGTTTCGTGACTCTCTGGCCAGCGAATGGATTCTGATTCTGACGGCAATAGCAACGGTTTATATCGTGCTCGGCGTTTTGTATGAAAGCTTCATCCATCCCATCACCATTCTCTCTACCATTCCTTCCGCTGGCGTGGGAGCTTTGCTGGCATTGCTCGCATTCCACATGCAACTCGACGTCATAGGAATGATCGGCATCATTCTCTTGATAGGCCTGGTGAAGAAGAACGCCATTATGATGATTGACTTTGCTCTAGACGCTGAACGGCGGGAAGGAAAATCGCCCATGG
>DASXFN010000063.1:0-6097 GCA_036489565.1 Terriglobales bacterium
ATGAAGATTGGAAAGCGCCGCTCCGAGTAACCGCATTTTCGCTGTGGAATGTCCAAAGTACACGTTGCGTGCGCAATATGCCGGATTCGCGCCTGCAAGCACCAACTCGCGCGCCAACGCAAAGGTGCGGTCGTTGGTTCCCTCAAACATGAAGGAACCGGTGTCGGTAAGCAGCGCCGTATATAGGCAAGTCGCGATCTCCGGCGAAACCTTTACCCCAGCTTCGCGTGCCAGGCGATAAATCATCTCCGCGGTGGCCACGGCGGTAGGATCAATCCAATTCACATCTCCAAACGGTTTGCCACTCAAGTGATGGTCAATGCTAATGAGAAAGTGCTTTTCCAGTCCGGCAAGGCGCGTGCGTTGAATGCTGTCACACTCCAGAACAATCGCAGCCTCGTAGTTCCCGTTCACACTCTCCGCCTGAACGACCATTCCCGCGAATGGAAGCGGTTGGTAGATGCGTGGCACTCCGTCACGCATCACAACCTCGGCCTGTTTCCCCATGAGCTTTAGAATCTGGCAAAAGGCCAGTGCCGAGCCGATGGCGTCACCATCGGGGCGAGCGTGCGAGGTCAGAACAAACCGCTCGCGCTGTTCAATGCTCCGGAGAACTTCCTTCATCATGACTACATTCCCTGCCTAGCCAGTCTTCTTCTTTTTGTTTTTAGTCCGCTTTAAGAGTTCATCCACCCGCGCTTCGTATTTTCGCGAGCGGTCAATTTGAAAATGCAGTTCGGGCGGCTTGCGCAAATGCAGCCTCTCCACCAGTTCATGGCGGACGAACCCAATGGCGGCCTGCAACCCTTTTAAGGAACGCTCCGCTTCTTGGTCATTCCCGTCAGTGGTTACCAGGACATGCGCCGAGCGCCCATCCTCGGCCAACTGCACTTCGCTCACACTTACCAAACCGATGCGGGGATCACCCAACTCCCCTTCCACAATGGTCTGTATTTCTTCGCGGAGCGCTTCGCCCAGCCGCTCGCGATGGTATTTCTGGCCACGCGGTTCCACGCAATCACCTCAGATAAAACTCATGAGGATATCAAACACTTCGCCTGTCCTTGAACAAAGAAATCCATCAAGATGGCATATTGCTTGTAACCCGCTCGTAAATATTGATTTACGGGTAGATTCGCTTAGTGCTGACGATAAGTCGGCACCGCTTTGCCCAAAGCTCGTCACTCATTCTTTATCCCCATGTTTGCTAATTCATAAACACCTCATTTTCAAGGGATTGTCTCTGAGAGAGGCCAAATCATTTTGGCATTTGCCTTGCACTCATCAGATCAACACTTAGCACCGCCATTGTTGATCGCTCGGGGGTTTCTTTGCTCCACAAATGCGCAAATCCAGCCTGCGCCGTCTCTTTCCGCGATATCCACGTTGGCAAACTGTTTCTTGTGGAAGCGAGCGCAATCGCCGCGGAATGCAAAGGCCGCCATCGCTTGCGGACCATTCATCAGCACTACTGGCTTTGCGACCAGTGCTCCCGCCAGCTGACCTTAATGTTTGAAAAAGAACGTGGAGTTATTCCTGTCCCACTATCCAGCCTGGCGGTGGCCTCAAAGCTTGCTCATAGACCTTTCGCGATGCTGACCGGCGTTAACAAATTGATTGCCCAGAAAGGGTGATGAAATGAGTTCATGTGTATGTGCGATTTGCGGGAAGCAGAAAGCAGGACAGCAAAACTGGTATCTAATCGCGGAAAATCCCTGGGAGGACCGCGTCAGAATTATGCATTGGGAGAATGGTCTTGCGGTTAGCGCAGGAATCTTATCCGCCTGCGGGGCCGCCCACGTTCGCGAACTTCTAACTCAGTGGCTCAATTCGGAAATCTTGTCCTCAAGTCAGAAAAGCCTTCCCCCGATTTTCACGCGCGAACAAGTTGATTTCTTCCACTCCCCTGCCTGGGAACTGGCAGGGCGGGTGCAGCCCATTGGCGAACTCGCAGTCCATCGACGGGCGTTGCACGACAGCCCTGCAATGCTACAGTCCGTGCTCGATGCCGTTTTCCGCACTCTCCTGAATGAATCGCCTGACTCGGAAATCTTCGCGAAACAGAATATTTTGGTTTGCCCGCCTTCCGCGCAAGGAATGATGAGCCTGGCGCAATCCGCCTCCGCATAGTTCATCGTCCACAATTAGCCGAACTCGTGAAACCTGATTCCACTGTATATTTCCTTAGGAATATACAGTGGATACTGTATTGGTTTCTGCGCGGTAAGTTATTAAGGTTCCCTTAGGTCTTGGTGCGTGGGAATCTTTCTCTGCGCACGAAGATACTGCAAAGCAAGTAGGATTTACCAGACCCTAAGCGATCCAGAGTTCATAAGTCATTGCTTTGCACCACGTTCTGTTATGGCAGGTTTCATGCTAAGGTTCTTGTCATAACTTGCTCTCAGGTAAATGAATAGACGTTTGGACAAAATAATGTCTAACAAGCGATGTTCCGTTGGAGGTGGGCAGTGGGAATTTTCCGCATTCTAGTTGCTGATGACCATGAAGTGGTGCGTAAAGGTTTGTGCGCGCTCCTGCAAGCTCAGTCCGATTGGGAAGTCTGTGGTGAGGCTGGCGACGGTCGCGATGCCGTAGAGAAAGCACTGAAACTTAAGCCGGATGTCGTGATCCTCGACATTGGCATGCCCAGCCTCAATGGCCTCGAAGCTACCCGGCAAATCTTACGTTCCAATCCAAGTAGCAAAGTGCTCATCCTCACCCTGCATGATTCCGATCAGGTTGTTCGTGAGGTATTGAACGCTGGCGCCCGCGGGTTCTTGCTAAAGTCTGACGCCGCGCGTGACTTGGTCGTAGCCGTAGAAGCCTTGCGCCGCGATAAAACCTATTTCACCTCAAAAGTTGCCGCCATGGTGCTTGAGGGTTATCTGAAGAGTGGCACGAGCAATCCAGCCCAAATTGCGCCAGGCCGGAACCGTCTTACGCCCCGCGAGCGCGAGATTGTGCAACTGCTGGCCGAAGGAAAAAGCACGAAGGAAGTTGCCGTGGCTTTGGGCCTAAGCGTGAAGACCGCCGAAACTCACCGCTCCAATATCATGCGCAAACTGCAATTGCATTCAGTCAGCGATCTTGTGCTGTATGCAGTGCGCAACAATATTGTTCACGTGGTGCAGACAGGGATGGAAAGCAATTAGGTTCGGGCGTTCATTCGAATATTAGCAAAAGGCCGGCGTGAAAACGCCGGCCTTTTGCTGTTTACCACCAATTTGGGCATTTACTTTCTGTTCCGTTTGTATTCCGGCCTACTCAAACGAATTCTCCCAGCCTGATCATCGTTCGCACCAACGCGAATTCCGTCGCCAGCACAGATCGCACACTCCCGCATTAAGCAACTTGGCACTCCTGCCCTAGTCATTAGGTGCAGACCTAATCAGATGGAGTCTTCGAGGTATGTAAATCCCGCGATTGTTTCACTACACTTCGCCTAATGATTTCCTTTTTGCTTCCGTCCGAAGATCCGTAGCACGAACACAGCAAGCTTGTTCGGCATTTGCTATCCGGGAATCACCGTATTTTATTTCTCAGGAAACAGTACTTTCTCTCAATTCATTAGGAGCGTTGCGATTGTCTTTTACCCGTAAGTTCACGCGGTACAGCAACTCCTGAGAACGCATACAGACAGCACCGGATGGTTTCATAAGTCCCCAGCCACTACTCTCGTTCATGCAACGAGATGGTCAGTTACGAGTAAGAGTTGGCAGGAAGAATCAAAATTCGAATTCATACAAGGAGATTCCAGTGAGCTGCGACCCGATTAACACCACCGCCAAATTAGAATCCGACCTAGATCTAGTAAGGCGCGCTCAAGAAGGCGACTCCGATGCGTTTGCTTCCCTCTTCCATGCGCACAAGGCCCGTATTTATTCCGTATGCCTGCGCATGACTAACAATACAGCCGAAGCCGAAGACTTGACCCAGGACGCATTTCTGCAGGTCTTCCGCAAGCTCGCTACCTTCCGTGGCGATTCCGCTCTTTCAACATGGCTCTACCGGATTGCCGTGAATACCGTGCTCATGCACTTCCGCAAAAAGGCCTTGCGTCAGGTCTCTCTTGACGAACCTTATAACCAGGATGCGCGGCAGGTGAAACGTGAATACGGAAGCCGCGATGACCGTCTTACTGGTTCCGTGGATCGCATCGCCTTGGCTCGCGCCATCCGCGAATTGCCTGACGGCTACCGCACCATCTTCTTATTGCATGAAGTGGAAGGCTTCGAACATCAGGAGATCGCGCAGCTTCTCAATTGCTCCGTGGGAAATTCTAAGTCACAGCTTCACAAAGCAAAATTGAGAATCAGAGAGCTCCTCGGTTATCCGCGTCCGGAAGTTGTGGAGACCGAAACTACCCGGCCGCTCTCTGACGCTTCACCCCGCAAATGGTCCGTGGAGCAAAACAGTGTGCTTCCTTTGGAACCAGCATTAGCTCGCGGGGCTGTGGCTGAGTTCGTTGAGAATCGCGCATAAATGACGCACTTGAAACACAACCGGGAGAGCCGATGATTGGAGTCATTATCACGTTAGGGGAAGCGGAAGACGGGATTGCACCGGCTAACTCCCCTTCGCGTACCAACCCCGGCGCGGACTTGGTCAAGTGGGACGTTCTCGGTGAGAGCGTCCTGCAAAGATTTCTCCGCAACCTGGAAGCCATCGCACCCCAGCAGGTGGCATTTCTGTCTGACACCCTTAGCTCTTCCGAGGGAAACAGTTCGTATGTTACTAGTTTCACGCTCACTCCATGCGCACCTTTTTCTTCGTGGGAGGAAGCGGCACAAGCCTTTGTTTCTCAGGGCATTCAGACACTCTTATTGGTAAAGCTTAACCAATATATCGAAGTTGATCTGGCGGACTTCCTTAAGTTTCACGACGCAACTGCCAGCAAGTTAACGCAAGTTTTTGTAGGCAATCAGCCGATCAGCTTAGTGCTCGTCCAGGCATCGGAGTTACGCGCTAAGGGAACTTCTTTACGCAGACAGTTGGCGGAAACCATTCCGCAACGCCGCCGTTACCAGTTCAATGGATATCTGAATCCGCTGCGCGGCCTCGATGATTTTCGGCGGTTATGCGACGACGCATTTGCGGACGTCTGCAGTCTTCGCCCCGTCGGCCAGGAAATTGCCCCAGGCCTGTATGCAGGAGAGGACGCATTCATCCATTCCACGGTCACCGTTACCGGCCCCGCTTACATCGGAGCTCGTGCCACTGTTGCAGCAGGATGCGTCATATCCGGCCCCGTCGCTCTGGAGCACGGCTGCGAGATAGATTGCGGAACTTCGCTGGAAAATTGTTTTGTAACTCACAATACTTACGTGGGTCCGGGGTTGAATTTGAAGAATGCACTCGCCGGTCCCGGTTGGTTGTACAACTTGGAACATAAAACTGTGCTCACGATCCATGATCCCAGATTGCTTGGAGAGACCCGCTCACTGAATTTCTTAAACCGGGCGAAATCTTTGCTATCGCAGTCGTGGCCACAGCGTTCCCTGTCAACCTTCCGTTAACAAAGCGCATCTCAAAAGTACGTCGGCTGTCGTCTCAGGACGCCATCCGAAAAAAGCCGCTTCAAAGTTCCATTGGTGCAGAAAGAAGCAACAAGGAGAACCCGTTTCGATGATTATCAGGTTGCCGGAAAAACTTACGGAGCAAGCTGCGCGAAGTCTTAGGACGCGATTGGAGTCCAGCCTGGCCTCCAAATGTCTTACTATCGTCCTCGATTTTTCCTCCGTCCGTGAGATGAATAGCGCGGCGCTGGAAACGCTTTTGCACTGCATGAACCAGGTAGTGCAACACGACGGGACAATTCGCGTCTCAGGAATGTCGCCGGAAGCGGAAATATTTCTGGAATTCACCCGTATGGATTCGATTTTCGCAATGTTCCAGGAGCAGCCGGCCGCTCTGCCGTCGTTCGCGGTTGCCGAGTACGCGGGTGCACCAGCCCGCGACCAGATGCAAGTCACGGCTGCGTAACGGAGAGTGGAAATGGGAATGGCATGTCATCGAAAACGCGGGTCTCATAAGGCTGCTATTGCCTTTTTTCTAGTTTGCTCCGTGGCCCCGCTGATAGCTCAGCAAGTAACACCAC
>DASXFN010000065.1:0-6031 GCA_036489565.1 Terriglobales bacterium
GGCTTTGGTATTTTTTTCGTAATCTGGCTTCCTTGCCGCTTCTGCCGGCCTATGACCAGGATGCCGGTGAGGTTTTGGAGCGCGCTCACCAACACTGAGCAAAACCATAAGTTGTTTGTGCCGGACAAGGAAAGGCAAGTAGTTAGTCACCAACAGAATGGCGAACCCGAACAAATACGATACTTCCGCCGGCCAGGATGGCTACGAGCATCGCGATCTACCGCCCTCGACTATTCTGTATTTTCTGCTGATTTTGGGAATCGCGGTAGTTGTAGCTCTTTTCGGAATCAGAGGACTGTACTCTTATCTCGACCATCGGGAGCGGGCGTTGCAGCCGGAGGTGAATCCGCTGGTCACCAATATTCCGGCCGATACACGCCATATAACGCCGGGCTATCCGCAAACCGCCTTCCCCAATCCAAGGCTGGAGGAAAACGAACGCGGTCAGCTCAACGGATTTCTCACGGACGAAGAAAAGACGCTATACAGCTATGGATGGGCGGATCAACAAGCCGGCACCGTACGCATTCCGATAGACCGCGCAATGGATTTGCTGGTGCAGCGTGGGCTTCCAGTGCGGCCTGAAAGTGCGGATGACTCTTCTGCAGCGAAGGCGGAAAAGAGCACAAAGAACTCCGATCAAGCGCGAAAGGTCAATCAGGATGGTAAGAAGTGAGCTGTAAGAAAAACAATTCGATGGCTGTCGGTATTTTGTCGATGCTCGCATTGTTTGCGGCATCCGCTTCCGCGCAGATCAACAGCGGCATGATGTCGCCACCAGCGAATACGCGGCCTCCGCGGCTGGAAAATGTGGGCATTGAGCAACATCTTGACGCGCAGGTGCCCGCCGATCTTAGCTTCCGCGACGAGACCGGGAAGACGGTGAAACTCGGCGATTATTTTGGGAGCAAACCGCTGATTCTCAACCTGGTTTATTACAACTGCACTATGTTGTGCGGCGAGGCTCTGGCTGGACTTTCCAGCGCCATGCGCCTGGTTAAATTTGACGTGGGCAACCAATTCGACGTGATTACGGTGAGCTTCGATCCCCGCGAGACCCCGGAAATGGCGGCCGCCAAGAAGAAGGATTATGTGAAACGCTACGGCCGCGCCAATGCCGCTGCGGGCTGGCATTTTCTCACCGGCCAGGCTGCTTCGGTCGACGCACTCACGAAAGCCGTTGGCTTCCAGTATCAGTACGATGCCAGAACCAACCAGTACGCGCACGCCACCGCAATCATGGTGCTGACCCCGCAAGGCCGCATCTCGAGATATTTCTACGGAGTCGATTTCCCGCCAAAAGATTTGCGCATGGGGTTGGTGGAGGCTTCGCAGGGCAAGATTGGCAATGCCGTGGATGCCATACTGCTCTACTGTTATCACTACGATCCCGAGACCGGAAAATATGGCGCGATGGTCGCGAACATTCTGCGCCTGGCCGCGGCAGGCACCATTCTCTTGCTTGGCGGCTTAATTTTAATTTTGTGGAGGCTCGACCGCTCGGCAGTGCGGAAGACGGAAGCGAAGACGAAGACCCGGTATGCTTAATAATTTTCCATTATGGCCGGAGCAGGCCTCGACCCTGGCGCACCACGTGGATGCGCTCTACATTTTCCTGCTCATTATCTGCGGCATGATGACTCTGCTGGTCTTCGCCTTTCTGATTTTTTTTGCCGCCCGCTTTCGCTATCGTCCCGGCGTCCGCTCCGAGCAGATTGAAGGCTCGACCGCCCTGGAAGTCACTTGGAGCGTGATTCCCTTCCTGATTTTCATGGCCATATTCGTGTGGGGAGCGCTGGTGTATTTTCAGGAACGCACGCCACCCGCGGACGCAACGGAAGTGTACGTCGTGGCGAAGCAATGGATGTGGAAGGTGGAGCACGCCGAGGGTCAGCGCGAGATCAACGAACTGCACGTGCCTGTGGGACGCGACGTGAAGCTCATCATGACCTCGCAGGACGTGATTCACAGCTTCTACATTCCCGCCTTCCGCATTAAGCAGGACGTGTTGCCCGGCCGTTACACGGTGGAGTGGTTCCGCGCCACCAAGCCCGGCGTCTATCATTTATTCTGCGCCGAATATTGCGGCACGCAGCATTCGGGCATGGTGGGTTCAATCGTAGTCCAGCAACCGGCCCAGTATGAAGCGTGGATGAACGGAGCCTCAACCGGCCCGCTCTCCGCGAGCGGCGAAAAGATTTTCGCCGAACTGGGTTGTGCCACCTGCCATCGCAGCGATATGCAGGGACGAGGTCCGAATCTACAGGGCGTCTACGGCAAGCCGGTTCAATTGGATGATGGGCGGACAGTCACCGCCGACGAGAACTATCTTCGCGAATGCATTCTCGATCCGGGGTCGAAACGGGTTAAGGGATTTCAGCCCATCATGCCCACATTTCAAGGATTAGTCAGCGAAGAGCAAGTCAACGCTCTGGTCGCCTACATAAAGTCGATCTCCACCGGCAAGCCGGCTGACGGCGCAAAAACCAGCGCCAGCACGGCTTTGCCTCAGTCTCCGGCTGGAGTCTGGCAAAAAGCTCAAGCGAATGGAAGTCAAGGGCAATGAAAATGTCTCCCGCGATACCGCAACCTGTCGAACGCGAAAACTATTTGAACAAGGAGTACGGAGTCTGGTCGTGGCTGCTCACCACTGACCACAAGCGCATCGCGCTGCTTTACCTCGTCTCGATCACCTTCTTCTTTTTCATCGGTGGCTTCTTCGCTCTGCTCATACGCCTGGAGTTGCTAACTCCCGCCGGCGACCTGGTGCAGGCCGATACTTACAACAAACTTTTCACCATGCATGGAATGATCATGGTGTTTTTCTTTCTCATTCCTTCCATTCCCGCAGTCCTGGGCAATTTTCTCGTGCCCTTAATGGTCGGGGCCAAAGATCTGGCCTTTCCCCGCATTAATTTATTGAGCTGGTACCTCTACATCATCGGCGGCGCTCTGATGTTGCACTGCGTGCTCACGGGCGGGGTGGACACTGGATGGACTTTTTACGCTCCCTTCAGCACCTCTTTCACCAACACAAAAATTGTTGAAGCGGGAATCGCAATCTTTATCGCAGGATTTTCCTCCATTCTCACCGGCCTCAACTTCGTAGTCACCATCCACCGCATGCGCGCTCCTGGAATGACATGGTCGCGCCTGCCGCTGTTCATCTGGGCGCACTACGCCACCAGCATCATTCAACTCCTGGGCACTCCCGTCATCGCCGTCACCATCGTGCTGGTCGCGGCCGAGCGCGCTCTTCATCTCGGCATTTTCGATCCCAAACTTGGCGGCGATCCACTCCTCTTCCAGCATTTGTTCTGGTTTTATTCCCATCCCGCCGTTTACATTATGATTTTGCCGGCGATGGGCGTTATCACCGAAATCATTGCCTGCTTCGCCCGCAAGCGCATCTTCGGATACAGCTTCGTAGCCTTTTCCTCGATCGCGATTGCGGTCTTCGGCTTCCTGGTCTGGGCTCATCACATGTTCGTGGCCGGCATCTCCGTATATTCCGCTCTCGTGTTCTCGTTCCTGAGCTATGCCGTCGCGCTGCCCTCAGCCGTCAAAGTCTTCAACTGGACCGCCACTCTCTACAAGGGCTCCATTCACTACGATGCGCCCATGCTTTACGCCTTCGGATTCCTCGGACTGTTCACCATGGGCGGACTCACCGGCCTGTTTCTTGCGGCTCTCGGCATCGACGTCCATGTCACCGACACCTATTTTGTGGTTGCCCACTTCCACTACATCATGGTTGGCGGCGCAGTGATGGGATATCTCGGCGGAATGCACTTCTGGTGGCCCAAAATTTCCGGCAGGTTGTACCCCGAGGGATGGGCGCGCCTGGCCGCACTGATCGTTTTCATCGGCTTCAATCTCACGTTCTTTCCGCAATTCGTGCTCGGCTACATGGGTATGCCGCGCCGCTACTACGACTACAGCCACATGCCCGAATTCCAGGTGTTGAACGTTCTCTCGACCGCCGGCTCGACGGTTCTCGGCATCGGGTATTTGCTGCCCATGGTTTATTTCCTCTGGTCGATGCGTTACGGCAAGCCTGCATCGGACAATCCCTGGAACGCAGCCGGCCTTGAGTGGAAAACAACTTCTCCACCTCCGACCTTCAACTTCGACGAAGAGCCGGTCGTAACCTGGGAAGCCTACAACTACGATGAGTTGGACGCGCCCCATCCGCAGGAGGTTCCCGTTGCCCGATAGCACTCTCGTCGGACTTCATCACGAAGAGGAGCACCACCCGGAGCTTCTGCATCACTTCGCCACGGCGGAGCAGCAGCGCGACGCCGCGAGTCTGGGCATGTGGGTATTTCTTGGCACGGAGGTCATGTTCTTCGGCGGACTCTTTTGCGCCTATCTGGTTTACCGGCATTGGTACTTCCCGGATTTCGCAGCCGCCAGCAAGTCCATTGACGCTACGATGGGCGCCACCAACACCGCCGTTCTGATTTGCAGCAGCTTGACGGTAGTTCTTGCGCTCTGGGCTGCGCAAACGGCGCGCCGCACGCTGTTGATCGGCAGCCTCATCCTGACCATGCTTCTGGGCGTCACTTTCCTCGGTATCAAAGGGAAAGAGTACAAAGACAAGTTTGAAGAGCATCACGTTCCGGGCGCTTCTTTCAGTTTCAGTGGCGTACCGGTTCCGGGGCATCCGGGGCAGTATGCCAATCCGCGTCACGCGCAGATTTTTTTCACTCTCTATTTCGTGATGACAGGGTTGCACGCTCTGCACATGATCATCGGCCTGGGTATTTTTTCCTGGTTACTAACCATGGCTTGGAAGGGACGATTTACGCCTGAATACCACACGCCGATCGAAATTGGAGGGTTGTACTGGCACTTTGTCGACATAATCTGGATCTACCTTTTTCCATTGCTTTATCTGATCGACCGGCACCCCTGAAGGCCTACCATGTCCGAGGCGCACTATGTCTGAGCATTCAAACTCTGAACACGTAAAATCGTCGCCGCTGAAACTGTATTTCGGCATCTGGATCACTCTGCTTTTCTTTACCTACCTTACATACAAAGCCGCATTCATCGATCTCGACCGTTTCAACGCCGCGGTCGCTCTCGGCATTGCCACGCTCAAAGCGACTTTGGTGGCTCTTTTCTTCATGCATATCTGGCACGCGGGCGAAAGGCTCATTAAAGCTGTTGTAATTTCGGCCTTATTTTTTCTGCTTTTGCTTTTGGGACTCACCATGGCCGATTATGCCAGCCGGCCCTGGAGCTGAAACACCCACTTAGAAACAGCTGCTTCGGCTGTCTGGGCGTAGCCCCTACGGACCGCTCATCCCACTCCGCTTCTCAACCAATCTGCGCTATACTCGCGCCGGCCTATAATTTCATCCTTACGATAAGGTGACCTATGGCATTCTGCAATTCTTGCGGTACAAGCCTTACTCCCGGAACCAGATTTTGTAATAAGTGCGGTGCTCCCGTCTTGGCTTCGTCGCCAGTCTCCGCTAATACCCCAATGGCCACGCCTCCGGTCGCTGGTACTGTGCCTTCCGCCGCTCCGATTCCCCAAACCGTGCCAGCTCCGGCTTCGTCTTCCGGAGGCGGTGCTCTCAAGGCAATTTTGATCGTCGTGGGCGTCATTATTGTGGTGGGAGTTCTCGCTGCCTCATCGATTGGATTTTTCTTCTGGCGCATGGCCCATCATTCCCGCATTCGCAACGATAGCGGCAATGTAAGCATTGAAACCCCGTTCGGCTCTGTCCAAACCACCAAAGATCCGCAGGAAGCAGCCCGCAATCTCGGCATCGATGCCTATCCCGGAGCCGAGGTCTTGAAAGAAGGCTCCTCTTCCGCCACCTTCGGAGGAGTTCGCACTGCGTCTCTGAGCTTCGAAACTACCGATTCCGTGGACAAAGTGTGCAGCTTCTACAAGCCAAAGTTCCCCAATGCCATGATCGTGACCAGTCAGGCAGATCAGTGCTCGATCGTTTCCAATGATCATGGCAACATGATCACCGTGAGCGCCCGAACGGAGGGTGGCAAGACTAAAATC
>DASXFN010000110.1:0-12130 GCA_036489565.1 Terriglobales bacterium
ATCTTGTGGGGATGGTCCTAATACCAGTTCTGCAGGAAACGGGGGTACGGGAGGGACAGGGGCCTCAGCCCACGAAATGTTATATGTGGCATCCGGCAACAATGGCCAAGGACAAATATGGGCATTTTCTATTGATCCCAATACGGGAGCTTTGGGCTCGCCGACGCAATTTTCTTCTCCTGAGTTTCTGCTTCAAATGAAAGTTGATCCGTCAAACACGTTCCTGTATGCATCGGATTTTGACAGTGGAAAAGTCCGTGCTTATTCAATCGATTCGACTAGTGGCAGCCTAGCAGAGGTAAATGGTTCTCCGTTCGGGTCTTCATTAACATCCGGGAACGGAGGTCCTTTGGCAATTTCGCCGAACGGGAAATTTCTTTTTTTCTCTGATTCAGTCGGCAATCTAGCGACCTTTTCAATTTCTTCTGGGACATTAACACCTGGTACGGGCGGTCAAGATAATAATCAGCCTTTTGACTTTGCCGTCGATCCACTAAATCGGTATTTATACGTAGCTAATCAGTCTGACTCATCGGGGGGCGATTTCTCGGTATTCTCAATCGATGCTTCGTCAGGAGGAATAACTCCCATTTCGGGTTCTCCTTTCACCTTCCAAGACAACTCGGGGCCATTCGCAATCGCGGTGCATCCGAATGGCCGATTTATTTATTCGACGCTTTCCAATACACAAGACGTAGCTGGATTGACTGTTGACACTTCTACTGGTGTCCTCAGCAAAATTGCAGGATCTCCGTTCAATACAGGAATTCTTATTCCGAAAGGGATCGCAATGCATCCGTCCGGAAAATTTCTATATGTAAGTGCAGAAGGAGTTAGCTCGATAATTATTTTTAATATCGATCCAACGACAGGAGCTCTATCAAAATTAACTTCGTTCACAGTTGGAGTGGTTCAACTAGCTATTGATCCATCAGGAAATTTTTTGTATGCGGCATCCCCAGCGTTCGACGAGGTCTTTGCTTACAAGATTGATCAGGGGAATGGCAACTTAACGGCAGTTCCTGGTTCTCCGTTTTCGGCTGGCGTAGTATCCGGGGCTCTTGCAATAGTCAACCTTCAGTAACTTCTCGCGTAACAAGTTTTCAAATGAATTCAATTCGGGGCCGGCAGATCAATAGTGGCAGGCCTAATGAATGATTTACTTCCCCGCCAACTCCCGCTTCACCACATCGCTTACCAGTTTCCCATCCACGCGAATTCCCCCACCGGCAAAGCGCGCCATCACGTCCTTCATGACCTTGCCCATGTCTTTCATGGTAGGCGATCCCATTTCGGCGATCACCACGCGCACTCCGGCGACAACTTCGTCTTCGCTGGCGGCCTTGGGCAGGTAGGCTTCGATAATCGTGATCTCTTCAGCTTCCTTGTCGGCCATCTCCTGGCGTCCGCCCTTGGTGAACTGCTCGATGGATTCCTTGCGCTGCTTGATCAGCGTGCTCAATATCTGTTGCGACTCCTGATCGTCAAGCGGAGCCATTTTTTCGATCTCTTTATTTTTCAACGCGGTTTTCACCATGCGCAGCGTAGAAAGCCGCTGCTCCTCGCGCGCTTTCATGGCTGTAACAATGTCCTTTTGAATCTGCTCGATAAGGGGCATAGTGCCGTCATTATAGCTGCTATCGGTTTTTTCGTTGCACTTCGCGCCCTCTGCACCGTGACCGAGGGCGGCGCTTCCGGTAAACTATATGGTTTGATTCTCCCTATAAAAGGACTCATGCCATGTTGCTAAAGAATCGCCTTTTTACGCCCGGACCGACACCCTTGCTTCCCGCCGCTCAGACCGCCATGGCGGCCTTCAGCCTGCACCACCGCACCGCCGATTTCAAAGCGCTTTTCTCGCGCGTGCTCAGCGACATGAAAGACTTTATCGGCACCAAGAATGATGTGCTGGTGCTCTCCTGCTCGGGGACCGGCGTTCTGGAAGGGTCTGTCTCGAACCTCACTTCTCCTGGCGACAAAGTTCTGGTGCTGACGGCAGGAAAATTCGGCGAGCGCTGGCGCGACCTGGGCAAAACATTTGGCTGCAATGTGGAACTGATCAGCCGCCCCTACGGCGAAACTTTTTCGCTCGATGAGATCAAGTCAAAACTCACGCCTGACATTAAAGCGGTGTACGTGCAGGCCACGGAAAGCTCCACCGGCGCTCGTCACGACGTGCAAGGCATCGCCAAGCTTGTGCGCGCCAACGGCGACGACACGCTTCTTGTAGTGGACGCCATCACCGGACTCGGCACCACGCACTTCGATGTGGATGGCTGGGGAATTGACGTCATCATCGGCGGCTCGCAAAAGGCGCTCATGATTCCTCCGGGCCTGGCTTACGCGGCCTTCAGCGAGCGTGCCTGGAAGCGCATGGATACGACAAAGTCTCCGCGCTATTACTTCGACTTCCGCAAAGAACGCAAGAACGCGGCCAAGGGCGAATCGGCTTACACGCCTGCGACTTCATTGTTTGCGGCATTAGGCGCGGCGCTGGATTTTGTCCGCCAGATGGGCGCGGGGGATTTGGCAGCCGGAAGAAAAGCGTTAGTTGACAACGCGGAACTGGCCGCGGAAATGACTCGCGCGGGAGCCAAAGCTCTCGGCTTGACGTTGTTTGCGCCCACCGCTCCGGCAGCGGCGTTAACGGCAATCAATGCACCCGCCGGTCTTGATTCCAGCGCCCTCGTCAAAGACTTCCGCGATCGCTTTTCAGCGGTTGTCGCCAATGGACAAGGCGACATGAAGGGCAAACTCTTCCGCGTGGCGCATATCGGGTACTACGATTATCTGGATACCATCGGAATTCTTGGCGCGCTCGAGCATGTGCTGGCCAAGGTAACAGGAAAGCCCGTGGAGTACGGCTCCGCGGTGAAGGCTGCACAACAGGTGTACGCGCAGGCGTCCGCCGGAAAGCCGCAACCGGTGGGCGTTTAGCGCTTGTGAACAGTTCCCCGGTGTTAGCTGATCGCTTCAGTTGATCGTGAAGGTCATCGCGGTGGAACTCTCGTCGAGAGTTCCACCATAGGGGTTCCCTGACATGCCGGGGTTGGTCACCGTAACCGAAACGCTCCCGGCGTCGGCAATCGAGGTAGCAGGGATCGTAGCCGTCAGTTGGTTGGCGGTCACAAAAGTCGTGGTGAGCACCGTGCCGTTCCATTTTACGACTGCGTTGCTGTTGAAGCTGGAGCCGTTAACGGTCAAGGTGAAAGCGGCCGCTCCGTGAGCAACGTTGGCGGGCACCAGTTGGCTGACGACAGGGACGGTTCCCGCAACGGCCGCAGTATTGCCTGGATTCGAATAGCCGCAGCCTAGTTGTAAAAAGACGGCCGCCAGCGCAAGCAGTAGAATGGAATTCTTCATGACTTTTCTCCCCATCGAGTCTTTATCGTGGAGATAGTCTAGGAAGAAGTAGGGCGGAAAATGTCAGGAATGTGTCAGTTTATCGTCAAGATTTGCCCAGATTGACCGCGTCGGTTCTGGGTATGGTAGCTTCCTAGCGGGGCCGCCCATTTTTATCTTTATCAGGAAGAAAGGTCCAAAGAATTTGTCATGAATGTAATCGTCGCTGAAAAGGTGTCCTCATCCGCAGTCAATTTACTTCGCGAGCCTACCTGGAACATAACGACTCCTGAACAACTGAATGGCAACCTGGCGCAGGCGCTGGAAACCGCTGACGCCCTCATTGTCCGTTCCGCCGTGCAGGTGGACGCGGCATTGCTGGAACACGCGCCGAAGTTGCGCGTCATTGGCCGCGCGGGAGTGGGCGTGGACAACGTTGACCTGGACGCCGCCACCCGCAAAGGCATTGCCGTTATGAACACGCCCGGCGGAAACGCGGTTGCCGTCGCCGAGCAGACGATTGCCGTCATGCTGGCCATGGCCCGCTTCCTCTGCAAGGCCGACGCCGGAATGCATGCAGGTAAGTGGGACAAGAAATCTCTGCAAGGCACCGAGCTGCGCGGAAAAACGCTCGGCATTGTAGGCCTGGGAAAAATCGGAATGGAAGTGGCCAAACGCGCCCGCGCCTTTTCCATGGAGGTCATCGGACACGATCCGTTCGTCTCCGCCGCGGTCGCCAAAGACGCAGGCATAAAACTTGCTTCGATGGATGAAATTTACGCCGCCGCCGATTACCTTACACTGCACGTAGGCCTCACGCCGCAAACCACCGGCATGATTAACATCGAGTCGCTCAAAAAGATGAAGAAGGGCGTGCGCATCGTGAATATTGCGCGCGGCGAGTTGGTGAACGAGCAGGCATTGGTGGAGGCCCTCAAGTCTGGCCATGTCGCAGGGGCCGCTCTCGATGTCTTCACAAAAGAGCCGCTCAAGGATTCGCCTCTGCAATCCATGGACAATGTCATTCTCACGCCCCACATCGGCGGCTCTACACACGAAGCCCAGGAAGCAGTCGGCGTTCAGATCGCCATGCAGGTCAAGGAATATCTAAAGCATGGAGTCATTCAGAATGCCGTGAACGTTCCTTCGGTGACGCATGAGGAATATACCGAAATGCTGCCCTACATCGTGCTGGCCGAAAGGCTGGGCGGATTTCTTGGGCAAACCAGCGAAGGCCCCTATGAAGGAATTTCTATTCGTTATACCGGCCACATCGCCGATGGCAAAACAGAACTCATTCGCAATGCCGCCATCAAGGGCATCCTCAACCAGATCGTGGAAGAAAAAGCCAACTTGGTGAACGCCGCCACTTTAGCGGCCTCTCGCGGATTAAAAGTAGAGGAAGAAAAGAACCCCAAAAGTTCCAGCGGCGGCGCGGGCAGCGTTCTTTCCATCATTTTGAAGACCGGCAAAGGCGAACACGTGGTCAAGGGCGCGGTGCTTCACCAGCAATTTCCCCGCTTGCTGCACGTGGACGGCATTGACGTGGAAGCTCCGCTCGAGCAGAACCTGATTTACATGCGCAATCGCGACGTGCCGGGCGTAGTCGGCCAAATCGGCTCTATCCTCGGGGAGTATAAGATCAACATCGCCAACTTTTCCCTCGGCCGCAGGCAAGGAGAAACCAAGCCTGATCAGCCGCTGGATGCGGTTGCGGTAGTCCATGTGGACACCACGGTGCCGGAAGCCGTACTCGCGGAGTTGCGCAAGATTCCAGCTGTTCAGCAGGCTAAGTCCATCCGGCTTTAGCTGGCGCATGAAACATGAGCCATTCTGTGCGGAGATTTAGGCAAGGACAAGAATGAATAAAACGAAGCGCTTGACTATTCTTATCGGGACATTTTTCCTTCTATGTCCCATGCTGCTTGCCCAGGATGGCCGTTTTGATGTAAGCCTGAATTTCGCGGGAAAACTTCCCCGGCAAACCACCGGCAACGGAGTGGTCCAAAGCCCTACAAGCTCTGGAGGGTTTCTGGGCACGGTGGGTTTCCGTATTGCTTCAAAGGTCTCCGCCGAGTTTAATTTTGAGACCACCAGCAACACCCAAAAGTATCAGGGAGGCGGCCTCTTCTATCAGATCCCAGGAGACATGCGCGAATTTAGCGGCGCGATCTTATTTCATCCTTTCCGGCATGGACGATGGGAACCATTCCTGCTTGGCGGCGGTGGCATCATTTCTTTTGGCCCTGACGGCGGGGAAATTGACGGAGTCGCCACGCCGATTGGCGCGGTGCGTCAGAAACTTCCTACTGTCTTATATGGAATTGGGACCGATTATCGGATAGTTCCGCGCCTTGCCTTACGATTGCAGTATCGAGGACTGCTTTATCAGCCGCCAGACTTCAAAGTTCGCTACCTGTTCAGCGGCGGATTGGCGCACACCGCCGAACCCACCATTGGCTTCGTATTCAATTTTTAGATATTCCTCACTCTCGCGGCGGCCGAGTTCTTGATGATTAGAATCGGGATTACTCCGTCGCGCTACGCAATCGGCGGCTTTCCGCGAGTAGCGCCATCGAGTGCATCAGGTTTTGCAGAGTCACGATTCCCACCAGCCTCTCGTCTTCGACAATCGGAATCAGGCTCAGGTTGCGCGAGCTTAGTTTGCGGAAGGCCGAAGCCAGGGACTCCTTCTTCTGGGCCACATCAAAAATCCTATTCATGGCTGACTGGACGTATCCATTTCCCTCGGCGCGCAGGGAGTGCACAATCTTCTGCCGCGAGATAATGCCCACCATGTCTCCGCCGCGAATCACCGGAAAATCATCCTGAAGGCAATGCACAGCTTTATTCAGAGCGTCTTCCAGCGTGTCCGCCGGGGAGAGCGACGCAAAATCGGTGAGCATAATATCTTCCAGGCGCACCGTCTCCAGCACGGAATGGAACACCACTGAGCGCTCTTCAAGCTGTGCGGCCAGCAGAAGGAAAAATCCAATCAGCGTCACCCACGCGCTTTCCATCCCCGCCCGCTCAAAATACTGCACCATGCCCGCCAACATAAACACCATGGCAATACTTTGTCCTATGGAAACGGCGCGCCGCGTGGCATGGATGGGATTGGTCTTCATGCTGAATACGGCGCGGAGTACTCGTCCGCCGTCCAGCGGATAGGCGGGAATCAGATTGAGCAGGCCAAGTCCCAGGTTGCACCACACGAAGCTGCGCACAAGGTGCGCGGAACTAAGATATGGATGCGCCCATAGATTGATTTGCGGAGCGACGTTTAGAACAATGGCGCCCGCTACCAACGCAATCGCGAGGTTTGCGATCGGACCCACAGCCGCGATGCGAATGTCCTTCTTCCAGCTTTCGGCCGTGGACTCAAACGCTTGCTGCGTTTCATCCACCATGCTGACGCCGCCCAGCGGCAAAAGCACCACGGACTTGGGAATGACGCCGAATTTCAGCGCCGTGAAAAGATGAGTGAACTCGTGCGCCATGACCGACGCCAGGACGATTCCAACCAGAGCCACGCCGCGCGCGGGGTAAATAGGCCCATGCGGGCCGGACTCAGTGAGCCAAACAAAAAAGAGGAGAAACAGGAACGTAACATGAATACGAATGTCCGTTCCAAATAGCCGCCCCGCGGGTATAGACCAAATTCTCATTCGATGCCGACACTTACAATTTTATAGACTTAGACACCACAATGGGGGCTCCGGCGTGTTTTTTATCCGTAGAAGGTTTTTTCACGTGGCTTGACTCGCGCGAATGCTCGTTCGGTAATCCCTGTAAAGTAGATGAGATTAACCGCAAGACTGGCTCTGGAAGCTGGCTCATAAAGAAGATGACTTCATAGAAAGAACTTCATGAAGAAGATCGCGATCATCGGCGGCGGAATCTCCGGCCTTTCAGCGGCCTACACGCTGGAAAAGGCCCGCCTTGCCGGTTCGCCGTTGGAGTATCGCTTGTTTGAGGCAAGCCCTCGCCTCGGCGGCGTGCTTCTCACCGAGCATGTTGCCGGCTGCGTCGTCGAAGCGGGTCCGGATTCATTCCTCACCGAAAAGAGTTGGGCCGTTGATTTCTGCCGCGAAATTGGATTGGGAGATCAGCTCATCACCTCCAAGGACTCCATCAGGAAAACTTACATCTATTTAAAAGGCCAGCTCATCCCCATGCCGGACGGCCTCGCCTTCATGGTGCCGACTAAAATCTGGCCCATCGTTTTTTCTCCGCTTTTTTCGCTGAACACAAAAATGCGAATGGCGCGGGAGTGGCTCTCTTCCTCTCCGTCTGCGCAAAATGGCGAGCCAGGCAGCGGGCCAAACGATGAAAGCGTGGCGGACTTTATTACCCGCCACTACGGGCGTGAAATGGTGGACCGCCTCGCCGATCCCTTGCTCTCCGGCGTATATGGAGGCAGCGCCTCCGAATTGAGCGTGCGGGCCGTGCTGCCCCGCTTCGTAGAGATGGAAGCAAAATTTGGAAGCTTGAGCAAGGGAATGGTCTCGGCCCGAAAAAAAGCGCTAAACAGTTCTTCGCCGCCGGTTTTTACTTCTCTGCGCGGCGGAATGCAGCAGATGGCCGACGCCGTTGCGGAAAAAATCCCACCATCTTCCCTACGCACAAACACTCGCATTGATTCCCTTCGCTGCGAGAGCGGCCAATGGACTATCTCAACGAACGGCGAATCGGAACGCTTTGGTGCTGTCGTTCTAGCGGCCCCTGCCCATGCGGCGGCCTCCATGCTGCAAATTTCATCTCCCGATCTGGCAAAGGAACTCCGCGAAATCCCCTACAGTTCCTCCGTAACCGTGGCCATGGGATTCGATCAAACGAGCCTTGCGTCCCTGCCGACCGGCTTCGGTTTTCTTGTCCCTCGCAGCGAAAACAAAAACATAATGGCCGTCACCTTCGTCCATCAGAAATTTCCCGGGCGCGCCCCCGCGGGCATGGGATTGCTCCGCTGTTTTCTTGGAGGGACGCACAACGATCAACTTCTCGCGCTTAATGAAGACGCCATTCAGAAAATTGTGCGTGAAGAATTGCGCCAAAATTTAGGGCTCGACGCCGAGCCCCTATTCACCGGCATATTTAAATGGAAAAATGCAATGGCGCAATACACGGTCGGTTATGCGCGAAGAATGGAAAACATTCAGCGCCTGGCAGCCCAGATTCCTTGCTTCGCGCTCGCCGGGAACGCCTATTCCGGCATCGGCGTTCCCGACTGCATACGCTCCGGCCAGAATGCCGCGCAGCAAGTGTTAACAGCCTTGAGTCGCTAAGTTGTTTTGCCGCCGATCGCGGGAATCGCGCGGTTACTCTTGTAACCAGAATCCCCGCTTTGGACGAGAAACATCCGGCAAGTTTCAGTGTTAATAGTAATGACAGCAACCATGAGACGACTTCTCGCCATTTGCGCATTGGCGCTTGCCGCGATTGCGGCCCAGGCCCAGGAAAAAGAGCAGCCGCCGAACTCTTCTTCGAGCGATGGCATGCAAAACCTGACCATGCCCGCATCCCAAACCGGCGACTCCCATGAATCCATGACCAGCGCGGACGTAAACGCCGTCCACGCCATGAACAACATGCAGGGTCACATGGATTCCGGCCCGCACATGAAAATGACCCCGCTAAGGCTTGCCACACCCGGGGACGAAGATCGCGCCCAACTGGTCATAGCTGCCGCGCGCAAAGTGGCCGAACAATATCAGGATTACCGCAAAGCTCTGGCCGACGGATACGTCATTTTCCTTCCCAACGTCCCGCAGCGGATGTACCACTTCACCAACTATCGCTACGCGATGGAGGCGATTTTCGACTTCAATCCCCAGCATCCTACTTCTCTACTGTATGAAAAGCAGGGAGTGGACCGTTACAAGATCATCGGCGTCATGTACACGGCGCCCAAACACGCCAGCTTAAGCGAACTCGATAGCCGCGTGCCTTTGAGCATTGCGCAGTGGCATGCACACATCAATCTTTGCCTTCCTCCCAGGGGAGAGAACCAGCAGATGTCCCGGCCCGGTTCAAAATTCGGATTGGCTGGCTCCATCACTTCTCGCGATAAGTGCGAGGCCGCCGGTGGCAGGTTCGTCCCCCAAATTTTCGGTTGGATGGTCCACGTTTATCCCTTTGAGAAAACCGAGCAGGACATCTGGTCGGTGGAACGGCAGATGGTTGCTCCAAGCGAAACTCAGGATGAAGACCACAAGGCAGCCCAGAGTCAGGGCCAGAACCAAGACCAGGAAAAGGATCCGGATGGAAATCAGCAAAAAGACCCAGGAAGCGATCAGAACCAAAACTAACACCGCAGTCTAAGCCGGCTCAATCACAGCCTCGTCCGCCAGCATATTCAGGATTCCATCGCGGCTCGAGTACACGCGGCGGCATTCGCCGCACTTCACGCTTTCTTTGTCTTCCCGCAGGGTAAGCGGTTTTTTGCAAACCGGACACGCCAGAATGTCGAGCAAATCTTGAGCAATCATTTGTAAATTCTATTCCAAGTCGCGCCCTTGGGAAAATCGAAGCTCCACAAAATGTCTCTCCGCTCCGTACGGCATCCGCCCCAGGTTTACGGTAAAATTTGCATGACATCATTCTCATCGGAATCGAGGCCCCATGCCCGCAAGAATTCTGGACGGCGTTAAGATCGCGAGCGAAATTCGCGGCGAACTCGGAGCCCAGGTCAAAGCCATGACGGCCGCGGATATCCGGCCGGGGCTGGCCGTTGTGCTGGTAGGGCACGATCCGGCCTCTGAAATTTATGTTCGCGGCAAAGTGAAAAGCTGCGAAGAACTCGGCATCTACAGCGAACAGCACACGCCTGCCGACACTATCTCCACCGATGAACTGCTCGCCCTGGTCCACGAATTGAATGACCGCGACGAAATTGACGGCATCCTGGTACAGCTCCCGCTTCCCCCGCAGGTGGATTCCAAAAAAGTTCTGCTGGCCGTGGATCCCGCCAAGGACGTGGACGGATTCCATCCCATGAACGTTGGACTGCTCTCCACGCAGCGCGATGGACTGGTGGCTTGCACGCCAGCTGGCGTCATCGAAATTCTCAAGCGCAGCCAGATTCCTATCGCCGGTCAGGAAGCGGTCGTGGTTGGCCGCAGCGATATCGTGGGAAAACCAGTTGCCATGCTGCTCATCAATGCCAATGCCACGGTCACCGTCTGCCACTCTAAAACCCGCGATCTGCCTACCGTCTGCCGCCGCGCCGACATTCTGGTTGCCGCCATCGGACGCGCCGGAATGATCACTCGCGATTTCGTCAAGCCCGGTGCCACCGTCATTGACGTAGGCACGAACCGCGTAACCGACCCTGCGGAATTCCAGCGCCTTTATGCCGGGAACGCCAAGCGCGAAGAAACCTTCCGCGCCAAAGGCTCTACACTGGTTGGCGACGTTCATCCCGAAGTCGCGGGAGTCGCCGGAGCCCTGACACCTGTGCCCGGCGGAGTTGGCCCGCTGACCATCGCCATGCTCATGTCGAATACCGTCCGCGCAGCCAGGCTGCGCCGCGGTAGCCGTGTTCCGGAATTTTCCAGGGCTGGATAAACCCGAGAGCTAGACAAGTCCCGATGAAAAATATCTTTCTTCAGATCACGAATTATTTTTATTCGGAGCCCGCTTGCTAAGGGTCGGCCTTACCGGGGGCATCGCCTCCGGAAAATCCGCCATTGGCGATGTCCTTGTCTCTCTCGGCGCGCATCTCCTCAAAGCCGATGACATCGCTCACGATCTTATGCGTCCCGGCATGCCCGTTTATGAGCGGGTGGTCCAGCAATTCGGCACTGAGATTCTGAATCCCGATAAAACCATTCACCGCGCAAAGCTGGCACAAGCGGCTTTTGGCGGCCCAAATAACCCGCCGCGAGTTCAGGAATTGAACCGAATCGTCCACCCCGCAGTCTTGCGCGCGCAGGAAGAATGGATGGACAACATAGGCGGCCGCGACCAGAATGCAATCGCCGTGGTCGAAGCGGCGCTGATTCTTGAAGCCGGAGCACGGCACCAATTTGATCGTCTTATCGTGGTCACCTGTCGCTCCGAGCAACGCGCGCAGCGGCTGGCGGCGAGGCTCTCAATCAGCGCGGAAGCCGCTCTCCGCGAAGTGGAACGCCGCATGGCCGCCCAACTTTCCGATGAAGAGAAAATCAAGAGCGCCGATTATGTAATTGATAATTCCGGCCTGCTCGAGGAAAGCCAAAAACGCGCTCGAGAAATTTTTGCAGATTTGCAACGTGACCTGCGATCCTTGGAAAATGGTGCGCACACTAAGAGTGATCGTATGAATTCGTGAGCCGATCCTTAAGTCGGTGCGAGAAGCGTTCGGAATCGAGAAAAGATTCGAGGTCGAGAAAAGATCGGGAAGGGCACGACTTCAGTCGTGCCACTGAAGCCTACAAACATTGCGGCTTTAGCCGCTGAGGGTTGGCAGCTTGCCATTTAGAGAGAGACAGGCATGAAATTTTTGCGCCCAGTTTTATTCGCAATCCTTCTTGTGGGTACGTTCTTTTATTTCACCACGTACCGCGCTTCCAATCCGCGAATGGCGATTCGATCGCCATTCGCTCCCGTCGAAGTGACCCAGGCAGCCGGGCCCGAACATCACGATGCCGAGGAACAAAATAACATTGAGGTCTATAAGAAGAGCATTCCCTCGGTCGTCAATATTACTTCACGCGAGGTGGCCTACGATTTTTTCTACGGGCTGGTCCCGCAGGAAGGACAAGGCTCCGGCTTCATCATTGATAAAAAAGGCTACATCCTCACCAAC
>DASXFN010000004.1:0-2043 GCA_036489565.1 Terriglobales bacterium
GCATGACCCAGCAGCAACCCGCAATTCCCATTTCCGCCGCTGCTCGCAAAGCTTAACCCTCCAGACTTCTCTCCTGAAACGCGCTCCAACCCATCGCGATCACTTCCAATGCTCGTTCCGTCAGCGGAAATTCTTTCGACGCTCGCAGTCCTTCCACAGGAACCCACCGTGCATCGGAGACATCGCTGCCATGCTTCAATGCCGTCTTTTCGGCTGGATGTTTGCGATCCAGCGCCGCACTCTTTCCATCCTGCGCGTCAATCCGGCAAAAAAAATCCACCAGCACATAGTGGAAGCGAATCCGTCCCTCCGCATCGCGATCAATATGATCGAAAGCCTTCACCACCTGCAGCGCTGTCACGCGTAGTCCCGCTTCTTCCGCCACTTCGCGGACAATAGCTTCCTCCAGCGTCTCGCCCAGTTCCACCGCGCCTCCCGGTAAGGACCATTCGCCGGCCAGCGGCGCTTTGGCGCGACGCACCAGCAGCACGCAGTCCGCATCAAACACGACCGCGCCCACGCCAACCATCGGCGACTTCGGATATTCACGCTCGCTCGTCAAACGCTGCCTCTTTCTCCATCACGTTCCTTTCCGCAATAGAAAAGGCGCAGCTCATGGCCGCGCCTCACTCACCGATCCGTTGCCGCCTTCACTGATGCATCGGCTTGCCGTATTCCTCTTCAAACACCGTTCGCGCCATATCGAAGCGGCCGCCATTATGTTTGTCCGTCCCCATCGCGTGTCCAATGCCCAGCAGTGCCACCACGTGGTAGCTCAGCGGAAGCTTCAAGACTTCACGGACTTTTTCTTCCTCAAAACCCTCCATCGGCGCGGTGTCATACCCAAGCGCTTCGGCCATCAGCATCATGTGCGTAAAGGCAATCATCACGTGCCGGTTCCGCCACATCGGCATGTTGGGATGGGTAGAAAGAAAAACCGGAATCTTCTCTTTCGCCTGCTCGGCATAGCTCTCGGTCATTCCGCCTTCGCGGCCCATGCGCAGCATCTCTTCCAGGTCGCCATTACGCCAGCCGTCTGCGTCGCCGCAGGCAACAATCATCACCGAGGCCTCTTCCACTTTGGCCTGATTAAAACTCGCCGCACGCAGGCGCTTTTTCTGCTCGGGATTGCGCACCACAATAAACCGCCATGGCTGCATGTTGTAACCGCTGGGAGCGTGCAGGCCTGCACTTAGAATTTGCTTTAAGTCTTTTTCCGGAACTGGTGCCCCGTCAAAGCTTGGAGTCGCACGCCGTTCACGAATAATCCTGGAAATGGGCTTTTCGGTCGAACTCATTCCTTGTTTTCCTCAATATACCGAATACAGCCATTCATCTGTTCTTGAATTCTTCAAGGTAGCAGGCCGGAGAAGCCATTCTCCAATGCCGACTTGGGCAAACATTGTTAGTCTAGTACAGAAATGCTTTTTGAACCCTACACCCGCACGGGGAGGCTACAACGCTTGGATGCCGATTTCGGAGCAGTGTGTGGGTCGCCAGCGGACGTCCCCTCGACATGGATCCGCCAACGCTTCGCATTAGGTTGGTTTCTAGCCCTGGGCGCATGGATGCTGCTGATTCCCGCTTCGCCCGCGATCGCGCAGACGGCAGGCGCCGCTCCAACTGCGGGTAGCACTTCCTCAACAAAAACCTCGACAGCGAAACCTCCCGTCCATCACGTGGTCCACCACCATCATCACGCCAAATCTGAAGCAGCCACTGTGGCACCTGCGCCCGTCGCTCCGCCGCCTCCAGTCCCACCTGCGCAGCAGCCGGCCAACCCGGCAACCGTCGATTTCAACAATGGTCATTTAACGGTTCGCGCACAGAATTCCAGCCTGGTCAGCATCCTGGATCAAATTCAACACCGCACTGGACTCGCGATCGAGGGTTTAAATCAGGACCAACGGATCTATGGACAATATGGTCCGGGGAGCATTGCAACCACTCTGACGGCCCTGCTCGATGGCTCCGGGTATGACTTTGTCATTGTCGGCGGAAGCGGCGGTCACGCTGCCGCCCGGCTCATCTTGTCAACTCCCG
>DASXFN010000106.1:0-173380 GCA_036489565.1 Terriglobales bacterium
GGCGACGACCGATTACCTGACCGGCTTGCCGAACGCCCGTTCATTGTTCATGCAATTGGAACGTGAACTGGCACGCTGCAAACGCGACGAGACGCCTTTGACGGTAATGGTCTGCGACATGGATGGATTCAAGCAGATCAATGATCGCTTTGGTCACCTGGAAGGAAATCGCGTGCTTCGTTTGTTCGCGCAGGCGCTTAAGGACAGTTGCCGCGAATATGACTACGTGGCGCGAATGGGCGGGGATGAATTCGTGGTGGTCGCTCCCGGCCTTACACCTGACGCTGCAATCGCCAAACAAGACATGCTGCGCGAGATGGCGGTCAATGCGGGCAAGCAGGTCTGCGGTGAAGAAATTCTTTCTTTAAGCGTTGGCTATTCGGTATTTCCCGACGATGGGACGGATGCCGAGGGACTGCTTTCCCAAGCCGACCGCCTAATGTATCTGGAAAAGCAGCAACAGCCGGCGCGCAAGAATCGCCGCATGTTCCCCAGGCTGAAGTCCAGGGTGACAATCGAACTGCATACCACCGATGGCAGCGCGCCCATTCTTGGAAATCTGGTGGACCTCAGCCTGGGAGGGTGCTTTGTGGAGACGAGCGCGATTCTGCAGGCTGGCAAACCTCTGACCCTTGTTTTCTCCATTGACGATGGAAAGTTGCAGGCCGAAGGCTCTGTGTTGCGCATAGATCCTGGCACCGGAATCGCAATTCAATTTAATGACATGGATCGTGCCAACCGTGAGCGCATACCGCGGATCCTGGAGTTTGTACAGAACGCGGCCGCGTTTTATGACAACCGATACCTGGCGGAACTGCGGCGCAATCAGTAGAACGAGAGCGTGCCTTCCAACCGCGCGCGCTTCAGCATATAAGAAAAAATAAGCAGTCCTGCCGGCAGCAGAACTACTGAAAAAGCCGCCAGGATGGCGATTTCGCGCCCGACCCCCTGCAGCGTGCCTCCGGATAATAGTGAAAAACGAAGCGCATTCAGACAGTGTGTTATCGGAATCAGTTTTGCTATCCAAAGCAGAGGCTTCGGCAACACACTCACCGGAAACATGGTGCCCGTCATCAGCCAGGCCACGGAACCGAATAACCACATCACGGCCGATCCTTTGTGCGTGCCCAACTGAATTGCGGCGGCAATAATTCCGATGGCGACTGCAATCACAATGGAGAAAATGAAGGCGACAGCGGCGGCCAGCAGATTTTCATATCTCAAATGCACGCTCGAAAGAATCATCAGCCCCGCGGCCAGATATAGCAGCAGGCGAAGTATATTGCGGGAGAATGCTGAAGCCGCGCTGAGAAATATCAGCGTGGCTGGGGAGGTGCGCGAGGTCATCAGCACTTCCAGCGTCCCTGATTGCTGGGATTCCTGCATGCTGCTCAGGAAGGAATTGATTCCCATCATCAGGAAGGCATAAAAGCCCGCGCCGATCAGCAGAAATGGGAAATACCCCATTCCCTGTGGGCGGAACGATGGGCCGATGGCGCGGGAGAGATAGTAGAATGCGGCGAGTTCGGCCACGATTCCCATTCCCGTCATCAAAAACGCGGAGCGGTAGCGGAGGCTGGTGAGGAAATCCTTGCGAACGATGGCTAGCAGTTTGTCGCAAAGCCTGAAGAGGCGATTGCTCATGCGCCCGCCGCCAGAAACATTTTTTCTTCCGCTTCGCCGGTCGCCTGAAAATAAAAAGAACGCAACTGCTCCGCGCTTTCACGGAAAAGTTCCTTGCGCCCCACCACTTTGCCCCGGTGCAACACCACAACGGAATCTCCCACGCTGACTGCTTCGGTGAAATTGTGAGTGGCCAGCAGGACTGTCTTTCCCTGTTCAGACAGGCTGCGCACCAGTTTCCAGAATTGCATGGCGGAAGCGGGATCGAGGCTGCGCGTGGGTTCATCCAGCAGCAAAATGCTGGGATCTTTCAGCAGCGCGCGCGCTATCGCCAGCCTTTGATACATGCCGCTGGAAAACTTCATCACCAGCATGTCGGAGTCGGAGTGAAGACCCACCATTCCCAGTGCCCAGCGAATGCGTTTTTGGCGCTGGCTCCGTGGAACGTCCTCGAGGGCCGCGAAAAACTCTAAATTTTCGCGCGCGGAGAGACGCGGGAAAAAAGATCGCTCATTGGCCACGGCGAAACCGACGTCGCGCCGGGCCCGCGAGGAATTAGTTCTGGTGTCTGCGCCCGCCAGCAGGACGCGCCCGGAATCGGGCAGGAGCAAAGTCGAGATCAACTTCAAGGTTGTGGTCTTGCCGCTGCCATTCGGGCCGAGCAAAACCAACACGCGTCCGGGAGCGGCGCTGAATGAGACATTTTCCAGGGCGCGCGTTTCTCCTGCGCGCTCCCTCCCAATCCAGTTAAACAAAACAGGACGGTGACGGAACCTCTTGCTTACGGATTCGAAGACGATGCCGCCCATAATTAAGCAACAGCGGGGCGCGTTTCACGCGCGACTCTGGCTGTGGGCTGATTATAGTGTCAATGAATGCGATCTCCGCGGGCTTGCTGTTAACTGCGGAGTGAACCGATATGGCCGCCGCGTCATTACAACTTCCGATACCTGCCGCGCGCCCCCGAGTTGCGTCTGCTGTGAACCCGGAATTTGATTTATTGCAGGCCTGTTGTGCTCACGATCCGCAAGCGAACGAAGACGATCGGATTGCCGAGGCCATCGAGTGCGGGGTACGCTGGGATTTGCTGCTTCGGATGGCTGAGCATCATGGCGTGTTGCCGCTCGTAATGCAGCGACTGGCGCCATTTTGCGCCGCGATTCCGAAAGAGGTATGGGCAACGTTCACGAGAGCGCAGCAAATCCATTCGCGGCGTTCACTTTGGCTGACGAGTGAACTGGTCCGCATCGCTGGGCGGTTCAAGCAAGCTGGCATCGGATTTTTAACTTATAAGGGACCTGCACTGGCCGAATTGCTATACGGCGACGTAATCATGCGGCAATTCGGCGATCTGGATTTTCTGGTTTACCGCGACGATGTCTCGCGCGCGATGACTGCAGCCCGCGAACTCGGATACCACTCGCAACTCGCGCTCACCGAGGCGCAGGAGCAGGCCTTTATTTCGGTTGGCTATGAGCGCGTTTTCGACAGCCAATTCGGACGCAACCTTTTGGAGATCAAATGGCAGGTGCTGCCGCCTTTTTACGCGATTGATTTTGATGTAGAGAAGATGTTCCTACGGTCTGATTCGATCAATATCGACGGCTTGAGCGTTCCCACTCTGGGTATGGAAGATTTGTTGCTCCTGCTGTGCGTGCATGCGGCAAAGCACGGTTGGGAGAAATTGTCGTGGCTGTGCGATATCGGAGTACTCGCGGCGCACGTGCTGGATTGGGAGCTGATCGAAAAGCAAGCCCGGCAGTTGGGAGTGCAGCGGATTTTAGCAATCAATTTTGTTCTGGCAAACAGGCTTCTTCAGACTCCGATGCCTGCGACGATTGCCGTTTATCTGCAGAAAGATGGACGGGTGGCTTCGCTCGTCAATGCGATTGCCGCGAAAATTGAAGAATGCGGGAGTTGCGACGTTGCGTCCATCGCTTATTTCAAGGATTTTTCCGATTTGCGGGAACAGCGAATGGACTGGGTGCGATTTTGGTGGCGGCTCATTACTACGCCGGGAGTTGGCGAGTGGAATAGCCTGGGCCTGCGCAATCCGCGCTCTCTTCTATATAAGGCGGTCCGGGGCTGGCGGCTTGCGCGGAAAGCTGTGGGCCCGAGATAGCGTCTAATTTTCGGGTTTCGTCAGCCCAAGAATATAGCTCGCCACGCTATTGAGCAGTTATAGGGATCCTTCGCTGCGCTCAGGATGACAATTTCGAGATCGTTACAGTTTAGAGATCCGCACTGGACAAGTCATTTAGAGTTCTTTAGCAGGGCTAGCTGGATGGTCTCCGCGAGGTGCATGGTCTTTCGGCCGGTGCATTGCTCAATCTGTTCACGACAACTGAAGCCATCCGCAATGATCAGCGAGTCCGCTGGCGCGTTGCGAACGGCGGGTAGCAGTTCAAGCTCGCCAATCGCCACTGACACATCATATTTCTCATGCTCAAAGCCGAAAGAACCAGCCATGCCGCAGCATCCGGCGGCTGGCATTTCGTAATCCAATCCCAATTTTTGGAGTACAGATTCCTGCGAATTCATCTTCATGATCGATTTGTGATGGCAATGCCCATGCACAATCGCCTTGCGAGGAAATTCCGGCAATTTAAAATTCGGGGCCTTCTTTTCAAGAAATTCGCTGAGAAGAAATACTTGCCGCGATAGGCGCTCCGCGCGGTCATCCTTGGGAAATAGATTGAGCAGCTCATCGCGAAAGACGGACGCGCAACTCGGCTCCAGAACAACAATGGGAATGCCGGAGGCGATTTCATCTTCGAGCGCGTCGAGAATTTTGAGCAACAGGGTTTTAGCGCGATCCAGCAATCCAAAATCGTAGAGGGGACGTCCGCAGCACAGTACTTTCTTCGGTAGGCGCACCTGGAAGCCGGCGGCTTCCAGCACTTCCACAGCTGCTTCTGCGGTTTCAGAATGAAAATAATTATTGAGGGTGTCGGGCCAGAGTAAAACCGAGGGACCGTCAGTATTCTGCGCTCCCTTTTGCTGAAACTTGGAGCGAAAGGTCTTGCGGGAAAACTTTGGGATCGACCGCTGTTGCGGGATTCCCGCGGCCAATTTGGCGAAATTGCGCAGCAAAGGAGCACCTGTGAGCGCATTCGCCAGCCAGGGAATTTTCGAAGCTATTTTCGCCCAGACGTCTATGTAAGCAAACGCGTATGCACCGCGAGGACGCAATTTCCCTTCGTAATAGTGTGAAAAAAATTCTGCCTTATAGGTTGCGACATCCACGCTGACGGGACAATCGCTCTTGCATCCTTTACAGGCAAGACAGAGGTCGAGCGACTTTTTCACGTCTTCATCGCGCCACCCGTCCTTAATCACGTCGCGCCTGGTCATCTCCCAAAGCAGGTGCGCCCGCCCGCGCGTCGAGTGCTCTTCTTCGCGGGTCACGCGGAAACTCGGACACATTACGCCGCCTTCGTAGTTGCGGCACTTCCCTACTCCCACGCAGCGCAACGTCGCTTGTGCGAGGCTGCCTGCATCTTGAGGAAATTGAAAATGCGTTTCCGGCTTCCACGGGCGATAGTTCTCGCCCAGCCGCAGGTTTTCATCCATGCGGTACGGTTCGACGACTTTGCCGGGATTCATCTTCCAGTGGGGGTCCCATATCGCCTTGAACTCGCGGAAGGCCTGAATCAGTTCCGGACCGAACATTTTTGGAAGCAGCTCTGCGCGCGATTGACCATCGCCGTGCTCCCCGGAGAGCGTGCCGCCATAACTGACAACCAGGTCCGCGGCTTCTTCCATGAACTTGCGGAATTGCGCGATCCCCCTAGCGGACTCCATATCAAAGCTGATGCGCGTGTGCACGCAGCCATCGCCGAAGTGTCCATACAACGTGCCGCGATATTGGTAGGCATCCATCAGCTTGCGCAAGTCGCGCAGATAGGGACCAAGCCGGTCGGGCGCAACGGCTGAATCCTCCCAGCCTTCCCACGTCAACGGCTCGCCCGGCACATTGGAAATGGCGCCGAGGCTGGATTCGCGCACCTCCCACACCCGTTTAGCCTGGCGTTTGTCGGTGAACAAATGCATGTTAGGCGGCGACGCGGAGCGGGCGAGCGCATCCATCAGCCCGCGGGCCTGCGCCTCCGCCTCGCGCGCGGAACCCGCTCCAAACTCCGCCAGCAGCCAGCCCCCGCCCTCAGGCAGTAACGCCAGTCCTTCTGAGTTGATGCCTTTCCTGCGCGTGTACTCGACCAGCAGGTGGTCAATGCCCTCGAGACCAATGGGATGGTAAGCGAGCACATCCGGAACATGGTCGGCGCACTGATAAATGTCGGGATAGGAAATAACCAGCAGCACCCGCTCCGGCGGGCTTTCTACCAGACGGCATGTTGCTTCGAGGGTAGTGACACAAGTTCCTTCCGAGCCGACCAGGGCGCGCGCCACATGAAAATTATTTTCGGGAAGAAGATAGTTGAGGTTGTATCCGGAAACGCGGCGGGGAATGTTCGGATATCGCTCGCGGACGAGTCCGGCGTATTTTTCGCCCAGCGCTTTCAGGGCGGAATAAATTTCTCCGCGCCGGCCGCCTTCGCGGATGATGCGATCGCGTTCGCTGTCGCTGGTCGCCCCAACGACGAGCCGCGTACCGTCATAGGCAAGCACATCAAGCTGCTCGATATTGTCGTCGGTTTTGCCCGCCATGACGGAATGGACGCCGCAGGAGTTGTTGCCAATCATCCCGCCGAGCGTGCAGCGGCTATGGGTGGCGGGATCAGGAGCGAAGGTAAGATGATGTTTTTCCGCCGCATTGCGCAGGTGGTCAAGGACCACTCCCGGCTGCACGCGGGCCGTACGTTTGACGGGATCAATCTCCAGAATTTGCGCCATATACTTGGAGAAATCCAGGACAATGGCCGTGTTGCAGCACTGGCCCGCGAGCGAAGTGCCTCCGCCGCGGCAAAGCAAGGGAGCACCGTGCTCACGGCAAAGAGAGACGGCGGCAATGACGTCGTTATTATCGCGGGGAAGGACTACCCCGATGGGGACCTGCCGGTAGCTGGAGCCGTCGCTGGCATAGAGCGCCCGGCTGCCGCGATCAAAGCGCACTTCCCCGCGAATATCGCGGCGGAGCGCGGCTTCGAGAGCGGCAGAATCCACGGACGCTGATTTCGCCATTCCGGCGAGTTCAGAAAACTTGTCGGGCATCTCTACGAAGTTTATTCCGAACTAGTGAATCATGCCGGTATTGGTGATCCTGGCCACCGCGATTTGCGTTTTGCCGTCGCGAGGCTCAATGGTGATTGTGGTCAGATCGTCCTTCGCGCCGGAAAGCAGGCTGTAACGTCCGTTTTCTCCGGATGTCATCGTGGCATTGGGAAACTTGGACTTGTAAAAGTCGGCCACGGTCGCGGGCGGATCGTCGCTCTCGTAAGTGACGGTTGCGGTGTGCATTTTGCCAATATTCATGTTGGCAGCGCCGTTCTTTTGAACAGTAGCGCCTGGATATGCGGCCACACCGGTGTCCCGCGCCGCCTGGTTGGGATCGGCGGTGCTATTGAGGGAACCGAAAGGCGTGTCTATGCTGACTTCGCCATTCTTCTCGTTCACATGCATCTTGTTAACGGCGCGGTGCACGAAGTAGATACACGATCCACCCGCCACGATAATCAAGCCAATCACGATTGCCAGAATGATCAGGATGATCTTCAACGCGCCGCTGCTCTGGGCGGGCACGGGAGCGGCGGATGGAGGCACTGCCATCGTTGAGGACACAGCTACGGGAATTGCCGGCGCTCCGGTGGCCGCGCCGCATTTAGGACAGAATTGCGCACCAGCGGCCAACGCTGTTCCGCAGGAATTGCAGAATGCCATAGATCACCTCGTCGAGGGGTTTCCAGACTGGCGGAGTATATCGTAAGTGCGCCAGAAGGGACGAGGAAAATCTATCCGGTGGCCCGCGTGGCAAAGTCCGCGAGACTGAGAATCAGCAGAAGTCCCAGCCAGAAGATCGCGGCCATGATCACCGTCTTGGTCATCTTTTCGCTGGTGTACTTCACGTGCATGAAGAAAAGGACGACCAGGGTGGCCTTGAAGGTGGCAATAATGAGGGCGACCACGGTATTGAATGGTCCCAAGTCCACGAACGCCACCGCGGCCGTGATCACGGTAAAGATCATCAGCGTGACCCAGATCATGTAGTAAATCTTGCTGGGAATAATATGTTCAGACATGGTTGCGGCTCACGGTATATGCTTCCGGTCAATTAAATATAACAACGGGAACAGGTAGATCCACACAATGTCAACAAAGTGCCAGTACAACCCACCGATTTCCATGGGCGTGTAATAGTCGGGGCCAAAGCGTCCCTTCCATGCCATCCACAGCAGGGCCAAAAAGATGCCGATGCCGATGATCATGTGCAAAGCGTGCAGCCCAGTGAGCGCGAAGTACAAGGAAAAATAAAGCTGCGCATGGCCAGGATTCAACGGCGTGTGCGGATGCGCGGCTTGAATATCGCTTATGTTGAATGAAATTCCCGGGACGTGGTGCTCTTGATATTTCTGATACCACTCGATGCCCTTGATCCCAAGGAAGGCGAGGCCAAAGATCAGCGTGAGGATTATGAGAACGATCAGCAGCTTGCGCTTACCGCGCTGCGCGGCCTTCACGCCGAGGGCGACAGTCAAACTGCTGCAGATGAGGACGATGGTGTTGATGGTTCCCAGCCAGATGTCTATGCTCTGGCTGCCGGTGGCGAATTCGTTGTAATACTTAAGGCGATAGACGAGGTAGGCCAGGAACATCCCGCCAAAAAACATGATTTCCGTGCCCAGGAATACCCACATGCCAAGCGTGGAGGCTTCCTTCTGCTGCTCCATGTCGGCAAAGTGGTGCTGGAGGTCGGAGTGTTCGTGTTCCTGCGTCGCCAAAGCGGAAGTTTCAGCCAACGGGGACCTCCTCAGGGGCGGGGATTTCATCGTAGTTATAAGCTTCCCAGGTTACTTCCGGCGTTACTTCGAAATTGGAAGTGATGGGGGGAGACTGCGTCTTCCACTCCAGCCCAGCCGCGCCCCAGGGATTGTCGCCAGCGATCTTGCCGTAGCGCAGTGACCAGATCATATAAACCATGGGAAGCAGATAACCGACCGCCAGAATGCTGGCGCCGGCGGTGGAAAGCACGTTCCACACCTGAAATTCCGGAGGATATTCCCAGTAGCGCCGCGGCATTCCCAAATAGCCAAGAATGAATTGCGGGAAGAAAGTCAGGTTGAATCCCAGGAAAATGGTGACTGCGGCCAGCTTGCCCCAAATTTCCGGATACATGCGGCCCGTCATTTTGGGCCACCAGAAATGTAGCCCGCCCATATATCCCATGACCGCGCCACCGACCATCACGTAGTGGAAGTGGGCGATTACGAAATACGTGTCATGGACGTGAACATCCACTCCCAGCGCGGCGAGGAAGAGTCCTGTGAGGCCGCCGATGGTAAACAGTCCGATGAAGCCCAAAGCGTAGAGCATTGGGGTATCAAGGGAGATGGAGCCTTTGTACATGGTCGCGGTCCAGTTGAATACTTTGATCGCCGACGGAACAGCAACCAGATAACTGAGGACCGAGAAAATCAGCGCGGCATAGAGCGAAATGCCTGCGACGAACATGTGGTGGGCCCAGACCAGGAAGCCGATGACGGCGATTCCGATGCTGGACATGGCCACGAATTCGTATCCGAAGATGCGCTTGCGGCTGAAGCAAGGCACGATTTCGCTCACCACGCCCATGGAGGGCAAAATCATGATGTACACAGCGGGATGCGAATAGAACCAGAACAAATGCTGAAACAGGAGCGGATCGCCGCCGCGCGTGGGATCGAAAATTCCGAGATTAAAAACACGCTCAAAGAACACCAGAAGAAGTGTGATAGCGAGTACGGGCGTGCCTAGCAGGAAAATAATGCTGACCGCATAATGCGACCAAATAAACAATGGCAGCCGCCGCCAGGTAAGGCCAGGCGCGCGCATACGATGAATTGTGACTACAAAGTTGAGTCCGGTAAGAATTGAAGAAAAGCCGTTAATGAAAATCGCCAGCGCGGCTTCAACCACCTGCGTATGACTGAATGCAGTGCTGAAGGGCGTGTAAAAAGTCCATCCCGTATCCACGCCCCCGGTGACGATGCAATAAAGCATCAGGCCGCCGGCGAAGATGTAGATGTACCAGCTCAACAAATTGATTTTAGGGAACGCCAGGTCCTTGGCCCCGATCATCATGGGAACCAGGAAGTTGCCGAGAATGGCGGGAATGGACGGGATCAGGAAGAAAAACACCATGATCTGCCCGTGCATGGTGAAGAGCTTGTTATAAGTGTCCGCCATCACCAGGTCGCCTGCGGGAGTCAGCAGTTCCAGGCGAATGAGCAGGGCGAAGAGCCCGCCGATAAAGAAAAAGAAGGTGACCGACATCAGATACAGCAACGCAATCCGCTTATGGTCCGTGGTGAGCAACCACGAGCGAATGCCATGCGTGCTGTTCAGGTAATTCGGGCGTTCGTCTTGTACTGCTGGGGTAGCCATTGCTATTCCTTCTGGTAAATCTCTAGTAAGTCTGCGATTTGGTGCCCGCAGGAATCATGCTGGGAGTTCCTGCCGCTCCCTCCGGCGCGTTGCCTAACGATTTAACGTATTCGACGAGTTGATTCAGTTGATCTTCATCCACTAAGCCCTGAAAGACAGGCATGATGGGCTTAAAGCCGCTCACCACTTTGGCGCTGGGGCTCAAAATGGATTCGCGAACGTAGGCTTCGTCTGCCGTGATCACGCGACCATCCTCCAACTGAACGTGGTGACCGTACACGCCAATCAAGCTGGGGCCACGTCCCTGGGATTCCTGTTGATGGCAGGTACCGCAACCGAGCTGCTGGAATAGTGTGTTGCCCTGCGCAGAAAGAGACTTCCACGCGCCGCCCTGCGTGAGCCATGCCTGGTAATCGGTCGGAGTCATGACCACGACCTGCCCGATCATGCCGGAGTGCTGCGTGCCGCAATACTGACTGCAAAATAAATGATATGTCCCTGGCTTGGTGGCGCGAAACCAGACCATGGTGTAGCGGCCTGGAAGCACGTCCTGCTTGACCCGAAATGCTGGGACGAACAAGCTATGAATCACGTCCTGCGAGGTCATGATGAGTTTTATGTCGCGGCCCACGGGCACGTGCAACTCATCCAATTCCATTTGCCCGGTTACGTGCTGGAACTTCCACATCCATTGCTTGGCCACGGTGTAAACGGTGTCCGCGTCGGGCGGCGGAGTATGCGCCTGGTAGTAGATCATCGCGCCCCAGGCAAAAATCACCAGGAAAATTCCCATGGGAATAACGGACCAGGCCGTCTCCAGTATCCACGAACCATGGATCTGGACAGCTTTGTGTCCCGGACGCCGGCGGTACTTAAACGCAAACACGAAGATAGCGATGAAGATCGCCAGCGTCATGAATACCGATAACGCCACCAGAAAAAGGTAAAGCGCATCAACCGTCCCGGCTTGGGCGGAAGCGGCAGGCGGCCAAAATGGAAGGTTCTGAAACATAAGTTTATTTACAAAAATCCGTTTATACGTTCCGGTTCTTCGGCCTTGCATCCAGCCGGAACATCACCAGAATAAAACCACCTAAAACCAAAATCGTGATCCCGCCCGCCACCTGCAACACCCGGCCAATCAAGGCGCTGTATCTGCCCGCGTCAGGGTCGTAGTGGTAGCAATAAAGCAAAACCTGGTCCACGACAGTGCCAATTTTGTTCTGCGAGGCCTGAATCAAACCCAGCCGCAAATCTTTCGGCGGAAATTCTATGCCGTAGTAATACTGCGTCAGCTTACCGCCGGGCGTGAGTACCATGATGGCGGTAGCGTGGGCGAACTGATCGGTCTTCTGGTTGTACTCATAATCAAATCCCACGGCCTTGGTGAGCGCGTCAATGGATGCCTGCGGCCCGGTCAGAAAGTGCCAACCACCTTCCGCGCCGGGACGATTGTAACGCTCCATAATCTCGGCCTTCTTGGCCGCCGCCACTGCCGGAGTGTCGGTCGGATCGAAACTCACCGTGATTACGTCGAATTGTTTGCCCGGATCAAACTTAAGCACGCGCAGCGAACTCTCAAGACCCTGCAACAGCTGACCACACAACATGGGGCAGCGATAATAAACAAGACTCAGGATGACCGGCCTTTTGCCGAAGTAGTCTCGCAGCAGCACGCTCTTTCCCGTTTCGTCCTTAAAAGTCAGATTCAGCGGGACCTGTTCATTCAAATGCTGCTCAATCCCCACATGCTTGAGTCCCGGAGGACGCAAGTTCGCGGGCGGCGCGGCTGGAGCCTCAAGCACCCCCTGGCCCATAGCCGGAAGCGACAAGAGCAATGCCACCGCGATGAGGATGCCGTTCTTCATAGGGCGACCCAACTGCATAAAATTGCCAGATCCCGAATTGCCGTACTGCTTTGCACTGCGCACTGCATTACTCCTATTGCTTCCCCGGCGTCTGCACCTGCACGCCAGTTTTTTCAAGGCCGGTTGAGCCGCCACTCTGGTCGGCACGCTCCGCTGCCTCTTTCACCATGTTCACGATGGCGGTCGGGACCTCGCCTGTTTTAGGCGTGATATTCAGTCCCCGCTGCGCCACCAACTGCATTGCACGGTCAATCGGGATATACATGACCCCCGATTTTTGATCCACCCAGCCGTAGCTGTGCAGATGTTTTTCTTCCGCTTCACGAAAGGGAAAAATCTCCGTGCGCTCATCGGTTTCCAGCCGCGGCTCGGGAAACTGATTGATATCGGACGGAGTCACCAGGTGCGGATCAGGAGAAGTTCGCGCCATCGGCGCGGCTTTTTCATGCGCAACATAGTAGCGGTCCGCGAAATCAAAAAGCCCGGTCACGCTGAAGTGCACCAGCAAAGCAAACAGGCCCAGGCCCACCAGGAAGGCCACCACGCTCCGCATGGTCAGGTCTTGCCGCTCATAGCCAACGTCCTTGTTGCGCAGCTCGTGATCCGGATTCGGCATGTCTGGTTTAGGCATGTTCGGTTTACTCATGTACGGATTCCAAAAGCGTTTGCGTATGGTGCGAGTAAAGCGGGAGCAACGGCGCCTGCCGCAGGTTCCGGAAGTACATCCAAACCCACAAGCCGCCCAAAGCGATCGGCAGCAGAATGTCGGGCAGGGTCACAAAGAACGACTGCTTAAAGTTGCCCTCAACGCACCAGAACAGGTCCACATAACGGGCGATGATCAGCCAGATGGCCACCTTGACCAGCCGTCTGGGATTTCTCTTCAGCGGGCGAGACAGCAGCAAGGCGAATGGCACAGCGAAATGGAAGAGAACGAGAAACAGTCCCACATACTCCCAGCCATGATAAAGACGCCGCGTGAACCAGGTGATTTCGCTCGGCAGGTTTCCGGCCCATGTGATGAGGAGTTGCGAGAAGCTGAAGTACGCCCACAGCATGATGAAGGTGAGCATCAGCTTGCCGTGATCGTGAATCTCCTTGGGCTTGAGCACCTTCGAAAAAGGTTCGTACTTAATCAGGATCGTTTCGACGATCACGATGAACGAAATGGCCGCCAGGCACTGGCCGACGATGAAAATGAAACCGTAGATGGTAGAGATCCAGGGCGCACTCAGCGACATGACCCAGTCAATGACAGCGAAGGTCACGGTGAACGCGTACAGAATGAGACCGGGCCCGGAGATGACACGGAAGCGCGGGCTTAAATTGCGAACGGGTGGCTTGTCCTGCGTGGCCGACAAACTCAGCAGCAACCAGGAGAGACCGATCCAGATGACGAAATAAATGACGGCGCGAAGAATGAAGCCGCTGTGCGTCAGATACGAATGCGTCAGATCCACCAGATGCTTATTGGCCGCGACATTCGCGGGAGTAAGCCAGAAATAAATGTGCTTCATTCCCGCGATAACGGGAATAAAAAGCACCGCCATGAACCAGATGGTGCGCACACCCGCTTCAAGCGGACGCCGCACAACCGTACCCCACACGCCTCCGGTGAGGTGGTAGATCATCAGGAAAACCATGCAGCCGAGCGAAATACCCAACCAAGCCATGAAAGCTATTAGGTATGCGTGAAAAAACTTGTCCGGCTCGGTAAAAGCAAGAATCAAAGAAGCCAGCCCGACGACAACCCCAATAGTGAGCGCGCGGCGCTCAATCGGGCGCACACCCATGGGCGCTTCCAGGTTTAAATGGTTCGCCGGGGTCATTTCGAGTCTTCTCCTGTTTCGTTCTGGCTGGGCGGCGCGGGCAGCGGCAAGGTTGCGCCGGAGCCGGGGTCACCACGAAATTCGGGGGCGGGCGAAGGCACTTTTTGTCCCGCTGGAACATCCGCTGAAGTCGCGCTCTGGCTCAACTGCAAGGCGCGGATATAAGCCACAATGTCCCAGCGATCGCGCGGCGGAACCTGCTCGGCATAGTCCGGCATGGCGCCGAATCCGTTAGTGATCACACCAAAGAAATATCCCAGCGGAGCATTGCGTAGGCGGTCGGTATGGTACGAGGGTGGGCTCTGGAATCCACGCTGCACCACCGCTCCCTTGCCGTCGCCATTCCGCGAATGGCACGGAGCGCAGTAAATATCGAAGCGCTGCTGTCCGCGCTCCATCACGTCCTGGGTCACCGGGAAGGGCATGTAATCTCCGGGCTTGTTGCCAACCATGCCGGTATAAAAATAAGTGTCTTCATGCAACTGACCACGGGCCACAGTGCCTTCCACGGGCTGGCGAGCCGAGCGCATGTCGGGATAAAAATCACTCTGAGCCAGCGGCTTAAAGCGAGGCTGGTCGTGCATATCCTGACGGCAACCGACAAACGCGAAAATCGCGAGCAGCAAAAATGGAGAAAATTTACGAAGGTTCCGCATCGGCTATGTCGGGACCTCCGAAATGGAATGCGGATGCAGGGTCTGCAAAAATTCCCTGGTCTCCAGGAGATCGTACTTGGCGTCAGAGGCAAAAATCGCGATAAAGAAACGGTCGCGCGTGACTCCGGCAAACCGGTCCACATTGAATAAAGGATGGTAAGGCTGGGGCAATCCGTTCATCACCAGCATTCCAAACACCGCCGACAGGCCGCCAAACAGAATGGTCATCTCAAATGTGACAATGATGAATGCAGGCCAGGAGTGAAACGGCCTTCCGCCAATGTTTACCGGATAGCTGATGGTATTGATCCACCATTGCAGCAGATAAGCGCCCGTGCCTCCCAACAGTCCGCCCAGCAAACACACCGGAGCGACGCCGTTCTTATGGAAGCCAATCGCCTCCCAGAGTTCCTCGATGGGAAAAGGTGAGTAAGCGTCAATCTTGCGGTATCCGGCGGCATAGGTACGCTGAGCGGCTTCCACCACCGCTTCGGCCGTATCGAATTCCGCCAGCAATCCGTAAATCTTAGGATCTTTCATTCGTGCTTCACCGCCTCCGCTTCCGGCAACAAGGTACGGAGTTCAAAAATGGAGATCGAGGGCAACAGGCGCATGAACAGGAACATGCAAGCCGTAAAGAAGCCCAAGGTGCCGATAAAAATTGCCCAGTCAATCTGCGTCGGGTAGTACATGCCAAAGGATGAGTTCAGGAAGTCGCGGTGCAGACTGACCACAACGATGATGAACCGCTCCAGCCACATGCCGATCAAAATATCCATGGAGATGAGGAACAGCACGAAGTTGTTCAGCCGCACCCTGCGGAACCACAAAACCTGCGGGATAAGGAGATTGCAAGTCAGCAGCGCAAAGTACCAGAAGGCGTAAGGCCCATGCAGCCGGTTAAAACGGACAAAACCTTCATATACGTCGCCGCCGTACCAGTTCATGAAAGCTTCGAAGGCGTAGCCGTAAGCCACGATCCAGCCGGTGGCCAGCATGACCATGGCGGAGTTTTCAATGTGCCGCGCGGTAATGAAATCTTCCAGGTGATAAAACTTGCGGATGGGGATTGCCAGCACCAGCACCATGGCGAAGCCAGAATAGATGGCACCCGCTACGAAATACGGCGGGAAGATGGTGGTGTGCCAGCCCGGGACAATACCAATGGCGAAATCGAAGCTGACGACGGTATGCACGGAAAGCACCAGCGGCGTCGCCAAGCCCGCCAGCAGAAGATAGGCGGTCTCATAGCGGCTCCAGTGACGGGCGGAATTCCTCCAACCAAGGGCCAGCATTCCGTAAACGTACTTGATCCATTTTTTGTCGGCGATCTCGCGGAGCGTAGCGAAATCGGGAATCATACCTACATACCAAAAGACAAGAGAGATCGTGCCGTAAGTCGAAACCGCGAAAACGTCCCACACCAGCGGACTGCGGAAGTTGGGCCAATATCCCATAGTGTTGGGATACGGAAAGAGCCAGTAAAACACCCACGGCCGGCCCAAATGGAAGATGGGGAACATGCCGGCGCAAGCGACGGCAAACAGCGTCATGGCTTCGGCAAAACGGTTGATGGAGTTCCGCCACGACTGGCGCAATAACAGAAGGATGGCAGAGATCAACGTTCCGGCGTGTCCGATTCCGATCCACCACACAAAGTTCACAATGGCGAATCCCCAGCCAATGGGGATATTCACGCCCCACACGCCGACGCCTTTAAAGAAGAGCAGCGTAATGCCGTACAGCATCCATTGCAGGATGACGAAGCAGACAAGGAAGCCCAGGATCCATCCCTTTGACACCGGTTTCTTCAGGACAATCGAACTGATCTTGTCCGTGATGGTGCCATAGTTATGGCCGGGCGCCATTACCGGTGCTTTTTGCTCGCCGGGCTCTACCTGTGTCAGGTCTTTCATTTTGCTCGACTCTGCTCCACTTATGCTTCTAATTCAGGATTCGGGTTACGAATTTCGGCCAGATACGTGGTGCGCGGCCGGGTGTTCAAATCATCCAGCAACCCGTAATTCCGCTGATTCTTTTTCAATTTCGAAACTTGGCTGTCAGCTACGTTGATGTTGCCAAACGTGATGGCATTTGCGGGACAAGACTGCTGGCACGCAGTCTTCAAATCCGCGTCCGTGTTGTAGTCCTTGGTTCCAGACTCTTCGGATTTAATGCGGTATTCCGTGATTCGCTGCACGCAGTAGGTGCACTTTTCCATGACTCCGCGGCTGCGCACGGTGACGTCGGGATTGCGCATCATCTTGTACTGCGGCGTGTCCCAATCGGAGAACAGGAAGAAATTAAACCGCCGGACTTTATATGGGCAGTTGTTGGAACAATAGCGCGTGCCCACGCAGCGGTTGTACACCATGTCATTCAGGCCTTCGGTGCTGTGCGTTGTCGCGCCGACCGGGCAGACCAGTTCGCAAGGAGCGTTTTCGCACTGCATGCACGGGACTGGCTGGAAGTACGCCTTGGGATCGTTGCGGTCGCCCTGATAGTAGGCGTCCACGCGGATCCAGTGCATGTGGCGGCCGTGGTTGACCTGCTCTTTTCCAACGACAGCGATGTTGTTCTCCGACTGGCAGGCAACAATACAGTTGTTGCAGCCCACGCAGGAGTTGAGGTCAATCGTCATACCCCACGCGTAGTTTTCGCTCCGGTATTGCGCTTCGTAGCCGGGATACAGAGTTAACTCAGCAGGCGGCTTTTCTTCGTTAAAGTCAGCGTGCTTGCGGTATTCATCGAGAGTCGCGGTGCGAACGATCGGACGAGTTACATCGCCGGCATCCATCGTCTGATAACCCTGCGTGGAGGCCAGAATATAGGTGCCGCTGATTTTGCTCACCTGCGCCCCGGTCGTAAACCACGGCGTAGCGCTGGTGCGCAGCGGATAGACGTCGAATCCAGCGCCAGTGCCAGCACGCCCCGCGCGCTTGCGGCCATATCCGAGAAACACCGTGACAGAGTTATCGGGATGTCCGGCCTGTATCCAGACGGGCAAATCCACCTTCGCATCGCCTAACGCCACGCGAACCATGTCGCGCTTCTGCACGCCCAGACGCTCGGCCATGGCGGGCCCAATCCAAACGCAATTGTCCCAGGTGATCTTGCTCATGGGCTTGGGAAGCTCTTGCAGCCAGGCGTTATTCGAGAAGCGTCCGTCATAAACGGAAGGATCAGGACGGAAATTGATTTCGATGGCTTTGGCGTCAGGGCTCGCGGACTGCGCAAAATTCGCACTCTTCGCCGCGACCTGCTTGGGCGAATACGCGGTGTCAGCGACAAAACCGTCATGCAGCGAGCGGCGCCAGAACATGTCGAAGTCCGCGCCGGAGTGCTGCTTCTGCCAGTACGCTTGAACGATTTCATGTCCGCTTGCCTGCGGCTCGCCCGACAATACCGCCAGCAGATCATGCAAACTCTTGCCGTCGTAGAGCGGCGCGATCAGAGGCTGAACGAGACTTACCGTGCCATCGAAAGCTCGCGTATCGCCCCATGCCTCAAGATAGTCGGCCTGATTGATGTGCCAGTGGCAGTGCTCGGCGGTTTCATCCTGATAAAGGCCGTGATGGATGCGGAGAGGAACACCCTCAAACGCTTTGGCGAAATTTAAATCCACGGGCGCGTCGAAGAGCGGATTCACGCCGGAAAGAATGAGCAATTGCACCTTGCCCGCGTTCATGTCCGCGACCAGGTCTTTGAATGATTCCAACTGATTGACTGGATTGGCGATCACCGGATCAGTATAGACAACCGTCTTGCCGACATTTCCCAGCTGCGCATTGATGGCGTGCGCGAGAGCATGGACTATTGGAGGTTGATGTTCGCCGGGGATGACAACGCTGGAACCAGAATGAGCTCGCAAGTCCCTAGATACCGCACGCATGAACCGCGTCTCTTCTTCCGTCAATCCGCGATCTATCTGCGGAAAGCCTTTCACAAGGAACGTGCCATCTTTTATCGTCGCCGCAATTGCTCCAACATGGCTCGCCCTCACCGGCAGGCGATGGTCAGCCTTCACTCCACTCGAAGTGGGCGCGCTCTCAATGGCATAGAAGCGGCTCATGCCAGAATCAGGATTGCGGCGGGCTGCAAAATCACGCGCATATTTGGTAAATCCGGGGAAGCCCGCGTACAGGAAGTCCGCGTCAAGCGAGACAACCACATCCGCATTTTCCAGATGGTATTGCGTTTCGACCGGCTGACCGAAGGCCAGCTTCGCGCCCTCCAAAGCATTGTCGCGATTCACCGGCTCATACGTATGCCACTTGGCCCCAGGGTAGAGCTTCAGGAATGCCTGGACTTGATCGGCCAACGCAGGCGAGGAAAATGCTCCGCTCAAAATCCGAATGCCCGCGCCCTGCGATGCTTCCTGCCCCTTGAGTGGCCCGCGGATGAAGTTCTGGAATTCTCCCCAGGAACTTACATCTCCCGCATGAATCACATTCTGCGAACGGTCCGGGTCATACATTCCCAGCACCGACGCCTGCGAATACACATCCGTTCCGCCGAGCGACGCGGGATGCTTGTCATTTCCTTCAATCTTAGTGGGGCGGAAAAGATGGCTCTCTACCAGCAACGGCGCGGCATATCCACCCAAAGTAAACGCAGTGGCATAAAAGAGCGGCTTGCCGGGAATCACGTCTTCCGGCTGCTTGACGTAAGGAACAATCGCTTCCATGGGCTGCTTGGTGCAGGCCGTCATGCCCGCCATGGCCAGGGACGCGCCCATCAGCTTCATGAATCCACGCCGCGAAACCGAATCCAGCCACTCCGATGCGCCCTTGGGGAACTCGCGGTGCATCATCTCCTGGAATTCGCCGCTGCCCGCCAACTCTTCCAGGCTGCGCCAGAACTCCGGCCCTTTGGTCTCCGCGATCAGGGCATTGGCAGACTCCAGATTCAGCTTGTCCTTCTTGCCCGGACAAACTTCCTCTTGATGCGGCTTTCCGTTTTGTTCTTCCATCTTCATTGCCAATTTCGCCTTACTAAGCTTCGCTTGCGATCTTCTCTCAATTGCCCAGCCCTACCTGTGACACGTCGAACAACTGGTAATGTCGGCCACGGTGCGCAGGTGGTATTGCTTCACCAGATCAGAGCCCAAAGCCATTTGATCGGTATAAATTTTGCCTTCATACAAAAGCGGCTTCTGCGTGGAAGGCTGCTCATAGCGCATATTGAATACCTGATCGCGGGGACGCAGGTTCTTTGCCGGCGAGCGGTGACAATCGAGACACCATTCCATTTGCAGAGAGCCTTCGTTGTACATCAGCGGCATGCGGTCCACCGGCCCATGGCAGGTATTGCAGCCCACACCTTTATTGATATGAATGCTGTGATCGAAATAAACGAAGTCGGGAAGATCGTCCACACGGTTCCACACCAGCGACTTTCCCGTCGCGTAACTGTCGCGCACCGGTTGTAGCATCCCCGCTCCCAGCCAGATCTGCGAATGGCAGTTCATGCAAGTCTTGGTGGGAGGAATGCCGGCAAAATTGGAATTTTCCACGGAAGTATGGCAGTAGCGGCAATCAATGCCAATCGCCCCTACGTGATGCTCATGACTGAAAGGTACAGGCTGCGGCCGCGCGACGTGCGCGTAAGTAACGTAAGGAGAGCGCTGAAACTGAATACATGCCCAAAGGATAAAACCAACCAACAATAGGGCGCCATAAATGGACGCCTTGGCTATGGTATTTGTGGCACGGTGAAAAATCTGCATTCGTTCAGAGCTTTCAGCGCAACAGGGAAGATACTACAATTCCCCAGCTTCTTCGGAGACAAACTTTGCCTCCAGCCTATGATGTTACTGATTTAAACTTTATGACGGCAGCAGTACTGATTAAGAAAACTCGTGATTATAGCAGCTATAAACAAAATTGAAACACATCCCGTATCAAAACTACAAAATATTTTTTTGGAAATCGTACTCGAACGGTCTTATTTCAATAATATTTTTCAATAATATTTCCGATTCCAAATCATATCTCCAATTGATATTGCTTAGTGCAGGTTCATCACGAGCAGTTTGGGTTCCGTCATCTCTTCAATCGCGTAACGCAAACCTTCGCGCCCTTGCCCGGAATCTTTCACGCCGCCATATGGCATGTGATCAATGCGGAAACTGGGCGCATCTCCGGCGATCACGCTGCCAACTTCAAGTTCGTCGTAGGCCTGAAATAACAGTTTGACGTCGCGCGTAAAGACACCCGCTTGCAGCCCGTAAGAAGAATGGTTCAATTGCCGCAACGCCTGGCTGAAGTCATCATACGGTTCGACTGTCACTACTGGAGCAAAAATTTCCTGAGAATTCACTTTCATTTCAGGACGAGTTCCCGTTAACACGGTTGGTTCCAAAATCGATCCTCGCCTTTTTCCGCCGCAAAGCACCCGTGCGCCCCCGCGCTCTGCTTCATGGATCCAATCGCTGGCGCGGATGGCGTCACTCTCTCGGATCATGGGCCCCAGATCGCTCGATTCATCCAGAGGATCGCCGATACGTAAATTCCTTATGCCCTCAAGCAGCAGGTCTGTGAATTTCCCGAATGCCGATTGCTCCACCAGAATCCGCTGCACCGAGATACAGGTCTGCCCCGCATACGCGAAGCTGCCACTCACGCAGCGCTCCGCGGCATAGGCAAGATCGGCATCGCTGTGCACGATGACTCCGGCATTGCCGCCGAGTTCCAGCAGGACTTTTTTCTTTCCGGACTTTTTCTTGATCTCCCAGCCGACCGCCGCGCTGCCTGTAAAACTCAAGAGCTTGATGCGCTCATCTGTCGCGAGAATTCCGGCGTCTTCATTGGAAAGCGGCAGAACATTTAATCCGCCGTCGGGCCAACCCGCCTGCTGTACCGCTTCCGCCAGCATCAGGGCGCATAGCGGCGTTTGCGGAGCGGGCTTCAACACCATGCTGCATCCGGCAGCAATAGCGGGAGCCACTTTGTGGGCCACCAGATTCAACGGAAAATTAAATGGAGTGATTCCGGCGATGGGGCCAAGCGGGAAGCGCCGCACAATACCCCAGCGGCCAGCGGTAAATTCCTGCCAGTCAAGCGGAAGATACTCTCCGTAAATGCGCGTGCTCTCTTCCGCAGCCACGGTGAAAGTGAAAATGGCGCGTTCCACTTCCTGCCGGGAGGTTTTAATCGGCTTGCCCGCCTCGAGCGCCATGGTGTGGGCAAATTCTTCTTTTCTTTCTGCAATCGCTTCGGCCACGCGGCGCAGCACGCGCTGCCGTTCAAACGCCGGAAGTCTTCTTGTAGTGCCAAAGGCCTTCACGGACGCAGCGATGGCGGCCTCCGCGTGTTTCTTTTGTCCCTGAAAAACTTGCGCGACAACGGCTTGGTCAAAAGGAGATTTAACCTCTATCAACTCCCCTTCTTCAATCCATTTGCCGTCAAGGAAGAATCCACGGGTTGCAACGGGAGTGGCTGTCATCTGGGCCATGGCTGAATGACCTCCGGAGAGGAGAACACCTACGATTATAGGCGCGAAAAATGTCTGATGCATAAAAGCTCTTGTGCAAAAATTGCTGCGAAGACATGTTTGACTCGGTGCGCTGCCTCCGTGAGAAATTCGTCTCCCGATATACTTGAACGACGCCATGAACATTCTGGAGACTTCCGAGCTTCTCCGCAGCCGCCGTGTTTCTCCGGTGGAACTGACGAAAGAATGCCTCGCGCGCATCGAGAAGCTGAATCCCGCGCTGAACGCTTTCATCAACGTCACTGGGGAATCAGCCCTGGCGGAAGCCCGGAGAGCAGAGGAAGAAATTCAACGCGGCGATTGGCGCGGGCCGCTTCACGGAATCCCTATCGCGCTCAAAGACTTGATTGACGTCGCTGGCGTGCCCACGACCGCAGCCAGCAATCTTTTCCGTAATCGTATAGCTACCGAAGATGCGGGCATTGTCCGTCAGTTGAAAAATGCAGGCGCGGTTTTTCTGGGCAAACAAAACCTGCATGAATTCGCTTATGGCGGCAGTTCCATGATCAGCGCCTATGGCCCAGTGCGGAATCCGTGGAACCTGGAGCACATTGCCGGAGGATCCTCCGGAGGGTCAGCGGCTTCCGTTGCTGCCGGACTTTGTTACGCGGCCATTGGAACGGATACAGCCGGTTCCATCCGTGAGCCTGCCGCGCTCTGCGGCGTGGTGGGATTGAAGCCGAGCTTTGACCTGGTGAGCGTTCGGGGAATATTTCCTCTTTCAAAGTCTTATGACCATGCAGGGCCCCTTACGCGGACGGTTGCCGATGCTGCGATAGTTCTGCAGGCGATTGTTGACGGGAATAAAGAGCCGAACGAATTTATTTCGGCGCTGAATGCGCCCTTGCCGCAGAACCTGAGATTGGGTGTGATCCGCTCTTTCTTTTTTGAGGACATTGACCTTGAGGTTTCCGCAGCCACGGAAGAAGCGCTCAAAGTCTTAAGTTCCGTTGGCCAATTGCGGGACATCGCATTGGAACAAGTCCCAGTGGACCGCACTCTGCAAGCGGCCGAAAGCTATGACACTCACGCGGAACTCGTTTCTAAAAACCCGGAACTTTATCAGCCGGAGACATTGCGCCGCATTACGAACGGAGCCAACGCCGAGCCTGGAGAAATAGCCCGCCGGCGCCAGGAACTTGAACAGCAACGGCGGGAGATTGCCGGGGTTTTCGAGAATGCGGATTTCCTGATCACGCCTAGCGTCCCCATTCCTGCGTCGCTGGTTTCCAAATTGCGAGAAGAACCGGAACGACTTCGCCCCGCGGAAATTCTTTTGTTGCGCAATACGCGGCCCTTTAATGTGTGGGGAGTGCCCGCCATTTCGGTCCCATGCGGATTCACAAAGTCCGGCCTTCCCGTTGGGTTGCAAATTGCTGGGCCTTACGGCGCGGAAGCCGCGGTCCTTCAACTCGCGCATATCTACGAGCAGAGGACCGGGTGGCACAGGCTTCAGCCCTCAAAATCCAGAGAATAAGCTGCGCTGGCCTGCTCCCCAAACCAGGTTGAATTTTCATCCGTTAATATGGATGCGTGCCCGTGAAAGCAAAAGACAAACTCAAAGATGCGAAGAAATCTTCTCTCACCATTCTCCACGCCGACATGCTCTCCAAGGTGCCCTGGCTTCTGCACGGCTTCAGCACCCGCGGCGGAGGATTTTCCCGCGTCTACGGCGGGAATGCTTTGAATCTGGGATTCACAAAAGAAGACTCCCGCAACCTTGTCGAGAAAAATCGCAGCGCTTTTCTGCAAAAACTTGGCGCCACGAACAAAAAACAACTTTGGCCTCTGGTCATGTTGCGCCAAATCCATTCGGACTTGATTCATTGCGTGACATCCCCGCCCGAGGAACAACTGGCGGGCGACGGACTCATCACCGCTACTCCGGGAATTGTTCTTGGCATTCAAACGGCGGATTGCCTCCCGATCGTTCTGGTGGACACAAAGAAGAGGGCAATCGGGGTCTTCCACGCCGGTTGGCGCGGAACGATCAAGCGAATTGTCGAAAAAGGCGTGGGGGAAATGCGGCGCTGCTTTGGCACTATGCCCCGTGACATCAAAGCCGCGATTGGGCCTGGAATCCACGGATGCTGTTATGAAGTTGGCGAAGAAGTCCGCCGCGCCTTTGAGTCCCAGTTTGAATATGCTGGCGCGTTATTCCGGGAGGCTAAAGATTCAGACCATATCCGCGAACGATATCCAATGCTTTTTCTAACTTCGCGTGCCCCAGGCCACAGCGATCTTCCGAAACGGATTTTTCTCGATTTAGCCGAGGCCAACCGGCGTCAGTTGCTAACAGCGGGCGTTCCGGCGAAAAACATTGAAGTTTCGCCGCTATGCACGGCCTGCCGCACGGACTTGCTCTTCTCTTATCGCAAAGAAAAAGGTGGGACCGGCAGGATGCTGGCGGCGGTGGGGATGAAGGATTAGGGAACGGGGAACTCAGTGGGAATCGTAAAATCCCGATTTCACACCTCTGGCTGGGAGTAGCCTCTGACAAGGCGCGCATCCTTAATATAGCTTATAGTTCTTCGGTTCGATCCATGAGGTTTTTTCAGCTTTTCACGAGAGATAGTCGCTGGCTGGGACCGATTTCTTACAATCGCTGTTAAATTAGCGCTTGCGTATGAATGGACTAGAAAATAATAGACTTTCGGTTGCACCCGGCATTTCCTTCTGGTATCTTTTAAAATTGTCCCGGAAGTTGCAAAGGGATCAGAGGGCGTAGCTCGCTTGAGAAGGCCGCTTACCCCAGACTGCTGGCGTAGCTCAGTTGGTAGAGCATCTGATTTGTAATCAGAGGGTCAGGGGTTCAAATCCCTTCGCCAGCTCCAGAAAACAGGTTTCCGGAACGCAGGTATTTTGCGCGGCGTACCATAGGCAGGTTTCTAGCGGCACTCCTTAAGGAAGCTTTTCCAGTGGCGGTTTTTTAAAGCGTGGGATTTTGCGCGCTTCTCTTCCTTGTTGAGCTTCGTTTTGCTGCACGACAAACCCCGAGCGCCTGTTGCAATCCTGGCGAAGCTTTGAAAGCTGGCCGGACAAGTAGGAAGCCGGAGCATCGGCGTTTCTGCACAGGTGGGTGAGTGGTTAAAGCCAGCAGACTGTAAATCTGCCCCTCTCAGGAGGTACGAAGGTTCGAATCCTTCCCTGTGCACCAGAGTTGAGGCGATTTGCTAGCGTGAGTCGAGTGGGAGACCGCAGCCGGAATCCTGAGCGTTTTTGCGAAGGATCTTGAAGTTGGATATCAAGCGGAAATTCGGCTTGGCGATAGCGGCGTATGCCGTGTTGGGACTGCTGATATGGCAGACGTTGTCGGATGAGCCGGTCCGAATTTTCGATCACGATATCCGGCTGCGCACCGCGACGCTTTTGATCGTGGGAGTGTTCGCTCTTCGCACTTGTCTGCATTTCTGGCGGGTGCGGATCGAAGAGTCGGATGAAAGTTTGGGAGTGAGCAACAAGCCGATGTAGCTCAGTTGGTAGAGCACTCCCTTGGTAAGGGAGAGGTCATCAGTTCAATCCTGATCATCGGCTCCAGATTTGAGACTTCGTGGAAGGGCACGGCTTTAGCCGTGCCGCTTGGAGTCGAAATAGAGCGGCTTTAGCCGCTGAGGCGAGGGCGGGCAATAGCGTAAGGATCTGAGAGTTTGGAGTACGGGCGGGAGTAACTCAGTGGTAGAGTCACAGCCTTCCAAGCTGTTGGTCGCGGGTTCGATTCCCGTCTCCCGCTCCAGAGTTTGTGGTTAGGTTAAACATGACGGGTTTTGAACAGGCAACGATCAAGATTGAAGACGAGCAGAAGTTTGGCGAGTTGAAAGATTCCATCACTCGCGCCTTCGCTCCGGAAAAAGTTGAGAAGTTTTTGAAGAAGGTGCAGGGTGCAGGTGTTCGCATCCGGCATCTGGAGCCGATTCTGGAAAAGGGCTTGTTCGAGCAGGTGGATGAAGTCCTGAAGAAGTCAGGAAAGACGAGCAGAGGCTTGTATCAGACGCTGCCGCTTTCCGATCAGGCGCAGATGCGCGAGTTTTATCTGTCGAAGATGGAGGAAGTTACTCCTGAGCTGCGCAGCAAGTTTCAGAAGATTTATAGGTACTACTAAAGTTTCGATAGCAATCGGTAGAGGGAAAGAAAAATGGCGAAAGAGAAATTTGATCGCAATAAGCCGCACGTGAACGTAGGAACGATTGGTCACATTGACCATGGGAAGACGACGTTGACGGCGGCGATCACCAAGGTTTTGTCGAAGCACAACCCGAAGATCCTATTCCGGTCGTTTGATTCGATTGACAACGCTCCGGAAGAAAAAGCCCGCGGAATCACGATCGCCACGGCGCACGTGGAGTATGAGACGGGGAACCGTCACTACGCGCACGTGGACTGTCCCGGTCACGCGGACTACATCAAGAACATGATCACCGGCGCGGCGCAGATGGATGGCGGCATTCTGGTGGTGGCGGCGACGGATGGTCCGATGCCGCAGACGCGCGAGCACGTGTTGCTGGCGCGGCAGGTGGGAGTGCCCTATCTGGTAGTGGCGCTGAACAAGTGCGATGCGGTGGATGATCCCGAGCTGTTGGAGTTGGTAGAGCTCGAAGTGCGTGAGCTGTTGAAGAGCTACCAGTTTCCGGGAGACGATGTTCCGGTGGTGAAAGTGTCGGCGCTGGGCGCGTTGAACGGGGAAGAGAAGTGGGAGAAACAGGTGGACGCGCTGATGGAAGCGGTGGATAAATACATTCCGCAACCGGCACGCGAACTCGACAAGCCCTTCCTGATGCCGATTGAAGATATTTTCTCGATCTCTGGTCGCGGCACCGTTGTGACCGGCCGTATCGAGCGTGGCAAGGTAAAGGTGGGCGAGGAAGTGGAAATCGTCGGCTTCCGCGACACGCGCAAGACGGTTGTCACGGGCGTGGAAATGTTCAAGAAGCAGTTGGACGAAGGCCTGGCGGGCGACAACGCGGGACTTCTTCTACGCGGTATTGCCAAGGAAGATGTCGAACGCGGCATGGTGCTGGCCAAGGGCGGTTCCATTACGCCGCACACCAAGTTCAAGGCGGAAGTTTACATCCTGACGAAAGAAGAAGGAGGACGGCATACGCCGTTCTTCAAGGGATACCGTCCGCAGTTTTATCTGCGAACGACAGACGTGACGGGTGTGGCGGAACTTCCTGCAGGCACGGAGATGGTGATGCCGGGAGACAATGTAAGTCTGGAGATTGAACTGATCACGCCGGTAGCGATGGAGAAGGGTTTGCGCTTCGCCATCCGCGAAGGCGGGCATACGGTCGGCGCCGGTACCATCGCGGAGATTGTGAAGTAGGTTTGTAGCGCGGGCACTCTTGCCCGCGACGGGACGCGGACAGGAGTGTTCGCGCCACATAAAGAAATACTGGAGTGAGCAATGCCCCGAGAAATTATTACGATGCAGTGCGGTGATTGCAAAGAGCGGAACTATTCGACGACCAAGAACCGCAAAACGATGACCGAGCGGCTGGAGAAGAAGAAGTTCTGCCGCCGTTGCCGGAAGCATACGCCGCATAAAGAAGTGAAATAAGGAAGCGAGCCAATCGCGCGATTTTGCGCGCGGCTCGCCCAGATCCTTCGACCGCCAAAAGAAGGCGGCGCAGGATGACAGTTTTTTAGGGGCGTAAGCTCAACGGTTAAACTGTCGGTCTCCAAAACCGAACTTGGGGGTTCGAATCCCTCCGCCCCTGCCAGTTTTTGGAAGGCTGATGCGAATCGGCGAGAGCAGCAGTGAGAGTTTTACAGAGTAAGCGACTTACGGGGAACGACAGCGGGAAAGCGGGCAGAAGTAAATGGCGACTGTGGCTGAGCAAAACACATTGACGGGTAAGATGAAGTCCTGGCCGGAGCGGATCAAGAACTTCTACAACGACACGCGCACCGAGATGAAGAAGGTCACGTCGCCGTCGTACAAGGAAGTCCAGTCCACCACGGTCGTGGTCATTATTACCGTTTTCCTGTTCGCGGCCTATTTTGAGATCGTGGACCTGGTTTTGGGCAAGGGCGTGGACCAACTGTTTAAGTACTTCACGCACCGCTGATGTCTGGAAATTGATGTCGAGGAAGGAAGCTGTTTAGCAGCTTATGCCGGAAGAAAACAAAAACACTGTGGCAGCCGAAAACGGCGCCGCGCTCAATGTTGAAGGAGCGCCCGTCACCGAGCATCCGCGAAACCCGAACATGAAGTGGTACATCATTCATGCGTATTCGGGCTTCGAGCGCAAAGTCAGGGAGTCGCTGGAGTCGCGGGTGGCGGCGTTCGGACTTCAGGACAAGATTGGACGCGTGCTGATTCCCACGGAATCGGTCACGGAAGTTCGCGGCGGCAAGAAGTACACCTCCGAGCGCATGTTCTATCCCGGCTACGTGCTGGTGGAAATGGACATGGACGACCACGTCTGGCACGTGGTGAAGAACACGCCGCGAGTCACGGGGTTTGTCGGCACCGGGCAGCAGCCCACGCCGCTCTCCGAAGAAGAAGTGCAGCACATCGTTTACAAAGTTGCCGACAGCAAAGACAAGCCAAAGCTCAAGGTAAAGTTCGAGAAGAACGAAACCGTCCGGATCAGCGAAGGCCCGTTCGCCACGTTTACAGGTGTGGTAGACGACGTGAACGAAGACCGGTCAACCTTGAAGGTAATGGTTACGATTTTCGGACGCTCCACGCCGGTTGAGCTGGAGTTCGGGCAAGTGGAAAAAGTAGTTACGTAGAAATTCGTGCAGCGGCGCTGCACAGTTAAATTAGGGATTATTCAAAATGGCGAAGAAAGTTACAGGATCGGTAAAGTTGCAGATCGCAGCGGGCAAGGCAACCCCCGCGCCTCCGGTTGGCCCCGCGCTAGGACAGGCGCAGGTCAACATCATGGAATTTTGCAAGCAGTTCAATGCGCGCACCGGCCAGAAAGAGCTGGAAGGGCTGATCATTCCGGTGGTCATCACGGTATTCAGCGACCGCACGTTCACCTTCATTACCAAGACGCCTCCGGCGTCCATTCTGCTGAAGCGCGCGGCGGGCATTGCCAAAGGTTCAGGCGCGCCGAATAAGGACAAAGTCGGCAAAGTGACGCTCAGGCAGGTCGAGGACATCGCGAAGCAAAAGATGCCGGACTTGAACGCCGCTTCGGTGGACGCTGCGGTGAAAAGCGTGCGCGGAACCGCGCGATCCATGGGGATTGAAGTCGTTGGATAGAGAAACAAGAGCAAATAGAAAATTTAGAATTGTCGAAAATACTACGGCTCATCAAACGAACGTTGGGCGGTGGGAGACGGAGCATAAAAATGAAAAAAGCTGGAAAGAATGTTGAGAAGGCGCGCAAAGCGGTTGAGTCCCGTCCTTACTTATTGAAGGACGCGGTTGCGCTTTTGCAGAAAGTAAAATTCGCAAAATTTGACGAGACCGTGGAAGTAACCATGCGGCTCGGGGTTGATCCCAAACACGCCGACCAGATGGTGCGTGGAACGGTCGTTCTGCCGCACGGCCTGGGCAAGTCCAAGAAGGTTTTGGTTATTGCTACTGGCGATAAGCAAAGAGAAGCGCAGGAAGCTGGCGCGGACTTTGTGGGCGGCGAAGAGATGGTCGAGAAGATCAACAAAGAGAACTGGACCGACTTCGACGCGCTGATTGCCACACCGGACGTCATGAAGTCGGTGGGCCGTCTGGGTAAAGTGCTCGGCCCCAAGGGGCTGATGCCGAACCCGAAGACTGGCACAGTCACCTTTGACGTTGCCAAGGCCGTGCAGGAAGTGAAGGCCGGCAAAGTAGAATTCCGTACCGACAAGACGGCGCTGGTCCACGTGCCCGTGGGCAAGATTTCGTTTTCGCTGGATAAGCTCGTGGACAATGCCACGACGCTTATTTCGAGCGTGATAAGGGCAAAGCCTTCCGTGGCCAAGGGCAAGTACATCAAAGGCTGCTACCTGAGCTCCACCATGGGCCCGGGAATCCAAATTGATACGAACGCGGAAGAAGCCGCGGCGAAAGCATAAGCCAGCCTTTGGCCGGCCGGACAGCCGAGGGCGGCTGTCCCTACATGAATTCGAAAGGGACTGAATATGGCGGTTACCAGAGCAAAAAAGACCGAGCAGGTTGAGAAGCTTACGAAAGATTTGCAGAAAGTTTCCAGCCTGATTGTTACCACCTACACCAAGCTGACCGTGGCCCAGGACTTTGAGCTGCGCAAAACGCTCCGCAGCTCCGGCGCGAAATACGCGGTGGTGAAAAACACCCTGGTTGAGCGCGCGGCCAAAGGCACGAAGGTGGAGAACGCACTGAAAGATTTAGCTGGAGTGACTTCGATTGCCTACACCGAAGGCGATCCGGTCGCGCTGGCCAAGGTGCTGGCGAAGTACGCGAAGGACAATCCGGAATTTACCTTTAAGTCGGGGATTGTCGAAGGCCGCGTGATTACGGTCAAAGAGATTGAGTCGTTGGCGACCATGCCGTCGAAGGAAGAGCTTTACTCCAAGCTGCTGTATCTGTTGAGCGCTCCGGCGCAGCGGCTGGTTACCGTGATGAACGCAGCGGGACGCGACTTGGCCGTGGTGATCGGGCAGGGCGTGGAGAAGAAAAAGTTCAAGGAAGCCTAAGGCTTCCGGAGTTCGGACAGGAAACTGTCCAAAGAGGTTAGTTATCAGCAGCTAAGGGTTGCAGGGTTCGATCTGCCGCGTTGTCTGGCGGGGTAGAAAGGGGCCTTTCAGCACTGGAAACTTGGCGATGGTAACGGAATACGCAAGACAAAATCGAGTAACTGATAACTCAAAAGTGGAGAAATAACATGGCGGATTTAGCGCAGTTGGAAGAGTCAATCGTAGGTTTGTCGCTTTTGGAAGCGGCGGATCTGGTCAAGAAGCTGGAAGCGCGTTTGGGCGTTTCGGCGGCAGCCGCGGCCCCGGTAATGGTGGCTGGTGGCGGCGGCGCGGCGGCGGGAGCAGCCCCGGCGGAAGAAAAGACCGAGTTCACCGTCGTCCTGAAGGACGTTGGCGCGAACAAGATCAATGTAATCAAGGCGGTACGCGAAGTCACCAGCCTGGGCCTGAAAGAAGCCAAGGACCTGGTGGATGGCGCTCCGAAGACCGTGAAAGAAGGCGTGTCCAAGGACGAAGCCGAGACCATCAAGAAGAAGTTCGCAGATGCCGGCGCGACCGTCGAAGTGAAGTAATTTTCCGATGGGGGGGCGGGCGTTTTCCCGTCCATTATTGCCGGGCGGCGACGCCCGGCGCTCCATCGCAAAAGATTGTGTGAATCCTGGGAAGCGGTGGTATCATCAATATCAACACCGCTTCCCTATTATTGAGATGACGGCGATCCTCCACTCCAACTGATCTTGGGAAGCGGAGAGGGATCGCTAGCAAGTGTTGGCAAGCTGTTCCGCAGAGGCGGGACGGAACAGGCCTTAGAGACTGGCGCGGAAAGATACATATCAACAGAAGCCAAGCGCTGCCAATGGCGCCTGCGGGGAGCTATGTCCCTGCGGGCGCATACGTGTCTGTTTCGGTTAATGCCTCTTGAGACCGTTTTCCGGCGCGGCATTCGCGCCATTCGATTTACGGATTTTCGCAGCCCGCATGCTGCGCCAAAAAAGTTTGGGAGTTCTTAATGTCAAAGAACAATACCTTCCGCACCCGTTTCGATTTTTCCAAAATTCCCACGACCATCCAGATCCCGAACCTGATCGAGGTTCAGAAGCGTTCTTACGAGCGCTTCCTGCAAATGGACCGGCTGCCCAGCGAACGCGATGACGCGGGCCTGCAGTCCGTGTTTCAGTCGGTGTTTCCGATCACCGATTTCCGCAACGTATCACAACTGGAGTTTGTGGATTTCGCCATTGGTAACTGGGAGTGTAAGTGCGGCCACCTGAAAGGGCTGCATCACCTGCGTACCACCTGCCGGAATTGCGGCTCGACGGTCATTACCGATCCGTTCCATCCCGGCGAAGTGCTGTGCGAAAAGTGCGGCACCTACAACGCGAACACGCCTGATTTTTGCAACAAGTGCGGCGACCCGGTCGGATTGCAGCTGAAGTACGACGTGGCTGAGTGTGAAGAGCGCGGCATGACGTATTCCGCTCCGCTCAAAGTCACCATGCGGCTCACCATCTGGGACAAAGACGCCGAGACCGGCAACCGCTCCATCCGCGACATTAAAGAGCAGGAAGTATTCTTTGGCGACGTACCGCTGATGACCGAGAACGGCACGTTCATCATCAACGGCACCGAGCGCGTGATCGTCAGCCAATTGCACCGTTCACCGGGCGTGTTCTTTGAGACCGCCAACAATCGCACTTACTTCCTGGGAAAGATCATTCCTTACCGCGGCTCGTGGGTGGAATTTGAATACGACCAGAAGAACGTTCTTTACGTCCGCATTGACCGTAAGCGCAAATTTCTGGGCACGATCTTTCTGCGCGCGCTGGGCCTGCGCTCCGGCGAAGACATTCTGAAGACTTTCTACACCGTTGACCGCCTTGTCGTTCGCGACAAAAAGCTTTACTGGACGCTTGATCCGGCCAGCGAGAAGCCGACCAACTTGCTCGGGATGAAGCTCGCGCACAGCGTGAAGAACAAGTCTGGAGAAGAGATCGCGCACTCCGGACGCAAGCTGAATGCCGCCGCTTTGAAGGAAATCCAGAAGGCGAAGATTTCCGAAATCGAAGTGGACATCAGCGACCTGGAAGGGGCTTGGGTTGCCGGCGACATCGTGGATACGACCACCGGCGAAGTCCTGCTCGAGGCGAACTCCGAACTGACCGCCGATAAGCTGTCGAAGATTCTGGAATCCGGCGTGGTGGAATTGAGCCTCTTCTTCCCTGAGCGCGACGACGTGGGCACGGTCATCTGTCAGACCTTGAAGCGCGATTCGGTGAAGACGCCGCAGGAAGCGCTGATTGAGATTTACCGCAAGCTGCGTCCCGGCGATCCGCCGACGCTCGACACCGCGACTTCGCTCTTTCACGGAATGTTCTTCGATGCGCGTAAGTATGACTTCTCGCGCGTGGGCCGGCTGAAGTTCAATATCAAGCTGTTCGAGAAGAACGAAGTTTCGGAACTCGACAGGCGCACGCTCGATCCCGACGATTTCTACGCCACCATCCGTTACCTGCTCAAGCTGCGCAAGAACATCGGCCAGGTGGATGACATTGATCATCTTGGCAACCGCCGCGTCCGCGCGGTTGGTGAGTTGATGGAAAACCAGTTCCGCATCGGCCTGGTCCGCATGGAGCGGGCGATCAAAGAAAAGATGTCCGTGTATCAGGAAATGTCCACGGCCATGCCGCATGACCTGGTCAACGCGAAGCCGGTGATGGCGGCAATCCGCGAGTTCTTCGGATCATCGCAGCTCTCGCAGTTCATGGACCAGACCAACCCGCTTTCCGAGATCACGCACAAGCGCCGCCTTTCAGCCCTTGGGCCGGGCGGACTTTCTCGTGAACGAGCGGGATTCGAAGTCCGCGACGTTCACCCTACGCACTATGGACGTATCTGCCCGATTGAAACGCCGGAAGGGCCGAACATCGGATTGATCTCGTCGTTAAGCTGCTATGCGCGCATTAACGACTACGGATTCATCGAGTCGCCCTACCGCCGCGTGAAAAACGGGCGCGTGCTCGACTACGTCAGCGTCGTGAACGCCGGCGACAGCGACATGAAGGTTGGCGACCATCTCGAGAAGCACGAGATGGAGAAGATCAACAGCGAACTGAAAGACCGCAAGAAGAAGCTGGTGGACTTTCAGCCGTTTTCCTTCTATCAGTCCGCATGGGAAGAAGATCGTCACGTCATCGCGCAGGCCAACGTGGAACTCGACGACAAGGGCCGCATCGTGGGCGATCTGGTTAACGCCCGCAAGGCGGGGAACTTTGTTCTCGTCAGCCGCGATGAAGTGGACTACGTAGACGTCAGCCCCAAGCAGCTGGTTTCCGTCGCCGCATCGCTCGTTCCGTTCCTGGAACATGACGACGCGAACCGCGCGCTTATGGGCGCGAACATGCAGCGCCAGTCTGTGCCATTGCTCCGTGCGGAAGCTCCGATTGTCGGAACCGGCATGGAAGGCGTCACTGCTCGCGACTCCGGCGCTGTCGTTCTTGCAAAGCGTAACGGAATCATTGACTCCGTTGACTCCGAGCGCATCATCGTGCGCGTCGAAGGCGAGCATCATCCGACGCAGTTATCGCGTGAAGTTGGCAGCGACATTTACCAGCTCACGAAGTTCAAGCGTTCCAACCAGAACACCTGCATTAACCAGAAGCCGATGGTTTCCAAAGGTCAGCGCGTGGTCAAGGGGCAGGTGATCGCCGACGGTCCCTGCACTGACAAAGGTGAACTGGCACTGGGACGTAACGTGCTTGTGGCTTTCATGCCGTGGCGCGGATACAACTTCGAGGACGCGATCTTAGTCTCCGAAAAGCTTGTAAAAGAGGATTACTACACCTCGCTGCACATCGAGGAGTATGAGATCGAAGCCCGTGACACCAAGCTGGGCCCGGAAGAAGTGACGCGCGACATTCCCAACGTCAGCGAATCCATGCTGCGCAATCTGGACGAAGCGGGCGTGATTCGCATCGGGGCTTCCATCAAGCAGGGAGACATTCTGGTCGGCAAAGTTACGCCCAAGGGCGAAACCCAGCTCACGCCGGAAGAGAAGTTGCTGCGCGCCATCTTCGGTGAAAAAGCCGGAGACGTTCGCGACGCCTCGCTCTACTGCCCGCCGGGAATTGAAGGCATCATCGTGGACGTGAAAATCTTCTCCCGCAAAGGCCAGGAGAAGGACGAGCGCGCGAAAGCCATCGAAGGGATGCAGATCGAGAAGCTGGAGAAGAACCTCTCCGATGAAATCCGCATTCTTACCGACGAGCGCCTCAAGCGTTTGGAAAACATTCTTGGTGGAAAAGAAGTGCAGGCCGACCTGCACGACGAGCGCACCAATAAGCGGCTGCTGACCAAGGGCAACATCCTTGATCGCGAGACGATTGAGCGCATCTCCACCCGCAACCTGAAGCGCATTAAGTACAACGATAAAGATCCGCGGGTGAACGAGCAGATTGACGAGATCGAAGAGATGACGTCGCGTCAGATTGACGTGCTCAAGAAGATCGTCAACGAGAAGAAGGACAAGCTCACCAAAGGCGACGAACTGCCGCCGGGCGTCATTAAGCTGGTCAAGGTCTATATCGCCATGAAGCGCAAGCTGAGTGTGGGCGATAAGATGGCCGGCCGCCACGGCAACAAGGGCGTCATTGCCCGCATTCTGCCGGATGAGGACATGCCTTACCTCGAGGACGGCACGCCGGTGGAGATCGTTTTGAATCCGCTGGGCGTTCCTTCCCGTATGAACGTGGGACAGATTCTGGAAACTCACCTCGGCTGGGCGGGATGGAAGCTGGGCGAGAAGATCACCCGCATGCTGGCGGAAAACACGAAAGAAGAAGCGATCCGGCGGGAACTGAAGGCGTTGTTCAAGGACACCGTCCTGGCTGAGACCATAGCTGACCTCAGCGACGAAGAGCTGATGGCCATTGCGCCCACTCTGAAAGAAGGCGTATTCACGGGATCGCCGGTGTTTGACGGTTCGCGTGAAAGCGAAATCAAGGCGCTGCTGAAGAGTTCCGGACTGCCGGAGTCGGGCAAAACGTACCTTTACGACGGCATGAGCGGAGACAAGTTTGAGCAGCCGGTCACCGTGGGCTACATCTACATGCTGAAGTTGTCGCACCTGGTGGACGACAAGATCCACGCGCGCTCCATTGGACCGTATTCGCTGATTACGCAGCAGCCGTTGGGTGGAAAAGCCCAATTCGGCGGACAGCGCTTCGGAGAAATGGAAGTCTGGGCGCTGGAAGCGTACGGCGCGGCGTTCATTCTTCAGGAACTACTGACGGCAAAGTCCGATGACGTGTATGGCCGTACCAAGATTTATGAGGCCATCGTCAAAGGCGAAGCCGCCATGGAGCCGGGCGTACCGGAATCGTTCAACGTATTGATTCGCGAATTGCAGTCGCTGTGCCTGGATGTGGAATTGATCAAGGCCGGCGAAAAGAAGCCGGTGGTGGGTACGACCGTGGCTGCCGCTGACTAAGGCAGTTGTCGCTTCCCAGTTCTCGGTTGTCAGTAACACCGCGAATCGGGAGCCAGGACAGCCGAAAGGCTGGAGCTTTCGAAAGAAAATTTGTCCGGTTTGACTGGAAACTGAGAACCGGAAACTGAGAAACAGAATTACGGCCACTGCGGCATTTGCTCTCGCTGCCGCAGAAAAGGCAAAAGGTTCATCCCGATTCTGAGAACTAAGTTCTGAGAACTGGGGACCAGGAACTGGCAACTGAATTTCGAGGGCCGTCAGCGGACGCGTTAGCGCCGCAAGAATCGGAGGAATACCTTGTACCGTTCGAGCCCCTTTGAAATGGCAAATCCGATCGCCGATTTCGATGCCATCCGCATCAGTCTGGCCTCTCCGGAAAAAATCCGCAGCTGGTCGCATGGTGAGGTGACGAAACCTGAAACCATCAACTACCGTACGTTCAAACCGGAACGCGACGGCCTGTTCTGCGCCCGCATTTTTGGCCCGGTGACGGATTGGGAGTGCTTGTGCGGAAAATACAAGCGGATGAAGCACCGCGGAGTGATCTGCGACAAGTGCGGCGTTGAAGTCACCTTGTCGAAGGTCCGGCGCGAACGCCTTGGCCACATTGAGCTGGCTTCGCCCTGCTCGCACGTGTGGTTCTTTAAAGGGCTGCCCAGCCGCATTGGGCACCTGCTCGATATTTCGCTGCGCGACCTGGAATCCGTTCTTTACTTCGAAGCCTACGTGGTGGTGGAACCCGGCGACGCTCCGGTGAAAGACCACGAGGTCATTAAAGACGAAGCGAAGTTCCGCGAACTGGACCAGCAGTATCGTCCCGCGGGCTTCAAGGCGATGATGGGCGCGGAAGCAATCAAAGATCTGTTGAAGCGCGTGGACGTGGATACGCTTTCGGTTGAGTTGCGCGAGAAGATGCGCACCGAGAATTCGCTACAGAAGCGGCTGAAGTACGCGAAGCGGCTGAAAGTAGTCGAGGCGTTCCGCAAGAGCGGCAACAAGCCGAACTGGATGATTCTGGATGTTATTCCGGTCATTCCACCGGAGCTTCGTCCTCTGGTTCCACTGGATGGCGGCCGTTTTGCCACATCTGATTTGAACGACCTATATCGTCGCGTCATCAACCGCAACAACCGGTTGAAGAAGTTGATGGACCTGCACGCTCCTGAAGTCATCGTGCGCAACGAAAAGCGCATGCTGCAGGAAGCGGTGGATGCTCTGTTCGACAACGGGCGCCGTGGCCGCGTGCTGCGTGGCGCGAACAACCGTCCGCTGAAGTCTTTGTCCGATACGCTCAAAGGCAAGCAGGGACGCTTCCGCCAGAACCTGCTCGGCAAGCGCGTTGACTACTCGGGACGTTCCGTCATCGTGGTGGGCCCCGAACTCAAGCTGCACCAGTGCGGATTGCCCAAGAAGATGGCGTTGGAACTCTTCAAGCCATTTATCTACCACCGCCTGGAACAGACCGGACAGTGCACGACCATCAAGCAAGCCAAAGAAATGGTCGAGCAGCAGGAGCCGGTGGTTTGGGACATTCTGGAAGAGGTCATTAAAGACCATCCGGTAATGCTGAACCGCGCGCCAACTCTTCACCGTTTGGGCATTCAGGCTTTCGAGCCGGTGCTGGTGGAAGGCAAGGCCATCAAGATCCATCCGCTCGTCTGCACGGCGTTCAATGCCGACTTTGACGGCGACCAGATGGCGGTACACATTCCTCTTTCTCCGGAAGCGCAGGTGGAAGCCAGCGTGTTGATGCTTTCGTCGCACAACATTCTGTCGCCGGCGTCTGGACACCCGATTACCGTTCCCACGCAGGACATGGTGCTTGGTCTTTACTACCTGACCAAGGCGAAGCCTGCCGCGAAGGGTGAAGGCCGCGCATTCGCCAACATTGAAGAAGTGCTGCTGGCGCTTGAAATGGGCGAAGTGGAAACACTCACGCCGATCCGGCTGCGCTATACCGGCGAAGTGATTGACCTGACCCAGGCATACGACGATCAGGACATTACGCACACCGAACCAATCAACATGGATCGTGGGTTCCTGAACACGACCGTGGGCCGCGCGATTTTGAACGATCACCTGGCCGAAGGCATGCCGTTCATCAACGGCTTGTTGAAGAAAAAAGGTATTGGCCAGTTGGTGAATTACAGCTATCTGCGCTTTGGCCTGGAAATCACCGTGAAGATGCTCGACGGAATTAAGGACCTCGGCTTCCGCTTTGCGACGCGCGCGGGTCTTTCCATCGGCATTGATGACATGGTCATTCCCGACAACAAGAAGATCGTTGTGAAGGAAGCCGAAAAGCAGGTGGTCGCAGTCCAGCAGCAATACCTGGACGGCGCCATCACCAACGGCGAACGTTACAACAAGGTCATCGAAATCTGGTCGGGCATCACGGAAAAAGTTGCCGACGAAATGTTCGGTGAAATGCAGCGGCAGGATAAAGAAGGCATTATCAACCCGATTTACGTCATGGCCGACTCCGGCGCTCGCGGATCGAAACAGCAGATTCGCCAGCTCTCCGGCATGCGCGGCTTGATGGCGAAACCGTCGGGCGAAATTATTGAGACGCCGATCACTGCGAACTTCCGCGAAGGGTTGACGGTGTTGCAGTACTTCATCTCAACTCACGGCGCTCGTAAAGGTCTGGCTGACACGGCACTCAAGACTGCCGATTCCGGCTACCTGACCCGCCGTCTTGTGGACGTCGCGCAGGATGTGATCATCAGCGAATACGACTGCGGCACGGTGGACGGAATTTTCGTCTCCGGCATCGTGGAAGCGGGCGAAATTATCGAACCGCTGCGCGACCGCATCGTGGGCCGCGTTTCGCTGGAAAAGCTGAAAGACTACGACGGCAAGGTGGTCGTGGACATCAATCAGGAAATCACCGAAGAACTCGCCGTAGCAGTGCAGGCGGCGGGCATTGAGCGGGTGAAGATCCGTTCCGTGCTCACCTGCGAATCAAAGCGTGGCGTTTGCGTCATGTGCTACGGCCGCAACCTGGCTTCCGGGCGTCTTGTGGAACTGGGCGAGGCAACCGGTGTGATTGCGGCGCAGTCTATCGGCGAGCCTGGAACTCAGCTCACCATGCGTACCTTCCACATCGGCGGTACGGCATCGCGAGTTTCCGAGCAGTCGCGTCTTGATGCCAAGAACAACGGCACGGTCCGCTTCATCGGATTGCAGACGGTAAAGGCGAAAGCTGGCGACTTGGTGGTCATGAACCGGCAGGGTTCGATTGCGATTGTGGATGAAAAAGGCCGCGAGCGCGAGCGTTATGCCGTGGTTTACGGCGCCAAGGTCAAGGTCAACGATGGCGATGCGGTACACCTTGGCCAGGTGATGGTCGAGTGGGACCCGTACACGTTCTCGATCGTTACGGAAATCGGCGGCACTGTTCAATTCAAAGACCTGCAGGAAGGCATTACCCTGCACGAAGAAGTGGACGAAGTCACCGGACTGTCGCGCCACGTTGTGGGCGATTCTCCCGACGAGAAGCGGCAGCCGGCTTTGGTGATCAAAGGCAAGAGCAGCAAGCGTTACCTGATGCCGTCTCGCGCTCACTTGATGATCTCCGATGGCGACACTGTTCACCCTGGCGATGTGCTGGCGAAGATCCCGCGTGAAACGACCAAGACCAAAGACATCACGGGCGGTCTGCCGCGCGTGGTGGAATTGTTCGAAGCTCGCAAACCGCACGAGACCGCCGTCATCAGCGAAATCGATGGCACGGTAAAGTTCGGCGAGGTTTCCAAAGGTCAGCGCAAACTGTACGTGCAGGCCGACAACGGCACCGAAAAGGAATACTCAGTGCCGCGCGGCGTACACATCAACGTGCAGGAAGGCGAACGCCTCAAGGCTGGCGAGCCTCTTATGGATGGCCCGCTCAATCCGCATGACATTCTTGCCGTGCTGGGCGAAAAAGAACTTCAGTCTTACCTGGTGAACGAAATCCAGGAAGTCTATCGCTTGCAGGGCGTGAACATCTCGGACAAGCACATTGAAGTAATCGTCCGCCAGATGATGCGCTGGGTGAAGGTCGAGGACGTGGGCGACACCACGTTCCTGCTCGAACAGCAGATTGATAAGTTCCGCTTCAGCGAAGAGAACGAACGCGTGATTGCGCAAGGCGGCAAACCGGCTACTGGCCGTCCGCTGCTCCTGGGCATCACCAAAGCATCGCTCTCCACGGATTCGTTCATCTCCGCGGCGTCGTTCCAGGAGACTACGCGAGTGCTCACCGAAGCCTCCATCAACGGAGCGGTGGACCACCTGCGCGGCCTGAAAGAGAACGTCATTGTGGGACGCCTCATCCCTGCCGGAACCGGCATGGAGTATTACCGCAACGTGCGCCTCTCGCCAGAAATGGAAGAAGCCGCTGCCAAGGTACAAGAGGAAGTCTCGCAGGCGTACGAGGAAGCCGAGCGTGCGCTGGAGATGATGCGGCAGGAAGGCGAGACCGAAGAACTGACAACGGAGTAATTGAGGTTCAACCGAAGGGGTGGAGAGATTCCGCCCCTTATTTTTTGGAACGATCATGGTTGATTTGTCCATCACTGAAGGAAAGTTAAAACTCCACGTACAGGGGATGGACAAACTCTGGGCGTTTAAGAGTTCGTTGGAAATTCCGTTGCCACATGTTGCGGGAGTTCGAACGGATCCGGAAGCTGCACGCGGCTGGCATCACGGGATGAGGTTCCCCGGAACCAATTTGCCGGGTGTCTTGACGGCGGGCACTTTTTATCAAGACGGCAAGCGAGTGTTTTGGGACGTGCACGACCCGGAAAACACCATCATCATTGATTTGCACGGCGAAGAATATAACCAATTGATTGTGGAAGTCGCCAGCCCAGTGGCGGCGATCAATCTAGTCGAGGCTTCTCTGGTACGAAAATAATCAAGATCCCAATTCCAGTTGAGCGGGTTTAATCGATTTCAAACGTATGAATGCTTTCCCCCAGCGATTACCTAATCGGGAACGCGGCAAGATTTCCCTGTTGCGTTTCGATCTACAACAGCGTAATACTCTGAAAACATTGATCTTACGCTTGTTATCATTATTCCGGGACGCGGCTTTGCGTGCTTTCAAGCATGACGCGCTCGCCGTCGCCAAAGCCTCGGCCTATTCCGCCATTCTTACTTTTTTCCCCGGCTTGTTGGTTGTTGGTTCGGTGCTTGCTTCCACGCGCACTTCCAAAGTTTATTTGCGCGAAATCTCTGATGCGGTGGGCCGCATTATGCCGGCCGGGCGTGGTACGGCACTTGCCTATTTAAGGGGGACAACGCAGCATTCGGCGGGCCTTCTTTTCACAACATCGTGGCTGACGTTATGGCTAGCTTCAGGCGTAATGGTTTCGTGGATGGATGGCTTCCGCCGGGCCTACGAACTGCCCAAGACTTGGGGTTTATTCAAAGAGCGGATGATCTCATTTTCGCTGGTCATTCTTGCGGGGATACCGCTGACGTTTGCCACTGCGCTGGTGGTATTTGGAAGCCGGATTGAAACATCCGTTCTGCTCCATCTGGGTCATGAATTCAGCGCGCTGATTTTTTTGATGTGGGCAGTCATTCGCTGGTTCATCGCCATGCTCACCAGCATCGCGGTGATCGCGCTCATCTACCACAATGCCGTGCCGCGCACGCAACCCTGGCACAGCGTGATTCCAGGGGCGGTGCTGGCAACCGCGCTGTGGTTTGCATCGACAATGCTATTCGGGTGGTATTTGCAGCGCTTCGCGGATTACAGCATTCTCTATGGATCGCTTGGGGTCGGCATCGCGCTCCTGGTGTGGATGTACATCATCTCCTTGGTCATTCTGATTGGCGCTGAGTTCAATGCGTTGCTCTTCCCACGTGCCATGCTGGGAAAAGAACTGAATGCCGCGGGGCGCGCTGGAATCTTTTAACCGGGTGAAACATCCCGTATTCGCCCAAGGTCTCTCGCCTTCAAAATCTTCTGGCATGTGTAGAATAACGTAAGAAATCTCATTGGATGGTCCAATTTTGAAAACAGGCAAGCCTGATCCTCCCGGAGGGAGCTTTTCTCTTTCTTCCTGCAACCCAAAGAACCGCCGCGCCAAAATCATTTGCACCATTGGCCCTTCCTCGAACGATGAAGAGATGCTTTGCGCCCTGATGCGGGCGGGAATGGATGTGGCCCGGCTGAATTTTTCCCACGGCACGCACGAAAAGCATGCAGCGAACATCCGGCGCATCCGAGAAATCGCCGAAAGCGAACAACGGACGATCTGCATCCTGCAGGACCTTCAGGGGCCAAAGATCCGCACCGGCTCGCTACGGGACCACAAGCCGGTGCTGTTGAAGGCGGGGTCGGTGGTCAGGATTACCATCCGCGAGATTGAGGGAACGGAAGAGCTGATTTCCACCACCTTTCAGGATCTGCCTAAGGAAATCCACGCGGGGGGACGCATCCTACTTTGTGATGGCTTAATCGAGCTGCGTGTCGTGTCTGTGGGCGCGGAAGAGATTGAATGCGTGGTGGTGAATGGCGGGACATTGGGCGAGCATCAGGGAATCAATTTGCCCGGGGCGGCGCTTTCCATTCCCGCGCTGACTCCGAAAGACAAGGAAGACCTGGAATTTGGTCTGAAGCACGGTGTGGATGCGGTGGCGCTTTCTTTTGTGCGTTCGGCGGAGGACATTCGCGAGGTCAAGCAGATCATGGCATCGCATGGCGTACACGTTCCGGTGATCGCCAAGCTGGAAAAACCGCAGGCGCTGGAGCATCTGGAAGAGATTTTGGACGCCTCTGATGGCGTGATGGTCGCACGCGGTGACCTTGGGGTGGAGATGCCTCCCGAACAGGTGCCGGTCATCCAGAAGCACGTGATTCAGCGAGCGGCGGAGTGGCGCAAGCCGGTCATTATCGCCACGCAAATGTTGGAATCCATGATTGAAAACCCACGTCCCACGCGGGCTGAGGCCAGCGACGTGGCCAACGCGATTTTTGACGGGACTGATGCTGTCATGCTCTCGGGAGAAACGGCAAGCGGGCGTTATCCGCGGGAAGCCGTGGCCATGATGGTGAAAATCGTGGTGCAAGCGGAGGCCAGCATGGCCGAAGCCGAGCAGCCGAAAAGACGGCGCGACGCGCGCGTGCTTTCGATTGCCGAGACCATCTGCGAATCGGTGGCGCATGCGGCTGAAGAACTCCATATGGAGGCGATAGCGTCGTTTACCGATACGGGCACGACGGTCCGGCTGATTTCAAAATACCGGCCCAAGGCCGCGATCTATGGATTCAGCCACTCGGCTGCCGTGTGCAACCGCATGAATCTGCTATGGGGTGTGTATCCGTTGCAGCATCCCCCCGCTCCCACGGTGGAAGCGATGGTGACTGCGGCGGAAAAATCGCTGGCGAAGCGCGGGCTGCTTAAACCTGGGGACGTTGTGGGTGTGGTGGGCGGGACGAAAATGTCCACGGGCTCGACCAATTTCATGCGGCTGCACGTGATTGCCAAAGAAGACGTCAAAGAGGGCAAGGCTTGAGTTTGCGGAACGTGCATGGAAGACGCAAGCAGGATCGAAGCTTTTGTAGATGCGCAGTGTGATCCGCCGGTTCGCGGCTTTCTTCACTCCCCTGCACTCCCCAACGGAAGCGGATTGGTCTTGACTCATGGAGCAGGTGTCAACTGCGGCTCTGCTTTACTGATCGCCATGAGCGAAGGTTTTGCTGACGATGGTTTTACAGTCCTTCGCTGCGATTTACCCTTTCGCCAGGCACGGCCGTTCGGGCCACCCCATCCCGCCCAAGCTGCACGCGATCGCGAGGGATTGAAGCGCGCCGTCGAAATAGTCCGTCAGAAAGTTTCAGGGAGAATATTTCTTGGAGGTCATTCTTACGGAGGCCGCCAGGCTACCATGCTTTGCGCGGAAGAACCAGACCTCGTGGATGGCTTGCTGCTGCTTTCCTACCCACTGCATCCGCCGCGCAAGCCGGAGCAATTGCGCACTCAGCACTTCCCTCAATTGAAGACCCAATCCTTATTCATGCACGGCACGCGCGATCCGCTCGGATTAATTGATGAGATGGAAGAAGCGCTAAAGCTCATTCCCGGCAAGAAGCTACTCGTCCCGATTAAGGATGCCGGACACGATTTAGGGTTTCTAGGAAAAAAACAGAACCTGCACCTAGCGCCAAATGTTTTACAGAACTTTCACGACTTCTTCCAAGTTTAGTTCCAAGATTGGTGCACCAGATTAGTTTACCCAGATTAGTTCACCCAGCCAGATTTCGATCCACCGTTCTTTTTCGTGTCGTCGGCGGGAGGGACGTAATTTCCGTGCTCGTCGAAGGTCACGGTGCGGTCATGCTTGCGCATATAGACTTCGAATTTGCGGGCTGCGCGGCGGCGCTTCCACCGATAGTAAGAGTTGCGGAGGCCGTAAAAGCGTTCGGAAATGCCGAGTGAAAACTTGCGGGCGGCAAAGATCAGGTACCAGAGATAACCAGCGCCCAGGCCCAACAGCAGGATGCAGTAGAGTATGTGAAAGTGATAGAGCAGTAAATATGCCGTTTCAATCGCGCCAATGCCAATCACGATCCACTTGACTGGTATTTGGATAGGAATCGGAAACAGCATGATGGGCGCGTTGCGGTTCAGGAGATAGAAGACCATCAGGATGGCATTGACGGCCGCGCCGGAACCCACCGCGCTGCCTTGGGCAATCACGTGAGTTAGGGAGAGCGCGTATCCTGCCGCGCCGGAAAGAATAGTGGTGCTAAAAAATAAGTTGTAGAAACGCCCATAGCCGATCTGGTCTTCGACGGCCGCGCCAAGGAAATAGACCCCCACCAGCGACAGCACAAAGTCCAGCGGATCAACGTACATGAACGCATAGGTAACGAACTGCCACAGCCAGCCATGCCGTATATATTCGGGATTGAGTACGCCGTAAGCGAGAAGCGCCTGACCGCTGGCGGGCGCAAACGAGACCAGCAGCAGAATGACGACATAGATGGCAATGCTGGCAAAGATGATTTGCCGCACGGCGCCGCGAAGCGGCGGAAATCCCATGTCGAAAGAAACGTTTCTGGGCATAAGCTCAACCAAGCCAGCCGTGGCTGGAATTTCTATCCTACCAGTTTGAGGGTCATCGCTTTGTGAGTCATCGCCCTGGCGACGGAGCAACCGCAAACTTCGGTGATCTTTCCATCGGATGCCAGAACGCCAAAGATTACATTATCTTTGGATACCGGGAGTGTGACTCTGGTTTCATTTCCTACATCCTTGCGATGTTCCTATTCCGGACCGGTGGTCCGCCGCCACAGTAGTCATAGCGCGGATGGCAGTGCTGACGGAAGGAGCCCATTCGCGCCTGGAGCAAAGCCGCTGACGTCCACGATGTCCGGATCGCGAAAATCATAATGTCCCGTCACCAGAACAACCCGATTTGCGTTACGGGAATCAGTACCCTTCAGAACGGCATAAACGTTGGTAATGACGGTTGGGCCTGGAATGCGTTCGACGGGACCGATGGAATTGCGCTAATTTTCAATGTTCGACTGAATACGCTGCGAAGAAATTTGCTGTAAGGCGGTGGCGATTTGCGGGTCAGGCACGGGGGTCTCCTGCGTAGCCCCGCGAACTACACGAGAAGACACCGCCATTGCGGCAAACAGCGAAAAAAATAAGTAAAATTTAAAAAAAGGCAACTGTTTCCTCTTGAATACTCTCTTTGGAACAACACAAAAAGATTGCCGGAGTACTTGACTCAACCCCGGTCGCAATAAATATTATCAAGAGACGCAATAATCTAACGGAGGTTTCATGGTTAACTGTCCGGAATGCGAAACGGACCTCGGCATTGAGGAAGACGAAATTGACGAGGGCGAAGTTGTTTCCTGCCCAGAGTGCGGGACAGATTTTGAAATCATCACGACGAATCCCCTGGAATTGAAGGTTCTCGAAGAAGAGGGATACGTGAACGACGAAGACGACGACGAGGATGGTGAAGACGAGGACAGCGCCTAGCATGGCTTCCATCGCCACTTCCGCGTCGAGGGCCAGGCCTGTCTCTATTCTCCGCGTGTCGTCTGCGGTAGTTTTGCTTTTATTGCTGTGCGCAGCCGTGCAGCCGGTATCCTCCGTAAATGCCCGCGATCATGAAGAAGCCAATTATGCGCTGATTTATGGGACGGTATGGGGTCCGGACAATCAGCCGGTTTACGGCGTGAATGTGAAGATTCGGCGCGCCACAGAGAAGAAAGCGCGCTGGCAAGTGTTCTCCGACCACAGCGGTGAATTCGCGCAGCGCGTTCCCGCCGGTCAGGCCGACTATGTGTTATGGGCGGACTTAAAGGGTTCCCAGCTTTCCCGCCATCTGAAGCTGAAACCCGGGCCCCAGGTCAACGTGCACGTTTATAATGACGAACGAGAAGATACTGGCGTCCATCTTAGCCGCTAAGATACATCCCTGAACTTTTAATGAGATACAAATATGAAGAATAGCCGTATTGTTCTAGTCGTCCTCATAAGTTTCCTCGCGGCCGTATTCGCAGTGTCCGCAAGTGCGGCGCCTAAACATCGAAACGATTCCGGCCGATTATTGAACGGGCAAATTTCTAACCACAGCGGCGCGCCGTTGGCGGATTCGGTGGTTTATCTCACGAATATGCGTACGAGGGTGGTGAAGAGCTACATTGTCAGCGGGGATGGTGCGTATCATTTTCCCGCGCTCACGCCAAATATTGACTACGAGGTTTACGCGCAATACAAAGGGCTTAAGAGCGAGACCAAGACGCTCAGCCAATTCGACGACCGCCCCGTGGTAAGCATTAATCTGAAAATTGACGCGAGATAAGCAGCCAGAGTGGTTGGAGTCTTTCGGATAAATAAAATGCCGTCATTGAAGGTATTCAATGACGGCCATTTTGCAGCTTCATGAAACGCATTAGTTGTTGTCGTTCCCAGCGCGCTTCCAGGTGATGAGATCCCCGATTGTGGAACCGCCGGTGCTGGAAGCAGGGTGCTTATAGGCTTCCACATCGGCGCGGGAGGCTTCCTCGCCCACCGCTTTGATGCTAAGGCCAACCTTCTTCTCCTCGGGATTCATCTTGATGATCTTGAAGTCGTGCTCAAGACCTACTTCCAGATGAATAGGCTGGCCGTTGGCGTCCTGGGCCTCGGAGTTGTGGCAAAGACCTTCGATTCCATCCGCGATCTCCACAAAAGCGCCGAAGCTGGCCACACGAAGCACTTTGCCATGGAGAACGTCGCCAACATGATGCTGTTCGAAAAATGACTCCCACGCGTCCGGCTGAAGCTGCTTTACGCCAAGCGACAACCGCCGTTTGTCAGGTTCAATCGCCAGCACAATCGCTTTTACACGATCGCCCTTTTTGAGCACTTCAGAGGGATGCTTCACGCGCTTGGTCCAGCTGAGATTGCTGACGTGGACCAGGCCGTCAATTCCGTCCTCGATCTCAATGAAGGCGCCGAAGTCGGTCATGTTGCGAACTTTGCCTTCCACGGTTGTTCCAACGGGAAACTTGTCATGCAACGCATCCCAGGGGTTCGCCGCCAACTGCCGCATGCCAAGCGAAATGCGCCGCTCCTGCGGATTGACGTTGATGACCACGCACTCCACCTGGTCGCCAACATTGACCAGCTTGGAAGGATGTTTCATGCGCTTTGACCACGTCATTTCGCTCACGTGTACAAGGCCTTCGATGCCCTGTTCCAATTCCACGAACGCGCCGTAGTCGGTCACGCTGATTACTCGTCCATTGACGTGCGCGCCGACGGGATAACGGTGGCTTGCGTCCAGCCATGGATCGGGCGTGAGTTGCTTGAATCCCAAAGACACGCGCTGCTTTTCAGAGTCAAACTTTAATACCTTTACCTGTATCTGGTCGCCCACATTCACCAGGTCGCGCGGATGCGTCAAACGCCCCCAGGACATGTCAGTAATGTGCAGCAGGCCGTCAATGCCTCCCAAGTCCACGAACGCGCCGTATTCGGTGAGGTTCTTTACCACACCGGTTAGCACCGAGCCTTCTTCGAGATGCTCGAGCGTCTTGGCTTTTTTCTCGTTCTGCACTTCTTCCAGAATCTGTTTGCGTGAGACGACGATGTTGCCGCGCTTCTTGTTCAGCTTGACGATGGCAACGTCCAGCATCTGCCCTTTGAGGCCATCGAGGTTATGCACCTGACGAAGATCGGCCTGCGATCCAGGCAGAAACGCTTTTGCGCCGAAAATATCAACCGTCAAACCGCCTTTAATTCGCTCAATCACGCGCGCCGAGATGGATTTCTTCTCGTGATAAGCTTTTTCGATTTCATCCCATGCGCGGAGTCTCTGCGCTTTTTGGTGCGAGAGGTTGATGTAGCCCTCTTCGCTCATACCTTTTTCGCGCATTACGTCAATTTCGTCGCCGGGTTTGACCTTGGAATTTCCCTCGTGGTCCAGAACTTCAGACAATGGCAACATGCCTTCCGACTTCGCCCCGATGTCCACCACGACGTGCGCTGCGGTGACTTTGAGCACCGTGCCCTTGAGAATGTTGTCATCATCCACGGCCTCTTCGGTCTCGGTGGTGAAGTTCTCAAGCGCTGCGGCGAAATCGTCATGAGCGTAGGGAGCGGATTGCTGCTCGCCTTCGGTTGGCTGGCTGTTGTCATTCTCGGCTGGCTGGGAAGAAACGGCATGGATGGCCGATTCCTCAACAGAAGTCGCAGTCTGTTCAGGTTCCTGGGTCGTAATCGCGGAGTCGAGATTACGGGCTGTGCTGTCATCAAACAAGGTTGTGGCCTCTCAGTGATAGTTGTTACCCGGTGCGCGGAGACTGCGGGCTACTGCCGGCGTGGTCTTAGGTTATGTTGAGCCCGTCCTGGCGGACGAACTAGGACAATTCCAGAGGCCGATGTTCCGTGAAGCGGCCCGTCTCCCAAGGGAACTTCTCGACTATAGCAATGGCCCGTAAAGGGTGTCAAACCCCAATCGGCATTTGTTTACGCGGCATGAAAAATGGTCTAAGAGGGCGTTTTCCAATGGTTGGAAGGCCACAAAAAAGGTTGACAACCAGCATGGAAAATTCTGAGATTTGCGCCGTTTCTGCTAACCTGCCGTTCCATGGACTATTTGTGGACGCCGTGGCGTTACGCCTACATTGCAACCGCCGCGAAGGTCTCCGGATGCGTTTTTTGCGATCTGCCGAAAGAGGGAGACGACGCCAAAGTCGGCATCGTGCATCGCGCGGAGCACTGCTTCGTGATTCTGAATACCTATCCCTACACCTCGGGCCATGTGATGGTGGTCCCTTACGCGCATCTGGATGAATTGCAAAAGCTGCCTGAAGCCGCCGCGAACGAAATGATGGCATTGGCGCGGAGGATGGAAGGCGTGTTGCGTACGCTGTACAGCCCGGACGGGATTAACGTGGGAATGAATATTGGCCGCGCCGCCGGAGCAGGCGTTGCCGGGCATATTCATATGCACATCCTGCCGCGCTGGGTGGGAGATACGAACTTTATGACGACTACCGCGGAGACGCGGGTGCTGCCGGAGATGTTGGAGATGACGTATCAGAGGATTAAGGGGGCGATGGAAAAATCAACTGGGGCTGCTTAGAAGTTTCTCTAGCTCATTCTCGTCGATAACCGGAACTTTAAGCTCTTTCGCTTTATCCAATTTCGATCCCGCTTCTTCACCTGCTACAACGTAATCCGTCTTCTTACTCACAGAGCCAGACACTCGCCCACCCGCATCCTCAATCATCTTCTTCGCTTCGTCGCGCGTGAAACGTGCCAGTGTTCCGGTCAGAACAAATGTTTTGCCCGCCAACTTTGTGCCGCGCTCTTTCTTAACGCCTTTCAGGGAAAGTTTTGCATCACGTAGTTGTTGTACTAAATCTCGGTTCTTCGGTTCATGAAAGAACTCAAGAATGCTATTCGCAATCCTCGGCCCTACTTCATTAACTTGCTGGAGCTCCTCCTCAGTTGCATTCATCAAATCACTCATTGCCCCAAAGTGCTCGGCCAAAAACTGCGCCGTGCGCTCGCCAACAAATCGAATGCCCAGACCAAAGACCACCCGCTCCAGCGGCAACTTCTTCGACGCTTCAATCTCATCCAGCACATTTTGCGCTGATTTATCGCCCATGCGCTCCAGCGAGAGCAAATTTTCTTTGGTCAGCTTGTAAATGTCAGCGACATTCTTGACCATGCCGCGGTCGGTCAGCTGATTCACCAGCGCATCGCCCATGCCTTCAATATTCATTACATGCCGCGAAGCAAAATGCAGGATAGTCTCGCGCAGCTTCGCCGGGCAGTTGGCATTCACGCAACAATGGTCGGCCTCGCCCTCCGTACGCACCACCTCGCCGCCGCACACCGGACACTTCGTCGGCATGTGGAACGTCTTATGCCCGCGCGGATGGTTCTTTTCATCATCGTCAATGACTCGCGTCACCTTGGGAATCACATCCCCGCCGCGCTCCACCTCCACCCAATCGCCAATCTTCACGCCTAGGCGTTCAATTTCATCCATGTTGTGAAGCGTGGCGCGGCTTACCGTCGTTCCGCCAATCGGCACAGGCTTCAATGCCGCCACCGGGGTAAGTTTTCCCGTGCGCCCTACCTGGATCAAAATGTCTTCAATCTGCGTGACCCCGCCGCGCGCGGCATATTTGTAGGCAATCGCCCACCGCGGGGCTTTGCCCGTATAACCCAGCTCCCGCTGCAACGCCACGCGATCCACCTTGATGACAATGCCGTCAATTTCATACGGCAGCTTTTCTCGCTTGGTCTCCTCCTGCTCAATAAATTTCCAAATCTTTTCGTAGCTGTCAGCCTGCTTGCGGGCGGGATTCACCTTGAACCCGGCCGTTTCGAGCGCGTCCAACGTCTGCCAATGCCGCTCGAAATGAGTTTGTCCGTTCACCAAAAGCGAATAGCTGAAGTAATCGAGCCGCCGTTGCGCGGTGATGCTCGGCTCAAGCTGTCGCACAGTTCCCGCCGTCGCATTCCGCGGATTCGCAAATACAGACAAGCCCTTTGCTTCCCGCTCATCATTCATCTTTTTGAACGAAGATAGCGGCATAAGCATTTCGCCGCGCACTTCAAACGTCGCGGGAATGCCTGCTTTCTTCAGTTTTTCCTTCGCAATCGAAAGCGGTATCGAACGCACCGTCCGCACATTCAGCGTGACGTCTTCGCCAATGCTTCCATCGCCGCGCGTGATCCCCCGTGCCAACTGACCATCTTCGTACTGCAACGCCAATGACATGCCGTCGAGCTTCAACTCGCACACATAATCAATGTCCGTGCGTCCGGTCAACTCATGCACGCGCCGCTCCCAGCTGCGTAAATCTTCTTCGTTGTATGTGTTGTCGAGTGAGAGCATCGGCGATGAATGCCGCGCCTTTACAAATCCTTCCCGCGGCTTGCCGCCTACACGCTGCGTGGGAGAATCCGGTGTGATCAGCTTCGGATGCTCCGCTTCCAGCTTCTTCAACCCGTTCATGAGCTGATCGAACTCTAAGTCCGAAATCTCGGGATCATCCAGAACGTAGTAGCGGTATTCATGGTGGCGAATTTGGTCGCGCAGTGCTTCGATGTTCTTCGCGCTGTGCTTCACGTTGTCCGGGGACTTGGCTGGCATAATGACAGTGACAAGGAAATTATATGCGGGAAACTATTCCGATACTCGAAACTCCGCGCCTGCAACTTCGGGAGTTCCTTTCCGCGGACGCTGACGCGCTGGTGCAAGTCTTATCCGACCCGGCGACGATGCAGTATTACCCCGCCCCATACGACCGTCAGGGCGTTGCGGATTGGATTGAGCGCAATCGCCGCCGTTATGAAAACGACGGCCACGGACTCTGGGCGATGATTTTTAAAAAAAACGGCGAACTGATTGGCGATTGCGGACTGGCCGCGCAGAGAATCGAAGACGTCGCTGAAATCGAAATTGGATACCATGTTCGGCGCGATTTTTGGGGGCAAGGCTTGGCTACGGAAGCCGCCAGTGCTTGCCGCGACTTTGGATTTGAACGACTAGAAGCGCCTCGCCTGATTTCCCTTATTCGTCCAGAAAACCTGTCCTCTCGAAGGGTTGCGGAGAAAGTCGGTATGACGGTATGGAAGGAAATCCAATGGGCCGATCTCCGGCATCACGTGTACGCAATTCAGCGCAAAAACCCGAACTCCTGAGCCATTCGCTGCAGATATTCAGGTTAACGATTCATCTTCCTGAAACCAGGAAGGCTCCGCCTTTCCAGTACAATCCTGCTTGTCCATGCGCAAGGCCATCCTCCTTTACAACCCGCTTTCCGGCCGCCGCCAGGGCCGACGCGTCGCCGATGTGGAAGCAGCGGCTAAGATTTTGCGGGATGCGGGAGTAGAAATTTCAACTGCGCCGACACGTTCTTCCGCGGAAGCTGGAGCACAAGCGCGGGAAGCAATCTCCGGCGGCTGCGACACGGTTTTTGCCTGCGGCGGCGACGGCACCATCCACGACGTGCTGCAAGGCTTGGTGGGAACGGATGCTGCGCTAGGCATCATTCCGCTTGGCACCGCGAATGCTCTTGCGCACGATTTGAAAATTCCCATCTCCGCAACTAAGGCCGCGGAGGCCGCCATGCTGGCTCGTCCGGCGCGTTGTGCCGTGGGCAACGTTGAATTCCAGGATTTTTCTGGCCATCGCGGCTCTCGGTATTTCACGGTGGCGGCGGGAATCGGCGTGGATGCCCATCTTTTTTACAACCTGACTCCGGCATTCAAAAAACGGCACGGCATGGCGGCTTACTATGCGAAAGCATGGCATCTATGGGCGACCCACACAATGCCCTTCTTCCATGTGGAATGGAATACAGAAGCCGGTCAGCTTCGGAAAGAAAATGTTACGGAATTGCTGGCGGTAAGAATCGCCAATTTCGGAGGAGTGCTGCGCTCGCTGGCCCCCGGCGCTTCGCTCGACCGCCAGGACTTGCGTTTGGTTTTATGCAAAACTGCCAACCGCACGGCGTATCTTCATTACGTCTTTCAGGGTCTTTGCGGCTTCGAAAGAAACGTTCGCGGCATCGAACTCGCTTATAGCAGCCACCTTCATTGTTCGACATTCAACACCGCTCAACAAGGGGCGCAAGCCATTTACATTGAAGCCGACGGAGAACTTCTCGGAACTTTACCGGCAACTATCACGATGGTTCCCGACGCGTTCAATCTCCTGGTCTCCGCCGGATGGAAGAGTTCATAAAGTCTTCTACCGAGATAAAACCCACGGAATAAAATCACCGCAGCATGGTGAAATAAATCGCATTATTGCCGGAACGCAGATCTTTCCCATAGGAAAGGGCCACGCCAAATCCAAAGGCTTTCATTTTCAATGAAGCTCCAACGTCGGTGAGCCACTTGTGCGAGCCGAGTCCAGCGACGTCATCGCGAATGGTTCCAGTATCCACAAAGGGGCTGGCAATCAGCCGGATCATTTGCCAGCGGTAGATATTTTTGTCCATCTCCAGATTCGATAAAAAATAATCGCGGCCCAGCGGAGCGCTGCCCTTCCGGCCATCGCGGGTTGCAATGTGTCCGCGCATCCACAAGTCATTATCGCCGCCCAGCCCGAGTTCCCATAGTTCATCGAAGGGTAGGTTGCCAAAGGTTTTACCCGCCGATACTCGCTCCTGCACCGCGTAGTCTTCACCAGTGGACTGCGGGAGCCAGTGATATTGCGCGGTGCCTTGCAATTTTTCGAATGTTTCGCCAGCTTCTGACCACAGTCGTCCGGTCTGAGAGTTCGCGTCCACATCCAGACGCATTCTGCGGTCGGGGTCTTGCCACAGCGCCGATTGCGCTTCAATTTCCTCTTTCAATTGAAAGCCCTTGGAAAGCAGTGAAGGAGTCAAAGCCGGACCAGGAACCTCGCTGCGAAAATCACGATGCGAGAGTTCCGCCTCCGCGGACCAGTGCAGACGTTCGCTTGGCAACGCAGAGTATTTTCCATAAACAGCCTCGCGTCGCAGATTCAATCCGCCAAGCGAAGTGGCGGGACCAGTAAACGAACTGAGCAATGCCCAGTTTTCGTCACGCAGGTCCACTCCCAAGCCAAAGCCGCGTTTGGGGTCTTTGGCCAGCGGACCGGAGAGATTTGCCTGTATGCGGCGTTTTTGCGCGTCCCACCGATACGCGGAGGTAAAGTTGAACGCTTCATCTTTAAGGTTGAAAGCTTCCGGATAAATTGTTTGCGCGGGCAATCCGCGCAGCAGCATGAATGCAGCAATCCATTTATTTTCCTTCCAGCCCTGTTTCTGACGATTGTGAAACGTAACGTCGAAATCTCCATCGGGCCGGGCTGAAAGGCCAAAGCTGAAATCCGAAAAAGTCGCCAGACTTTGCAAACGGTCTTGCGTTTCGTTTAGCTGCGACGACCGAAGAGTACTGGCCCGCGAAAAGGCGAATGCATGATCCAAGAGAGCGGCGTCGAGCTTCGGTGTTGGATCGTATTCGATGCTGGCGACGCGGGGCTTGCTGACGCGGTTCCAATATTTCAGCGAAGCTTCCAGATTTCCTTGCAAAAAATAAACCGTGCCCAGGAAATCGTTGGCATATTCGTCGCCCGGCTTTAACTTCAAAGCGCGGTGAAGGTTCCTCACTGCTTCGTCATATTGCTTCTGTTTGAAGGCCACCCCGGCAAGTTCCACGGGAAAGCGTTCATCTGTTGGATCGAGGCGCTGCCCTTGCTGAAAAACTTTCCGGGCCTCATCCCACTTCCCCAATTGTGCCAACGCCGATCCATAATAGAAATCAACATTGGGCGAGGGATGGGGATCCGCCTTCGCGTAGCGGATTACTTCCTGCCATTGCCGCGCATTGAATAGCTCCTGCAAAGATGGCGCGGCCAGAGAGGGTCCGCTCGAAGAAGAAGAGGTCGAAGCGGGAGCGCTATTTTGCGCCGCGGCTGCAACGGAAAACAAAAGGAGTAGAAGAAAAGCGAGACGGAGGCTCACTGCTTTGCAGCTTGAGGCACCGCGAGCAGAGTCCATTTTCCTGTGGCGTTCCATTCGCGTTCAAAGGTTGAGCGGTCTTCCTTCAACAACTTTCGCTGCGCAGGATCATTCACCAGGACCGTCCCATCTTGCCAGTTCAAGCCTGCAATTACCAAATAGTGCAAGGAAGGGTCGCCGCGCGAAGGCTTTAAAGCCGCAATCAAAGGCCTTCCCTTTTCGAGATCATGCTTTACTTCGTCCCAGTCGCCGCGAAAAGTGAAAGTGCGAAAGCCATGTTGCTGGAAGTACCGCTCCATGTCGGCGGCGAAAATTCCATGCGCCTTCGCGGAGTACAAATCATGAAGGATTTCTGCTGAGTCAGCGCTTGTGTTCGTGGAACCCGATTGATGCGACCAATACTGCATGACCATGGCGATGCTGGCCGCGCCACAGCCATCCCGCGACTGCTTTACAAAGGGAACATCGAGCCAAACGCCAGGCACGTCCGCGGCCAGACCCAAAAGACAAAAACAAAGGGCCATGGCCGCGACGTTGGCCGTGCTGCGAAACATACGAATCAGCGTACTGCCACAATGATTAGAATCAACGCTACCAGGCCCAAGATAATCAGCACCAGGTCACGATCCGTCAAAGTTCCCGCGGCGAAATTGGCTTGAGCTTTGTGGGCGCGCGCAGCCATTTGCGCCAGCTCCGCGTCATTCAACTGGGAAACCGACGTCTTGACCTGCTCCGGATTTACTTTCGCGTTACTGAGCGCCTTTTGGGCCGCAGGCGTCGAAAGAAATTGCCGCACGTCCTGAATATTCTGTTGGCGCGTTTGAGAGGCTGTGACCGCCTGTTTTTGCAGCTCAGCGCTGCTTACCACATGCGAGTCGGCAAATACATTTTGAGGAAGGGCAAACATCGCGGCAAGCAGGCAGACAAGGGCTGTCCGAGCCGCCAGTTTGAAGTCAAAGTGCATAAGTAAAACCTCCTTAAGTTCTATTCCACGGCACCATTCATAGTAATACAGGTTTAAGCCCCGCGAAATCGCGGGGCCCACCATCCTCCACGATCCATTCGTGAAAATTATCAGTGCGACACGACGATAATGAGAATGATCACAACGATCCCTAACACGACGATCGCAATGTCCCGCGTCCCCAAGTTTCCAGCCGCGAATGCCGATTGTGCCGTGTTCGCGCGGGCCGCCAATTGCGCGAGTTCCTGGTCGCTCAACGAAGGAACTGCATTCTTGACTTGTTGAGCGTTCACGCGTGCGGTGCTCATCGCTTGCGCCGCAACGTTGGTGGAGAGGAATTGTTCCACTTTCTGAATATTTTGCGCCCGAATCTGCGAAGCGACGACGAGTTGCTGTTGCAAATCAGATTGACTCACAACATGGTTGGTCTCTGCCATTGAGAGAGCGGGAAAAACCGTGACGAGTAGCAGTGCAACAAAAGCCCGAAGCATAAAAAATCCTCCGCCGCGAATCAGAATCTAGGTGGGCGTCGCATCTATGATGCAATGCCAGATTCAACTGTTTCACGCGAATTAGAATTTGGGACCAATCACCCATAATTTTTCCGAACCTACTCTTAGATGTTCTCTACATAACTTTGCAGTAGGCGTGCGATTTGCTGAGGATCCATTTCCTGATCAATCTGAATCGGCGCTCCGATTTTGACTCGTATCTGATGCGGCTTGGCAAACCGCTTGCCGCGCTTTTTTACCTCGAATAATCCGTCAATCCGCATGGGGATTACGGGAACGGCCAGGCTCTTCGCGAGAATTCCAATTCCCGTCTGGAACGGCCGCAACTTGCCATCGGTCGTGTGATGGCCTTCAGGAAAAACCAAAACACTGTAGCCGCGATCTACAGATTCTCCCGCATAGGCGAAACTCTCGCGGAATCCCGCCGCGCGGGGGAGGGGAAATACATTGAGCAAAGCCACGCCCAGCGTCCATTCAATCCGGCTGTAGATTTTGCGGAAAATATTTGTTCCTGGCGGTGGCGTTCGCAGGATTTCCAGCGCCTCGCCCCCCGCAGCGGTGGCCAGTTTGTTGCCAAATCGCGCCGGAAGCGCCGTCTGCACGAAGCCGACGTCCACATCGTCAATGTGATTGCAAACCACAAGAACGGGTCCGCGAACCTTCTTCAGACGTTCGCGGCCTTCCACCTTGGGCCACCCCAGCGCCAACATCGCCGGACGCATCAATAAATAATGCGCCAGCAGACGAACCCAGGTCGTCGGCCAGCGCTGTACCCAAGCTGGGTAATGATAATGCGCTCGCGGCATTGACGTCGTGCCACCGCGCAGCACGCGTTCCAAATCACTGACTGTGTTTACCGCGGAAAAGTTTGCCTCGCTTAAGTCAACCTGATATCGGTCTTCCAGCGCGCTCATCAACTCCACCCGATCGAGGGAACTGAGGTTCAAGTCTGAATCGAGATTCGCATTGGGAGAAATATTTCCCGCACCATGCTTCGAGATGCGGCCAATCAACTCCGCGAGCGGACTGACCGGCGCACTATGCGCTCCCCCGGCCAATTCACCCAGGACCACCTGCGCGATTTCAGCCCTCTTCGGCTTTTGAGTGGAAGTTCGTGGAAAATCTTCTTCCGGCCAGACGAACCACTTCCGAACTCGCTGATACTCGGCCAGCAATGCGTTAGCCTGTTGCACAAGGGGCGCCGCATCTTTTGCCGGATCACGCAAAATTAATACGGCGCAAGCCTCGGCGTTGCCGCCATCCTCAAAAGGAATGACGATGCAATCCTTCACTTCCGGTTGTTTTCGCAGGGCCGCCTCAATGTCTTCCGGATAGACGTTCATTCCGGCGGAAGTCACGATCACTTCTTTTTTTCGGCCTTTGAAGTACAGATTGCCGGCTTCATCTAGTTCACCGATGTCGCCAGTGTGGAACCATCCTTCGTCGGCTGTCGCTGCGTGAAACTCCGTTCCCTTCATCACTGTCGAAGCGACTCCGCCGCCGCGCACCAGAATTTCGCCGTCAGGAGCGAGCTTAACCTCTCGCCCGGCGAGTACTTTTCCGATCGAGCCTTTGCCCAATTTGAATGGATGGTTCACGCTGATGAGCGAAGTCGTCTCCGTGAGGCCATAGCCCTGGACCACGGCGAAGCCTAGCCGCCCCCAGAATTGTTCCGTGACGCTATCGAGCGCCGCGCCGCCGCAGATGAATGCCCAGAACTTCCATCCAAAGCGGCGATGAATGCGGCGGAATATCCACCAGCGAAGCAGAAAATGCCTGCCCTCCGCCTGCCCAAACTTGCGCAGGAACGGCTGCAACTGTCCGTCGTCTTCCAGATCACGCTGAATTTTTTCCTTCAGTGATTGCAAAACGCGTGGCACCGAAACCAATGCTGAAATTCGCTCCCGCCGGATCGTGCCCAGAACCTCAGATGGTTTGAATGTTTCCTGAAAGAACACCGTTCCTCCCATGAGTTGCGGAAGGAATATTCCAAGAAACTGGCCGAACACATGGCTCAAAGGAAGCAGGTTCAAAAAACGGACAGGATGCACGAAGCGCTCGTACTTGAGATATTTTTTTATTTCAACTTCGAGCGGCGCGATGTTGCTGAGAACGTTGCCGTGAGTGATGACGACGCCCTTTGGCTCGGCAGTCGTACCGGAAGTGAAAATGATCTCCAGCGGATCTTCGGGAGTTAGTGTCGCTGAGGCGTAAGGCTCGGAGGCATGTCGGGAAAGAGTTTTCCCAAATTCTTCCAGCAACAGGACCGCGGATGCGTCAAACGCTTTGCCATGATCGCGGGAGCCAACCACCAATTTCGCATTCGTCTGGCCGTATACACGATGCGCGAAGTCTCCGCTCGCCGCATCATCCATGGGCACGGCTACGGTCCCACGCAATGCGCATCCGAAGAAGGCCGCAACCCATTCTGCTGAGTTAGGTCCCCAAAGCAGCACGCGGTCGCCTTTGCCGATTCCACGTGCTTCCAACTCGCGCGCGAACTGGAAAGCGGAATTCGCGGTCTTCTTATAAGACCAGCGTGCAAAGCGGTATCCCACGCGCTGCGCGTAAGCGCATTCGTTTCCTCTGGCCAAAAAATTATCGAGGAAACCGGTAATCGAACTTCGCTGCATCCAATACAGCCTAGTTTTCTTTTAGATAGAAGGTCAATTCGCGGGGTGGCGCTGATATCCAAATCGCGGACCGCAGCCGATATGAGCTCAAAGTTCCAATTGCTTCAAATAGCGTAAAAACTGTTCGCGCAAGTCAGGCCGTTTTAGCGCGAACTCCACGGTCGCTTTGAGGAATCCTAATTTGTCTCCGGCGTCGTGACGTTTGCCGTCAAATACGTAGCCGTAAATCTTCTCTCGCTTCAGCAAGCGCCGCATTCCGTCTGTGAGTTGCAGTTCGCCGCCAGCGCCCGTTTGCGTCTTTTCGAGTTCCTCAAAAATAGTGGGCGTAAGAATGTAACGGCCAATGATCGCCAGATTGGACGGCGCTTGGTCGGCCTTCGGTTTTTCAACCAGGTCCTCGATTTCAAAAAGCTTTCCATTCGATCCTTCCACCGGCTTCGCCTTCAGGACACCGTAAGATGAAATGGAAGGGCCGTCGATTTGCTGGACGGCAATCACCGAGCATTGCGTCTTCTCGTAAACCTGAATCAATTGCTTAAGGCATGGAACTTCCGCGTCAATCACGTCATCGGCCAGCAAAACAGCAAACGGTTCATCGCCGACGAGTTCCCGCGCGGTTAGCACCGCATGTCCCAGGCCCAGAGCTTCTTTCTGGCGCACGTAAGCGACGTGAATCATGTCGGAGATGTGACGCACAATTTCCAGCAAATCGGTTTTCTTACGCTCCGCCAGCATGCTCTCCAGCTCGTAGCTGACGTCGAAGTGGTCTTCAATCGCCTGCTTCCCCCGGCCCGTGATCATTACGATCTGGTCGCAGCCGGCGGCCATGGCTTCCTCCACACCGTACTGAATGATTGGCTTGTCAACGATGGGCAGCATCTCTTTCGGCTGCGCCTTGGTGGCGGGCAAAAAACGGGTGCCCAGTCCAGCTGCGGGGAATACTGCTTTGCGAACTCTCTTGCTCATGTTTTCCTTTTCAGTATTCAACCGTGGGGTTCATTGCGGGCTATAACGTCGGGCTATCGTTACCCAGCATCTTCTCACGAATGATTTTAAGAGGTATGGCGCCCTGCTTCATAAACGTGTCATGAAATTCACGCAGGCTGTATTGATCGCCGCGCATGGCGTGATAGTCCTGGCGCAGCTTCAAAATCTCAAGCTTGCCCAACGTGTACACCAGATACGTCGGATCGGACGTGCCGCGCTTTGCTTCTTCTTCTGCCACCGGCGGCACCTGATATCCCTCTTTCACAAAAAACTCCTGGGCTTGATCAATGGTCATTTTTCCCGTGTGCATTTTGATGCCAACTATGAACCTTGCGTCACGCAGTAGAGCATCGTCAAGTTGCCCCAGGCGAAGTTTAGGGTCGCCGTTGCCGTAGCCTTCATCCAGCATCATCTGTTCGCTGTAATGTGCCCAGCCCTCGGAGTTACTTCCACAGGAAATCAGTTTGCGAACCTTTGAAGGAGCCTGCTTCACCCACAAAAACTGCGTGTAATGTCCCGGATACACTTCGTGCACGGCGGTGCTGATGATCGTGCCCCGGTTAAAACCTTCCATCCATTCTTCTGTCTTTGCCGCGCTCCATGACGGATCAGGCAGCGTCACGTTGAACATGGCCTCTGTGGCTTTGCTTTCGTAGGGTCCTGGCGTATCCATGGAAGCCGTGGTTAATGCGCGTTCAAACGGAGGCGTTTCCTCGACAATCGGAAGCACCGTGGACGGTATGGTAACGATTTGTTTTTGGTTGATATAGTCGCGCAGGCCGCCAAGCACATTGCGGAAGGATTGCAGCAGTTGACCATTTGGCGGATGATCCTTTTGTAGATCAGCCAACACCTCTCGCGCGTCGCGTTTGGGATCAATGCTCGCCGCAACCTCATTCAGGCGCTGCTGGTTTTGTCGCAAATCAGCGGTGCCGATCTCCAGCAGCTTATCCAGTGGGATGTCAACCATTTCGTCGTAGAGCAGCTTCTTACGGTAATTCTCGGCCCCAATGCGAAAATCTCCCTTGGAAACGGGCAGCAAATCTTTCTGCAGGAAGCTCTGATAATTACTCAGGCCCTGGATGACCGCAGCATTGCTTGACTTGAATGCCGCGAGCAGCTTGGGATCTTTCACAGCGGAAAATGCGCTGGGCACATCTTTTTGAAAGAAGCCAATAATTCCGGGCAGTTGCTGGATCGCTACCTGGGTGTAGACCAGCGGAGGGTTTTTCAGGTTCGCGTGCGCCGCTTCGAATACCTTGGGGACCTGTTGCTCCCTTGCAATCACCGAACGCAAGCGGTCTTCGGGCGACGCAAAGTTGCGTGCCATCAGCACGAAAATGCTATATGACAAATTCGAACTGTACTCGTCCGGGTTCTTCTTCCACATCTGAATATCGTTCAATTCCAGCAGCTGGCCGTTGATGGAGCTGACGACGAGGTCGCGGTCGGCGATGGCGTCCTGGGTAAGTGGCAGCGTGGATATGTGCTCGAAGCGGGTTTTGAATTGATTCAACCCCGCGATCTCAGCCTCGGCGGCTTTCGCGGAATAATCTTCCAGCTTGCCATCATATTGGTGAAATCCATCGGAAGTGGCTTCAGTGGGATGAAACTGGAAATGAAAATCGAAGTATTCATCCACTAGCTGGTTAAAATTTACCGGTTTCTCGTGCGAGCGCGCCATCACGCGTGAAGGAATAACAAAGCACATAAGAATCAATACGGTGGACAGTGCCGTTGCGGCTTTATTCATGGACGGTCCTCGACGGGAATCTCTCTTAAACATTCAACAATGACATCTAAAGTAGCATGGGACAAAATAAAATTCAGGTGGGGATTTTCGACCGGCGGCAGCGCCAACATGAACTTAAAGCGCGACGGAAGGCACCTCTTCCTGGCCCAGCTCTTGCAGAAGATTCCGCAACTGGGCTAGCACTTCGCCGGGTGAAGAGGGTTTGCATACGAATTTCAGGGTGCCGTCCGGAGTAAATTGGGATCCCCGCTGCGATGAGACAAACTGCGCCAGCTTTCCCGGATCAATCGTGGCGTTGGTTTTGAACTTTATGCTTAGCACATCCCGCTTACGATCAATCGCGGCAACTCCCACTCGCGCACACAGCAACTTTAACGAAGCATATTCCAAAAGATTGTTCACCGCGGCCGGCAACTCGCCGTAGCGGTCCTGAAGTTCCGCGCGGACGTCATTCCACTGGGCGTCGGTTTCCACCCCTGCCACACGTTTATACATCCGCAGCCGTTGGTTCTCTTCGGCAATGTAATCTCCGGGAATGCGAATGTTCAGGCCGAGGTTCATCTGCAGGCCAGCCTCTTCGTGCGGCGCTTCGCCCTTCATCTCACGGACGGCGCGGTCCAGCATCTGGGTGTAGAGTTCAAACCCCACGGCTTCAATGTGGCCGCTTTGTTCGCCGCCCAGCAAATTGCCCGCGCCGCGCAGTTCCAGATCGAGCGCGGCGATTTTGAATCCCGCACCTAGATCAGAGAATTCTTTCAGCGCCGCCAACCGCCGCCGCGCGATTGGAGTCAATTCGATTTCCGCGGGAATCAATAGATAGGCGTAAGCCCGCCGGTTGGAACGTCCCACACGCCCGCGCAGTTGATAAAGTTCAGAAAGGCCCATGCGTTCAGCGCGGTTAATGAAGATCGTATTGCAGAGCGGAATGTCCAGACCGTTTTCGATGATCGTAGTCGCGACCAGAATGTCGGCTTCGTGATGCATGAATTTCAGCATCACTTTTTCCAGCTCTCCTTCGCCCATCTGTCCATGGCCCACGATAACCCGGGCGCCGGGAGCGAGTTCCTGCAGCTTGGCCGCCATCTCCCAAATCGTGTCCACGCGGTTGTGCACAAAATAAACTTGCCCGCCGCGATCAAGCTCCTGTTCGATTGCCGAGCGAATCAATTTTTCATCCCAACTTGCTACGACTGTCTGAATGGCAATGCGGTCCTTTGGCGGCGTCTCAATCACGCTCATGTCCCGCAGCCCAACCAGTGACATATGCAGCGTGCGGGGAATCGGAGTGGCCGACATGGTGAGCACGTCCACTTGTTTGCGCATCTGCTTGATGCGTTCTTTATGGCGTACTCCAAAACGCTGCTCTTCATCCACAATCAGCAGGCCGAGCTCCGAGAATTTGATGTCTTTCGAAAGCAGCCGGTGCGTGCCGATCAAAATGTCGATCTTGCCTGTTTCAAGTTTTTGCAGGATTTCTTTTTGCTGCTTCGCATTGCGGAAGCGGCTGATCATCTCAATAGTGATGGGAAAGGCCGCGAAGCGCTGCTTGAACGTTTCATAGTGCTGGAACGCCAGCACCGTGGTCGGAGCGAGCACCGCGACCTGGCGGTTATCGCCAACCGCTTTGAACGCCGCACGCATGGCAACTTCAGTCTTGCCGTAACCAACGTCTCCGCAAAGCAATCGGTCCATCGGCTGCAACGATTCCATGTCGCGCTTCACGTCTGCAATCGCATATGCCTGATCGTCGGTTTCGCTGTATTCGAAGGCGTCCTCGAACTCCCGCATCCAATCATTGTCGGCAGGATACGAATGGCCTTGCGCCGCCTTACGCTCCGCATACAGCTTGAGCAGTTCGTCGGTCATGTCCGCCATCGCTTTGCGGACGCGCGCTTTGGTTTTGGCCCACGCGGCCGTTCCCAGATGATTAAGAGCGGGCTTAACGCCTTCTGACGAACGATACTTCTGTACCAGATCAAGGCGCGTAAGCGGCACATAAAGCCGTGCGCCTTCCGCATATTCCAGCAGCATCAATTCAATGGTGCTGTCATCCTGCTGGATTTCCTTCAGCCCCTGGTATTGTCCGATCCCGTGTTCCACGTGGACAACGTAATCGCCTACCTGCAGATCGCGGAAATCAGAAAGAAATGCGGAGGTCTTTGACTTAGACCGCTGCGGCCGCGCGACGACGGCCTCCGATTCGTCGAACAGATCGCGCGATCCGAAAATCGAAAGTCCGGCTTCAGGCAGCAGCACGCCGTCCGGAATATAAGTTTTTACCAGCGTCGCCGTGAGCACTTCTCCAGCGAAATGGGATGTCTCATCGGCGTAGCTTTCTCCGCTGCGGGTCCGCGTACCGAGTCTGTAGGAGACTCCGTATTCGCTGAAGACGTCTGCCATGCGCTCCAGTTCCCCCAAATTCGGAGCGGCGATCAGGACCCTCTTGCCTTCGGCAATCTGCGTTTTGGTTTCTTCGAGCAGCGAAGGAATTGATCCGTGGAAGCGTGGCGCTGGTTGCGAATGAATAGCAATCGCCTCTCCCGCGCTCTCTCGCGTGATCTCCAAATGCTCCAGGTCCGCGCCGCTGAGCGACTGAATCCTGCTCCAGAGTTCGTCGGGAGGAAAACAAAGATCCACCGGTCTTACCAGGTTCCCGATCTCGCTGCGCTCATGCGCTTCTTCAATCCTTCCCCACACGCGGTCCAGTTCATCTTTCAGTTGCTCCGGCTCGTCAGCAAGCACAACCGCACGGGGCATCAAATCAAAAATGCTGAGTTGGGCGCCAGCCACCGGCGTATAAAATTCCCAGCCAGGAAATACAGTGGCGCCCCCGGAGCGGATTGCCTGCTCAATTACCTCTTCGCTGCCCGTGATGCGCTTTCCTGACAAGCGCGCATGGATCGCGCCCAGCAAATGTTCATTCACCGGAGTTTCCGTCAGCGGCAACAGCAGCGCTTCATCCACGGGATCGGAAGACCGCTGCGTTCCGGGATCGAATCGCCGAAGCGACTCCACTTCATCGCCAAATAATTCGATTCGCACCGGCCGCTCCGCCTCCGGCGAATAAACATCGAGAATCCCGCCCCGCAGCGCATATTCGCCCGGCATTTCCACCACATCAACTGCGGTATAGCCAACCGCATTCAGGTGAAGCTGCAAAGTTTCGTTGTCAACGGTATCGCCCTTGCGGATCGTCCTCGTCAGCCCGGCATAATATTCCGCAGTGTGCAGGCGGAGCGAGGCGGCGGCAACCGGCGCGATCACAATGCTTGCCGTCCCCATGGCGATTTTCCAAAGCGCCGCCGCGCGTTGTTCCTGAATTTCCGGATGGGGAGAAAGGTTTTGAAATGGCAGAACGTCCCGCGTGGGCAAAAACACGATTGATTCCGGATCAACCGTCCCACGCAATTCGCAAAATGCCCGCAGCATGGGGAGCAGATCTTCCGCCACGCGATTGGCCTGCACCAGCAGTAGGAACGGTTTGTCCACCGCCCTCTGAAGGAGCGTTGAAATCAAAGCTTTTGCCGTGAGATTTAATCCGGAGACACGTATCCGCCCCGTGCCCTCTTTCAGATGGGAGGCAACACGCACCAGAGCGGGTAAAGTTTCAGCGTCCGCAAAAATTTCGCGAACGAAGGGAAGAACCATCGCACTGTTAGTTTAACAGCGAATCAGGCACGGATCACCTGCGCGCAGGAGAACGCAATCCCATCAAAAATGGAACACGATCCCCGTGGACAAGCGGAAATTGTTCTGGGTGCCGCTAAAGAAGCGCGTCTGAACTTCGTCGGCCTGCACCCGCCACGCGATCAGCGGGATGAGATGGTAATCAATGCCGCCGCCAAAAGCATCCGCAAGCGATGTGTCGGAGCTTGCTCCGCTCAGCCCGGAAAGCGTTCCGCTCGTGTGCCCCGCACCCACCAGCACATTGGCGAAAGGACGCAATTTTCCCACCGAAAAAGATACCCGAGGCCCAAACATCGCCGTCAGCACCTTCGCGTTGTACGTGCACCCTACGCCCCCGCATGCCCCCGGGAAATCCTCATGTCCGTAGTACCCTCCAACATCGGCGACGATTCCAACGAATGGAAAAACCTTGCCCTCCAATGAACCATTCCAGCCATTCAGGTTTGTGCGGTTGGAGACATTGGTATCCGCATTAAAATAGGAATACCCAATGAAGATGTTCCCTCCCGTGGGTACTTGCGCGCTGGCGATGAGGCCAAGCCCCAGGACGGCAATAATGACCGCAAAAAGATGTCGCATGATCGTTCTCCTGAAGGGAGTTTATTGAAATCAATTAGATGCTGCACGTACTAGAAGTGCAGTAAGGGAAATATTCCCAATGAGGTTCCCTATTAAAATTTTTTATCAGATTTTTATGGTCCATTGTCGGGATTCACAGCGTCCAATTTGTAAGATAGGATTCCCGGCAGAGTTGATACTTGGCGGCATTATCATTATTCATAATTCACCGCGGATTGCAGAATACGATTGCAGAACAAGATCGCGGGAACAGGATTGCAGGAGAAGAAGTTGAATCTCAGTTTTGAAGTTCGCAGTTACGAAGGGGCCACCGTGCTTCACTGCCGCGGACGTATTGTCTTCCGCGATGAGGCCCTGGCGCTTTCCGCGAAAGTTGCCGAACTGCTTCCAGAGAGCCGCCAGGTTGTCATTGATCTCAGCGGCGTGGAGATGATTGACAGCGCCGGCCTCGGTGAATTGATCGTGGCATTTATTTCCGGGCAAATCTCAGGGCGTCCCGTAAAGCTAGCCTCTCCCAGCCGGCTGGTGCGGAAGATTCTGGAAATTACCAACCTGAACTCGGTATTCGATGTCTACGAGCGCGTGGAAGACGCCGCCATGAGCCAGACCATTGCCTCCCCGCAAAACCCTCAACGCCTCGGCGCGGCGCTCTAAGCAGCAACGCCCGCTAGCGTCCCCGCTCGAAACGATAGTTGCCCTTCCTCTGCTGCGCGATTGCCTCCGCCACTTTCAGGCACGCCCGTGCTGCGTGCGAAGTGCTTCCCGACTTGCGGTAAATCAGCCGCAGCTTGCGGTGCAGGCTAAGTTCCCGCACGCGAATCCTAACCAGCTCGCCCCGCTCCAGTTCGCTCTCCACGCTGATCTGAGGAAGAAAAGCCACGCCGTTTCCCGCCGCCACAAAATGCTTGATCGCCTGCAAAGTTGGCAGCTCAACATCCATGTGCAGCGGAGTCTTGTAGTGCTTGAACGCCTCAATTACTTTTTCGCGGTATGGCGAGGAGACAATGTGCGCCACGAACGACTCCTCCCCAAGCTGCTTAAGGCTGATCTCCGCTTCTCCGGCCAGCGGATGCTTCGGTGGCACCACCAGCGTCAGTTCATCCTGGTAAACCACAACCGAGTGCAAGCGGGAATCCTGAGGGTCATACGTAAGCACGCCCAGCTCCACTCCATGCCGCAAAACATCATCCGGAATATGGCTTCCCAATGCGCGGTGCACCGTGATCCTGATCATCGGATGCAAGCGGCGGAAGTCGCCCAGCACCGGCAATAAATACAGTGAGGTAAGTTCATTCGCCGCGATGCTTAGATTTCCTCTCTGCAACTCCCGCAGCTCAACCAACGCGCCCTGCGCATCGGTGCGTAAATTCAAAAGACGTTCCGCGTACTCCTGAAGGATGCGGCCCGCGTCGGTCAGCAATCCCTCTCGACTGGAACGGTCAAACAACGGTTCGTTGATCTCTTCTTCAAGCTTGTGGATCGTCTGGCTGACGGCCGACTGCGTCCGGTGCAGCTTTTCCGCCGCCCGGGAAAAGCGGCCTTCCTTGGCAACGGCAAGAAAAACTTCTAGCTGGGATAGGTCCATTGGAATACGTGAGATACCGTCTTATTGTATTAGATAAACTAATCAATATAGAAGTTAATATTAGTTGTGCTTACCAGCCCATTCCCGTTATCATAAGATTACTAATACAGGAGGAGCCAATGGAACGCCCGCGCATTACCGTTTTCGACACCACCCTGCGCGACGGAGAACAGTCGCCGGGTTGCAGCATGACAGTGCAGGAAAAACTGCGCCTCGCGCCGCAACTCGAAAAGCTTGGCGTGGATGTCATCGAAGCCGGGTTTCCCATTGCGTCCGACGGCGATTTTGAATCTGTGCAATCCATCGCGGCGCTGGTTCGCCGGCCCATCATCGCGGGCCTTGCGCGCGCCTGCAAGCAGGACATCGAACGCGCGGCGCAGGCCCTGAAAGGTGCGGCCAAGTCCCGCATTCACGTCTTCCTCGCCACCTCTGACATTCATCTGGAGTACAAGCTGCGCATTTCGCGCCAGCAATGTCTGGAGCAGGCACGCGACGCCGTCAAGCTGGCCAAATCTCTCTGCAACGACGTCGAATTTTCGCCAGAAGACGCCACCCGTACCGAACCCAAATTTCTTTTCCAGGTGCTCGAAGCGGTCATTGAAGCGGGCGCGACCACGGTAAACATTCCCGACACCGTCGGTTACACCGTCCCCGCGGATTACGGAATGCTGATCCAGAACATCAGCAAGAACGTGCGCGGAATCGGCAAGGCTGTGATCTCGACCCACTGTCACAATGATTTGGGTGTGGCCGTCGCCAATACGCTCGCCGGAGTCGTAGCCGGAGCTCGGCAGGTGGAATGCGCCGTCAACGGAATTGGGGAACGCGCAGGCAACGCGGCCCTGGAAGAGATTGCCGTGGTATTGCGCGTCCGGCCCGACCAGTATCCTTACGAAACGGGAATTGTTACTGAACAGCTTTTCCCCACCAGCCAGATGTTGAGTGAAGTGACTGGCGTGGCCGTACAGCCCAACAAAGCCATCATTGGACGCAACGCCTTTGCCCATGCCGCGGGAATCCATCAGGACGGCATGCTCAAGAACCCGCTCACTTACGAGATCATTACTCCGCAGAGCGTCGGCGTTCCAGACTCGACTCTGGTTTTAGGAAAGCATTCCGGTCGCCATGCGCTGGGACGCCGTTACGAAAAACTCGGTTATCAGTTCGACCGCCGGGAACTTGATGACGTCTATCGCCGCTTCGTCCTGCTTGCGGATGAAATCAAAACCGTGCACGATCATCACTTGCTGGAACTTGTGCGCGAGAAAGGCACGCAAGCCGCCGCTGGCTCTGGACAAACCAGCTCCGGACCAAAAGATGCTCCCCAACAAAAACCATTTCCCGCACCCGGCCCTGGAACAAAAGGCGGCGTTCCCGCGGGAACCATAGCAGAGCACCATGGCGATCAGGAAGATTACTTGTGGGGCGTATAGAAACCTGGGAACTCTGATTTGTTGAATTCGTGTCAATTCGAAATTCTTGTCATTTAGAGCGCAGGGTAGAGGTGATTTTGGGAAGGGCACGACTTTAGTCGTGCCGGTAAGATTCGTAAACACGTCGGCTTTAGCCGCCGAGGGACGTCGTTTACTCGCTTAAGCTATTTAAGATAGCTAATGGTTGGCAATTACTATCGGCGGCATCATTTTCCGTTGTTAGAATCCATTATTAAATTCCCGGGCCTCCCGGCGCATTCCTTAAACCGCTGAACAAAACATGATCCTGAATATTACTGCCCTTCCCGGTGATGGTGTCGGTCCCGAAGTAACCGAAGAAGCCATTCGTGTATTGGAGACTGTTGCGCAAGCCTTCGGTCATGAGCTGCGCGTCACGCGAAAAAATGTAGGCGGCGCAGCCTTGCTGGCCAGTAAAGATCCACTTCCCACTGACACACTGCAGGCCTGCTTTTCTTCAAACGCTGTGCTTCTGGGCGCGGTAGGCGGCCCTTCCTTTGACGAATTCCCTCGCCACCTTCGCCCTGAAAGCGGCCTTTTGCGTCTGCGACGTGAATTGGGCGTCTTTGCCAATCTGCGTCCCGCCGTACTCTTTCCAGCTCTCGAAGACTGCTCTCCGCTAAGGCCGGAAATCGTTCGTGGCACTGACATGCTCATCGTCCGCGAACTCCTCGGTGGACTCTACTTTGGCGAGCCGCGCAACACCCAGGGCGAACCCGGCGGACGCATTGCCGTAGACACCATGAAATACAGCGAGCCTGAAATTGAGCGCATTGCCCGCGTGGCTTTTGACCTGGCCCGCACCCGCCGCCGCAAGCTCACCTCCATTGATAAAGCAAACGTTCTCGATTGTTCCCGCCTGTGGCGCGAAGTCGTCACCCGCATTGGCGCGGACTATTCTGACGTTAAACTCTCCCACGCTTATGTAGATTCCGCCGCCATGGTTCTCGCCGCACGCCCCGCCGACTTCGACGTCATCCTCACCGAAAACATGTTCGGAGACATCCTTTCCGACCAGGCCGGGGGAATTGTCGGTTCGCTCGGCATGTTGGCTTCCGCCAGCACCGGAGGCGCGGTCTCTCTTTACGAGCCCATCCACGGCTCCGCCCCTGACATTGCAGGGCAAGGGATTGCCAATCCTCTGGCCGCGATCCTTTCCATTGCCATGATGCTGCGCTATTCCTTCAAGCTGCAATCCGAAGCCGCATGCGTGGAACGCGCCGTCTCCCAGGTGTTGGACAACGGACATCGCACCCGCGATCTCGCCCGGTCCGGGCAGAAATCCCTCAGCACTTCTGACATGGGACGCCTCGTTGTGGAAGCCGCGAAAGAAACCGCCGCTCAGCGCGTCGCGTCTTAATCTGAGATCGTTCTTTTGTGGAACTGATCGTCCTCAGAAGTATTTTTTCCACAGCTCTATTGTGAGCATCGGCCGCGCATCGTACTAGAATAGTTACAGGAAATTCTCCGGGCGATGTTGTGGCTATATGCTTTCCAAATGCGCCAACCCGGGCTGCTCAGCAAAGTTCCACTACTTCCATGTGGGCAAACTTTTCCGCTGCGAAACTCAAAGCGGAGAACCTCACGCCCCGGAATTCGGTACTGATCCCACCGTCAAAAAATCCGTTCGCCGCGTCGAGTTTTTCTGGCTCTGCCCCGACTGCTCCGGAAGCATGACCCTGACCTTCAAACAAGGAGGGGTGATTGCGACCCCGGCCGTGATGTCCGCGATTGAGCATCCGCGTCGCGCGTCGGCCAGTTAGCCTTGACTGATCAGAACGACTGGTAAGACCCAGTTGACATCAATACCACGCAAAAACATGTCATCCCGACGTTAAGCGCAGCGAAGACGGAGGGACCCTATGACGGCCCGCTAACTTCTCAGTGATCGGCGGGAATGTTACTCCTGCATGGCAGGGTCGCACAGGTGGATAGGGGTCAATTTTGAACAAGCTCCATGACTCCCGTCGGTGGATTTGCCCCCGGTTTGCCGGGTTGGTATAGTTTTCCTACGCATGTACAAAGATTTCCACGCCACCGACCGCTGGACCAAGAAACAGGTCCATTGCCTCTACCAGGCGCTCATCGTTGCCGTCGCCACTCGCCACGCCGACGCCGTTGACATTAAATTCCTCGTGGACGGACGCCCCGTTTGGGTCGCGCTGCCGCTGCCTGCATGGGCGGAATATCAAAAGCGCACCAAGAGAATGATTACTGACCCGCTGGCAATCGAAATTGCCGGACACTATCTGAAGACCGCGCTCGAAACCGGCGAGGGTGTTGGCCGCGAAATGTACTCGCTTACTGTAGCCGAGACTTTGAACCATCTCGAGTCCTTAGTGAAAGAAGAAACAGAAGCCACCGCGTAAAGTGTTTGCCAGTTTTCTTGGTTGAGTCCCCGGTAGATCCGGCTTAAAAACTCCTGTCAGCAAATTTTGCTCGCCCCGCAGTAAAATTTGGCAGCGGCTTTTCCCATGGCAAAACCAAAGCGCAATCCGTCTCTCGAAGGCGCTCCGTTGCATACTCACAGCGACCCGTACGCCCTCAAACGAAAAGCAATCCCTCACGAGTTCGTGCTGGATGCGCTTGCTCCTTTACCGTTTGAAACCCGTCCTCTGTTCGGCACGCTGGCGGTTTACGTAAATGACAAGATCGTATTTGCCCTTCGCGATAAACGGGACGCGGCTGCGGACGACGACGGCCTATGGCTCGCCACCACCAAGGAGCACCACAAGAGTTTGCGGCAAGACTTCCCGAACATGCGGTCCATCCGCGTGCTCGGCAAAAAAGTGACCGGCTGGCAGCTTCTTCCCGCCGATGCGCCGGACTTCGAGGAATCCGCATTGCTGGCTTGCGAATTTGTGATCGCAGGTGATCCGCGAATCGGGAAGGTGCCCGCATCGCGGCGTGCGTCGAAGGTCAGGAAGTTGACAAAGAAGCCCAAAAAAAAGAAATAACCGGCCACAACCATTCGGTAAATCCCACCATGCGATACTGACAGGCTTGGAGAGACCATGATTAATAAAGTTCTGACGGGCATCGCGGTCTTGTTTGCAATTGTTCTGATCTGCGGAGCATTTAAGTCGGGAGACTTCCATGTGCAGCGCAGTGTCACGATCCAAGCCTCTCCGGAAAAGATATTCCCTTTGATCAACGACTATCACAACTGGACGTCCTGGTCGCCCCACGAAAAACTCGATCCCAACATGAATCGCACATTTAGCGGACCGCCCAGCGGTCAAGGCGCGGTGTACGAGTGGGAGGGCAACAACAAAGCGGGTAAGGGCCGCATGGAAATCATCAAGTCGGTCCCGTTGTCGAAGGTTGCCATCAAAATGGATTTCTCCCGCCCCACGGAAGTCCACGACCTCGCCGAATTCACGCTGCAACCCAACGGCAATTCCACCAACGTGACTTGGACGATGTCCGGACGGCTGACCTATCCGGAGAGAGTCATGACCATCGCTCTGAGCATGGACAAGGTTATGGGAAATGACCTTGCCACCGGCCTCGCCAACATGAAGGCGGTCGCAGAAAAGTAAGCAATGCTTTGGCAGGGCACGGCTTCAGCCGTGCCGAATGGGCGCCAAATAATGAGAGGGCTTTAGCCCCTGAGGTACTCTGTGACGACTCTGTTTTTACGGGATGGTGAACATTTAGAGCAGATTCGGGAAAATTAGTTTTTTATGAGAGCTACATCACGCATGGCTCGCCCCATAGCGCAGGAAAAATAAAAATGAGCTGAATGTCGATCAAGCGGCTTTTCATTCGATCCACTGATGAAAGGTTCATGGAGGAACCAATATGCAATCAACAACTCAAACTGCTTCGGTATCCAAAACAATGCTCTGGACAGGCCGCGTCATCAGCGCCCTGCCCGTGCTCACGCTGCTCTTCGCTGGCGGTATGAAACTAATGAAGTCGGCGGCGGTGTTGCAGGGATTCGCCCAATACGGATATCCCGATCGCCTGATCGTGATGATTGGGGTCCTCGAAGTCGCCTGCACGGTTGTGTATTTGATCCCAAGGCTGTCTGTTCTGGGCGCAATCTTGATGACCGCTTTCCTGGGCGGTGCAACTGCGAGCAACGTGCGCATTGGCAGCTCCTCATGGGTCATCACGGTCGCTCTCGGTATTCTGGTTTGGGTTGGACTTTATCTCCGCGACCCGCGGGTGAGAGCATTGGTTCCACTGTGCAGCAGAGTGCAAAATTGATTCAGAGGTTTTGAGAGAGGCATGAGTTAAGCCATGCCGTTAGAAAAAGATTAAGATCAGGCTTTAAAAGTCCCGCTTGCCAAACTTATGTGCGGCTGAACATTTCAAGCAGAACGTCAGAAGCTTGCTGCGCGGCATTTGGCGGGGCCGTTCCGAGTTTTCGCACCAACCGCTGCGTGTCAATAGCACGCAGTTGGTCGAGAGCAACCTGGCCGGATTTTCCCTGGAATCGCACGGCCACGCGCGTGGGATAGGAACGTATGGTTGTGGTCATTGGAGCAACAATGACAGTCTGCAAATGCTGGTTCATCTCATCAGGCGAGACCACCATACAAGGCCTCGTCTTCTTGATTTCAGTGCCGTGCGTGGGATCCAGCGTAACCAGCCAAATCTCGTCGCGCCGAGGAACGCGGTCTACCACTGCCAATCCTTGCGGTCGAATTCGTTGCCGCCAGCGGACTCCAGCAGAAGTTCATCATCGGGGTAAGAGTGTGCCGCGCGAAAGCGTTCATCCCACCCTTGGCGGGGACGCCGTTCAGGGGAAATAATGATGCATTCATTCTCAACCCGTAGGGTCACACGGTCGCTGAAGCCGCATTGTTCTATGAGAGGCTTCGGAATGCGGATACCACGTGAGTTGCCGATACGGATTAATTCGATTTTCATATATCGTAATTACATTGTAATTCCGGTACATTTGAACTTGCAATAGCAATTCGACCACTTATATTTATGCAAGGAGATTACCCCCATGTCCACCATCCGCGTTCTAGCAGGCACCCGCAAAGGCGCATTCATCCTGACTTCTGATGGCAAGCGCGAAAAATGGGAGGTTTCTGGCCCCCACTTTGCCGGCTGGGAGATGTATCACCTGAAAGGCTCGCCCGTTGATCCCAACCGCATCTATGCCTCGCAGACCAGCGGATGGTTCGGCCAGATCATCCAGCGCTCCGACGATGGCGGCAAAACCTGGCACCAACCCGGCACCCCTCCAGGAGAGCCCGTCGCGCCCGGTCCGCCGAAATCCGCCAGCAATAAGTTCGCTTACGACATTGCCGCCGCGCCGCTCACCACGCATCAGTGGTACGACGGCACGCAGCATCCATGGGAGTTCAAGCGTGTTTGGCACCTCGAGCCGTCGCTCACCGACCCAAACACTGTTTACGCTGGCGTGGAAGACGCGGGCCTGTTCCGCTCCACCGATGGCGGCGAGAACTGGCACGAACTTCCCGGCCTGCGCGGACACGGCACCGGCCCCAAGTGGCAGCCGGGCGCGGGCGGCATGTGCCTGCACACCATCATCCTTGATCCGAAAAATCCAAAGCGAATTTATATAGCCATTTCCGCCGCGGGCGCCTTCCGCACCGACGACGGCGGCGCGAGCTGGAAGCCAATCAACAAGGGCCTGCGCTCGCAGTACATCCCCGATCAGGACGCCGAGGTCGGACACTGCGTGCATCACATCGCCATGCACCCAAAGCGGCCCGGCGTTCTCTTCATGCAGAAGCATTGGGACGTGATGCGCTCTGACGATGCCGGCGACAACTGGAAAGAAGTTAGCGGAAACTTGCCGACGGATTTTGGTTTTGTCATTGACGTACACGCGCACGAGCCGGAAACAATTTACGTTGTCCCCATCAAGAGCGACTCAGAGCACTTCCCGCTCGATGGCAAGCTCCAAGTCTTCCGCAGCCGCACCGGAGGCAACGAGTGGGAAGCGCTGACCAAAGGTCTCCCACAGAAAGACTGCTACGTAAACGTGCTGCGTGACGCCATGGCCGTGGACTCGCTCGACAAATGTGGAATTTATTTCGGCACAACCGGCGGCCAAATCTACGCCTCGTCCGACGCGGGCGACAGCTGGAACGCGATTGTGCGCGACCTGCCCGCAGTGCTCAGTATCGAGGTGCAGACGATTGGGTGAATGTAGGCGCGGGCGTCTCGCCCGTGCGATTCAGTAGTGTTCCACGTGGAACACATCGTCATGACGGAGATGTCATGACAGCTAAGTGCTAGATAACGCACGCGCGAAGGGTCGTGTGGAAGGGCACGGCTTTAGCCGTGACGCTAGCGGTTCGCATAAATGGCTTTGAGCCCCTGAGGAGCTTGCTAGATTGTCCTAGATTGATAGAGCTTGAAGATATACAACAATAATGTAGATCAATCGGGAAATGAGGAGCGTGCCGTGCAAGTCTCAAAATGGGGCAACAGTCTGGCGGTGCGACTGCCGTCGGAGGTTGTGGAAGCTCTCGACCTGAAAGAAGGCGATCAGATCGAAATTAAGATCGCCAGCACGCGGGAATTTGAAGTGCGCCGTGATCCCGCGAGGCAGCGGGCCCTTGACCGCCTGCGCAAGCTGCGCCGCCCCTTGCCATCCGGATTTGTATTTGACCGGGAAGAGGCGAATGCCCGTTAAGAATGTCCGTCAAGAATAAAGACTTCTTCGATACTAAAGTGCTGATCTATGCGGTAGCGATTCAGGCGTGCCGTTCCGAGGTGAAACATGCGATTCCGCGCCCATCCGGCGCAACTATCAGGACAGCCAGATGCTCTCGTGGCAGTTGCGCCCCATTGGGCGCGTGGGACACAATGGAGAGACTATGGCACGGCTAAAGCCATGCCCTTCCACAATCAGACTCGGGAGTCTCTTAACATGATCCGCATCATCCTCCCTTTCCATCTCCGGACCCTGGCGCACGTCGGCAGCGAGGTTACGCTCGAAGTTACGGATATGGAAATCACGGCCGGTCACGCAACGGGCGTCACTGTGAGATCGCTGCTGGACGCGCTCGAAGCCCGCTATCCCATGCTGCGCGGCGCTATTCGCGACCATGACACCCTACAACGCCGCCCGTTTCTGCGGTTTTTCGCCTGCGAAGAAGATTTGTCCCATCAATCGCCTGATGCACCACTTCCCAATGCTGTGGTCTCAGGGAAAGAGCCGTTCGTTATTATCGGGGCAATTGCAGGAGGATAGAGAAAGGGCCATTCATTCCGCGGAAAGCAGCACTACTCTCCATGCCTTCTCGGCACGCGCTTGGAAATATTGCAGAGGATTTCATAAGGCACGGTATTCGCCAGCGATGCGTGTTCGCGGGCATCTACGTTTAAACCATCCACTGTCCCGAGCAGCACGACTTCATCGCCAACGGAGACCTCGGAGAGGCCGGTAACGTCAGCCAAAGTTAAATCCATAGAGATGCGTCCCACGATGGGCGCGTAGTAGCCGCGAACGATCACGCGTCCGCCGGAAGAAATCTGGCGGTTCAAACCATCCGCATACCCAACCGGCAGCACGGCGATGCGGGCGGGAGCTTTAGTGACGTAGGTTCCGCCATATCCCAAAGCCTGATGAGCGGGAACGTCGCGCAGAGATAGAATTTTTGTTTTCCAGGTAAGCACGGGCTTTACCGGAAGCCGCAGCTTGCTGCCGCCAACTTCCCTGCCCGCGCGCTCAAAGGGAAGATAGTAGCCATAGAGCGCGAGGCCGGGACGCACCATCGTGTTCCAGCTTTCCTGCCGCGAAATGACCGCGCTGGTATTGGCAACGTGGATGAACACCGGCTTGAAACCCGAATCATGCACAATTTTCCGCGCCTGATTAAATTGCTTGATCTGCTCATCCACCGATGGCGCATCGAGAACTTCTGAGGAAGCCAGGTGTGTGGAGAATCCTTCCACGGAAATATGCGCCGAAGATTTCAGAACTTTGCAGATGTGCGCGAGTTCGTCCAAGCCCACGCCGAGGCGTCCCATGCCGGTATCCACTTTCAGGTGGACGGAATAATTCGACACTCCCAATCGCTCGGCGGCTTTTTCCAGCGACTCGACCTGCCAGGGTTCCCAGACCGTCGGCGTAAGGCCCATGTTGACGATCTCCTGTTCCTCACCGCGCCAGAAGCCGGTCATCAGCAGGATGCGTCCTTGAATGCCAGCATTGCGCAGAGGAATCGCTTCATCGAGCGAGGTAACGCCGAACCACTTCGCGCCTTCTTCTTCAAGAGCGCGAGAGCAATCCACCGCGCCGTGGCCGTAGGCGTCGGCCTTGACTACAGCGCAAACCGTGACGCCAGAGCCGACATGTTGCGAGACTACGCGAAAATTATGGCGCAAGTTCGGCAGCGAAACGTCCGCCCACGTGGGTCGCGTCGCGGCGCGGTTCAGGATTTCGATGCTGGCCATTGTCGCGATTATAACGGCTCCATTGCTCCCGATCAGGTTACGCCGGTGCTACGCACTGCGAATAGAATTGCCCCCTCGGGACTCCAACGCGCGCGGGCAGTCATCTTCTGTCAATTTTCACCCAGGGTAAAGTTCACCACAATCTGAGTCTCCACCTCGACCGGCTCTCCATTCAGGCGGTAAGGCCGGTAGCGCCACTGGCGGACTGCATCCACGGCGGCGCGGGAAAGATATGGACTTCCGCTAACTACTTGCAGGTTCTCAATGATGCCTTCGCGGCTGATGACAGCCTGCAACATAACCGAGCCTTCGGTGTGTGTTACCAGAGCTAAATGCGGATATACCGGCTGTATTTTCTGAATCAGAGAGCCTTCCATCACCCCTTGCGAGACGGTGAACCGATGGGCCAGGATTGGATGCTCAGAACTCACCGGGCCATCGTTCACGATTTGATTCAGCGGATTCGCTCCATGCGGAACGCCCCATGGCACTTCCGGAGCGGGCGCAAGCGAACCACCGTCGGCAGTCGAATTTGGAATACGGCTGGGCTGTCTTATCGCGCCGCTTGCCATTTCGCCATAGGGAAGTACAACCGGATGTCCGGGATTCACCGGAATGGGCTCTGCTGGTATAGCTTTCACAATCGGGGTAAAGACCGCGGCAATGGTTTTGACTTGCGGCAGGCTTTCCACGTGAAACAAAGGCACAGCGATCAGCGCGGCCACGGCCAGGCATTCCAGGCCGAATGACAGAAGAGTGGTCCATCCTCGACGTGAAAGGTCGAGCGATGAATCGCAGAACGTCTGAGCGAACATGGTGTCCTCCTGCGTGACACCACTAAAGACACCGCAAGCAGACCCCGGGAACAACAATTTTTAGAGCATATGGGACTCATAAGGTTAGGGTTCAAGAAACGGAGAGTCTGTTCAAAAAAACCACGCTGCAAGGATGCGGATATATTTGCGCCTGGAGACGACTCTACTCCGGCATTCCGACGACTACCGTGCGCCGACGCGGGAGCTCGTCATCGGCGATTTCGGCGATGAACTTCAAGTCTATGCCCTGAAGCAGGCACAGGTTCCGCGCCGCGTCGTTGAAGAAATAGACTACGTCGCCGCCGAAGCGGTCCTTCAGGCGTCGCCGCTCTTCCAAATCGAACGGGCTGGCGGAGTACACTTTCAAATCATTTGCCTCATGCAGGGCCGCGCCCAGCTCACGCTGAAATTGCAGCGCTCCTTGCCGCACCTGCGCCATCGTCAATGCCACTACGTGATAGGCCATAGGCAATAGGTTAATTGATATTGCGAGATCGCAGCGAGCGGACTGGCGTAGTAAGCCCGCAAGGTAGTAATCTGAAGGTTCGCAATTTTCAGCAAAATGTTGGCTCGGGCGGGGGCATTTTACGTCCTGCGCAAGTTCAGCGCGGAAAGTTCCGTCGCGACACGCAATAGTAAGGAGGTTGGATGGCTCAGGTTGATGTTCCGTTGGCGCGTTTGAGTTGGGGGCAAACTCGGCGAAGGGATTACTGGTGGGTGCAGCCGCTTTTCGTTTTTCTGGGATTGTCGGCGTTCATCGTGTATTCGACGTGGGCGGCGTTTCAGGGCAACCACTTCCGGTTTGGGCCTTATCTTTCCCCTTTTTATTCTCCGGAATTATTCGGCTCTGCCAATGCCTGGTTCGGCGCGATGCCGCACTGGATGCCGGTGTGGGTGACGGCGGCCATTCTTATTCTTTGGGCCCCCGGCGGTTTTCGCGTGACGTGCTACTACTACCGCGGCGCATATTACAAAGCATTCTGGGCGGATCCGCCATCGTGCGCGGTAGGCGAGCCGCGCAAAAAGTATCTTGGGGAACGGTCGTTCCCGCTGATCATTCAAAATATTCATCGCTACTTTCTTTATCTGGCACTGATATTTCTTGTTCTTCTCGCGCACGATGTCTGGGACGCGTTCTGGTTCAACGGCCACTTCGGCATGGGTGTGGGCACGCTGGTATTGCTCACGAATCTGGTATTGCTGACCAGCTACACCTTTGGCTGCCATTCTCTGCGGCATTTAGTCGGCGGTCTGCGCGACCGGTTGTCGGCTGCGCCTGTCCGTAAGAAAGCCTATGACTGCGTAAGCTGCCTGAACCGTAAGCACATGCTCTTTGCATGGTGCAGCCTCTTCATGGTGGGCTTCTCCGATGTTTACGTGCGGCTGTGTTCGATGGGGATTTGGACCGATTGGAGGATCTTCTAGTGGGCGAGTACGTCACTCACGAGCATGATGTCCTTATTATTGGGGCGGGCGGCGCGGGACTGCGGGCGGCTGTTGAGGCGTCGGCTGCGGGCGTTAAAGTTGCCGTCATCACGAAATCGCTTTTAGGCAAGGCGCACACAGTAATGGCCGAGGGCGGCGTGGCGGCGTCCATGGGAAACGTGGACGATCGCGACAACTGGCGCGTTCATTTTTCTGACACCATGCGCGGCGGCCAGTACCTGAACAACTGGCGCATGGCCGAGTTGCATGCCAAGGAAGCACCCGACCGGGTCCGCGAGTTGGAAGCCTGGGGCGCGCTTTTTGACCGCACCAAAGATGGCCGCATCCTGCAAAGGAATTTTGGCGGCCACCGTTATCCGAGGCTGGCGCACGTTGGAGACCGCACGGGGCTGGAGATGATCCGCACATTGCAGGACCACGGAATTCATTTGGGCCTCGACGTCTTCATGGAGTACACGGTTGTCGCCCTGCTAAAAGATGGCGATCGCATTGCCGGCGCTTTCGGATATGACCGCGAGCGCGGGCGCTTTCACTTGTTCCGAGCAAAATCAGTAGTGCTTGCGACAGGCGGAATCGGACGAGCTTTCAAAATCACGAGCAACAGTTGGGAGTACACCGGAGACGGCCACTCGCTCGCCTACAACGCGGGCGCGACATTGATGGACATGGAGTTCATCCAGTTCCATCCGACGGGCATGATCTGGCCGCCCAGCGTGCGCGGCATTCTTGTGACGGAAGGCGTGCGCGGCGAAGGCGGCGTGCTTCGCAACAAGAACGGCGAGCGCTTCATGTTCAAGGACATTCCTCCGCTCTACGCGGACCAAACCGCGAACTCCGAAGAGGAAGGCTGGCGCTACACGCAGGGCGACAAGGACGCACGGCGTCCGCCGGAGTTGCTCACGCGCGATCACGTTGCGCGCTGCATCCGGCGCGAGGTTCGCGAAGGACGAGGCAGCCCGCACGGCGGCGTGTTTCTGGATATCTCATGGATCAAGGAAAAAATTCCGCAGTCGGCGGAGCATATAAAGAAGAAGCTGCCCAGCATGTACCACCAATTCAAGCAGCTTGCCGACATTGACATCACAAGCGAGCCAATGGAAGTTGGCCCCACCACCCACTACACAATGGGCGGCATTCGTGTGGACGCCGATACTCAAATGACCAACGTCCCAGGACTGTATGCCGCGGGCGAATGCGCGGCTGGCTTGCATGGCGCCAACCGCCTGGGAGGAAATTCGCTCTCCGATCTGCTGGTGTTCGGCAAGCGCGCCGGAGAATATGCCGCGAACTTCGCGAAGCAGAATTCGGCGGGCGCGATAAATCCTGACGAACTGAAATCACTCGAGAAGCGGGCGCTGCGTCCCTTTGAGAATGACGCTTCGGAAAATCCCTATGCCGTGCAACATGCGTTGCAGGACATGATGCAGGAGCTGGTCGGAATCGTCCGCACCGAGCAGGAAATGGTACAGGCGCTCGGTGGCATTCAGGAGCTCGCGAAAAGAAGCGTGCTGGCCAGCGCCGGCGGCAACCGCGAATATAATGCCGGCTGGCACACCGCGATTGACCTGCAAAATCTCTTGACGGTTTCCGAGATGGTGACCCGCGCCGCGCTCGAGCGCAAGGAAAGCCGCGGCGCGCACTTCCGCGACGACTTCCCCGCCAAGGACAATCAGTTCGCCACCTTTAATATTCTGATCAAAAAAGGCGCGGCGGGAGAGATGCAAATTTCGCGCGAGACCATACCGCCGATGCGCGACGAACTCCAACAAATCATCCAGGAGATGAAGTAATGGCGACAGCAACGTTTCGGATTTGGCGCGGCGAAAAGGGCCAGGGAACGTTCCAGGACTATTCCACTGAAGTCCAGCCCGGCATGGTGGTGCTTGACGCCGTCCATCAAATACAGGCGGAGGCTGCGGGCGACATGGCCGTGCGCTGGAACTGCAAGGCGGGAAAGTGCGGATCCTGCTCGGCCGAAATCAATGGCATGCCGAAATTAATGTGCATGACGCGGCTCAACAGCCTTCCGCTGGAGAATCCCGTGACCATTGAACCCATGAAGGCCTTCCCGCACGTAAAAGACCTGGTCACCGACGTCTCGTGGAATTACCGTGTGAAAGAGCGCATTCCGAAATTCCAGCCGCGCAAGCCTGACGCGCCCGATGGCACCTGGCGGATGGCGCAGGAAGACGTGGACCGCGTGCAGGAATTCCGCAAGTGCATCGAATGCTTTCTCTGCCAGGACGTCTGCCACGTCCTGCGCGATCATCACATGCACGAAGAATTCATCGGGCCGCGCTTTCTCGTTTACGCCGCCGCGCTGGAAATGCATCCGCTCGACGTAGGCGACCGCGTTCCGCAACTCAAAGAAGAATTCGGCATTGGCCTGTGCAACATCACGAAGTGCTGCACCAAGGTCTGCCCCGAAGGCATCACAATTACCGACAACGCAATCATCCCGCTCAAGGAGCGCGTCGTGGATCGCTTTTTCGATCCGCTGACGAAGCTCTTCCGGATGTTGGGCCGCGCCTAAGAAATTTCGTGCACGTTGCGCTGGACTCCATCCAGTGCAACGTAGCCTGTAGGGCTCTCTCTCTTGTCTTCGCTGCGCTTAACGTCGGGATGACATTATTTAAGCGGTGGTATTGCCATTCGCTGTCACTCGGATGATCACTAGCTGAGGCGTTTGTTATCCTCAAATCAATGCCTTCTCCTTACGCCCGCTGGATGTACAACTGGGAAACCCGGCTCACCTCGGTGGACAACAACCGCGTGGTGCGTCCGCTGGAATGGGGCTTGGAGTGGGCGGGGAACTGGCCATGCCGCAATGGTCACAGGCCGGGAAGCGATATCGCCGATCCCGAGAAATTTCTTCGCGAATATAACCAGCGCATCATTGCCGCCAGCGATGAGTTTTATTCTTATCGCGTCCCGAGCGATTTTCGTCTGGAGCGGCGCGAAGTTCAGGTCTTCAGCACGCGGGATGTTCCCGATCCGCGGCTGGAAGAAAAAGTACGCGGCACTCACGCAGAATTTTTGCGGTTCACCTCGCCGGTTCCGACACCGTATCCAGAAAATAATTTAGTAAATGCTCGCTGGTTTCCCGGCGATTCGCGGAAGAATAAACGGAACGCCATCGTCCTGATTCCTCATTGGAACTGCGACGCGCTTGGCTATAACAGTCTTTGCCGTCTTCTGAATAAGTTGGGAATCGCGGTGCTGCGGTTGAGCATGCCTTACCATGACATTCGCCGTCCGGCTGAAATTTGCCGCGCCGATTACGCCGTCTCTGCCAACATTGGACGCACCCTCGACTCCTGCCGACAAGGCGTGATTGACGTGCGCTGCAGCCTCGACTGGCTGCAAGAGCAGGGATATACCCGGCTCGGTATTCTCGGCACGAGTCTCGGATCCTGCTATGCCTTCCTTGCCGCGGCGCATGATCCGCGCATTCGCGTCGCTGCTTTTAACCACGCCTCCACTTATTTTGCCGATGTTGTATGGACGGGGCAATCCACGCGCCACATCCGCGCCGGGATGGAAGATCAAATTGATCTGGATCGCTTGCGCGAGCTATGGACGGCCATCAGCCCCATGTCGTACTTCCAGCAGTTTTCCCGCTGGCCGAGGAAGTCTCTGATTATTTACGCAAAGTACGATCTGACTTTTCCGCCGGAGTTTTCACGGCAAGTTGTGGAGGAGTTTGCGCGGCACCGATTGGACTACAAAGCGGTCGTGCTTCCCTGCGGGCATTACAGCATTGGAGAAACGCCTTTCAAGTACATTGACGGCTGGCATCTGGCGTCATTCATGAAGAAAGCATTCCGCGATGCCGGGGCTTGATTCTGGGCTTTGTATCCCGTGAATCAAAACAGGCGGTCTCCCTTATAGATAAGCTTTCCCTTTTCCATGCGGCCTTCGGGCATAAGCGCGTGCGCTTTGGGCGGTTTTAATCCATCAATGTGAAATACCGCATGGCCATGCGCCACCAGCCAATCGGAGACCATCATGCGATGGCATCGAAAATAAACCCGCTCGGCGCACATGTATGCGGTCTTTGATTCTTCGGCCATTCTGACCAGATCGCCCATCGCCCGCTCAAATTCTTCCGTAAGCATGTAGTCGGCGTAATTTCTGAAGCTCGCATTGCGCAGCGCGGTATTTGGAGAGTCATCGCGAATCTTTTTGCGGTGTCCCCCAAGCTCTTTCATCCATGCATATTGAATATGCGCTTCAGGCAAAGCTTTCTCCAAAGATTCGCGGTTGAAATGCGGAAGCCTCCGCGACATGGGAAAGGCGCGGATGTCCACGAGGAGCTGGATGGAATGGGCTTGCAGGGTTTCGATGAGATCGTCGAGGGTTCGCGTGGAATGGCCGATGGTGTAGAGGGTCGCCACGATTACAATTCTTTAAATCTCGTCACTACTGGTTATCGCTCTACCGGTTTATCGGGGTCATCCTGAGCGCAGCGAAGGACCCCTACAATCATCTGAAGTGCATCAATTGATCTTCAGCACCACTTTCCCGAAATTCTTGCCATTCTGCAAAAGCTCATAACCTTCGCGTGCCTGTTCCATCGGCAGCACTTTTCCGATCACGGGCTTTAGATGCCCTTTTGCGGTCCACTGCGAAAGTTGCGCCCAGGCGTCGTCCATTACCTGGCGATTGCGCGCTAAGTACGTGAGCCAGAGTCCATGGACGCTGGTACATCGGGCATGCAGAATCTGCGGATTCAGAGTGGCAGGCTGGCCGGTCGCATTGCCATAGGTAATGACGCGTCCAAAATCGCGCAGGCAGCGGACGCTCTTGGCGACATTTTCACCGCCAAGCATTTCCAGCGCGACATCCACGCCTTCGCCGTTGGTCAGGTCTTTGATGGCATGCTCGTAGTCCTGCTGCTTGTAATTGATGGGATGTTGGAGGCCAAGTTCCTGGACGCGCTTTAGCTTTTCGTCCGATGAGGATGTCCCGTACATTTCCAGTCCCAGCAATTTTCCGATTTGCACGGCCGCGGTCCCGACGCCGCCGGCAACTGCGTGGATGAGCACTCGCGTGGTCGCCGCGGTCGCAGGCTTTTCGATATTAGGCATTGCGGTCTTGCCTATAACGCCCGCCTTCCAATACGCGAGATATGCCGTGAAATAGTTCACAGGAAATGCCGCCCCTTCTTCCGCGCTCCACCCATCGGGCAACGGCCACAACAATTCCGGATTCGCGTTGATTTGCCCGGCGAAGGCTCCCCATTGCGAGTAGCCCATTACCAGCTTTCCACCAGAAGCCCGCGAACCGCAGAATTCTCTTCCCGCAACCAACGGAGGGTCAGGAGTCCCGCCGTATCCGCCGCGCACAGTCATCAAGTCGGCAAAATTCATGCCAGCTGCTTTTACTTCTACAATTTCGCCTTCCGGCGTAGTCGCGGGGGCTTCAACGTCTCGCCATTCGAGGACTTCCGGCCCTCCCAATCGAGTGATGACAATCGCTTTCATATCAAAAGTTTACAGCAAATCAAAGTAGGCATTCACCCCGCTTTTCGACGCTTTACGATCCTGCTACGCAGGCAGTCAAAGCAGGTATATACTCTTGCAAATATTCTGGTCGCTCTGCCCGTGAGTGGGGCGCCGTTAATTCACCGGCATTTGTTGACTGCATTCATAGAGCTTCGGTTCGTGAAGCTGTGATGTTTTGCCTTTGGGGTTTTCGGATTTTCTGCCGCGCGGGGCGGAGGGTTCTTGAGGGGGGAGGTTTCGCGTGGACTTAGTTCTGGTTCGGCTCTTATTCATCATTATCGTAGGAATTACCTGTTATCTCATCCGACCATTTGGGCTTGTGCATCCTTGGGATGCAGTTGCTGGATCATCTCTTGGCCTGGCGATTGTGCTGTTTGAATGGAGATTGCGCCACGTCAGCTTAAAGCGGCTGATAGGCGCAGCCATCGGAAGCATTCTGGGCATTATCGGCGCGTACATGTTCAGCCTGGTCATCCGCAACAGCCTTCCCGACAATGCGACGCGCAGCTTCATGCAGATCATGGTGATGCTCCTGATGGCCTACGTCGGCCTCATTGTGGGCGCGAACAAAGGAGACTTGCTCAACCTTTCCGCGCTCGGAGGCGTGTTCGGCGGAGAAAAGCAATTCAAGAAGAGTTTCAAGATTCTCGATACCAGCGTGATTATTGACGGACGTATTGCCGACATTTCAGAGACGGCGTTTCTTGACGGCATCATCGTGATCCCGCAATTTGTGCTGCGCGAATTGCAACTGGTGGCCGACTCGGCGGATTCGCTCAAGCGCAACCGCGGACGCCGCGGCCTCGACATTCTTCAGCGCCTGCAAAAATCCGCTCACCTGCAAATTCAGATCGTGGAAGATGATTTTCCCGCGGTGCGCGAAGTGGACTTGAAACTCATTGAGCTGGCGAAGGTGTATGAAGCAAAAATCATCACCAATGATTTCAATTTGAATAAAGTCGCGCAGTTGCAGGGCGTGGACGTGCTTAACATCAACGAACTCGCCAACTCCTTAAAGCCCATCGTTCTGCCCGGCGAAGGCATGAAGGTCTTCATTTTGAAAGAAGGCAAGGAATATAACCAGGGCGTGGCTTACCTGGATGACGGCACCATGGTGGTGGTGGACAACGCCCGCAAAATGATTGGCAAGACCATAGACATTTCCGTGACGTCGGTGCTGCAAACAACAGCAGGAAAAATGATCTTCGGGAAATGGGATGAAAGAACCGGAGCGCGGGTGGAACAGCGCCCGCAACAAGCGGCTGTGATCGCGGTGAGCGGCGAAGCTAAAAAATTGGAATCGCTGGTGGCGGAGCCGTCAACGGAATAGGAATTACGCTGGCGACCATGGAGCGAACGCCAAATGACGTGTCCGTCAACGGCGCCTGGGACAACGCTTGAATTGCTTATCAACTAGCCATATATCAATCCATTTGCCGCGCACGAGCAAGATAGCAAGCGGCGATGTCGTTGTGGTTTCCACTCCCTGTGACAAAGAGCTTATTGCCCTGTGCGATCGTAACAGTTGGGTAGTGGTCGCCTTCTGCGTCGCTTGGGATCAGCTGGGGCGCTGAAATGTGACCGTCGGGTGAAATGCTTACAAGAAAAGAATGTATCGCACCCCAAGAGCCATTGCTGGCTGGCGCGCGGCCGGAAAAAACCAAGGCTGCTGCGCCATTCTCGCTCGATGTGATATAGGGATGATTTGCGTCGAGGATGTCACGACTGACGACTACCTCCGGCGAGAAGGTTTGGCCTCCATCCCGCGATTCCGCAAGCCGGATGCTTGCTTTGTCCGCCGCAGAGTACCAGGCAACGATCAGTTTGCCATTTTGCACTGTTGTGACCGGGCCTGATTCGGGGCACCCCACCAGTTTCCATCCATCGTGCGCCGCGATCACAGGATTGTTGAAATGATCTCCGTGATCGTGAGAGACAGCGACTGCGACATCTCGAACATTCTCGCCATCCACGTGGCGGTAGGCTACATAGATTTCCCCAGAGGGCCCGAATGCAAGGGAGGGGCGGCAGCAAGGGCAAGCCAATGTCGCGACCTTTACATTCTTATGGAAGCTCATGCCTTTGTCAGTGGATCGAGCGAGATAGACGTTGAATGTTGATGTCGCTGCAATGGTGTTGTCACGGCCATCGAGCCAGACCGCAAAAACATCCCCATTGGGTGCAAGCGCAAGCGAAGCGAAGCCCGCGAAACTTTTGGACTCAGGCGGCGTATCTGTCACGGAAACCACTGTTAGAGCTTTTTCACCCATGCCCGTAGCGCGAGCCAAGCGAAGCTGCGCGCCGCTTTTGTCAGACCGTTCCTGCCAAAGCGCATATGCGTACATCGCATGAGCTGCCAGTTGGGGCGCGTTTTCCGCGGAGGCATTCACGGACGCGTCAGGGGAACTCAAGAGTTGCGGCTGCATCCAATTGTCGCCCTGGTCGTGCGACATGCGCAGGTACAGGCCGCTGTTTCCGTTATGGTTTTCGACGGCAAGCAAATAGAGCTCGTCAGAAGCCGTGGCTGCGATTACTGGGCGTTTGGCATCCGGGATTACCGTGTGCGACTGCGGCTCGAATTGGTACGCAGGCTTATCGGTAAAAACCAGATCGCGCTGCCAGTGTTCTCGCAGCTTGAGGGCTGCGAGAGTGACAAGCGCGAGAAGGATAAAAAATGAAATCCAGAATGTTTTTTTCTTCATAACAGTGCAATCTAAAAAAGGAGCAGGATGGTACCCTGCTCCCTCATGTTAAAACGTCACTCGTAGCGCTAACTGTGCTTCGCGTGGATCAGCCACGGCGGTGGGCACGCCAAAAGTGGCTGAAGGGTTCGTCGGATACACGCCCGTTCCAAACGAGTTGTTGGGTATTTCGTAGTTGGGATGGTTCAGAGCATTAAAGAACTCCGCCATCGCCTCCAAGTGCAACCCTTCTCGGATGGCAAAAGTCCGGCTCAGGCGCGTATTCAGATTGAAAACATCAAAGCCTGCGCCGGTGTTTCTGCCGATCATCAACGCAATGTCGCTGGTGCAAGCCGCAGCGTTTCCCGCCAGTCCGGGGCAGGGACGCCCTGAAGTGGTCTGGACCGTATTCGTTCCACTTACAATGTTGAATGGCAATGCGGAGTAGTAGCTCAAAATTCCGCTCAGTTGAAATCCATGGCTGATGCGTTGCCAGGTGGTCGTGGAATCCCCCATGGAAGAGTGGACCGTGGCGTCAAACACAACGCGATGCCGCTGGTCGTCATCGGAGCGCCCCCAATCCTGACCGACATTGAAGTTGTTGATGGGAGAGCTGAAGAAAAACTCTCCCACATCATCCAGGGCTTTAGAAAACGTATAGGAGATGTGGAAATTCCCCCATCGCACCGGACGTTGTACATAGGACAGCGACAGCCCGTCATATTGCGAGTCCCCCACATCCGAATACTGTTTGTTGTTCTGATAAGCAGAGTTGGGGCGGCATAAATTTACCGGATCAACCGCCGATGTGCAGGCGGGCACGTTTTGGTTTACAGACGCGATAAGATGAGCGCCCCGCAAGTGCTGATAGTTGATGCTCAGAGTTCCTTGCTTGCCAAGCTGCTGTTCGATCTCCAGGCTGGCTTGCTCGGAGTAGGGGTTTTGCATGTTGGGATCCATGGTGGAGAAACTTACCGGCAACCCGGTGGGCACGCTGGAAAGGATGTTTGGAAACACGGGCGCGCCGGTCTGACCGAAGTTGAGCGTCGTACTCAGAAGCTGGACATTGTTTATGTCCGTTGTGTTCCCGCCTGAGAGCAATGCATTCGCGAGCGGACGCAATGCGACGCGGTCGTAGAAGATTCCGAAACTCCCGCGGACAACGGTACGGCGCGCGGCAAAAGGAGACCAGGCAAACCCCACGCGTGGCGAAATGTTGTTTGTATCTGTGTTGATCGTCTTCAGGAACTGCAGGTCATAGCGCACGCCGGCGTTCAAGGTAAAGGCGCGTGAGATTTGCCATTCGTCCTGGCCATAAAGCCCGATATTCGGATTGGTTTGCGGCACAACCGGATTGCCAAAGGTCTGCGTGAACGTGCTGTAAGTTCCATTCAGAAAATTGTTCAGATTAGAAAAGGAATAACTGCCGTGAATGGATTGCGGAAATGTAATGGTTAAATCGTTGTATAGGAAGTCGGCGCCAACCCGTAAAGCGTGCGGCCCCTGCTGGTGCGCGAGGTTATCCACCACCTCAAATAAGTGATCGTGACGTCCGGTGGGTGAACCGGAGAGAGTGCCGAAGGACGCTACTCCGGAAATGCTTACGGCCGGCCCAATAGGATCATTGGGCGGGGCAAGAAGATTGCTGTTAGTGAATTGCCCGCGGGTCTCATTGACGGTCCGCGATGACAATGTATAGATGTTACTGACGGCCACCGTTTGATCAAGATCGCTCAATCCAGCAGCCGCGCTTACGGCGCTCAAGCCGCCGATGCCCCTAGAGTTGGTCGCGTGAACATCGTAAAGGCTGTAACGCGCGCTAAACTGATCGCGGTCACTGAAGCGATGGTCGATTTTCCCAAGAAAATTTGTGTTGTGCACAGGATTGGGATATTGTCCCGTGGAAATCAGCGATCCCGGATATCCCACAGCGGTGAGTTGCGAATTGACGGCCGCAAGATTCGCAGGAGTAATCGTAATGACCGGACTGCCTGCCTGGTTCAGCAAACGTTGCTCAAAATTTGCAAAATAAAAAGTGCGCCCGCGAATGATGGGACCGCCAATACTCGCTCCGTATTGTGCCTGCGTTAATGGAAGGTTCACGCCTGATAGCGCATTGGTTGCGTCCAGTCGTTGGTTTCGAAAATAACCATAGACATCGCCATGAACCGCATCCGTGCCGCTCTTCGTCACCATATTGACGTAGCCGCCCATTGCGCGGCCAAACTCCGCCTGGCCTCCGGAAGTGACCACTTGAAATTCCTGCACAACATCGAGTCCATAAAAAGTCATTGCAAGTCCGGCGGCATCATCGTTCGCGGAAAGGCCATCCACGATAAAACTATTTGAAAAATTCCTCTGGCTGCTGACGGAAATACCCTGGCCGGGAATGGCCGATGTCTCGGCAAATAATTGCGTGGATGCCGTGTTCGTCAAAGAAACGCCGGGAACTAACAGCGCAAGATCGAGAAAGTTGCGCCCATTCAACGGGAGCCGATTTATCTCGGCTGGCAAAACCGTGCCGGCAACTTGACTGCGTGTCGTTTCCAGCACTGGAGCTGTGTCTTCAACGGTCACTGTTGATGCTGTGGAACCCACCTTGAGCGTAACCGGTAAGTTGAACTCCGTCCCCACTGTTAACGTGATCGCGCGTATCGCGTCAGCAAAACTTGGCTGATGGACTCGAATTTCATATTGCCCAACAGGAAGATAGGGAAAGCGAAAACGCCCGTCACGGTCCGTTGTCGTGGAATTGGAAATGTTGGTTGCGGTTTGGCGTGCCGTCACCGATGCTTGAGCGATCACTGCTCCCGATGAATCCGTAATGCGCCCGCTGAGCGATGCGTTATTTACCGTTTCCTGCGCTATTAGAACGGCCGGAAATGCAATAAAAAATGAAAACGTAAGAATCCAACTCCTGTACATACAATCCTCCCCAAGAAAATTGAGGCAACGGGTGAGTGACGAGTCACTTCCCGCAGCGCGGGTTAAGTTCTTGTGAAAATGTTCGGGCGAACTATGAGAGGAAAGTCGAGGGAGGGCCGCGCTTCTGGCGCGAACGGTTCTGGGAAATCCGCCGCCTGGCCTGTGTCTGCGGTGACTGTGAAGGATGAGCGGTAATGTCCGCGAAGACCGCGTTTCGAACATCAAGCGCGGATTGAATATGATGAGTTATGGATAAAACTACGGGCGAATAAGGGCACTCTTCACCCTTCACCTGGACAGTTGTTTGCCCAGAGCGTGCTCCACTAGAGTCTATGCGGGCCATCATGCAATGATGCCGTCCGTCCCTTCGACAACAAGCCGGAAGGATCGCCTCCGGGTGGGTCATTGCAAATAGCGGACAGACGAATGGCGTAACCACGAAAAGCAAAAGCGAAATGGCTAGGACTCGTCGCACGCCATGAGTGTAACAGAACTGCGACTACGCAAATTCCGCCAGCCACAACCGCCTCCGGCAAATTTGGGTAGTGCCTCAGTTGGAAAATTAGGAGAAGAAAACATGGAACAAGAATTCACAAATGATGAACAAATGGGGTATTACTACGTCCGGTAAATCGCCTGATCTTATTGATTCCACTGGCAATGGCTCGGTCATCTCAAGGGGCGCTCGCACCCATCAATTCTATTGTTTTAGCCTCTTTGCTGTGAAACCATAAGTGAGGAATACCTAATCATTATGGCTTTCCCGGATTGTTTGGTTATTTGTGATTAGCGCCGTCTTCATTCCCGCGACAGTCTCGCTGCTTCTGTTCCTGGTGTTCACCTATCTCTACGAACAGAGCAAGCAAGCCTATTTTCGCGCCTGGCAGATCGCATGGACGGTGTACACGCTGCACTATTTTTTCGTAGGCTGGTACGCCTTTTCGAATTCCGCCATCGCCGCGTTCATCAGTTCAGTCTTGTTGGGCACGACAGCCATTTGCCTGATTGTTTCCACACGCCTGCTGCGGCAAAAATTCTCTCTGCGCTGGTTTGATGGAGCGTTATTTGCGGTTGTAGTTGTGCTGGCCTATTGGAACTTGCACAGGCAAAGCGCAGGTGGAGTGTTGCATTTTGAGGCAGCGTCCAATCCGCATTTGCTGGTGGATTGGTTTGTGGCGCTGTCATTACTCTACTGCGCGGTGTTTTTTTACCGGCATTCCTACCGTAAAGGCTCGCTGGCATTTACCTTTCTGGCGCTGTCGCTTCTTTTATGGGCGGCCATCATGATCGTTCGCGTCTCGCACGGCGCCTATCTCCAGATTTTTGGAGCGGGCGGGCAGATGTTTGGCGCTATTCCACAAATGTTGCTGGGCATTTCGATGGTTATGGTGCTCTCGGAGTACGAACGCGAGGCCGTGCAGGAAAATGCCCTGGCGTTCTCTACGTTAAGTTCGGACCCAACGGGGCTGCTCTCGTCAGACGATGTGCTCCCCAGCATGCAGAATCTTCTGGACCGCCTGGTTTCATCCCTGCAAACCACCCGCTCCATGATTTACATCTCGGAACGCTGGCGGGGCGTGCTGCCTTCCGTGCAGCGCGGTTTTTCCGAGGACTTCCTGGCCCGGATGGAACAGGGCGGGGCAGGTGAATATCTTTCGGAACTGACCTATAAGCGCGGCGCGCCGATTACTTTGCGTAATATTCAGGAGATGCCGGAGCCGTTGCCCGCTTTTCCAGGAGCGCGCTTTGAGCAGCTGCGCGATGACATGGGCCAGGAAAACGTGCGCAACCTGACAGCGGTGAGCCTGCAGACCAGAGAGCGCATTTTTGGCGTCATTGTGTTTGCTTACGCGGAGCGCCGGTTGCTGGGCTCCTCAAAGCTCAGATTGCTGAACGGACTCGCGCTGCAAATTGGTTTGTCGCTGGAAAATTATGTAGTAATGCACGAGGCGCAGCGGAGGACCAAAGAATACGAGTTGCTGACCGAGATCGGTCAGGCGATCAGCTCTCACCTTGACCAGGAAGAAATCTTTTCCGCAATTCAGAAAGAACTTGGGCAGATTTTTGACACGAACAATTTCTTCATCGCCTTTCAGTCGGGGGATGATGTGCATTTTGAACTGGAAGTGGTGGATGGTAAAAACCTGCCCAAGCGAACGCGCAAGTTTGAGAACAGCTTGTCGGAATATGTGATCCGTACGGGCCAGCCGTTGCTGATCCGCTCCAACGTGGAACAAGTGCGCGAGCGCCTCGGAGTGGTTTATGTGAATCCGAGCCGAATAATTAAGTCCTTCTGCGCAGCGCCGATTTTTCTAGGCGGAAAATCAGTGGGAATCATGGCCGCTTTGAGCTCCGATCGCGAGTACGTTTTCGAGCAGCGCGATTTGGAAGTGATGCAGACCGCCGCGGGCCAGGTTTCCGTGGCCGTCGAAAACGCGCGTTTGTTCCAGGAAGAGCAGCGTCGCTCAAGGCAATTGGCGTTCCTGAACAACATTTCGAAGATGGCGATTTCCAGCGAAAGCTCCGAGCAAATGCTGATTTCCATCGTCAGCGAGATCCAGAAGAACTTTCACTACGATCACATCGGCATCGGCATCTTCGATTATGTGAGCAAGGAAATTGAAATCAAGGCGGAAGCCGGAAGCACAAACCACGCGCTGGGACGGCGCATTCCACTGGGCGCGGGCATTCTGGGACGCGTGGCGCGGACGGGCGAAAAAGCGCTGGTGCAGTCGCACGATCCGGCACAGTTGCAGGGAATCATTGCGGGTTCCCGTTCCGTGCTTTGCATTCCAGTCACCTACGGCGAAACCCTGCTCGGCGTGCTGAACGTGGAAAGCGCGAAGGAAGATGCATTCTCCCCGCAAGACACACTGATCATGAACACCATGGCGGACTTGCTGGCCACCGCGCTGCACAACGCGTTCGTCTTCCAGAAGCTGCAGCAGCAATCCATTACCGACGGGCTGACGGGCTTGAAAACGCGAAGATATTTCTGGGAATCATTGAGTCAGGAGTGGAAGCGCGCGGCGCGTTCAGGAAGGCCGTTCTCCGTGGTGCTGATGGATCTGGATAAATTCAAGGAAGTAAATGACACGCTGGGCCACCTGGAAGGCGATCTGGTACTGGCGCGCGTGGGCCGCATTCTGGAGCAGAAGAGCAGGCAGTCCAACATTGTTTCCCGCTACGGTGGAGACGAATTCATAATCCTGATGCCTGAAACTGGCGCGGAGCAGGCGCAAATACTCGCTGAAAGACTCCGCCTGTGGATCGCAACCGACCCCATGCTCAGCCAGCAGCACATTACAGGAAGCTTTGGCGTGGGCAGTTTTCCGGTGCATGGCTCTTCGCCGGAGGAAATTATCCGCGCGGCTGATTCCGGCATGTACATTTCGAAACACGCCGGAGGCGATCGCGTATCCACCGCTGACGAATCCGGCGAAGGAGAGAGCGCCGCGCTGCAACGGCAACTGATCGCCGGTTACATTGAAGGATTTCTGCATCGCGAGCACGCTGGCCTCGAGCATCTGGAAGAATTGCTCGCAACTTTGAAAAAGTTATCGGGTGGCGAGAAAAATCTGAATGTTGACATGCTGCGTGATTCCATTGAAGCGCTCACGCACGCTGCCGAGGCGCGCGAGCTGAACGCGACTGGACACGGAGAAATGGTTTCTCGTTACGCAGGAGTGCTGGGACGGGCCATTGGCATGACGCCCGACCAGATCGCCGATCTGGAATACGTGGCCCGCGTTCACGATGTGGGAAAGATATTCGTGCCGGAGCGCATTTTGAACAAGCTGCATCCCTTGAGCGACGATGAATTCTATTTCGTCAAACTGCACACCCGCGTTGGGGCCGACATAGTGGGCACATTGCCGCACGGCGATTTGCTGCGGGAAGCGATTGCCCATCATCACGAAGCTTTCGACGGTTCAGGCTATCCGGCTGGCTTGCGCGGAGAGCAAATCCCGCTCTGGGCGAGGATTTTACTCATCGCGGACGCTTACGCGAACATGACCATGGAGCGCTCTTTTGGCCCCGCAAAGAGCAATGAAGCCGCCCTGATCGAATTGGAAAAATTCAGCGGCACGCGTTATGACGGGATGCTAGTGCGAATTCTGATCCGCGAATTGCGCGCCGAGCAGGCCTCGTGGACGTTGGGAAGTTAACCATAAGAAGCCAGCGCCACATGACCATGCCACTTACTTATCCGACATTCGCGATCCTGCTATTCTGAGCGTGTCCTGCCATGGAGTTGCTTTCTCAAGACCTGCCGCCGGTGGAAATTGTCGGCAAGCAGCTTATCCATCGCGTGCTGTTCGCTCTTGCTGTGTTCATTGCTGCTCTCGCGGGTTCGCTGGGCGGATTATTTCTGGTTTATTCCACCGACCTTCCTCAGGTCGAAGAGCTGGAAGGTTATCGGCCTAGTTCCGTCACTGAGGTCTACGACGATCAGGGGCGCGTGATTGGTTCTTTCGCGCTGCAGCGCCGCGTGGTCGCGAACTACAGCGACTATCCGCCGGTGTTGTGGCAGGCGCTCATCTCCATTGAAGACAAAGATTTTTACCGCCACTGGGGCGTGAACGTCTGGCGCACCTTTGGCGCCGCTTATCGCGATATTGAATCAGGCGGAAAGGTGCAAGGCGCCTCGACGCTCACCATGCAACTGGCTCGCAATCTGTTTCTTTCGCCGGACAGATCTTTCCATCGCAAAATTCAAGAAACGCTGCTGGCCATTCAGATAGAGCACCGCTTTACGAAGCAGCAGATACTGACGCTTTATGCCAACCAGATTTACCTGGGCCACGGCGTGTATGGATTTGAGGCCGCGTCGGAATATTACTTCAGCAAGCCTGCAAAGCAGCTTACGCTGGAAGAGGCGTCCCTACTGGCCGCATTGCCCAAGTCGCCGGTGTATTACTCTCCGATCGTTCATCCGGACCGCGCGTTGAAACGGCGGAACCTGGTAATCAATGGAATGCTTGAAGACGGAAAAATCACCGCCCGGCGCGCCGCGGCGGCGCGGGCGACTCCGCTTGATCTGGATCTCGCCCACGATCTGAATTCACTCGCGCCTTATTTCGTTGAGAATATCCGCCGTTATCTTGAGAACAAATACGGAAGCGATCGCGTGCATGAAGGCGGCCTGCGCGTGTATACATCACTCGACGTGGACATGCAGCGCGCGGCCCGCAAGGCCGTGCTCGACGGTCTTGCCGCTTATGAAAAACGGCAGGGATGGAAGGGACATTTGGAAAATGTTTTGGACGAAGGTGCGGAGCTCAAAACCTATGAGAACCCTGACTGGGACGATGAAGCCGAGGTTGGCGATTACGTTCACGCGCTGGTCACGGCAGTGTCGAACAATTCCGGCGCTATAAAATTCGGGAGATATTCCGCCGAGGTGGCCTCGGCGAATGCCGCGTGGACGCACCGCAAAATCTCCGACATCCTGAAGCCCGGCGACGTGGTTTACGTGAAGATTCTTTCGCTCTCGGCAAACGGCAGGGCCAGCGTGGACCTCGAACAGGACTCCGGCGCGCAAGGCGCGCTGGTCGCGATTGACAACGGCACGGGCGAGATTAAAGCCATGGTGGGTGGGCGCGACTTTAACGAATCAAAATTCAACCGGGCAACCGAGGCGCTGCGGCAGGTAGGTTCATCGTTCAAGCCTTATGTGTACACCGCCGCCATTGATAAAGGCGCGCGCCCCGATGACACAATTGTGGATGAGCCCGTGGCTTTCCAGACCGACTCCGGTCCGTACATTCCGCATAATTATGAGGAGAACTTTGAAGGGACGATCACCCTGCGGCGGGCGCTCGCGCAGTCGTTGAATATTCCTGCGTTGAAACTGGCCAATAATCTTGGCATTAGTACAGTGATTGATTACGCGCGCCGTTTTGGCATTACCTCTCCCATTCCTCCGTACTTGCCGGTGGCGCTGGGCGCGGCTGGGGTCTCGGTGCTGGAGCAGACTTCCGCTTACAGCGTATTTCCTGACGACGGCGTGCGCATCGCGCCGCGCGACATCCTGAAGGTCACCGATTATGAAGGGCGGGTTTTGGAGGAGGACTACCCCGATGTGAAGGACGTGATCAGCTCGCGGACCGCGCGCCTTATGACCTCCATGCTGCAAGGCGTGGTGGAGCACGGCACGGGAGTCGCGGCCAGCAGCTTGAAATTGCCCCTGGCCGGCAAGACGGGCACTACCAATAATTTTACCGATGCCTGGTTCATTGGATTTTCTCCTTCAACCACCTGCGGCGTTTGGATTGGCTACGACGAACAGAAGTCACTTGGCCCGCGTGAAACTGGCGCTCGCGCCGCCCTACCAGTGTGGATGGACTTTATGAAAACAGCGCTGGCCGGAAAAGATCCGGGCGCGTTTCAACCGCCTCCCGAACTGCCACCGAATCCGGTGGCGCAAAAGTTGGATAAGACTGACGACGCACCGCCGGAGGAAGAGGCACGGTGAAGGTGATCAATTACGGACCGAAAACACCATAAAGCACTGGAGGCAAGACATGCGATTTACTGTAGAAATCGAACGCGAGACCGATGGCCGCTGGATAGCAGAAATCCCAGAAGAGCCTGGGGCCTTGGCATACGGCGCAACGCAATCAGAAGCAGTACGAAAGGCATATGCGATTGCTTTGCGTGCCGTGGTGGACAAAAGAGAGAAGTCTAACGAATCTTAAAAAGGGCTCACTAACCCTGATTATTTGTCTTGTAGGCTGTTAGCCATTTGTTGCAAGTCGAACAGTTTGCGAAAGTCCGCTTTCAGTTTTTCGCTCCTTAGCCACCCAACGCCCAGTTGAGCCATCAAATTGCCATGTGGTAGCATCCTGCCCGGAGTGAAAGGCGGGGTCGCCGCGTCGTCTAAGCTCTCTCCCCAGCCTCTTTCCAAGGAGTGGACCCATGAAAGTCTATGAAGGCGTAAACGTCAGGAATGTGGCGGTGGTTGGCCATGGGCACGCGGGAAAAACGTCGCTGGTGTCGGCAATGCTGTACACGTCGGGCGGCACGCCGCGACAGGGCCGCGTGGACGATGGTTCGGCCACAACCGATTACGACGATGAAGAAATCGCCCGGAAGATGTCTATCGCCACCAGCCTGGCGTGCGTCGAATGGGGCAAGACGAAGATCAATTTTCTGGATACGCCCGGCTTCAATATGTTTGTCCACGAAGCCAAGATGGTGCTGCCCGTGGTGGACGCGGCGGTGGTTGTAGTGGATGGCGTGGCCGGAGTCGAAGTGGTCACGCAGCGGGTGTGGAATTATTGCGAGGAGTACCAGACGCCGCGCGTGGTAGTGGCCAGCCGCATGGACCGCGAGCGCGCCGATGCCGAGCGCGTGTTGAATTCGCTGCAGGCGGCCTTTGGTCGAAATGTGATTCCACTGGAGCTTCCCATTGGCAGCGAAAAGAATTTGCGCGGCGTGGTGGACCTTGTGCGGATGAAGGCCTACACCTACGATCTGGGCGGAAACGGCAAAGGGAAAGAAGGCCCGATCCCTGACGCCATGCAGGAAGTGGCGCAAGCGGCGCATGAGAAGTTAGTGGAGATGATCGCTGAAGGCGATGACGCGCTGATGCAAGAATTTTTTGACAAGGGCACGATCCCCGAGGAAGACCTGATTCCGGCGCTGCACAATGCCATCCGCGAAGACAAAATTTTTCCCGTGCTGTTCAGCTCCGGGCTGGGTAATATTGGCGCCGACCGGCTGATGGACTTCATTGTGGATTTCACCCCCATGGCGACTGAGCATGAGGCGATTCGCGGCGAGGCGACTTCGGGAAACGGCGAGCCTCCGCAGCGGAAAGAGTCAGACACGGAGCCGGCTTCGGTCTATGTGTTTAAGACAATATCGGACGCCTTCGCCGGAAGAATCTCCTACTTCAAAGTGTTTTCCGGCGTGGTCAGGAATGATGTGACTCTGCAGAACTTCAGCAAGAACTCCGCGGAAAAATTCGCGCACATCTCCGTGATGCAGGGCAAGACCGCCGTCCCGGTGAACGAGCTACATGCCGGGGATATTGGCGCGGTCGCCAAGTTAAAGGACACGCTCACCGGAGATACGCTGGGCGATAAGAACGCGCCCATTCAGTATCCGCATGTAAAGCTTGCCGAGCCCGCCATTACATTTGCCATCGAACCGAAGTCCCGCGCGGATGAAGACAAGCTGGGGCCGGGCATCCACAAGTTGATGGAAGAAGATGGGATGCTGCGCTTCTATCGCGATCCGCAGACCAATGAATTTCTGATTGCCTGCGCCGGGCAGCAGCATATTGAAGTGGTGGTCGCGAAAATGAAAAAGCGCTACCACACGGAAGTAAACCTGAAAGCGCCCAAGGTGCCTTACCGGGAGACCATCCGCGGGAAAGCCGATGTGCAGGGCCGCCACAAAAAACAGACCGGAGGCCACGGGCAATACGGGGATTGCAAAATTAAAATGGAGCCTATGGTGCGCGGTGGGCAGTTTGAGTTTGTGAACGATATTTTTGGGGGTGCGATCCCTAAGAACTACATTCCCGCGATTGAAAAAGGAATTAAAGACGCCGCTGCGCGTGGATACCTGGCTGGATATCCAGTGGTGGATTTCAAAGTCATTTTGTACGACGGCTCGTACCATGACGTGGACTCGAATGATATGTCGTTTCAAATGGCGGGCCGCATCGCATTCCGCAAAGCGATGGAAACCGCTAAGCCCACGCTGCTGGAGCCGGTAATGGCAGTCGAGATTACGGTGCCCGATGAATTCGCAGGCTCCATTATGGGCGACCTGAACAGCCGCCGCGGACGCATTCAGGGCATGGACAACAAAGGCGGCAACACGATTGTGAAGGCCGAAGTTCCCATGGCTGAGATGCTCACCTACGGCGTTGATTTAACGGCCATGACCCAGGGCCGCGGCAGCTTCAATATGGATATGAACCACTACGACATAGTCCCCGCGCAGTTGCAGGAGAAAATCGTTGAGAAGTACAAGGCTGGACGGGGAGAAGTGGCGGATGACGTGGCGTAGATGGGCGATAAGCAACTTCAATATTCCCAATTAGTCAAAAACAGAAAAGTCTGTTGTTTGTGTGCGCCCGACCTCGTAAACCCAAACGAATGCGAAGAGGGTGTTTTTGATCAAGCGGAACACATCGGCGCATGGAGCCGGTGGCAAGGTAATTTAGACGCAAGTTTAATGATTATTGGTCAAGATTGGGGTGGAGCGGATTTTTACGTTAAATATGAAGGCCTTGGTAACGATGAAAATTCTACGAATAGATCCATTCGCGACCTATTAAAGTCTATTGATATTAGTATTGAATTACCCCAGGTCGGAGCAATGGGTTCCCTCTTTTTCACAAATTCCATATTGTGCTTACGACGAAGCGGTCTAACGGGACCAACAAAAAGCAGTTGGTTTAAGAACTGCTCAAAGAAATTTCTTCTTCCGCAAATAGAACTCGTAGCTTCTAACGTAATCGCTACGCTTGGATACAAAGCATATTGCTCCGTCATGTATGCATTCGGACTTCCCGCAAAACCAAAGATGGAGAATGCTGTGCTGGAAACTATTCGCTTACAGAACGGTAGCTTACTGGTTCCTCTCTACCATCCTGGCAGGCTGGGTAGGGTCTCGCGTACATTTGAAGATCAAAAATTGGATTGGCAACGCGTCCGTTCGGCACTAGATGGCGCGTTCCAGTAAAAAAGCTTCATTAGCTTCCGACAAACGATAAGTCCCACTCAGACAATGTCTCCCGCAAACATCCTTCGGGACATGTCCCTTTGCAATCTGTGAATGCCCTTCCGGCGTTTCTACACTAAAGATTCCCCAGAACCTGCGCTCCCACCTGAGTGCTTGATCTTTCTAATGAACTGACTTTTGCAGCTAAGTGTCTTTTTTCCATTGGAAAGCGCTGGGTTGCGGCAGGCCGATGTGCGCCAGCACCCGGTAAGCGAACTCGTGGGCGATGGCATCCAAAGTCGCGGGCTGGTAATAGAACGCCGGGATTAAGGGAAAGATGGTAGCCCCGGCGTCGGCGGCGCGGTACATGTTGCGGATATGGATTTTGCTGAGGGGAGTCTCGCGGGCGCACAGCACCAGCGGACGTTTTTCCTTCAGGCAGACATCGGCGGCGCGCTCAATGAGTTGCGAAGCGATGCCGTTGGCGATGCGGGCGAGCGTTCCCATGCTGCAGGGGAGCACAACCATCGCATCGGCGGGATAGGAACCGCTGGCGACGTTGGCGGCGATGTCGGAGTTGGCTTGTTGATGAATTTTTGGCGAAGCCTTGCCGGTGATTTGAGTGACGAGATTGTTGCGGCCGCTGATGCCAAGCTCCTCCGCCATAACGCGCAGGCCGCTGTCGGAGGCAATGAAGTTGACGGTTTGCACGCGGTCATCGGCGGCGATGGCGAGCAGGAAGTGCTTGAGAAATATAGAACCACTCGCGCCGGTCGTGGCGACAGTCAAGTTGCTCGGAGGGTGAATTGGCAAGCGATCTCCCGTGAAGCTCTGAAGCTTGGAGCATAGGGAGGGAAAGGCGCGGAAGTCAAGGCGGGGGCTTACGACATGGACACGCGGACAAGAGTGTCCGCGCCACACGGCAGGAATATGGCAACGACTTCCAACTTGCGGATTCGCCGGACTGAGGCGCAAGTCCACGCGCTGCTGGGAGTAGAGCGTGAAATTCGCGCCAACGACCACAACGGCACCCGCAAATATTTGAAAGACTTCAGCAACGCCTTTCGCAATTACCGCTCCGTTCTTAACGAAGCGCAGTTGAGCCATGCCGTGACGCAAGCCGATACGGTGCTGATAGGGGACTATCATGCGCTGCCCGCGGCGCAGCGCTTCGCGGCTTCCTTGCTAGAACAGCGCGTGCAGCCCGGCGACCGCCCGGTGGTGCTCGGTGTGGAAACTATTTTTGCCCGCGACCAGCACATTCTTGACGAGTGGTGGCGGCGCGAAATCAGCGAAGCGGAATTCCGCGAACGCATCCGCTTTGACCTTGATTGGGGATACGATTGGGCCCCCTTTTACGAATTGATGCTGACCGCGCGCGAGCAGGCGGAGGCTATTTATGGTTTGGATTGCATGCCCCGCGAGGACCTGCGCAAGATCGGCGCGCGCGACCGCCATGCCGCGCACAAGATTGCCGAGATCAGGCAGAAACATCCAAACGCCGTAATTGTTGTACTGTTTGGCGAATCGCATTTGGCTCCCGCGCACCTTCCCGGACAATTGCGCGAGCGCTTGCCGGACGAGCGGGTGCTCACCGTGCTTCAAAACGTGGACGCGCTTTACTGGCATGCGGCGGGCGAACAACGCGAGCAGGTCCGGGCGGTTGGAGTTTCAGAGAATGTGGTGTGCGTCTTCAATTCCACTCCGCTGGAAAAATACGAAAATTACCGTCTGCATCTAAGCCGCTGGTGCCGCGAGGCCGGCGAAGGTCCCGACCTTTCCCCGACAATTTACAACCTGATAGACAGTCTCGCTGAGTTTCTTGGGATCAACCGCTACTCCGCGCACAATTCCACGCAACCGAAATTCCTCATGGACCTTTTGCCGGAAGTCTATGGGCCGTCTTCAGGAGAATTATTCCGCCGCCTGCTTACGCGCGGCGCTTTTGACGAAGAGCAAATCGTGGCCATCGTCCAGCGGGTCGAAGAGCGCGGAAGTGTTTATCTTCCCCAGGCGAATGTTTTATACATCCACGACTTCCGCATGAGCTATGCAGCGGAAGAAGCCGCGCGCTTTCTCCACCACGCCTGCCAGGGGCTGCCGAACCGCAGGACGAACGTGCAATCGCTGGACCGCTCTGACCAGTTTTATACCGCGGTCGTGGAGCATGCGCTAGGGTACTTCGGCTCGCTGGTACTGGATCCCGCTCGTCCTGCCGCTGAAGATGAAACCGTTCGCGAGCTTTCCATGCCCGAATTTTCGAGGTCTGAGTTTTCACGGGCACTGTGCGAGGAGATGGCGCAGATACCGCGCTCCAATGAACGCTTTGCTGCCAACTCGCAAAATCTGGGCTATCAGCTGGGACGCCATCTGTATGATTTTTATATTGCTGGAAAAATCACGCGCGGCGTCCTACGCAACATTTTTCTCACGCACCTGGATATGCCGGGGAATGCGAAAGAACTTTGCTGGAAGCTGGTAGGAAAATTCCGCCGCTGCAAACCTGTATCACTGTAGTTCAGGATTGTCCTTCGGGAAGCTTGATCGCATGAACACCACTATCGCGAAAATTTTAAATTGATAGGGATGCTTCGACGGCGCCAGGGCCGCGCTACGCTTATCCTCGCTTGCTCAGCATGACAAGTGAACGGCAAGCTCAGGATCGAAATGAACAAGGGACAACTAATACGAAAGTCGGAATTCCTACGCCGGGCTCTTCTTGGCCGACATGGCCTTTGCTCCCGCCACTTCCCAGGGACGCTTGGGACGCTGCGCATCCGGCTTGTCGCGGTCTTTAATGCGGTCATATTGATAAGACTCGCTCACCGTTCCAAGCGCCTCGTTGTACAAGCTGGGTAAAGCCAGAGCTTCTTTCAGTTCTTCGGTGAATTGGTGCAGCGCTTTCAAATGGTCAGCGGTGGCGGCGACTTCCCCCTTAGCGGTCTTTAAAACCTGCTGGTAGCCCTTGTTCACGAGTTTGGAAATTTCGCTGCCAATCAGGTAGCCGGGGTAGGCGAAAATTTTAACGCTGTCGCCGTCCTTGCCGTCTTTCTGGATGGCCGCCGAGCAGTTGTACTTACGCACGAAGACGCGGCCCGCGGTACCGGGCGCTTCAGTCAAATCGAATCCATGATCGCGCAGCCAGCTCAGCGCGTCTTCATAACTCCGCTCTTCCACTTTCGTTGCCATTCTCTACAGGTCCCTTCGTCGTTCAGTTCGTCTTCCGCTTCGTGCCAATCTTCGTTTTGTGTCCTGCTATGTTAGATGCAGCTTCCCGCAAAGTTGCCCACGTCTTTTGCGAACCTAGCTAGTCTCTTTATAATCTAGCAGCATAATCCAGCAATAAGGCGTTCAGGATGAACGAACCCCTTGCTATACGTTACGATAGTACTAGCCATTCACAAAACTGATGCAGCCTGTCACTAACAAAAATGCGGGGATCCCCGACGCTACTACCCGTACAACCACCGGGGGAGAGTCCACGAACGGGAATTGCGCTCCCGCTATTCGCCGCAGCATTGATCTCATCGGCAACACCCCTTTGCTGCGACTGGAGCGTATTGCCCGCGATCTTCCCAGTATCGAACTGCTGGGGAAGGCCGAGTGGTTTAATCCCGGAGGCTCGATCAAAGACCGCGCAGCGTCCAATATCGTTTTCGCCGGACGGCGCTCGGGAAAATTTACCGCGGGCAAAACTTTACTTGACGCCACCAGCGGAAACACCGGCATCGCCTATGCCATGATCGGCGCGGCTGAGGGATTTCCCGTCACCCTGTGCGTTCCGGAAAATGTTTCTGTGGAGCGCAAGCGAATTTTACACGCCTACGGCGCAAACATCGTTTACACCGATCCTGCTGATGGTTCCGATGGCGCCATTCGTAAAGCGCGCGAACTCGCTGCGCAGGAACCCAAGCGCTACTACTATGCCGACCAGTACTCCAACGACGCCAACTGGCAAGCACACTACCATGGCACAGCCAACGAAATCTGGCAACAGACGGAAGGACGCATCACCCACTTTGTTGCCATGCTCGGCACCAGCGGAACCTTTATGGGAACGGCCAAGCGACTGAAGGAGCTGAATCCGAAAATCCGTTGCATCTCGCTCCAACCCGATTCTCCTTTTCACGGAATTGAAGGCGCCAAGCACATGGCCAGCGCCATTGTGCCCAAGATTTATGACCCGAAGTTGGCCGATGAAGATATCGGCATCGCCACGGAGGATGCTTACGCTATCGCAAAACGCCTGGCGCGCGAAGAAGGCTTGCTGGTAGGAGTTTCCGCGGGCGCTGCGGTCGCTGGCTGCCTGCAAGTCGCAAAGAAACTTGGGGCCGGGGAAAAAGCCGTGTTCGTCGCCATCCTTCCCGATTCCGGCGACAAATATTTAAGCGAAAGATTTTGGGAAGAAGATTGAAGCAATGCAGAAGTTAGAAGTCAGAATGCAAAATGAAAATCATTCCGTTTTTGGTTCTGGTTTGATTCTGCATTCTGACTTCTACATTCTGCATTTTTGATCAACTATGTTAAAAATCGGAAAATCCCACTACGAAGCCATCCGCCGCCACGGCGAAGAAACTTATCCACACGAATGCTGCGGCGTGCTGCTCGGCCAGATGGAAGACGATGGCCGCGTAGTCACCTCAACAGCGCGGGCCGGCAATACCCGCACAGACTCCGCACATAATCGTTACAGCATTGACCCCAAGGAATTGGTCCGCATTCAACGCCAGGCGCGGGAACGCAGCGAAGACATTGTCGGCTTCTACCACTCCCATCCCGACCACCCAGCGCAATGGTCACAAACTGATCTTGCGGAAGCGCACTGGTTCGGCTGCTCCTACGTTATTACCAGCGTGGAAAAGGGTAAAGCCATCCTGACGAATTCGTTTGAACTGGCCGGAAGCGACGAGAGCGACAAAAAGCTGCTGAATGAAACGGTGGAAGTAACTTAGTCACTTTCCGGCAGCGGCGGATTGCGCGACCATATTGGCGACAGCCGGGGGCAAATCAGCCGACGGTTCGTACGAGGAGAACAATCATGGCAGGACGATTACGCTTTAAGAATGGCGTGCCTTTTGCGTTCAAGCTTGTCTCTGTCGTGATCGTGCTGAACTTCGTCGTGGAATTTTCCCTGCTGCTGAGTTTGTCGAAGTTTGCAAGCAAGTTCCCGATTGGCTCCGCGACCTACGCCATCCTGCGGGGGAAAAACATATACTTCGTCCATCCATGGCTGGGCAGGTATTTGACGACCGGGGCGTGGGTGCAATTTGTTTTGCTGGCAGTTCTGATATTAGTACTCATTCTGAACCGCTCACAAATTGAAAGACAATAAGCCCTTGTCTCCAAACTCGGGGCTTTTACATCTGGAAATCTTAAGCGTTCGAACTCCGCGCTATACATCCAGGCGATTTGCAGCGGCAACCCGTCCATACCAAAGGCCGGAGTCTTTCACGGTGCGCTTCTGGTCGCGGAAGTCCACATAGGTGAGGCCGTAGCGCTGGCTGTAACCATCCGCCCATTCAAAATTGTCGAGCAGACTCCAGGCATGGAAGGCGCGGACGTTCGCACCGTCGGCCATGGCGCGCGCCAGCTCCGCCAGGTATTCATGGAAGAAGTGAGTGCGCCGGGGATCGGGGACCCGTCCGTTTTCTTTTTCGTAAGGCGTGTCGAGATAGCTGCAGCCGCTTTCCGTGATTTCAATAATGGGCCGGTTGTATTCCCGCGAGATCTGCGTCACCAGGTCATACATGCCATGTGGCCAAACTTCCAGGCCAGCATCGGTAAGCGGCCCTTCGGTTGGCATTTCAACATGAATTTGCGTAAGCGGATCACGGCTCGAGGAACTTCCCTCCCCTTCGGTCTCTGTACCGAAATGGCCGCCACTGCTTGCCGTCTTAGCTCCGCTTGCATCGGAAACGACGCGGCGGGTGTAGTAGTGAAAGCCCAGCCAATCGAGCGGCACTTGCATGATTTTGTCGTCGCCGGATTGATATCCCATAGCTTCATACGGCGGTTCGCCGACGAACGCGTTGGGATACTTGCCGTGCATCGCGGTCTCAAGGAAGTACAGGTTATTCATGGCATGGTAGCGCGCGGTCGCGGCGCGATCAGCTTCACTATCGGTTTTTGGATAGGCGGGCGCCATTCCGTAGGCACTGCCCACGGTGGCTTTGGAGGATGCCGCCTTGATCGCGCGAAATGCTTCGCCCTGCGCCAGGTTGACGGTGTGCGCTGCCTTCAGAAACAGATTGAAGTCAGCCCTGCCCGGAGGAAATGCGCCAATGCCGTATCCGTAGTAGGTAAACGTCCATGGCATGTTGAAAGGGGCCCAGACGGTGATTCGGTCGCCGAGGTTCTTCGCCAGGATTCCGGCATAGTCCGCAAAAAATGCGGCCAGATCGCGGTTCGGCCAGCCTCCGCGGTCCTCAAGCCCTTGCGGCAGGTCCCAGTGGTAAAGAGTACAGAAGGGGCGTATGCCGGCTTCCAATAGCATGTCAGTGAGGCGTTTGTAGTGGTCGAGACCTTTCTGGTTCACGGCCCCCGTGCCTGTTGGTTGAATGCGCGACCATGAAATTGAAAAACGATAGCTCTTCTGATTCAGGCGCTTAAGCAGAGCGATGTCCTGCGGGTAAAGATGATACTGATCGCAGGCAACGTCACCGGTGGCCCCGCCTTTAACTTTACCGACGGTATGGGAAAAGCGGTCCCAAATGGATTCGCCTTTGCCATCGGCGTTCCACGCGCCCTCCACCTGATAGGACGCGGTCGCCATGCCCCAAAGAAATCCGTCAGGAAAACGCGCGCCCGAAACTTGAGCGGAAGAAATTTCACCGGGGACATCGTCTTGTGAAGAAAGAGCATTTGCGGCGAAGCCGCGGCTAGCGAGCAATGCGCCGCTGGTAGTAGCGAGTGAGTTTTTAAGAAATTGGCGGCGATCCATTTGCTGTACCTCTGCTGATGTACCTTTTGCCGAGCACTCAAAGTAGCACACTCGAGAGGCAATAAAAAAGCCAACGACTTTGAACTGCCGGAGGCTGGCGTTTATTGGCGGAATTTAGAAAATCGTTTGTCTGCTATTGATGACGGGGCAACGCACCCAATGTGCAGGACTGATTTCCAGCAGCTCAGGGAAACTTTGTTTGCACCGCTCAATGCGAAAATCACAGCGCGGCTCGAAGTGACATCCTTCGGGAAGCGCATGAAGCGGCGGGACGGTTCCTTCAATCGTTTTTAGCGGCTGGGAACGCGATGTATGAAGTGTGGGCACGGCATTCAAAAGCCCGCGCGTGTAGGGATGCGCGGGCGTTTGAAAAATGTTCTGCTTACTTCCGACTTCCACTAAATTTCCTGTATACATAACCGCGACGCGGTCGGCGATTTGCGAGATGACCGCCAGATCATGCGAGATAAAGAGCATGGTAAGGCCAAACTTCGCCCGCAATTCAGCAAGCAATTCCAGGATTTGTGCCTGCACGGTCACGTCGAGCGCAGTTGTGGGCTCGTCCGCGATCAGCAACTTGGGCCGGTTCACAATGGCCATGGCAATCATGATGCGCTGGCGCATGCCTCCGGAAAGCTGGTGAGGATAATCGCGCGCGCGGCGGGCCGCATCGGGAATCGCGGTGTCATTCATGGCCTCGACGGCGCGGTCCCAGGCTTCTTTTTTTGAAACTCTCTCTGAAATATTCTGGTGCGCGCGCACCGCCTCCGCGATCTGGGCGCCCACGCGCATCACCGGATTCAGCGCGCTCATCGGCTCCTGAAAGATCATTCCAATTTGCCGTCCACGCAATTCGCGCATGGATTCCGCCGGCAGTTGCAGCAAGTCATGGCTTTGCTCACCATCATGCAACCGGATCATGCCGCTTATCTCGGCCTGGGGCGGGAGAAGGCGCATCAGCGCCAGCGAGGTCACCGACTTTCCTGATCCTGACTCGCCCACCATGCCCAGCACTTCGCCAGCCAAGATTTGAAAGCTTAAATCCTCTACCGCGGCAGGTGCGCCGGAGGATTGTCCGTTGCGCGATTTCCCGGAGGGAAAGCGGACCGTGAGATGTTCAACTTCCAGAAGCGCGGGCACGGCTTCATGTTAGCAGCCCAAAATAAAACGCACGAGGAAAACTCAGATTTCTGACTTCAATGCGAGGCGATGCAAAAATCCGGCACGAATGGAAGTGGCCACCTTTTTTGGGAAACTTGAGGGGAGATGGTCCAGCGCTTTTGTGATTGCATCCTTGGCAGTCTCGCGCAGCTCGCTGAAAATAGAACGTACCACCACTTCGCCTACTCCCGCACGCCGCCCTGTCTGAACAAAATGTCTCGGAAGAATTTCATTGATGCGGTAATGCCGGTTGTCTCCCACGGCCATCGCAAGCCGAAAACGGTTGTGGCGAATCTGCCCCGCATCTACGCTGGGTTGCGCGGAAATTACATCGTAGAGCGGCGTCATTCGATAGCGGCCGCCGGGCGAAAGAAAGATGCTGAAATTTTTGGCGTGCCCGTCCGTTGCGCCCATGAGCCAGAAAACCACAATACTCTTTAAGAATGTTCGCTGGTCTTCGGCTGGCGTATCGCTGTCGCGAAGCAGTCGCAATATGGCGTCAATGCCAGGGCCCCCATCGCTTTCATATTTCAAAGTCGGCGCCACAGAAAGCGCCTGGCAACAGTCTTCCTGGGGAACGCGTAACAGTCGCCCATCTTCGGCCCAATGACGATCAAACCGTTTTACAATCAGAACCGCACGCTTGCGAAAGTGACCCATTCGCCCCTGTGCCGCTGGCAGTCCGAGAGATTCGAGAAGTTTCAAGCAGAAGTATTCGTTCTCCACGCTATGTGTAAGATCAATTCCATTGGGAAGTTGTCCAATGGAAGGCTTGAATATATGAGTCGTGGCTGTAACTCCCTGCGGCTTGTACCATGCTTTTTTCCAGCGCAGCAGCGCCGTTTTTTCCTGCGCGCCGGCAATGGATATCCGGAAATCTTCTTTTTCATCAATGCCCAAAGGGGCAGTAGCGAGATTGGCGAGGATCTCTGCGATTTCGGTTGAGCTGAGCGGGACACCCGCAACACGACCAGCCGCACCCGGTTTTCGGTCCTGCTGCAAAAATTGCAGCGCTCCCACGCAATCATGCCCAATCGCGCTTAATAAGCTGTACGCATCGGTCCCTTCGGCATGCGTGCGCGCAGCGATACGGCCGCGAATGGCTTCATTGTCAGGCAATAGGTTTTCAAACACGGCACGCACGGGTGCGCCTGTGTACGCGTCCTCTCTTAACGGAATGGAGAGCGAAATGGGCATGGTGTGCGCCCATGTGAGCCAGCTCGCATCGTACTGAAATGAGGTGGCCCCCGATGCTTCACGGCGCAACTGGCCTACCAGCCGGCTGTTGAGGAATACATTGAGCGGCTCATGCCGCCGATGTCTGGCCATCAGAACAACTCCTCAACTTCCTGGCGGGAACCTTTGGTTCGCGAGCGAACAATCAGCTCCAGATTGAGCGCCGCCAAGGCATCGAAGAGCGTGCCCAGACGGCTGTCGGATGCGGAGTTTTCCAGTGCGGATAGAGTGGCTTGCCGCAGGTGGATGCGCGATGCGAGCGCTCCCTGGGAGAGACCCATACTCCGGCGCTGGCGCTGTAGGACGGTACCAAGCTGTTTGGGGGTGCGGGTAATTTGCTGCATGGCCACTCCTTTATACGGCATACCGTATATCTATGGAATATACGCTATACAGTATATTTAAGCAATATACGCTTTAGCGTATCAGCAAAAGAGGAGCGGAACTATTCGCTACATTGCGAGTGCCTTAACTCTTCCTCGTGGAATGTCGAGGAAATGCGGTATCAGAAATGCCGGCTCAGTATCCGCTGAATTCCTCGGTGCGGATGTCGTCGGGATCCACCTGCGCCTTCTCCAGCATGGCGCGCATGGCGGTGACCATTGCGGGCGGCCCGGCGACGTAATAAATTGGTCCGGCGAGCGACGACAGGTGACGTTGCAGCATGGGCGCGTCAATGAATCCGGTTTCTCCGCTCCAGGGCTGCGAGGACTTTTCCATCTCCGCCATGGTGGCCACCAGTTGAAAATTCTTGTACGTCTTTTCGATCGCTTGCAGCTCGCCGAGAAATGCAGCATCTTCAGGGCGGCGGTTGGAGTAGAAGAGGACGATTTTATGCGGAAGAAGGTTTTCCGCCGCGTGCTTGATGATGCTATGGAAGGGCGTGATGCCGATGCCTCCAGCGAGAAAGACCGCGGGCTTGGAGGTGTTTCGGTGCAGCGTGAAAGAACCCATGGGACCATCTACAAGAAATTTGGCGCCCCGATGCAGTTGCTTGAAGACACGTTTGAAGGCGGTGTCGCGCATTCTGGTGGTCACCGAGAGCTCAGGCTCCGCCGGAGTGCTGACCAGCGAAAAAGCACGTGCGTTTCCTTCGCCGTCAGTCTCAGGAGGGTCAATGAGCGTGATCTCGACGAATTGGCCGGGGACGAAGTCAAAACCAGCGGGCTTGGCAAAGTGAAAGCGCATGGTGCCTTCGGCAACGAGTTCATGGCGGATCAATTCTGTGGGTTGGGCGGGCAAGAGTCCTCCGGTTCGATCCCTGTCTTCCACTTTAGATTGCGGAAAGGCCCTTCAGGTTACGCGATCTTATGCAGTTCCCGTCGGCGAGCATTCTATGTATAACGTCGGATGTCTAGTGCGACTCGAATATACAAAATTACATTACCTCTGCCGGCGGGCACGCATTTCAGCTTCCATCGAACGCAAGTCAGCAGCAGGCAGAAATTTTTGCATGGCCGGAATCACCTGCTCTTCTTCGAGTTGCAAATGCGACGTCCACAACTCCTGCAGGCGTTGCGTTCGCGGAAGAAGAGAGGGATTTTCTTGAGAGGGATTGTTCGCCATTGCGCGCCATTCCAGAATGAGATTGGCGACCAGGGCGTCAATTTCAGTGTGCTGTCGCACCATCGTTTCATTGGCATCGGCCAGAACGCCTACCGGCAACACTCGTTGCAGGCGGGGATGCAATGAGTCATTCTCGTCGGCTTCATGAAAAGGCAAGGCTTCGGTGTAGTAGCGGAGCACGGACTGAGCGGCGGTCGCGCGTTCCGCCGGCGGCGTCGCGGATTTTTCCGCGAGGCGCAGCGCAACTTCCGTAAAGTGCCGGATGCGCTGGTGGCAGCCAAGCAACATGGATGCCGCGTCTTCGTTGCGGCTGGAAGACTCATTTGCGCCGTGAATGTTGACGAACATCGCTTTCTATTATGTCACTTTTCGCGGGACTGGATGGAGGCTAGGTTTCAATCCCCACGTAGCAGATGCGGCCGATGATGTAGTCGGTCGCGGTTTTTCCCTTTTCGATAGGCAAAATCTCCACCGGGTATGCGGGGTTGTGGGGGCGCAGAACCAGATGTTTGCCGGCGACCTCCACGTACTTCATCGTGCATGCGCCGCTTTTGAGCACCGCGTACATATTCGACTCGCCTTTGCGATATGGCTTGAGCGAATTGTAGTGACGGTCAATCAGCACGGTGGCGCCGGGCAGCAGGCGGGGATACATGCTCATGCCATCACGCCCGTCGGCGCGGAGAACGATAAAACGCTCCCAGTGCTCGCGGTCGCCTTCCATTTCAGAGCGAAGTTTGCGCAGGAAGCTCTTCTTGAACTTCAGGACGTCTTTCACTTTCATACTCAGAATCAAAGGCTTGACGGCGACGCGGCCTTCGACCAACAGGATGTTTTCAAAATCGTCTTCACTTGGCGGGACGATGCTGGCGCGCTTGTTGATTTCTGATGGGTCCACGAGATCGAGCACGGACAAGCGCTGTACGTTGAGCACTTTGTCCATACCTTGGACACTGAGTCCACGTTTTCGATTGAGGAAATTTGAAATGTGGGCCTGCTTGAAGCCCGTCTGCTCGGCGAGTTGCAGGCCGGTAAGGCCGCCTTCCCCAATGCGATCGGTGAGCGCCTTGCGCAGGTTTTCCTGGAGGTGCTTGAATTTCATGGCGGAAGTATAGCATTTAGCTATTGCGATAACTACGCAGAACATCTTAAAGGAAATTAATTTCTTGACATGGAGAAACTGGGAGCTATAGGATGAGCGGCACTTTATAGCTCCTTCGCTTTGGAGAAAACAGTATGACGCATGATGCAAGCAATCCAAGCGAGGAGGCCACTTTCGTCGAGTTTCGCCGCAAGGTGCGATCAGCCGAGGTGCTCTCGCTCGCAATGGAGAAGCTGTTGTGGTCGATTCATTTCACCGGGAAGGTCAGCATCGTGGTGCAGAATGGCCGCGTGTTGAAGTCCGGTTACGAAGAAGGTTATTTCCGCCAGCATGCTTCTATCTAGCGGGAATGCCTAAACGCACTGATAACTAAATATTCATAACCAGGTCGTCGTAAGAGAAACGAGCCCTGTGACCGAGCAATCGGCGCGGGGCTTTTTTATTTGGTCGGTGGTCGTCGGCTGTTGGTCGGTGGTCTTTGGTTTTTGGTTTTTGGTTTTTGGTTTTTGGCAATCATTCATGGAGGGCAATTATGGAAACAGAAAATATGGAAATCATAGAGTTGGAGTTGAAGTATTGCGAACGTTGTGGCGGGCTGTGGCTGCGGATCCGGGGGAGAGATGACGTTTATTGCGCTTCTTGCGCGCTGCAGGTTTCGGATTTGCCGGGCGCTGCGCCGCGGAAGCGTGGCGCGAAGTTGCCAAGCAGAGGGCACGGCGACCGCAAGCAACTTCCAAACTTTGGCAATATCTCGCGGCAAGGAGGGAACGCGTGATGGGCACAATTTTGTTTTTGACCGCGAATGCGCACGGGCGGCAGGAAAAGACGCCGCACAACGTGGGAAGTTCAACCGCAACGGCAAGCGTGGTGACGCAAGCGGTTCACGAGGAAGAGTCGGAATATTTCCCCAATGATCCCGATGTCTGGCTTTATCGCGATCGGACGATTGCGCTCCTGCGGCGTTACTTCCGCATTTCAATTGAAGTGGGGAGGCTGCCCTCGCTGGTGGGCCGCGAGGTATTTCGGGGGCGGGTGACCGCGTACCGGATGAGGACATTCGAGGACGCGGTGATTTTCGTTCATGATGTGGAGCACGGGCTGGAGCGATTGGATGCTTTTGAGCGCGAGTTGATTGGAAAGATTATTTTCCAGGAATACACGCACGACGAGGCGGCGCACTTGATGGGATGCTGGAGGCGCACGGTAGGGCGGCGATTTCCTGAAGCTCTGGATCGGCTGAGTGAAATTTTTCTGGAAGGAGGGGTGCTGAGCCGTTTTCCAGCGGCGGGAAAGAAGCCGGCGCAAAGTTGTCAAGAGGAGGAAAGTGAGCAAAAGTTTGTAAGTGTTTCAATACGCGGGAAATAAAAAGTTGTGAGTGATGTCCCATTTCCCCCCTGCTGTTTGATATTCTGAATTCACAAGTGAGAAAAAAGTTTTTGCGGGCGTGCCCTTAAAGCACGCCCTAATTTTTTTGGGAAATCTTCCGATCAATATGAAGAAAGCCATAGGCAAGTCCAAAAGCGGGAATATAAAGCGGGCGGCCGCGGGAAAGAAGCCACGGAAATCCAAGGACGTGACGGAACTGCGGCGGCAGATTGAAAACCTGGTAACGCGGAAAGCGGTAACCATGGTGGAGACCGCAATTGGAGAGGCGGACAAAGGGCACTTTGCCGCGATGAAGTATTTGTTCGAAATGATTGGCTTGTACCCGGGTCCAAGCGAAGCGGAACCGCAGGGGGAGGACTCGCTGGCGAGGACCCTTCTGCGGCGCTTGGGAATGCCGGAGGATGAGGCGCTACAGACTGCTGCGGTCAATGGAGTGGAACCGGTATTGGCCGCGAGCGTTGCCGTAGAATGAAAGTGGAAGATTTCGCGGGCGCATGTGAAACGATGCGACGCAGAAGTTGGGGAGCCTTCGGGAGCGGGCAAGATGCAGGCCGTCTTCGAAAGCGTTGGGATTCGCGAATGGACATGACGTGGGTGACCGGCCGGATCGCATTGGGTGGAGGCATTTGGTCGGCGGAAAACATGGCGGAGGTGGCGCGTGCGGGAGTAACGCACATCGTGGACATGCAACGCGAGTTTGACGACACGCCGTTGGCGATTCCACACGGAATTGAAGTGTTGTGGAACCCGACCGACGATGATTTCCAGATAAAGCCTGCTGCATTGTTGCAGCGTGGAGTGGATTTCGCTCGCGCGGCGCTGGATGAGGCGGGAAGCAAGCTGTATGTGCATTGCGCCGCGGGCGTGCATCGGGCTCCGATGATGACGTTGGCCATCCTGTGTTCGACGGGATGGGCCATGGAGGATGCCCGGGAGCTGATACAAGGCAGGCGTCCGGTTGCGGACTTCGCGGATGTGTATGTGCAGAGCGTGGAGAGATTTCTGGAGGAAGTGGACGCGGCGAGATAGAGTGGGCAGCGGTGTACGGCTGAAAGATTAGTTGAGCGGGTAGGGGTCCTTCGACTGCGCGTTTGTTTTCGCTTTGCGAAACAACGCTTCGCTCAGGATGACAAGAATTGAATTTGAGATGAGTGGAGGAGTTATGCGGAAAGTGTGCCGCCCTATTGGGCGGCTTTTTTATTTGCTACTCGGAACGGCGGTCCTGTTCGGCACGGTGGCGAAAGGGCAGACTTCCCCCAGCACGACAACTGTGCAGGACGTTGTTTACCGGGCGGACGGCACTCCGGCCCAGGGAACGCTGCTGATCTCCTGGCCGGCGTTTACGACGAGCGATGGAATTGCGATTGCCGCGGGAACGAGCAGCGTGACTTTGGGAATGGATGGAACGCTTTCGGTGGAGTTGGTGCCGAACCTAAATGCGACTCCCTTCAACACTCCGTATTCCGTGGTTTATCAGTTGAACGATGGCACGGTGAAATCGGAAAATTGGCTTGTGCCGTCAACATCTCCCACAACGCTGGCGGTTGTGCGTGTGGCTTTGGGTACAGGTAACGCGGTGACCCAAGCAGTTACACAACAATATGTGAGTTCAGCTTTGGCCAACAAGGCGGATTTGGTCGCGGGATTCGTTCCCAAGAATCAATTAGCCCCTGGAAGCGCCGATGGCACGGTTTGTTTGCGGGGAAATTCGACGTGGGGCGCGTGCGGCGGAGACAGCAATGCTCAATCGATCCAAGGAGTCTCCGTTGATACGACGACGCCATCCAACAATCAAGTGCTTGCCTATGTTGCGACAGCTACGAAATATCAGCCTATAACTTTGAATCACTTTACAACTGACGTGCAAATGGATTCAGCATTGACTGTGAATGGGCAACTTGATGCGAGTTCGATTGCCTCGTCCGGCGGGTCGCCGTTCACGATGCAGGGAAATTTCGGGACGTTGACCGCGGCGTCAGCGGGAAAGTCTTTGCTGGGATTTGGTCCGAGTGGAATTTTACAACTGTCGCAAAATGGCGGTGCGTTGGTACAGGTGGCTACGCTTGATGGCAGCGGCAACCTCCCGGACAATTCCGATACGGCGACGCAACTGGCAACGGCTCCGACGCAGTGCAGTGGGAGCTTTGCGACGGGCATCAATGCAAATGGGAATGCGAACTGCAGCACTGCTGACGTGGTGCAACTGGCGGAGACGACGCAGCCGGCGGGAATCGCGAACTATGGAGTTTTTTGGTTTGACTCGATATGCCATTGCCCCAAGGTGATCAGCAATGCGGGGCAGCCAGTGGAGCTTGGGTTGACGAACGTGTTTAATACGGACCCGAGCGGCGATCCGGGCGACACAGTTGAAGAGCGGAATGGGACAAGTCCGCAGGGGTTCAGGGTGTACCGAACTTACACGGATGATTCGAACTGGGAGCGGATGGGGCTGGGATGGGATTCGACCAACAGCTACTTTTTGTTGAAGAGTGAGAGTTCGGAGCCGGGCACGAACCAACATGGGATCGCGTTCTGGATTGGATCGGGTATTCGGTGGGCGATTGATACGGCGTCGGACCTGAAACCGTTCCAGGACAATTCGTTTCTGGTGGGCACGACTGCGCAACGGCCGAAGACGGTGTACGCGGGGACATCATTCGACATAACCGGCACGGGAGCCCTAACGTTTGAACCCTGCAATGATTCGACGACGGGAACGAGTTTGAATTTTCTGGCGAAGTGGAATGGGGCGAGTCCGGCATGCGCGGTGAAGGCGGGAACGAGCGATACGGACGGCGTGGCGGGAATTGTGAGCGGGGGGAGTGGAACGACAGGCAGCGCGATTGTGACCTATGAAGGATATGCGCAATGCAGCTTTGATGGCACGACGACGAGTGGTGATTTTGTAGTGGCGTCGGTGACGAACGCGGGGGATTGCCATGATGGGGGGGCGGTGCGGCCCACGGGTGTGCAGGTGATTGGGAGATCGCTTACTACGAATACCGGAGGAACCGGAACGTATGCGGTGTTTGTGGACATGGAGGCTCCGGGAGTTGGGCCGAGTCTTGGACCGTGGTTTACGCAACCTTCGGCGACGGGGACGGTTCCGTTTTTGACCACCGCGAATGTGGCGAAGCTGTATGGAGTGGTTTACAGCGGAGCTACGCCGCTGACGACAACGCAGGTGGTGTATGACGCGCAGACCGCGGACAATACGGCGAACATTTATGACATTGGGCTATACAACAGCGCGGGGAATCTGGTGGCGCATGTGGGGAGCCTGGCGGGGACAGCATTTGCGGCATCCACGGGGTGGAAGACGGTGAGTTGGGTAGCGCCTGCTACGGTGCGCCAGGGGAAATACTACCTGGCGATTACGACTAGCTGCACGGCATCGTGCGCGGCGTTGATTGGGAGTTCGACGGGAGTGGGATTTACGTTTGCTGGGGCGGTGCAGGAGAGTGTGACTGCGGGGGGGACATTGCCGGCGACGATTACGGTGCCTGGGGATTCTTATACGGCTACTACGATTCCTACGTGGGCGGTGCAGTAGGTGGTCATTGGTCTTAGGTCGTTGGCCGTTGGCCGTTGGCGGAAAAGCAGATTCCTCACCGCTGAAGCGGTTCGGAATGACAAGAAGATGGGGAGTAATTCGCGGCGCTGAAGCGCTGTGCTCCCAGAATCATAAAGCAATTTTTGGTGCCGGTCTGTTTATGCGGTTCTGTCTTTCGGATTCGAAAGATGGTGCCGCATTTTTTGCTGGAGAACCGGAAAGCGGGATGTTGTGTGCGGCTTCCCCTTGGGTGCCGAGATGGTGCAAGGCGCTCGTAAGGTCCCTCCGCCCTCGCTGGCGCTCGGGGTCGGGATGACATTTCTTGAGGGGGATGGGTGGCAGAGTAGGCGAGCGGCTTTCGCGATGTTTTCGCGGTGATTGAAGAGGAACACAAGATCCCTCGACTTCGTGATGCGATTTTTCAAATCGCATCGCTTCGCTCGGGATGACAGTTCTGGGAAGGGATTGTGCTTTGTTGCGCGGTTCGCAGCTCTTGGATTGGAGAGCTGGGGACCGCGTTTTTATTTCACAGAAGCAATTCAAGGAGAGATCGGATGCGGAAGATCGGGTTGCTGACAATATTGATGATCGCAGCGGCGATCACGGCGTCGGCGACGACTTATTACGTGGATCCGGCGGGATCGAATGCGAATGACGGGTTGACGCCGCAGACTGCCTGGCGAACTTTGTTGAAGGTTGGGACTTCAACTTTCAATCCGGGCGACGTGATTCTGTTCAAGCGGGATGCGGTTTGGAATGAGTGGCTGACTCCGCCTTCTAGCGGGGCGGCGGGGAATTTGATCAAGTTTGACGCTTATGGAAATGGAAGGCCTCCGGAGTTCACCGGGTTTTATCAGACGAAGGTAAGTGATTGGACGAACACTTCGGGAAACGTCTGGCAGATTACGTTGAGTGGAACGCTGGCGATTCCGCAGTTGAAATTTGTGCGGTTCGGAACAATCTGGGGGAATTCGCAGACATCCCAGGGGGCGCTGGCGAATGATCGCGACTGGTTCTACGACGCGACGGGGCAGATTTTGTATGTGTGGTCGTCGGGTGGAAATCCGGTGACGTATTACGGGGCGGTGAATCCGATTATTTTGAGCGGACAGAGCCTGATCAATTTGAACAATGTGAGTTATGTGGAGATCCAACACATCAAGCTGGATTGGTATGACAGTTACGGGGTGCAGGTGCAGGGCGCGAGCGATCACATCTGGCTGGCAAACATGGTGGCAGACAGCCGGGTGCCGAATGGGGCGGTGCCGATTGGGTTTTATATTCATCCGGCCGCGGAGACCGACATTCACATTTTCAATACCGATTCGCACCGCAACTACATGGGGTATCGCTTTGATGGAAGTGCAACTGGCTATGAATTGACGAATTGCCGAGCGTATGCGAACCGCACGTATGGCTTGATGGACAACACGGCGGCGGTGACTTATTCACACTGTCATTTTTATGCGAACAATCTGGCGACGGGAATTTCGACGGACATTGTGGGAACGCCGGGGCCGATTGATGGTGGAGATAATGTGCCAGCGGACACGGCCCCGACGGTGCGGGGGTTCATGCAGTATCCGGCGCTGATTACGTTGACATTTGATGATCCGGGATTGACGGATGGGCCGCAGGAATATATTGCACCACTTCTGCCGATGTTTCAGGCGAAGGGCGTGCCGCTGAGCATTGCGACGGTAACGGGATATGACTTGTCGAACCAGTTGATTCCGACGTTCCAGTCATGGATTGATGCAGGGTTCGATGTGAATTGCCATTCGGTTTCGCACCAGTATTTTGTTTTTCCGAATGCGTTTACGGTGCAGTACACGGGGACGGCGGCCTCGAGCGTTTCGCTTTCGATTTCTGGGAAGCATTTGACGATTACTGCGCCGGGCGACCCGAGTGCGCAGGTGAGTTGGGACTTGACGGCACCGGCGCCGGGTGGGACTTCCACGGGGCTGGACACGTTGAGTGGAATTGTTGCCACGCTGAATCAGCGGGGCGTGTTTTCGGTGACGGAAGATCCGAACATGAAGACGGCGGTGAAGAGCGAAGACCTGGCGGACGTGCCGGCAATGGACATCAAAAGCGCGGCGTTGACATTGGAGCTCGACAAGACGCGGCTGATGACGGATGAGCTGGGATGGTCGAAGGCGTGGATGAACAAAAATTTGACGGGACTGTTTGGACATCATTCGGTGACCTTGAACTGGAGTGCTCCGTCGTCAGGGCCGGTGCCGGATTCCTATAACGTTTACCGGTCGGGGACTTCGGGGAGTGGATATGTGCTGCTGGCGAACGGCGTGACTGCGACAACTTATACGGATTATGCGGTGAATCCGCAGCAGAGCTGGTATTACGTGACAACGTCGGTGTCAGATGGGCTGGAGTCTGGATTTTCCAATGAGGCGGCAGCGACAGTGCCGGGACATTGGGTGTACGTGTATCCGGGAAGTTATGAAGATGCTTCGACGGAGGCGATTGCGGTGGCGGCGGGGTATGCGGGGGCGAGAGGGTCAGGGGTGATGCAGCCTTCGCCACAAGCGGACACGGTGCTGGGCACGGGGATTGATGTGCAGAACATTTTGAGCCAGGGGTCGGTGCCGAATTTTCAAAACATTACGGATGTGCAATTCGCGAGCAAGTTGCGGGCACTGGTGTTTAAGTCGGCGGTGTGGGGGGTGCCGATTGGAATCTTCTGGCATGTGAATGAACTTTCACGGGACCAGGTTTCGCTGATGCTGGATGTGCTTAAGAGTTCGGGCGCGACGCTGATGACGAATACGCAGCTGGTGGATTATCTGGTGGGGCGTCAGTTAAATGCGGGGACTACCAATTATGTGGATGCGAGCAGTGGGATGACGGATTTTCGTCCGACGGCGGGGCCGGTCGAGGTGGACGAGGGCATGGCGATTGGGGATGAGTTCAAGTTTGATTTGATGGGGAATGATCAGAGCTTGTTTGGGACGGGTTGGGAGATTGGGGCTACGGCTTATGTGCCGGAGAGTTTGGGGAGGGTGAAGTAGGGCGGTGAAGAGAATTCTGTTGCGGGTTGATGGACGAGTTGAGCAGGTAGGGGTCCTTCGACTGCGCTCGAGCGAATGCTCGCGCTTCGCTCAGGATGACAGTGCGTCATTCAGGAAATTCGCCGCTTAGAAAACTAACACTTAGGAACATCGACCGGCGCGCCGGATGCGATGGATAAAGATAAAAATCCCCGCCCTGTCGCAAAGAACGCGACAAGGACGGGGCACCCGGCTGGAGAGTTGGGACGGTGAGTGAGGAAACGCAAGGTCCCTCGACTTCGCTCGGGATGACAGTTCATTTTTGAGGAAAATAACTTGTGATTGAGGATTTGGTTTTGCTGCGGCGGCTTGGATTGGTATTGGATTCGAAAGCGGCGGGCGAGGAGACGGTTCGGGATCTGCTGGTGCGGGGGTTGCTGAAGATCCGCAATAAGGATCGGAAGCTTGTCCTGTTCCGGCGGAATCGGGCGCAGGTGGAGTACTCGCGCAACTGCACGAAACGCAACATTGTGCTGAAGGCGCGGCAATTGGGAATGACGACGTATGTGGCGGCACGGTTTTTTATTCAGACGATTACGCAGCCCGGGACGCTGACGGTGCAGGTAGCGCACACGCAGGAGTCCGCGGAGGCGATTTTTGCGATTGTGCGTCGCTTTTGGGAGAACCTGCCCGAAGGGATGCAGACGGGCGCGCTGGTACTGTCGCGCGCGAATGTCCGCCAGCTTGTCTTCCCCCGGCTCGATAGTGAATATCGGGTCGCGACGGCGGCGGATCCGAACGCGGGGCGCGGGATGACCATCCATAACTTGCATTGCTCGGAGGTCGCCCGATGGCCCCGCGGGGCGGAGGAGACGTTGGTGTCGCTGCGGGCGGCGGTGCCGAAGGATGGAGAGATTGTGCTGGAGTCCACTCCGAATGGGGCGGGCGGGATGTTTTATGACGAGTGGAACCGGGCGCAGGAGATGGGGTACGCGAAGCATTTTTTCCCCTGGTGGTATGAGGAGAGGTATCGGGTGGAAGGTCCTGAGCCACAGAGGGGAATGGAAAAATCTGAGAGTTGCGGAGAGTTTGAGAGTTGCACGGGCGGGGATGCCCGTGTCTCCATCGAAAATCAAAATCTCGCGGACAGGAGTATCCGCGCCACATTTTCGGAAGAAGAGCGGAGCCTGATGGAGAGGTTTGGGTTGGATGCGGGGCAGATTGGGTGGAGGCGGGAGAATCGGGCTACGCTGCGAGGGATGGCGGCGCAGGAGTTTGCGGAGGACCCGGTTTCCTGCTTTCGGGCGTCGGGCGAGTGCGTGTTCGAGCTGGAGGCAATTGATAAAGCACTGGCGGCTGGTGGGGAGCCGGTCGAAGCCAAGAACAATGGAAGATTGCTGATTTGGTTTCCGGCGCAGGCGGGGCGGCAGTATTTGGTGGGAGTTGATCCGGCGGGCGGAGGGTCGGAGGGGGATTATTCCTGTGCACAGGTGATAGATCGGGCGAGTGGAATGCAGTGCGCGGAGTTGCATGGGCATTATCCGCCGCGGCAATTGGCGGTGGAACTGATTGCGATTGCGGCGGTCTATAACAATGCGTTGCTGGTGGTCGAGCGGAACAATCATGGGCATGGGGTGCTGGCGCATTTGCGGGCGATGGGTTGCGGGAACGTTTATCGCGAGGGTGAGCAGGATGGGTGGTTGACGTCGGCGGTGAGCCGTCCGGCGATGATTGAGAATTTGGCGGCGATGCTCGCGACGGCACCGGGGTTATTCCAGAGTCCACGGCTGTTGAATGAGTGCAGGACATTTGTGCGGCATGTGGATGGGAGTTCGGCGGCGATGGCGGGGGCGCATGATGATTGCGTGATGGCGATGGCCGTGGGGCTGGCGGCAAGGCAGGCGGTTGTGGGGAGATTTTCGCGAGGAGCATTCGGGCTGGCGAGTTTTGCTCCGCAGAATTCAGTGGTGGCGGGAGATCGAATTCCACAGGATGGAAAGTTCGTGCGTCACATCGAAATTCCCAAATTGGGCATAGGATTCGACATTGGTTAAGCGTGCAGGGGTCCTTCGCTGCGCTCAGGATGACAACGTAAAGGGAGGCGGTTGTACGGGCGGGACGCCCGCGCCTCCATCGAAAACTCCGGGCCTGGGCGGTGAGGAAGCAGTCAGGAAGAGACGCGGACAGTAGTGTCCGCGTCACATGGTTAGAGAAAGATTGGTTATAGAAAGATTGCGTGGCGATTGATGCGGTACAACACGTTCGCAGGATGAGGGGCGGAGCGCAGGGTCACCTGATGCGCTGTTCGGATGGGAACTTTTATGTGGTGAAGTTCCGGAATAATCCACAGCATTTGCGGGTTTTGGCCAATGAATTTTTGGCGACGCGGTTGGCGGAGTGCGTAGAGTTGCCGGTGCCTAAGACGGAAGTGGTGGAGGTGCGGGACTGGCTGGTGGAGCATACTCCGGAGTTGAATATTCAACTAGCGGGGAACACGATTCCCTGCCAGGCAGGGCTACAATTTGGATCGCGGTACGTGGTGAGTCCGCTGGAAGGGCAGGTTTTTGATTATCTGCCGATGGAGATGTTGGAGCGGGTGCGCAACCTGGAGTCGTTTGCGGGGATGCTGGCGCTCGATAAATGGACGGGCAACGCGAACGGACGGCAAGCGGCCTTCTGGCGGAAGATGCGGGACAAGAAGTATACGGTTGCGTTTATTGACCAGGGATATTGTTTTAACGCGGGGGATTGGAGCTTTCCGGATTCTCCGCTGCGCGGGGTTTACGCGAAGAACGAAGTGTACGCGGGCGTGCGAGGGTGGCAATCATTTGAGCCATGGCTTTCGCGGATTGAAGGTATAAAAGAGGACGCGGTGTGGGCCGCGGCGGGCGAAGTTCCTCCCGAGTGGTACGGCGGGGAGTGGGAGGCGCTAGAGAAGTTGGTGCGAAATTTGCTGGAGCGGCGAGGGCGGGTAAGAGAGCTGATCAGCGCGTTTCGGAATTCGCTGCGGAAGCCGTTTCCGAATTGGGCGGAAGAGGCATAGGCAGGGGCCGGATTTAACCACAGAGGCACAGAGACACGGAGGATAGAGACGAAGATTTAAGGTCGGAGGTCGCGGACAGGAGTGTCCGCGCCACACTGGTATGGCTGAAAAAAAACAGTACGAATTTTTTCTACTGCGGTATGTGCCGGACGCGGTGCGGGATGACTCTGTCACGATTGGGATTGTGATGTATGAGCCTGGGAATCGCAGCGGGTTTTCGGAAGTAAGACTTACCGAGGACTGGCGGCGGCTGCGATGCTTTGATCCTGAGGTGAACGTTGAGGAGTTGCAAGCGCTGGGGAGCGAAGTGCAGCGTGAGTTGCGGGGTCTGGACCGGGAGATGTTTTTGAAGAGGATGGGAGAATCGTTCTCAAATTTGGTACAGGTGTCACCGGTAAAGGCGTTGCTGGCAGAGGATGCGGCGAAAGAGCTTAACGCGCTGACACAGATTTATCTGGAGACGCGCAATGCTCCCATGATGAAGCGCGCATTGACAGGGCGGCAGTGGATTGTGGGGCAGATGAGTGATGCGTTTGCGCAGGCGGGGGTGCTGGCGCAGATGCAGCAGAAGTTTGCGGTCGCGCCATTCACGCAAGAGGGCGATCCAATGAAATTGGATTTCGCGTATCCGATCGGAAAGCAAATTAAGTTTTTACATGCTGTGTCATTTTCTGCCACATCCTGGCGGACGAGCGTGGATCAGGCGGTGATTTTGGCCTCGCGGTTTCCGGAGATCGCGGCGGGGATATCGGAAAAGCAAAATGGACGCGCGATGTTGACGGCGGTGGTGGATGATGATCTGGACCGCAAGAATAATGAGATTGGGTTTGCGCTGGCGATGATGCAGGGGAAAGGATTGCGGATCGCGCCCATTGCTGAGATGCCCAGGATTGCTCAGGAGATCAGGGTGGAGTTGAGGGTGTGAGCGTCAGAGAATAAATATCCGTCGGCTTTTGACATTTTAGAAAATAGGGATCCTTCGACTACACAGGCCCATTCGCAATGCGAATGGGCCTGCTGCGCTCAGGATGACAAATTTAGGGTTGATGAATACGCGGTAGGAGCGTCCGCGGCATACAAGCAACTGCAGATAGGCAACAACACATGGCAACGGTGTGCGGGCGACGGTGGCCGCATCACACAGACTAAATTTCACTTTTCGAAGACAAACATCATGAAAATTAAAGAGAGAGTACGCGGCGTTATGCGCCGGATCGCGGGAGTGTCGTTGTCCGCTGGGAACGTTGAACAAAAACGGCGGACGCTGGCGCTGCCAAACATTTTAACGACGTATGGGCCAAGGCCGGATGTGATGCCGAAGCCGACGCCAGCTAACTTGCGGCGGTTTTCGGAGACGCCTGTCGCACGGCGGGCGATCAACACGATTAAGGATCGCGTGGCGGGGATGCGGTGGAGAATCCAGGCGCGACCGGGGAAATCGCTCAGCTCGATTCCTGGCGGCGAGCTACGGGCACAGGTGCTGACGGACAATTTCCACGCGCCGAATCCGGATGACTCGTTTCGCTCGATGGCGGAGCAGGTGCTGGAAGATGTGATCGTCGGCGGATATGGCGCTCTGGAAGTGCAAGCGACGGGAGACGAGCAGGCTCCGCTGGTGATGTGGCCGGTGGACGGCTCGACGATCCGTATAAAAACGGATTGGGATGGGTCTCCGGGCTCGGCGCGATATGAGCAAGTGACGGGACGATGGGGAAAAGATGGGCAGGTCGTGCTGAATGATGATGAGCTGATTTATGTGCGACTGAATCCGCGGACTTCCACGCCGTTTGGATTGGGACGGCTGGAAGTTGCGTTTGAAACTATCAATGCGTTTTTGGGAGCGCACCGGTATGCGTCGCGGCTGGCGTCGAATTCGGTGGTGGAGTACGCGCTGTGGATGCAAGGGCTGAGTCCGGAGCGGCATGAGCGTTTGATCCGGTGGTGGCAGGACGAGATTGAGGGCACAGGACGAGTGCCGATTATTTCTGTGGAGAACAAACCGGAGGTATTGCGGTTTGGGGGAGGCACTGACGCTGATTTGCGTTTGCAGTGGCAGGAATTTTTGCTTCGCGTGATCGCGGGCGCGTTCGATATACCTCCGATGTTCGTTGGGCTGGAGCAGGATGTGAATCGCAATACGGCTTCGGAGATGAACGATCTGGCATTCCGGCAGGCGATTGTTCCCACGGCAAGATTGCTGGCGGAATATTTGACGCGAGGGGCTATCCACAAAAAGCTGGGATGGGGCGATCTAGAGATTGTATTTGCGGATGTAGATTCGCCGAATGAGATGGAAGAGGCGCAGATCCAGCAGATCCTGTTGCAGAACGGCGTGTTGACGGTGAACGAAGTTCGCAGGATGCGGGGGCTGCCGGAGTTGGGAATGTAGATATTGTTACAGCTAGCTGTAATCCTTTTTTATCCAACTGAAAAACACAAGGTCCCTCGACTTCGCGATGCGATGCTCGCATCGCTGCGCTCGGGATGACAACTTGCAGACGGATGACAGTCTGCAGGGGATGGAAATTTAGAGGGAATATGCAGATGAATATTGCGTTGGAATCGATGGCGATTGAGATGCCGGTGGTGGAGCAGCATCCGAACCGGGAGGCATTTCGCGGGGTGTTGACGCTGGTGGATGTAGCGTCGGACCGCGCGCCGGCTGGAGCACGAGGACATCGGGTGGTGCTGACGAGAACCGCGGCGGAGAAGGCATTGCCGTCGTTGCTGGGGATGGCCCTGGATTATGCTCCGACGTTCGACCGGCACGACACGCGGCGGAAGGTCGGAATTATTACGCGAGCGGACATTGTTGGGCGGCAGCTGGAGTTGGGCGGATATTTGTTTGCTAAGGATTTTCCGGAGATTGTGAGAGAGATTCGAGCGTCGGCGACGGGCCACGCGGACAAGAGTGTTCGCGCCACACGAGCATTGGGGATGTCATATGAGATTGCCGATGCTCGGGTGGCGGACATGCGGAGCAAGATTTGGACGCTTACGCATGTGATGTTCACGGGTGCGGCGGTTTTGCGGCAGGACAAAGCGGCTTATCGGCAGACTTGGATTGAGTTGGAGTAACGGGAGCGGAGAAGAGGGTAGGGGTCCTTCGACTGCGCAACCTCATTCGCTTTGCGAATGAAGTTGCTTCGCTCAGGATGACAATTACACAAATTTATTCATGATGACAGTTCATAAAACTTTTAAATGAATTTATTTTCGGGTGAACATTCAAAAAGGAGATGAGATGGACGAACAAATGACGCAGCAGTTGGTGACCACGGCGGATCGGCTGGCGAATGCGGCTGAAACGTTGGACCGGGTGTTGGAGCGGTTGGACGCGCAACAGGAGGCGATGAATGCAAAGGTAGATCGCATTGTCGCGGCTGTGGAAGAGCGGGTGGCGGTTCCGATGGAAAATAACGCCTTGGATGAATTGCAGCAGCGCCTGGCGGCTCTCGAGAAGACAAACGGAGAGTTGAAGGCACAAGCGGCACGACTGGCGAGAAAAACACTTTCTCCGCTGGCTAGCAGTCTGTTGGCGAAGAATGGGAACGAAGATGAGCGGGTGGACTCGGCGGTTCTGGACAAAACTTTGCAGGCGTTGAGCGTGGAGCAGAGGATTGCGGTGAAGGCGGAGATGGCGCGGGCCGGGATGATCGAGTAGTTGGTGATCGGGTAGAAAAGTTTTATCGGCGGGGGAAGGCACAGCCTGGGCTGTGCCTTTATTTTTTGCGGGACTGGGTGAAGGGCAATGGTTGGGAATACGGCGCGGGACAAGGTGCACGGGCGGGACGCCCGCGCCTACATAAATTCGTAAGTTCGCGGACAGGAGTGTCCGCGCCACACAAACTTTTGGCACACAAATTTGGCACTTACCTTTTAAGGAGAAAACATGAAAGCACAATTTATGGATCTGCACGCTGCGGCTGATTTTATTGGGCCGGGCGCGGTGGAGGTTAACCGGTATCAAACAGAAATTTTCGACATCGTGCGGCGAAGGGGCGCGTTCGGGCAGCGGGTGAAACAAGTTCCGGCGACGGGACATCCGTCACGGTTCTTTGAACAGACCGCGATCAACTCGCTGAGCGCGGCCAACGGGTTCGTGGATCCACGAAACATCGTGGCCACGGTTGGATCGCCAACTCGCGTGGAGCGCAGCGTGCCGTTGAAAGCACTGGTTTCACAGATCAACTACAACCTGTTCGATCTGGAAGTGGGAGCGCAACAGAGCCAATTCGCTTTTCTGCAGGCGAAAGACCTGGCGGATTCGGTGGACGGGCTTCTGCGCACTCATGATGTGGCGTTGTGGAATGGCAATGACACATCACTGAGCACGCCGGCCACTACACAGTATTTCGGGGCAATTGGTCAGATTGAAGCTGGCGGCAACACGACCACGATCGGGAACACCGAGAGCATTGTGGATGGAATTAAGGGCGTAGTTGCCGGCATGGTGGCGAACTCGTCTTTTGAAGTGCGCCCCACGGCCATCTATGCAAACCCGGTATTGCTGGACCTGATTGACCGGGAGATGAAGTCGGCATTCAACGTGGTGCTTTCCACCACGGAGATTACCGGCGGGTTGCGGGTAAAGATGCTTTCCACGCAAGCGGGCGATTTGCCTCTGATTCCGGAATGGTCGTTGAGCTACACCGGGACACCGGGAAGCGGAACGGCAAGCCTTCCCTGCTACGTAGTGAGTGAGGACCTGATCGAGTACCACTGGCTGACGGATGCGAATCCGCGAGTGTTTCAGTTGGGACTGGTTGGGGCGCTGGCCACGCAGTTGGTGGTTGTGAAGTTTGGCGCTGTTGTGGTGAAGGGTGCGGCCTATGCGCACTATGAAGTGAAAGTGACGCGGTAAAAACGTCGTTGGTTGTTGGCCTTACAAATCAGGCCGCTGGTTGTTCGCGAGGACAATCGGCGGCCGAACTTTCTAGGAACTCACATGAATTACTTGCAGGCTTCGGAGTACGTGGCATACGGATTGGATGCGACCACACCGGCGGCGCTGGTGGGCGCGGCTTCTACGATGATTGATTCGTATTGCAGACGCGCGAGCATCGGCGTGACGCAATACGAGGAGCGCATCCGGCTCGCGGAAGGGCGAAACACGGTGCGTGTAAGTTACGTGCCGCTTACGGCCGTTGCGCCCGCGACGACTGCGATTGTTTCGGCGCGTGGCCGATTCGCGATTCCACGGCGAGGGGAATGGCCTTTTGACGATTTGAATTCGGATGTGGCGCTGCTGTTTGGCTTGCCGGGCACCTGGACAGACATTACGCCTTCAGGAATTGACGTATATGCGGACACTGGAGAGCTGACCTTGCCGGTGAATGCGATTGGCCTGGGCTTTAGCGAACTTGATGTGGTGTACACAGCTGGGTACAGCGCGATTCCTGACGCGGTGAAATTTGCTTGTGCGCAACTGGTTAGAAATGCGCAGGCTACCCCCGCGCTGAATGTACGTGCCGGCCAGCTAAACCAGATGCAACTGCAATATTTCGCGGACACGCTGCTGGACCAAACGGTGAAAACACTGCTGGCGCCCTATGTGGCGCAGAAAGTGGGCTGACAAAATGCAAGGATCCATAAGCGGCGCGGCCATTACGCGCGCAACCGATGCGATGCTGCGGGTGTTGGGAGGGGATTCGGTGAGCCTGCTGTTTTCGGCACTGGGGCTGCCAGATGATCCGGCGGCCCAATTGGGGCTGACCGATCCTGGAGTCGAAGAAGTCGCTTTTGCACCCGTGGTAGTGCGAACGCTGCCTACAGACAGCAATGGGCCGCGGCGCAGGCTGCAATTTCTGATTCCGGGTTCGGCGGTGGCGGAGGCGGTGGTTGATCGCAACATCACGGGCGCGGAGCAATTGTTCCAGAGCGCGCTGGGAATTTCGTATGACGGCGACCTTTTTCACATCGTAAATGTCGCGACGGAATATTTCGCGGGGACGGCGTATTTGTTTTTGGTGGAGGCAGTGGAATAGGCAATCGTCGTTGGTCATAGGCCATTGGTCGTTGGCCATTGGTCGAAGATACGATTTTTTCGATTTCAAAATTTGACTACCAAAGGCCAGGACGAAAGGTTGCTTGCATGCAATTTACTAAAGACAGTTTTTACATGACGCTGCTTACCCGTCTGACATCGGTGAACCCGCAACGCACGGTAACGCTGAATGGAACGACGAGGCCGGCGATCATTGTGGCAGAGAACGAGTTGGTTATTCCCGTAGAGCCGCTGCCGGATGCTTTCTATATCGAGTGGGGCAGCGCGGAAGCTTTAGAGCGGCAGGTTGGAAGCCGTGCGCTGATGGCGATGGGCTGCACGATTTCCTATCACACCCTGGGCACGGTGCAGAGCGGAGTGGACCGCGGGCGCGCACTGGCTGAGTTGGATACCGAGCTGTTAAGCATTTGCCAGCCGCAGCACACCGAAAAACGCGACTACACGCAGGCGCCCAGCCTGGATATGGGGACGGGAATTTCATGGACGACCCCGAAGTTCAGCGAAGTTACGGGAGTGGATGCGCGTTATAAGACGAACCTCGCGCCACTCCTGGAGCGAAAAGCGACGTTGAGTGTCCTGTTCTTCCCTGAGGTGAATATTTTATGAGCACTTTGGCACTGAGGGCCGCGATGGTGCCAATTTCGCGGCGAGTAAGAGCATTTTTTGCGGTAGTAGATCGAAACACGGAGACGCCGACGATATTTGATCCGGGAAAATATGGGGCCTTCGCACTGAGCTCGCCGCCGGCCCCCTGGATTGATTTGGGATGGGTGGACAACTTTCAACGATTATGCGCGACGGCAACGGAGCCGATGAGAACGGGGCCACAGGGAACGGCGGTGGGACAGTTCCGCTCTGCGCTGGATGCACGGGTGGAATGCGATTTTCGCGAATGGGGCAAGTTGCAGATGGCGCTCGCAGGCGGATCGGAGCATATGAACGTGCTAGCTCCGGACCCAAGCGCAGATGCTCGGCCTTCGGGGGGAAGTCCAGTGACGGCGGTCGCGGTGCTGCCGGGATCGAGCGCAGGAGAAATTTTCGTCGGCGAAGGCGCGGTGAATGCGTTCTCTACCGGAGACATGATCGCCGTAGACGCGGACTACGCGGGGCAAACGGGGTATGTGGGCACGGGCATTCCGGGCGCGTACGTCAGTGATCCGACGCTGGTTCGGGAAGACGCGAACTACCTGCGGCGAATTACATTCAATGTAGGCCGCGTGGCGGAAAAGACCGCGACTTCGCTGGTGTTGGCGCAGCCTCTGCTGGGCGGCGCACCCGCGGCGGGGATGAACTTACAAAAGGTGATTGCCTTTGTGGACCGTGAAGGGGGAGTTTTTTTCCAGGAATGGTCCGCGCTCTTTGTTGCTGAGGAGGAATCGGGTGGCCGTGTCTGCTTTCATTATCCGCGATTAAGTCCCACAACCTCGATTGCCCGGACGATCCGATTTAATGCAACTAGTGGACCGGAGCAGAGTTCAATGAAGGTATTCGAGCGCGAGGAGGAAGTGAATGCCGTCGGCGCGATAGCGTCATTGGCGCTGCGGGCGGCGTTTGTGGCGCTGCCCTCCACGGATATTAACGACGGCCAAACAGTCGTTTGTTATCGCAGTTATTTCCCCGCAGGCATGGCAGCACTTTATTAGAGCAGCGGCCGTTGTGAATGGGGAAACGGTTTTCTTACACAATCTTCGTTACATAAGTGGAACAAACACTCATGTTCATCGCATTCCAGACCAAGTCTGGAGATTCTGTTTCATCAAGGGATTTGAAAACCTACGACAATGAAATTGCAAATTGACAATTTAGATGGCCGAGGGCCACAGGACTATACGCAGTTGATCGACAGTGCGCGGCTGCCGCAGGTGGTCCGGCGATTGAACAAGCCGTCTGTGCTGAAAGTTGGGCTGCTATCGAATGGGCCGAATTTCGTTGTCCCAGTGAGCGGAGCACGGTTGACCTTAGGCCGCACGAATGGTCAGGACGTTTTTTCGGGATATTTGTTGAGCGCGCCGAGCTATGAATATTTAGGCTGGGGCGAACACGGGCCGGTTTACCGGTACAACCTGGTGGCCCAGAGCGACGAAGTTGCGCTCGACCGGAAACGATTGCCGGACCGCGTCCCTTTTGTGGGCCGGAGCGCGGGTAACGCGCTCCGGCAGATGGCGCAGGATTTGCTGCCGGGGTTGCTGGATGTATCGGGCGTGGCAGAACTTGATCCTTTGGCGAGTTACGATCCTGATCCGCAAAAGAAATTTTCAGAACATGTCGCGGAAATCGCGCTCGAGGCGCGAGGAAGTTATCGAGCCGGAGATGGAGCCGTGGTTTTCACTTCGGTGGGCGCGGCGCAATATGCGTTGAATGAGAGCGCCGCGAACTTCTCGGCGGGATCTTTGACTCTGGAACCTGTGGACACACTCTTGAATGATGTGACCACAATCGGCAATTCCGAGCCCGAGGCATACGTAACGGATTATTTTGTGGGCGACAATCTTACTTTGAAGTTCTACCTTTCGCAGACGCCCTTCAGCCAATTCAGTGACACGATTTTTACGGAAGAGTATTCAGGATCAACGCTCAACGCGGCGCTGTGGACTAAGACTGATCCGGCAAATGCAGTGGCGGTGAGCGGCGGTAAGTTGCAGATTGCGGGAGGCACGGGAAGCGATGGGCAAACTCTAATTAACTTCGCGGAAAAGATTGAGATGGGTGGGGCGCTGGTAATGCAGCATGGCGATGCGGAATTTCACGCTTCGTCAGCGGGTATCCTTGGCGGATTGTATTCGGGTGCAGTGACGGCGGCGAACTGCCTGGCGGGTTTTCAGCTTTCGCCAAGTGGAACAGAGTCGAACATCCAGGCAATCATCAATGGCGCGCTCAGTGGAACGCCGATGACCACGGTGAGCGGGCGGCACTACGTTCTTACTACGAGGATCTATTCGCTGGAGGTTTATCGCGAACAGCAGATATTCCATTCGTCCTCGCATCCGGCGGGCAGCGGATTGGGAGGGGCGGAGTTAGCAGCGGACGTGCGCGTGGTGCTGGAAGCGCATGAGATTGATCCTGCCAATCCCGCGTCGCTGATCGCAAGCTCCACGGTGTTGTATGACGACGTGCTGACAAATGCGCCGGGGTTTGCGACATATGCATTAATAAACGCCGTGAACATGAACTGCGACATTGCATTTACGCGGATGGTGCAAGCGCCGGGCACCCAGGTGCGCAGCGCACTCCCCGGCTTAACTTTCCGGACGCGGCTGGTGGGAGCGCAATCTGATGGAGCAGAGTGCACGATTGTGTCAGGGCCGGCACTGGATTTTTTTACCGCGTATGTTCCTCAAGCGAACGAGGCGATCGAAGTCCGATATCGCGGGACGGGGACGGCGATTGCCCGAGTGCTGAATCCGGCGAGCATTGCCGCGTTGGCGAATGGCTCGGATGACGGCGTTCGCGGGGTCGTGAGGCGCATTAAGAGTCCCCCCGCGCGGATGGCGGCCGATTGCGAAAATGCTGCACTGGCGATTTTAGATGATGGGAACATTTCCGGATGGACGGGTTCTTACGAGACGTGGAGTGATTTTTTGCCCGGCGTGGCCGCAGATATTTTTCCGGGAGACGCCTTGCAAATTAATATGCCGTCGCGCAGTGCGAACTTTACGGCGATTGTGCGGGAAGTCGCGATTGGCGTGAAGGACCTGCAAGGCGAGCACAGCGACTATAAGATCACGTTCGCCAATGACGCGGCGGAAACGCTGTCATTTGAATTCGAGAGCGCGAAGGCTTCGATCCCTATTGGGCTTCAGCAGCTGAATGAAGATCAGGTCGCGTCTGCTTACTTGACGGCACTGACGGGGGCGGCCATCACTGCGATTACCTCTACGACGGTGAGCATTGATACCGGAAGTGGGCCGATTTCCGGAGGAGGATTCGAAGTTCGATGGAGCGACACCGGATGGGGCCAAGCGAATGACCGGAATCTGGTAGGCCGGTTTGGAACGCAAACCTTTACTGTGCCGCGACTGTCGAAGGCGCAGGGTTATTTTTTGCGGCAGTACGATGCTTCGGTGCCTCCGAAGTATTCGCGGTACACCTGCGCTCTGTATGTGAATTATCCAGCTTGAGATCCCACATGGCATTCGATATGGCAAAACAAGAGGAAGACTTCCGGAAAGAGTATCTCCACAATGGTAAGTCGCTGGTAGTGCGCGTTACCGACAACGACTTTCAGCGCGAGGTGATTGAGAAGCTGAGCCGGCTGGAAACCAAGATGGACATGCTGGTTGGCGGCGAGCAGCCGGGGTGGATGCAGTCGGCGGAGAACCGGATTAATGCGTTGACGCGGAATGATATTAAGCGGAGTGTTTATGACCGGCTGGTGAATGCCGCAATTACCGTGGCGATTAGTGTGGCGATCGCGCTGCGGGATTATTGGGGGGTGAGGTGAGATTGGGGCCCTAAAGGGCCTGCGAGAATCGTGTGGAGTAGCGCGGCCATAAATGGCCGCTCTTCCACGACGTGCACCTGTGCAAGAGATATCAGCAGAACTGGAAGTAATGCACTCGACGATGGCCTATCCGACTTCCTCACTCCAGTTTTCCATCGTCTTCTTCAGGAACGCCATGAACTGGTCGGCGACGGCGCCGTCAATCAGGCGATGATCGTAGCCGAGCGTCAGGTGAACGACCGAGCGGATGGCGATGGAATCCACGCCTTCGCTGTCGGTGATTACGAGCGGGACTTTCATGATGCCGCCGATTCCGAGGATCGCCGAGTTCGGCTGATTGATGATGGGCAGCCCAAACACCGCGCCGAACTGGCCGGGGTTGGTGATGGTGAAAGTGGAGCCTTCCACTTCTTCGGGCTTTAATTTCTTTCCTCTCGCGCGCGCGCCAATGTCGGTAATGCTGCGCTGCAATCCAAGAAAATTAAGGTCATCGGCATTCTTTAGCACGGGAACAATGAGTCCCCAATCGAGCGCGACGGCAATGCCGACGTTGACGTTGCTGTGGTAGTGAATATTGTTATCAAACAAAGACGCGTTGATGATGGGGTATTGCTGCAATGCGATGATCGACGAGCGTACAAAGAATGGCATGAATGTTAGCCGCACGCCGTGGCGCTGCTCGAAGGAATTTTTCAGCTTATTGCGCAAGTTGACGATGCGCGTGATGTCCACCTCAAACATGCAGTGAACGTGAGCGCTGGTACGTCGTGACTCAATCATGCGCTCCGCTATAATTTTGCGCATGCGGGTAAGCGGAACAACATCTCCGGGAATTTCAACTGGAGGCGCCGAACGAGGAGCGGGCGCTGGGGCGCTGGTCGTACGCGAAGGAGGGGCGGCAACGTTTTTCTCCGCGCTTTTCTCTTCTCCTTTTTCGAGGAAATCCAAAATGTCCTGCTTGGTGATGCGGCCGCCCAGGCCGCTGCCTTCCACCTGCGCCAAATCAATGTTGTGCTCGCGCGCCATTTTACGCACCAGCGGTGAGGAGCGCGCCTCATCTTCTTCGTCTTCTTTATGTGACGGCTTGAGCGTTTCCGCAGCAGAGGCGGGCTTGGCGGGAGCGGCCGCTTTCTTTTCCGCGGGAGCTTCGTTCTGAGCAACGCGGGCCTGAGTGGGCTTCACAGCTTCGCCGTCGCCGGCGATGGTTCCCACTACGGTGTTGACCTGAACCGTGGTTCCTTCGGTGACCTTGATGTCCTGGAGCACGCCAGAGGCGGGAGCGGGAATTTCGGCGTCCACTTTGTCGGTGGAGATCTCAAACAGCGGCTCGTCGCGCTGGACTTTATCGCCGGGCTTCTTCAGCCATTTGGTGATGGTGCCTTCAACAATAGACTCCCCCATTTGGGGCATGATGATATCGGTCGCCATAATTTCCTTCCGGAAGCCCGAGGCGAAAATCTGCGACAGGCAAACAGAATATTATAGCGTTCCGGGAAGCGGGCGGCCAGTTGGGATGGCACGGTAGTAATGCGGTGTGTCCCAGTAAAGGTAGCCTTTGGCGATAGGGATGTTTCGACTCGCAAGAGCTGCGCTATGCGCTTGCTCTTGCTTCGCTCAACATGACAGGTCCAAAAGAAGAATTTAATCCTGCATCTTCATGCCTTCAGCGCCGCTATGCGGCTCTACGCCGAAGGAATCCTTCCAGTATTGCTGCACGGCAAGAGGAAGTTTATCCAACCGGGTGAGGAAAGCGGTGAGCTTCCAGATTTGGTCCTCGCTAAGCGTTTTTCCCCAAGCGGGCATGCCGGTGTAGCGCACGCCGGTGGAGATCGCATAACGCACGTGCCATTCCGGATCGTCAAGCGGGTCAATAATCAACTGCGGGACGGGCGGATAAAAAGATTTCGCCAGCGGGCTGGGCTTGTAGTTGAAGCTGCCATGGCACCCGGCGCAATTCATGGTGTAGATTTTCATGCCTTCGATGAGATTGTCATCGGTGGGCGGCACGGGATTGCTAATGTGTGGGGCGTGGCGATCCATGGATGCGTCCATGGAATGCATGGCGATGTTGCGTTCAATGCTGGGCGGAGTGGCATCGGCGTTAGTAGGCAGGAGTCCGAGGAAGGCGAAAGCCAGTCCAGCCGCAACAATCACGACTACAGTGACGATGACTCCGATAATGAAATTGCGCATATTGCCCTCCGAAAGATGCATTGCCGCGTTATAAGAATGGAGTGTATTTGCGTGACAAGGTTACACCTTCATTCCAAGAGTATTCGAACAATGGTAATCAATATCCGGCCATTCTACGCCTGAATTGTTAAGCTCCGCCTAAGGAGGACCACCGCTCGGAGAATGATCGCCTATTGCGAACGACCAGCGCCGACTGCGAAGATTGCCGAGTTCACAGTTATACTGCGGAGCAAGATGCACGCGGCTAAACTTAAGTGCTTGACTAGTCTTATTATTGGTCTCTCGCTGACTGCGCAGATTGCAGGCCAAACTACCCAAAATTCGAATACCAATCAGACGGGGAGTAGTTCATCTCCTGCAGTTAGGCGGGAGATCGTTGAAGAGAATCCCTATTTTCGAGTTTTCAGATTGCAAATAACAGCTGGCGCAGAGACAGATCTCGAATCGCATGGGCGAGATGCGGTTCTGATAGTGCTGGGAGAAAATCTCGCACTGAGCGCGCAAAAGTCTGGCGAGGCCGCATCCCTGATAAATGGCGAAGCTCGTTTTCTGCCGATGGGTAGCATTTCTCACCTAACGAACTCAGGAACTACCACCGTGACCGCTTTGATTGCGGAGATCAAGCAACATTGGGCGTCCGCGATGCACTCGTGTTCCGAACCTGCCAAATGCACCCACCCGATACGAATGGGAGAGGCAATGATTGGCGAGACTACTTCGCTATTTACGAATGGTTTTGTTACCGCGTATCGACATCGGCTTGATCCTGGAGCAACGTTGGCTAGTTCGTATTTTTCCACGAAGGGAAAAGACCACTTGTTACTGATTGCTTTAACCGATCTGCATGCAAACTTTGATGGCAGCGACGAAGCATTGAAGGTTGGGCAAACATACGCGTCTGAAGCGACAGAAATCGATATTGATGCTGGGGGTAGTCCAGCCGGTTGGATTGTCCTACGCGTGGAAACACTCTCGCATTGAGCCGCTTCTCACGCCCAGAACGTATCTTCTTCGCTGTGTAACTTGCGGAGTTCCTTAGGCGGCTTCATGGGAACGCCGATGGCCGGGCCGAGGAGAGATTCTAGTGAATCAAGCCAGAGAATCTGGGATTGGAAGACCACTCCAAAATTGCGAGTAACGGCGTGAGCGACATCCTGGACCGAAAGACCCCTGCCCAACTCCTTTGCCATGGAAGTCACGGGCTTCGCCGTGATGCCACAGGGGATGATGAGATCGAAAAAGCTGAGATCGGTATTCATGTTGAGCGCGAAGCCGTGGGAGGTGACGGCGCGGGAGATGTGGACGCCGATGGCGGCGATTTTGGCTTCTGTATTGCTTTCGCTTTTTGCTGTCGAGCTTTGCTCGACCTCGCCGGGTCGAAGACCCGGCGCTACACATTCCGTGGCTGGCTCAGGAGCAGTCCACACTCCCGTAAGGCCGCAGATGCGTTTCGTGGGAATGCGGAAGTCGGCGCAGGTACGGATTAGGACTTCTTCCAGGCGGCGGACGTATTCGATGGCGCCTACGGTTTTGCGCTTTTCGTCTTCGGAAGGCAGACTTCGGAGATCGAAGATCGGATATCCGACTAGCTGGCCGGGGCCGTGGAAGGTGACATCGCCGCCACGGTCGGATTCAAAGACCTCGACTCCGCGCTGCGCGAGCAGTTCTGGCGAGGCAACGATATTTTTGGATTTCGCATTGCGGCCGAGAGTGATCACTGGCGTGTGCTCAAGCAAGAGAAGTACGTCGCCAATTTCGCTGTTCTTGCGCAATTCGACCAATCGCTGCTGCAGGCGGAGCCCTGTGGCGTAATCAATTGTGCCGAGTTGAAGAACGGAGATCATTCTCTACTTCTGCTGCAATTGCATAGTTCCTTCGCTGCGCTCAGGATGACAAAAATTGAGGCAATGTCGGAAACCCTTACATATTGATCGCCAGCCCATACACGCTGTTCGACGCATCCAGCATGGCTTCCGCCAGCGTGGGATGCGCGTGGATCGTCCACATTAAATCCTCCACCGTCGCTTCCAGCTCGATGGCCGTCACGGCTTCGGCGATCAACTCCGTTGCTTGCGGGCCGATGATGTGGACGCCGAGAATTTCTCCGTATTTCGTGTCGGAAACAATCTTGATGAAGCCTTCATGCTCGCCAACAATGGAGGCGCGCGAATTTGCCGTGAAGGGAAACTTACCGATCTTCACGTTATGGCCCTTCTCTTTGGCCTTCGCTTCGGTCAAGCCGACGCTGCCAATTTCCGGATGGCAATACGTGACGTTAGGAATTTTCAGCGGGTCAATCGGCCTGTCTTCTTTTTTAGCGATCTTGGAAACCGCAACGATGCCCTCCATGGCTCCCACATGCGCCAGCAGCGGCATGCCCAGAACGATGTCGCCGATGGCGTAGATGCCGGGCTCGTCAGTTTCCATCCACTCATTGGTTTTGATCGATCCGCGCTCGGGCTTGATGCGGGTCTTCTCCAGGCCAAGATTATCGGTGTAGGGCTTGCGGCCTACGGCGATCAGGATTTTCTCCGCTTCAATTTTTTGCTGCTTGCCATCGGCGCTGAAAGTTACCGCCACTCCGGATTTTGTGTTCTCAACCTTCTCAACTTTCGCGCTGGTGTGGAAGTTGATGCCGCGCTTGCGGTAAACGCGAGCCAGTTCTTTGGAGACCTCTTCATCTTCCAGAGGAACCAATCGCGGCAGCGCTTCAATAATGGTGATCTCAGAATCAAATGACCGGAAAATAGAGGCGAACTCCACGCCCACCGCGCCCGCACCAACGATGACCAATGACTTGGGAATCCCGCTCAGTTTGAGAATTTCAATGTTGGTAAGGATGCGTTCTCCGGCTTCCAGGCCGGGAATCATGCGCGCTTCCGAGCCGGTAGCGAGGATTATATTTTTGGTTTTAATGGCACTCTTCTTACCGCCGTCATCAACATTGACCGTGAACACACCGTTCTGCGCCGGGCCAGTGAGCTTGCCGTAACCCTTGATCGTTTCCACCTTATTCTTGCGCATCAAAAATTCAAGTCCCTTGGCGTGCTTGTTGACGACGCCCGTCTTGCGGCTCTGAATCGCAGCCCAGTTCAGCTTGCGTGAGTCTACGCCTTCAATGCCGTATTCCTTGGCGTCTTTCAGGTGGTCCCAAATCTCGGCGTTGAATAACAGGGCCTTGGTCGGGATGCAGCCCACATGCAGGCAGGTGCCGCCGAGGTAGGGATCTTTTTCCACCAATGCGGTCTTCAGGCCGTACTGTCCGGCGCGGATGGCGGCCGTGTATCCAGCGGGGCCGCTGCCAATCACGGCGATGTCATAAATTGTTTCGGGCAAAAGACGCTCCTTGCTGATTTAGATCAGGACTAATTGAGATCAGCCCAATAAGAACAGATGACGACGGGCAAATAACGATTCTACATGCTGTTCGAGCGCCCAGCGTGCCCCGTAAGGCCGGATGCGCACTGATTGTCCCAAATGAAACCCCCACCGCTGGAACAGCATGAACGAATTACACAGCGGAATGCGGCAGGGTGGAATTCGGATTAAGTTTTGTCGAGTTCCGCGCCTAAGTGAACTCTACCGAATCTGCATTCGCGCCATTTGGAGTGCCGGAGGCGTCGCTTACCGTGGCGGGAGGCGGTTTTTTCTCCAGGAATTTTGCGGAGTTCAAGAGGGTGCGGCCGAGAGAAGGATTGTAGCTGGACCAGGGACTCTCGCTGCCCTGTTCACGTTCAAAGTGCGCGCGCATGGATTCCATTTTCGAATCCAGGTCGTCCAGGTAGTGGAGCAAAAGGGCCTCAGGAAACATGGGCAATTTGGGAGAGCCGAATTCATATTGACCGTGATGACTAATGATGAGGTGTTCAATGAGGATTTTCAGCTCATCGGGAAAGCCGGGAATTTGCGCGATTTTTGCATGAAGCATTTCCAGTTCAATGATCATGTGGCCAAGCAACTGGCCTTTGGTTGTATAAGAAAACGAACGGTTGTACGTAAGCTCGTGGATCTTGCCGATGTCATGCAAAAAAGCGCCGGTGAGCAGCAGGTCTCGGTTGATTTGCGGATAGTTTTGGCAGATCAAGTCACAGGAGCGGGAGAGAGAAACCACATGGTCCAGCAATCCGCCGATATAGGCGTGATGCAAAGTCTTGGCCGCGGGAGCGTTACGGTAGGCCGCCGCGATTTCCGGATCGCCCATGAACGATTCGACGAGCGTCTTTAAATACGTATTTTGAAAAGTCGCGACAAAACCCTTCAGCGTCCCCCAAAGTTCATCAATGTTCTTAGTGGTCTTGGGCAGGTAATCCGCGAACTCAATTTCCGCTTCTCCCATGCGACGCAGCTTGTGGATGGTGAGCTGGAAGCGGTTCTTGTACTTATTGACGAGTCCTTTGACCTTAATGAAATCGTCCTGATCGAAGCCATCGAGGGCCTCCTCGACGTTGTCCCACATCTTGGCTTCAAGATGTCCACTGCGGTCCGCCAAGGTGAGCGCCAGGTAAGGCTCGCCGGTTTTTTTGGGTTTAACCTGCTTGGAAGTTACGACAAAGGAGGACGTGACAATTTTATTTTCGTGTGCAACACAATCACAGATGAAGAAGTCCTTCATGGGTGGTCTCGCCTGATGACGTTCGCATCCCAGCCGAGCCTGAATGCGGTGAGGCAAGCTTACCTTAAATGACTCCCAGTTTTTTCCTCTTTTTCAGCTTCTTCGCTTTCGGGTCGGTGGCAGTGGTTTCTACGGGCTTGGTTTCATTGGGGCTGGCGGCGGTGTCCACATAACCGGGCTTGATGTCAATGTAAGCATCATCGCGCAGCTGTTCGAGGTAAGTGCGCAACGCCGGCTGCAACTTTTGCATAAGGACGGCATTCGATACACGCGGCTCAATGTCTTTAAAGGCGGGAATTCCGCCCTTGTTGTGCTCAGTGACCTTCAAAATCACGAAGCCTTGCTTGGTGCGGATCACGTCGGAAACATCGCCTGCCTTCATGGCGAAGGTGGTGTCTTCCAATTGTTTCGCCAGCGTGCCACGCTTGAAATAACCGAGATCTCCGCCCTGAGCCGCGCTCGGACCATTCGAATTTGTCTTGGCCAAATCTTCAAAGCTGGTCCCTTTTTTAATTTGCGCGAGCAGGCCGTCTGCCTTAGCTTTGGCAGCGGCAATTTGATCGTCGGAGGTGGTTTTTTCCGTGGAAATCATCAGCTCGCTTAACCGGATTTGTTCAGGCTCCGCTAACTCTTCCTTGTGTTCGTTGTAAAACTTTTGCTCTTCCTCAGGCGTAGGCTGAAGCCTGGAGGCGACTTCCCGTCCGATCACTTGCTGCCGGATGATTCCGTTCCGGATGTTCTGCTTGAAATCTTCGAAGGAAACACCCTGCTGCTCAGCCGCTTTCTGCAGATCTTCCAGCGTGTCGAGATGATACTGTTTGCGCATCTGGTCGAGTTGCTTGATCAGCTCAGTATCACCGGTAATTCCCATATCCTGGGCGCGTTGCAATAGCAGTTGCTGATCAATTAAATCGCGCAGCACATCTTTTTGTTCGTCCGCGAAACGCTGATCGGCGGTGGCGGGGTCCTGCTGTTCTAACTCCTGCTTTAAATCGTCGCGGCTCTTCTGAAAGTCGGTGCGGGTAATGATCGCGTTATTCACGCGGGCAACAATCTCTTCGACAATTGTGTCGGCGGATGTGACCGAAGGTAAGACAATGCAAGTGCACGCAACGAGTAGAAATAAGAAAAGCTTTCGCATGGGACTCTCTAGGGGCCGCGAATTAAGACCCGTGATTAAGCTCTGACGCGCGGGACTTCTGGGATAACGACCTCCCGATATTGTACCTCTCCCAGAGTGCGGCAGTCAGCCCCGGGACGCTGATATTATGGAGTTCTTCTGATTGCCGGGCTGGAATAATTTCCGGCTGAGAGGTATGAATGTTCAAAAATATCTCGTTCTTGGTTTGCCTTGTTTTTGGATTGGGAGTCGCCCTCATGATTGCTCAGGAAAAGAGTCCTCAGGAACAGAAAACCGCGGTGCCTGATCTAATCCATCTGCGCGCCATGACCGCCCGCTTCGCGCCCACGCAAATCGAAGTGAACACGTCGAAGCTGAATGCCGGAGACCGACAGGCGCTGGTTAAGCTGATTGAAGCGGCCCGAATCCTGAATCATGTCTTCATGCAGCAATACTGGAGCGGCGATCTCGCGCTGTATTCCGAATTGCAGAAAGACAAGTCTTCTTTGGGCGCGGCGCGCCTACATTATTTCTGGATCAACAAAGGACCGTGGTCCGCGCTGGATGCGAATAAAGCGTTTTTGCCGGGAGTCCCTGCGGAAAAGCTGCCGGGCGCGAATTTTTATCCGGAAAACATGACGAAAGAGAACTTCGAACAATGGGTCGCAGCATTGCCGCAGAAAGACCAGGAACAGGCGAAAAGCTTCTTCACCGTGATTCGCTGGAAATCCGGCAATAGCGGTGAATTGCAGGCGATTCCTTACAGCGAGGAATACAAGGACGATTTGACGCGCGCGGCAAAGTTGTTGCACGAGGCTGCTGCATTGACCAGCAATGCTTCCTTGAAAAAATTCCTCGACGCGCGGGCCGACGCATTTCTTTCTAACGACTACTACGAGAGTGACCTGGCTTGGATGGACCTTGATGCTCCGATTGACGTGACGATTGGGCCTTATGAAACTTACAACGATGAAATCTTCGGATATAAGGCGGCCTTCGAAGCCTATGTGACTCTCCGGGACGACGTGGAAACGGAGAAGCTTTCTGCCTTCACCAGCCATCTTCAGGACATTGAGAACAATCTGCCCATGGATGCGAAGTATCGAAACCCAAAGCTTGGGGCTGCCGCGCCGATTCGCGTGGTGGATGAAATTATTGCCACCGGAGACGGAGCGCACGGAATCCAGACCGCGGCTTACAATCTGCCGAATGACGATCACGTGGTGCAGCAAAAGGGCAGCAAGCGTGTCATGCTGAAGAATGTGCAGGAGGCGAAGTTCCACAGCGTTCTGCTCCCCATTGCTTCGCGCACACTGACAAAATCCGCGCGTGCGGATGTGCGTTTTGAACCATTCTTCACCCACATTCTGGCGCATGAATTGATGCACGGACTTGGCCCGCACCAGATCAAGGTGCAGGGAAAAGATACGACTCCGCGGGAGGAAATAAAGGAACTCTACGGAGCGATTGAAGAGGCCAAGGCGGACGTCACAGGCTTGTTCGCCCTGCAATACATGATGGACCATGCTGCCGAAATGGGCCTCACCAAATTGGTTTCGCCCGGAGAGGCGGGAGAAAGACAGCTCTACACGACTTATCTTGCATCTTCTTTCCGCACTTTGCGCTTTGGTTTAAACGAGGCGCACGGCAAGGGCATGGCTGTGCAGTTCAACTTCTATCTGGACAAAGGTGGGTTTGTTGACCACGGTGACGGCACCTTTGGAGTGGACGTGCCAAAAATGAAGCAGGCGGTTGCGGAGCTTGACCACGATCTGCTCACCCTGGAAGCTCAGGGCGACTACGCAGGAGCCAAAAAATTGCTCGATGAGCTAGGCGTAATACGCCCGCCGCTGCAGAAGGCGTTGGACCATTTGCACGGGATTCCCACTGACATTGAACCTATTTATGTGACTGCGGACGAACTGGCGGGCAAAGAACGCTGAGTAGCGTTAGCTTCCGTATTTGCCAGCGAGATATTTACCTACTTCGGACTCCAGCTCTCCGTAATCCAGGTGGATGGTGGAGCGCATGGCGGCCTCGGTGGAGTTGCCTTCTCCAATTCTTTGCAGAATCCTCTGCAAATCGCTCAATCCATATGTGTCAATAATGTAGTCCGTCGCCGCCAGAGATTCTTCATAGGCGAGCGTAGCTTGAGGGCCCGAGAACCCCATGAAGCTGCCTTCCATGGAATTGAACGGCATTTCCTGTTGAGCAGCAAAGAGCTTGGACAGTTGCGGACCGTAGGAAAGCGATTTGGGTTCCATCGCCTGGGCCACGCCTTCATTCAGCCAGTGCGGGCAGCGTCCGGCGGCAAGGTAGTTGATGAAAGAATGTGTGAGTTCGTGCTTCAGTACGTGCGCGAGATTGGGCGTGATGGAATCAAGTCCGTTGATCGGAATGCGAAGTTTGCCGTCGTTCAACGCGCCCGTCCATGATGGCGCCTGGGTCACATCAAAGAACGCCTGATCGGTATAAAGAGTAACTGCGATCGTGCTGCGTGGTTCCACCCCAATTTGCCGCACCAAATCGTCGTAGTCCGATTCGAGCACCGAAATAAGTTGGCGCCGAAAAGCCTCGGAAGTTTGCTTCCCTTCGTAGTGAAGCGAGAAGTGGCTGCTATCGTGTTCCGAAAAGCTCGATTCCGCCGTCGCGTCTTTCTGCGCTTTCGCCAGGATCTGTTCAATCGCTGGATCGGGGCGCAACTGCAATGACCGCTTGAACGTATCGATGGCATTCTGGGTGCGATTCGCCGAATATTGGGCATAGCCCAGCATGTCGAGCGCGTCGGGAGAAGTAGGCGCGATTCGGACCGCGTGTTCGGCGTAATTCAGCGCCTGCTCCGGCTCACCGGTCCGGATGAGCAGAGCTGCATAGTAATTCAGGATAGTGGGATTTTCACCGTCGAAGCGCAAGGCAGCATCGAAGTGCGGGCGCGCCTTGGAAAAGTCTCCGTGGTCGAATTCATACTTCCCGGCGATGAAGTATCCCGCAGCGGCGGCATGTGGATCTCCCTGCTCGAGAGCTGCGAGTGCATCCGGATCAACCCTGCCATCGTGAATAATCTTGTTAGTGAACTGCACGGAGTTGCTTAGGTTGTCGGTCGGGCTCAAGGCCGGAATATCGCGAGGGGCCGCCGAGGAGCTGCTTGAGCCGTATTCCGGAGGCATGCCTCCCGCGACAACGTGGTCAACAGACGATTTGGGAACGGCAAAGGTGTTTTCTCCCACATCGTATTCAACGTGAGTGCTGGTCTGGCGCACCTGATCCGCCCAGATGGTGCGGCCATTTTTTAAGTAAATGACGTCTGCGAACAAGTCTCCAGGCGTAAGAATGCCGGCCGTAAGAAACAGGCCGGAAATCATGAACAACTGGAGGATAATGGTTCTAATTCGCATCAACGCGCATTTTAGCAATCGACCATCGGCCTTCGCAGATGACAAAAGTAATGAAGATCATTCGGCGCAGCTTGCTTTGCCTGCTCCTCCTGCTGGTGAATATTGCAATGGTCACTTCGGCCGCGGCCGATACGCCACCGGAAAAGCCATCGGAGATGGGACCAGCGCGAAAGTTGTATCAGGAACTTAGCAGCGTTGGCCTCGATCCGGCGCGCGTCTTCCGTATTCGGGGAGCATCGCTGGACCGGGCATCGCTCCACATCACGCTGGATGACGGCACCATTGCTTTCACCCAGGATGTCGCGGGACACGTTACGGGAGCTTTCTTTCAGGGTGAAGGCGAGGCGTTACTAATCCCTCCTGGGCAGGTGGAGCGCGGCTCTATGGTCCTGTTCACGGGCGGAGCGATCCTCGAAGAACAGTTTGAAACTGCCTACTTTCGTTTTAATGACGATACGTTTACGGAATTGCAGTCTTCGCTACGGCCCGATGAAGATGCGCAGGCTTTTTATTCCAAATGGAATGAAACCGCGATGGACATGACGCAAACCGACGCATTGCGCCTGTTTACAACTTTCAGCGAGATGTTGCCCGATGCGTCGCATCCCGCCGAAGCTTCCACGCAGCTTTCGCCCGACGACCGTTTTCTACACGCGCACCTGCAAGGAAGGAAGTTTGGCGGGTTTGATATTTATTACGACTCAAAGACGCGCGAACAGATATGGGCGGGACAACTGCGCACGGTGAAGGAGCAGAATTTTTATGACATATGGACGTCGTTTCCTGTCAATGCTCCTTCGCGTACCGAGCAAGCGGTCAGCAGCACGACTGCGCAGGCCGGACCGCCCGACGCCGTACGAATTTCCAGTTATCAAATTCGCGCGGAGGTAAGGCCACCGACTGAACTGGACGCCGAAACCAGGCTTAAGTTACATGTCTTGCACGGCGGGACGCGCACTTTGCTTTTTGAGCTTTCACGATTCCTGCAAATCAAAAAAGTGGAAGCGGATGGCCAGCCCGTTGAATTCATACACAACGAATCTTTGGAAGGCACGCAACTTTCGCGGCGTGGCAATGATGTAGTGGCGGTTGTTTTCCCAACTCCGCTCAAGACGGGAGCGGAAATGGATGTGCTCTTTTCCTATGGCGGCGAAGTAATTTCGCAAGCCGGGCCGGGACTGCTATATGTGGGGGAACGGGGCAATTGGTATCCGAACCTCGGGATGGCGATGGCGAATTTTGATTTGCAGTTCCGCTATCCACCAGGCTGGACGCTGCTGGCGACGGGAAAGCAAGTTGCGCCTGACGCAAGTGAACAAGCCGCAGGGAGTGGTCCTGCTGAACAGCAAGTTTCGCGATGGGTTTCAGAGAGGGCGATTCCTTTTGCAGGCTTCAACCTGGGGAAATATGCTCGTGGTGACGCTTCCGCGCATGGGGTTTCCATTGAAGCGTATGCGACCAATGTGGTAGAAAAAACCTTTCCCAGATCTCAGCAAACCTCCGTGCTTCCAGTCCCGCCCACCTTTGGCAGGCGCGTGCCGGAAGTCATCCCGTTAAACCTTGTGCCATCGCCGGCAAAGAATGTGCGTAATGTGGCGGAGAACGCCGCCCATGCCGTGGATTTTTTCTCCGATCTTTTTGGCCCATATCCCTTCAGCGGTCTGAAAATTACGCAGCTTCCCGGTCACGCCAGCCAAGGCTGGCCGGGGATGATCTTCCTTTCTACCTATGCGTATTTAACGGATGCGGAAAAGGAGCAGATTCAATACAGCCCCGTCGAACGGACCATGATCAACATGACCGTGGCGCACGAAACCGCGCATCAATGGTGGGGTGATCTTGTCGGTTGGAATGGCTATCGCGATCAATGGTTGATTGAGGCGCTAGCTAATTACAGCTCCATGCTATTGCTCAAGGACCGGGATCCGTCCCAGTTTCGAGCCGTTTTAGATAAGTACCGTGACGATCTTCTCGTAAAACAGGAAGACGGCGATCCACTGATGAACGCGGGCCCGGTCACCCTGGGCATGCGGCTCTCATCGTCAAAGTTTCCCGCCGGCTATGAGGCGATCAGTTATGGCCGGGGGACCTGGTTGTTTTGTATGTTGCACAGCATGATCAAGGATGGAGAACAACTCGGAGGATCGCACCATTCCCAGAGCACTGCAAAAGAAGATTTATTTTTGCAAACGCTTCGTCGGGTCAGGGATGAATACGCGGGAAAGAATATTTCCACCCGAGAACTTTTGAAGACGTTTGAGCCCGAATTGCCGGCCTCGATTCGCTACGAAGGCCGGTCGTCCCTGGATTGGTTTTATGAGAGCTGGGTCAACGGAACGGCGATTCCTCGCTTCGAGTTGGCCAAGGTAAAGTTCAGCGAAGTGAACGGAAAAACGGTCGTTACCGGGACTATTGCGGAAAAAGACGCTCCCGATAATCTGGTGACGCTTGTTCCCGTGTATTCCCTTTTGCCGCAAAAGTCCTTGCTGGGCCAGGTGTTTGTGGATGACCATGAAGTGCAGTTCCGGCTGACTGCGCCCTCGGGAACGCGAAAAATCGTGCTCGATCCGGAGCATACGCTGCTAACCAGATCTCAATAGTGCGCAGTTTTATGTTGGGACAGTCGTCCCATTCTGGTTCTGTGTTTTTGGATTCGCAACGAATCGTACCCACCGTCAGATCATTCCGAAATCCCAAGTCCCACAAAATAGAAGCGCGGCGAGGGTCTGCCGTCGTGCCCGTGTTTGGAAGCGCAAATGCAATGTGGATGGCGTGGAAATCATCATGCAGCCGACTGAAACAACTTCAAATATCGAGGCAAAGCCCTCCCCAAACTTAGCGCTGACTGGAAAAACGCGTGCGGGAATTCTGGTAGTGGAAGATGAAGAATTCGTGCGCGAGGCCGCCTCTGAAATTCTGGAATCGTGCGGATACCGCGTTTTCAAGGCGTGCAGCTTTGAAGACGCCATCCAAACCTTTCAATACAATTCGGACCACGTGGAATTGCTCGTTGCCGACATCATTATTCCGGGCAGGAATGGGCGTGAACTGGTGAAGGTGTTGCGGGAATTGTCTCCTGGGCTCAAGGTGCTTTACATTTCGGGCTACTCCGAAAATGTTGTGACGCGTCACGCGGCACTCGATGGCAACAGCCACTATGTCGCCAAACCGTTCTCATTGCGGTCCCTATTGGAGGCAATCGAAACCGCGCTGAAGGAAGGAACTGTCGTCGTTCCGAAACTCTCTGCTCCGAAGATCAAGCGCGCTTCCAGTAGCGGATAGCTTGGAGAATTTGGTCTGGGATCTGTTCCAGCGTCACCACTCGATGCAGGACGCCCAACTCGGCGCAGGCCCGGGGCATGCCATAAACCGCGCAACTGAATTCATCCTGACCGACGGTAAGACCACCGGCGCGATAAATGGCCTGCATGCCTTGCGCGCCGTCCGAACCCATACCGGTCATAATGATTCCCATAGCAAGGTTTTGAAAAACTTCCGCAACCGAAAGCATCGTTACATCCACGGAAGGAGTGTGCGTGGTCTTCTCTGGAAATGTGGAGAGGCGGATGGCGACTTTTGAAATCGCGCCGCGTTGGATGGTCATATGCTGGCCCGCTGGCGCGATATATACACATCCCGGCTCAACAGGATCATCGTGCTCGGCTTCCCGTATTTTGATACGGCACAAGCCATTCAGTCGAATGGCAAGCGGCTTGGTGAAACCTCGCGGCATGTGCTGGACAACGAGAATGGCTACAGGCAAATCCGAAGGAAGCGTCGGCAGGATTTCCTGTAAGGCTTTCGGGCCGCCAGTCGAAGTACCCAGGACGATCACGCCAGGGACGGCAAAATGCGTGCGCCCGTGGGCGAACCCTGGAAGCGGAAGCTCACTGGCCGGAACTCGGCCCATGGGCCGTCGCTTACGGCTCTCGGCAGCGGCGTAGATTTTGGCGATGAGATCATCACGGATTTTGGTTGTGTCCACCGACAAGAACGAATTCTGCTTGGAAAGATAATCAAAGGCCCCGAAGTTCAAAGCATCCAGCGTGGTCTCGGCGCCTTGCTTGGTAAGCGAACTGACCATGATGACGGGAACCGGGCATTCCTTCATGATGCGCTTCAGGGTTTCCAGGCCATTCAAGCCGGGCATTTCGACGTCGAGCGTGACCACGTCAGGCTTGAGCGCAATAATTTGTTCCAGAGCTTCGAGACCCCGCTGCGCTGTCGCGCAAACGTAAAGTCCCGGATCCGATTCAACCATGCGGCTCAGCGCGGCGCGCATAAAGGCGCTGTCGTCCGCGATGAGTACGCTGATACCCGGATTGGAGCGGTGAGCATTCATGCGGGGTGGTACATCAAATTCACGAGCCGGTGCACTTCCTCCATGTAGCCTTCCATCTCGAAAGTAAAGCGGGCCCAGTCGAAATTCCGCAGCTGCGTATGTTCCTCTAACAGGATCGCGAATCCCGGCTCTTCCTCGAAATCCACCTCGCGGTCTTCCACTGGGCCATGACCAAGTCCATTCATCCGGCACAAAATATCGCTGAGAGAAATCAGCGCGACCAGGTCGCGGTGAGCGGCAGCACTGCGAGGATCATGATGGCAAGCGGCTACGGAAATCATTTCCGCGGGCAAACGCCAGCGTTCCGCCACCAGCTTGCCGGTCTCCGCATGCGTGATTTTCAGCATGCGCAATTCGGCTTCATGAAGCGGAATGCGTTCGTTGCACGCCAGTTCCAACGCCTCTGAAAATTCGCTGGGCAAAATCCAGAGATGGGCGACCACGCCAACGTCGTGGAGCAATCCTGCAAGGTATGCCTTGCCCGGATCAGAAAATCCGATCATGCGCGCGAATTGCCGGCAGACCAATGCGCAAGCCAGCGAGTGTTCCCACAGAACGGCGGGATCCATACCTGCTTTCTCCTTAGGAAGAACGCCCAGCATGGAACAGGAAGCAGCAATGTCGCGCATGCGCTCGAGCCCGAGCGTAACCACGGCGTCGCGGATGCTTTCCACCGCCTGGCTCCTGCCAAAAAGCGGGGAATTGGCCATGTGCAGGCACTGAACGGCCAGCGATTTGTCCTGGGAAATAAATTCGATCACCTGCTGTAGGTCGAGCGCTTCATTCGGCTGCTCCATATAGCGGAGGAGAGGAATCAGCGAGACGGGAAGAGTTGGCATGCGATCCAGGTCTTCCAGCTTTTTTAACAATGATTCCCGGAGACTCATTGTGGTCGCGCTTTCTCCGGCGCAACAGCTTTGTTCTCTGATTTTAAATACGCCGTGCATCCGGGAAGATGCACCAGGCGGAAATCATCACTCACGCCATAGAGCGACTCGGCATGGCCAAGAAACAAATATCCATGAAGTAAAAGATTGCTGTAGAAATGGCTGATGACCCTGCGCTTAGAGACGCTGTCGAAATAGATAAGAACGTTGCAGCAGAGGGTAATGTCCACGTTCTTCATGAAAGCCATGCGGGCGGCGTCAGACAGGTTGACCTGTTGGAAATTCACCTTAGCTTTGACTTCAGCGGTAACGTGCAATTCACGGTCGCGTGCAAGGAAATATTTTTGCTTGAAATATTCCGGAATATTGCGCGTGCTGTAAGCGCCATAATGGCCAATCTGGGCTTGGGCGAGCGAACGTTCATTCAGGTCGGTGGCCAGGATTTCGAATGTCCAGTCCTTCAGATGTTTTTTTTGTTCTTCCAGCAGGGCCATGCTAAGGGTGTAGGGTTCCTCGCCCGTGGAGCACCCGGCGCTCCATATACGCAGATGGCGCGGCGTTGATTTGGCGCGAGCAGCGATGATTTTGGGCAGAGCGACGTTACGTATGGCGTCAAGCTGCGGAACATTGCGAAAAAAACAGGTTTCGCCAATCGTGATTTCATTAAGCAACGCGTTGAGTTCGGCCTGGCGCGTCGGTTTGACGGTAAGGCAATCGTAGTAATCGCGGAGGCTTGCAACGCCGAGGACCTGCATGCGTTTGGCACAGCGTTCCTCGAGCAGGCGGTGTTTGTTGTCGGGATGAAAAATCCCCGCGACCTGATAAATCACATCGCGGATTTTGACTAATACCGGATTCGGCGGAGTGTTTGCAGGCCCGATTGCCGCGGCCGCCGCTGTGAGAGTCATTATTGGATCGTCTCCGTAGCAGATTGAATCGCGGAGGAAAGCAGGCCTGCGGGGTCAAGCACCAGTCGCACACGCCCATCGCCGCTGATGGTCGCTCCAGCTAAATTCGCCGAGCGGTGCAGGAACGCTCCCAGTGGCTTGATTACCGTGGACTCCTGACCAAGAAGATGGTCCACGAGAACCGCAATTTTCTTCTCGCCGATTCCCAGGACGACGACCTTATCGCCGGTTTGGCTCCCCACCGGAGGCGTGTTGAACATTTGCCGCAGACGAAGCAGAGGCAGAGTCTGGCCGCGCAGGCGCAACACTTCGGAGCCTTCCACCCAATGAACTTCTTCGCGGCGGATGCGAGCCGTCTCAATGACGGAGCGAAGCGGCAGTCCATACACTTCATCTGCGACTTCCACCAAAAGCAAGGGCAGGATGGCGAGAGTGAGCGGCAAGCGGAGCTGGATGGTTGTTCCGGAGCCGAGATCGCTGCTAACGTCCACGGTGCCATTCAACTTTTTCAGGTTGCAGCGAACCACATCCATACCCACGCCGCGTCCGGAAAGGTCGTTTACTTGTTCGGCCGTGCTGAAGCCGGGAAGAAATATGAATTCAAAAATTTCTTTTTCGCTCATACTCCGTATGCGCTCGGAGGTTGTCAGGCCCTTTTCAATCGCTTTGCGGGCGATACGATCGGGATCCATGCCCGCGCCATCGTCCGCGATGACAATCACAATCTGGTCGCCTTCCTGCCGTGCTTCGAGTCTTATAGTTCCGGTGCCCGGCTTCCCGGCGGCGATGCGCGCCTCCGGCATTTCCAGACCGTGGTCGAGCGAGTTGCGCACCAGATGGATGAGAGGATCGCTGATCAACTCAACCATTGTTTTATCAAGTTCGGTGTCTTCGCCTTGGACCACCAACGTCACGTTCTTTTTCAGCAGATGGGCGACATCGCGCACCAGGCGGGGAAATTTTTTAAACACGGTCTCAATAGGAACCATGCGCGTTCGCAGGCCCGCCACTTGCAGTTCTTCGGTGATGAAGCTGAGGCGGGAGGTGGAAAGATTCAAAGCCGCGCTGAAGTCGGCGGCTGAAACGCGGGCCAGATTCAAGTCCCGGTTCAATTGCATCAGCCGGTTCCGTTCCAGCACCAATTCCCCAATCAGATCAATCAGATCGTCGAGTTTGTGGACGTCCACACGCATGGTTCGCAGGGGCGCAGGTGCCGAAGATGCGGGCAGCGTGGGGAGTGCCGCGGGCGCAACCGGACGGTCGGAAATCTCAGCGGAACCTTGAGCGAGACTCTCAGGAAAAATCGCGTCTGCGCCTGAAGAGTTAATCGGGCCGTCAGCGTTCTCAGTAGATTTCTGGGCAAGTTCAAGTTCCCCCAGCAGGCCGTCGATTTCGTACTGTTTTAGCCCTCCGGCGCGAATATCAGAGAGCATCAGGCCGAGTTGATCGCGGGTGGCGAGCAAACAGTCCATCACGCGGCGAGTGAGTATGGATTCGCCCCGCCGCAGAGTATTCAGGACGTCTTCCGCGCGGTGTCCAAGGCGCACGACGGGATCAAAGCCCAGAAAGCCCGAAGTTCCCTTAATGGTATGCAGCGCGCGAAAAATGCGGTTCAACAGATCTTCATTTTTCGGAGACGATTCGAGCGCGACCATGTCCTGATCCATACCCTGGAGAAGTTCCTCGGACTCCACCAGGAACTCTTTGATCAGAGCTGCATCCTGTGCGAATTCATTGTCCATGAAAGGTCTCGTCTCGCAGTCCTGTCTCGCAGGCCATGTCTTGCTTATGCCGACCTCAGCGGGTTCGATTCGCCGAAATCACTCAGCAAGCTGTCCACATCCAGCAAAATAAGCAGGCGATCATCCAGTTTGCCGACGCCGGAAACATATTCGCGCTGCACTTTACTTAAACGCGGCGGAAGCTCCACGGTGTGGGCGGGAATCCGCAGCACTTCGGAGACCGAGTCCACGATGAAACCCAAAATAGTGCCTCTGACCTCTACCACTACGATTCGCGTCTGCTTGTCATGGCCAATTTGCTCCAGGCCAAATCGCTTCCGCAGCGCCAGCACGGGGATGACTTTGCCGCGAAGGTTTATGACGCCATCGACGAAGTCGGGCGAGTTAGGCACGCGGGTTAACTGCTGCACACGGATAATTTCCTGCACACGCAGGATGTCGAGGGCAAATTCTTCCCCGCCAATGCGGAAGCTCACCAATTGCAACAACTCGCCGAAATTGTTGTCTGAACTATGAAGGCCGGCACTGCTGCGATAGGAAACCTCGGCGCTTTTTACAGTGGTTTGCATAACAATATTCTCAAGCCCATCCCGCACGCCAGGCTGCACGTTTAATCCGCAAGCAATGATTCGCACCGGAAAAAGTGACTAATAAGCGCCCGCTGCTTTGGTCCTGCTTAAGGAATCCCGGCCCAATTGCGAGTGAGGCGGGCTGGACTCCCAATAAGCTTGCCGCGTGGTGCCACCCTCGCCCTCCAACTTGAAATTGCCGACCATTTTTTGCAGGTCCATAGCGAGGCCCGACAAATCCTGGCAGGCTTTTGCAGACTGTTGCGCGCCATCGGCGGATTCTTTTACGAGGTGCGCAATCTGCTCCATGCTGCCGTTGATTTCTTCGGTGGCGCTCGATTGCTGGGTGGCCGCCGCCGCGATTTGGGTAATCATTTCTCCGACCTGTTCCGACATTTGAATGATTTGCTTGAGCGAATCTCCGGCCTGTGATGTCGTGGTCAACCCTTCTTCCACCTGCCGCGTGCCTTCTTCCATTGCCCCCACCGCGGTCTTCGTTTCTTCCTGCACAGTGCGGATCATCTGGGCAATTTCCTTGGTAGCGGTCGTGGTGCGCTCCGCCAGTTTGCGTACCTCGTCGGCAACCACGGCGAAACCACGGCCCTGCTCTCCCGCGCGGGCCGCTTCAATGGCGGCATTGAGGGCCAGAAGATTGGTCTGGTCGGCGATGTCGTCAATGACACCGATGATGCGTCCAATCTGGTCCGAACTTTTTCCCAGCTCTTCCACTTTCCGGGCGGTGCTGCGCACGGACTCTGAGATAGCCCGCATTTTTGTCAGAGTCTCATCCACGATTGCGCCGCCCTGCCGGGCCGTATCCGCGGCTTGTTTTGAAGATGCTGCGGCACGGTTGGAGTTCTCGGAGACTTGCATGACGGTCGTCGCCATTTCCTGCATGGCAGTCACCACCTGCGAGGTCTGATCTTTCTGTGTCTCCGCTCCTTGCGCCTGCTGGGCCGCGGTGGAGGAGAGTTCTTCGCTGGCACTTGCCACGTGCACGGCGGTGCTGGCGATGGACTGGATCACTTCGCTTAAGCTGTTCTTCATTTTGTTCAGCGCCAGCCCAGCCTCACCGAGTTCGTCTTTTAAGAAAATTTCCAGATCAGGCACGGCAAGATTGTTTGCCGCGATTTCGTGGATCATGGCGAGGATGGCGGTCATGCTTTTGGTGATGGAACGCGACATAAGCGTGGCTTCCACGACTCCAAACACAAGGCCGAACAGCACAAGCACGACGGTGACTTTTTCATCGGTAAATTCCGTATCTTTTTCGCTGTCCACCGCGGCCTGAACCTGATCTTTTTCCAGGGTACCGAGCGCGGTCAGCGCCGCGGTCATCTCCCGGTCGGCGGCTTCCGACTGCGGCCCTGCGGCAAGTTCCAGCGCCTTTTTACGGTTTCCCTCTCGTTGCAACGCAATTTCGCGCTCTAGCAGCGTGCCAACCTGCTCAATGGAGTTTGCAATCCTCGCGTACAAGGAGCGCTCATCACCAGTCAAAAAGGCGCTCAGGTCATCGAGTTTTGCTTTGGTCTGCTGTCTTTCGCTCTCATACTTCTGCAAAGCGCCGGCGTCATCCGCGAACAAAAAATCCTCGCTGCTTCGCCTTTGTCTGCGGACAAGCAACTCAAGGTCAGCGGAAAATTCTTTCTTTTTCATGGCCTCATTAGCTTTATCCACTTTGCCAATCAAACGGACGGTCGTGACGTAGTTGTACCCGCCGGTGATTGTGAGCAGGGCCAAAAGGATGCCGAAGCCCATTGCCAGCTTCTTTTTCAAGCCCATTTTCTGGAACATCGCATCCTCCCGAGTCGGGGTTTTCAAATTCAACGGTTGCTGATCGAGGGCCGGGAATGGTTTCCCGCAACGTACCGGCCAATATGGAATTTCATCGGCACCCCCGTGCGAGACTTTACGGAGACAAGCTGGGACGACAAAAGAGACCTTCTTGGGCAAAGGATGCGTCACGGGCGCGGAGTCATTTGCCGCAATGGCAGGGCCGCCAATTCGTGCACTTTGCCTAGAACCACAATATCCACGCGACGATTTTGGGCACGTCCTTCAGGAACGTCATTGGACGCGATGGGGTGATATTGCGCGTAGCCAGCCGCGGCCAACCGCGCCGGCGAATACCCATATTGCGTAATCAGAAGACGCACCAGTTCCGTGGCCCGTGCCGTGGACAATTCCCAGTTGGATGCAAATTGAGGGTTATGAATGGGCCGATCGTCGGTGTGTCCTTCAATGCGTATGCGGTAGGCGCGTTGGTTTAATATTTTTGCGATACGGGCAAACGTGGGCATGGAGCCTGCCCGCAGTTGGGCGGAGCCACTGTCGAAAAACGCGATTTCATGCAGGCTGATAATCAAGCCGTCCGTGCCGGTACGCAGCGCGATTTCGTTGCGGGCAATTTGTCCGGCGAGCGTCTGCATCAACTCCCGGCGCAATGCGTCCAGATTGTCCTGGTCATCCATTTTGCTTCTTGAAACCCCGTCCGGCGAGACCGGTACGATCTCGCCCAAATCCGTGATGCGGCCGTCACTCTCGATCAGCCGCACGGCGGAGGGTGGCAGAGAGTCATCTGTATTGATGGGAATGTCCGCTGTCGGAGGAGGAAAGACACCCATCTGCTGAAAGGCAACCTGAATGGCCAGCGCCAACTGCCCCACTTTCCCCTTGTCCATCTGCGCGCTGGAATACATGACTACGAAAAAAGCAAATAGCAGAGTAATGAAATCCGCATACGAAACCAGCCATCGCTCGTGATTTGCGCCGCTGGGTTTTCTGCGTCGCCTTCTCATCGTCCAGCCCCCGCGCCAGCAGCTCGGGCGCGTTGCGGCGCGGGTGGAGCGGCAGCCTCGGCCAGGAAGCCGCGCAACTTTGTTTCCAGCATGCGAGGGTTGACCCCTTCAAGAATGGCGATAACGCCCTCGAGCGTCATCTGGCGGAGCAGGTGTTCTTCCCGGATGCGGAGCTTGAGCTTGCCCGCGCAAGGCAGGAAGAACAAATTCGCGGAACCCACTCCGTAGATCGTGGCCACGAACGCAACCGCGATACCGCGCCCGACTTCGTCCAGTTTGTCCAGATGCTGCATCACCTGAATCAGGCCGAGTACTGCTCCCAAAATCCCAATGGTGGGTGCGAAGCCACCGGCGGATTCAAACACCTGGGGGAATCGCTCTTCGTGCTCTTCGCGGCTGTCGAGTTCCATCTCCATCATCTGCCGTAGTTCGCCGGGCTCGGTGCCATCCACGGCCAGCATGAGCGCTTTTTTCATAAAAGGATCGCGAATCCTTTCCAGATGAGGGTCGAGCGAGATAATGCCTTCTTTGCGGGCCTGCTGGGCAAAGCCCACGAGCGTTCGGACTACCTGGGCGGAGTCCCAGTTGGGCTCAAGGAAAACGCTTCCTAGTTGCTTGCCAGCGCCGAGGATTGCGGTCAACGGAAAGTGAATGCAGACCGCACCCAGGGTCCCGCCAAAAACAATGAGCGCGGCGGTGGGTTGCAGGATCTGCGAGAGATTCCCGCCCTCGAGAAGCAATCCGGCGGCGATTCCGCCCAGCGCCAAAAGCAAACCTGCCCATGTAGACTTATCCACTTGCCGTTACCTTTCCGGCGCCGTCTGGGGCTGCTTGGTAGTGGGATCGGAATTCCTGGGCTCGTCTGCAAATGGGTTCCAGGGAGTAAAAACTCCCTGCATTAGTGAGCAGCGGAACCTCAGGATGCGCTCAACCACTTCATCCACGCTTTCCCGCACGATAAATTTTTCTCCGTTGACGAGCGTAATAACCGTGTCGGGAGACTGCTCCACAAATTTCACCAGATCGGCATTCAGCACCAGAGTCTGGTTATTCAATCGCGTGAGTTGGATCATTGGCACACCTTTTTGTTGCGCAGGCCGGTCTGATTAGTCTCGAAACCGTTCCCTCTTTTCTATATCGGAAAGCAAGTTTCATTGATTACGCGGGAACGTGTCCCTCCTGTTACGGAGGTATATATGGAGCCGAGAGCCTAAAGTGCGGAAGTGAACTGCCGATGTGCGGTGAGGAAGCAGCAAGTTTGGCAGATGCAGGGGAGCAGGGCCTTCGCCAAAAGAGCGAGGCTCCTACGGAACGGACAAGAGCAGAACGACGGAACCTAACCTAATACGAAGGAGCATTTAAATGGCACTCAGTATTTTGAACAATATCGCTTCGCTGGCGGCGGAAAACCAGCTGAACATCACTAATAGCAGTTTGCAATCCACACTCTTTCAGCTGTCCTCAGGATCGCGCATCAACAGCGGCGCCGACGATGCTGCCGGACTGGCCATTGCCGATGGTCTGCAAGCCAACATTACCGCGCTCACGCAATCCGCGCGCAATGCAAACGACGGCGTGGGCAAGCTGCAAGTGGCGGATGGAGCGCTGGCGCAAGTGACTACCCTTCTGAATCGCGCCGTCACGCTGGCAACCGAAGCAGCGACCGGCACGGTATCCGACACGCAACGTACCGCGCTTGATGCTGAATTCACTGCCATCAAAGCGGAAATTGACCGCATCGGAAATAACACCACTTACAACGGAACGCAGGTGTTTGCCTCCGGAACAACCACAGACGCCAACACGGTTGTTGGTAGTACGGGAACATTGACGCTCGCCACCGCGTTGACGACTGGCAAAACGTTCACCATTGACTCCGGTTCCAAGACCTTCACGTTTACCGCCGGAGCGACAGACACAGTCGGCACGCTAATCAATGCCATTAATGCGGATACAACCGTTGGCGCCAAGGCTTTCTTAAATGCAAGTGGAGCTTTGAACGTCGTGGATCCGGCGGGCCGAAACAACATTAGCATCGACAGCAGCGCCGCCACTGCTTCTACAACCTTCGGGACCTTTGCCAACCTCACGACGTCTCCATCTGATCCAAATGTCTTGCAAGGCGCCACCGCGGCCCTTACGCAAGTTACCGCGCTGACATCTGGACAGAAGTTAACCATCACTTCCGGAACGAAGTCCTTCACCTTCACGGCGGGCGCCACTGACAAGGTGCAAGACTTGTTGAACGCCATCAACTCTGACAAAACAGTGGGAGCCAAGGCGTTTCTTGACGCTGCAGGCCACCTCAATATCGTGGATCCGCAGAACCGCAACAACCTGGCCATTGATCCGGCATCCACCTTGGCCACGGCGGGCGCGTTCGCCAACACGACCGGCAACGCCCCTTCCACAACGTCCATCTATCTGAGCGATTCCAGCGGATCGGGCGCGAGCACGATTGCGGTAAGCATCGGAGCGCTCTCCTCTTCCGGGATTGCCTATGGTGCCTCCAGCGTGAGCCTCGCCAACGACGATCTGATCTCGGCCTCAGACGCGCAGACTTCTCTGACTGACATCAACCAGGCAATTCAAAATATTGCCGGTATCCGCGGCGGTTTGGGAGCAGGCATCAATCGTTTGCAGAGCGCGAGCAACGTCATCAGCAGCCAGGTGCAGAACCTGACTTCCGCTGAAGATGGAATCCGCGCCGCCGATATTCCTTCGGCGGTGGCAAACCTCACGAAGTTCTCCATCCTGGAACAGACCGGCATTGCCGCGCTGGCCCAGGCCAATCAGCAACAGCAACTTGTTTTGTCCTTGCTTCGGTAAATCGGGAAATCCGGGGAAGCGGGAACCCACGCTTCCCCGGTCTTTTAACAGACGGTGATTGGTATGCGTATCGAGCCAGTCTCAACCAGTGATACTTTGGCGGATGTTCGAGCTACAAACGCACGCGCCTTGTTGCGCCAGCCTTCATCGGCCTCCACCGCTTCAACTGGAAAAACACCATCCCCGGTGGCGGAAAAAACGCCGACAGAACAAGTTCAGAGTACCCCTGTTTCGCCGCAAACGGCGCCTCTGCCGCAATTTCCCGAAGATGAAGTGCAGGTGCAGTTCGACAAGACCATGAATGACAACATCCTCATTTACCAGTTCCTCGACAAACAATCTGGCGACGTCGTCATGCAATTACCTAGCACGCAGGTATTGAGCATCGTCCACGAAATACAGGCGGAACTAAAGAAGAACTTGGCGGCGCCAGACACGGGAGAATACTCAAATGTGGGTGTGAAGCAGGGAGGCCAGGATCATGGGAATTAGTTTTAATGCAGCGAGCTTGCTTTCCGGCAATGGGATTGACGTCAACTCGATTGTTAATGAGGTCCTTAACCAGAAAAATGGGCAGCTTTCCGTCTGGCAGCAACAACAGACTGAGCTGCAAAGTCAGGCTGCCGATCTGAGCACCATCAATGGGGCCCTAACGTCGTTAGTGAGTTCGGTGAACTCGTTGACGGATGTTCTGGGACCTCTAAACGCGAAGGTGGTCTCTTCTTCCGACAGCAGCATCATTGGGGGGACCGCGCAAATCTCCGCGACGGCCGGTAACCATCAAATTATCGTGGACAGTCTGGCCACCGTAGGCACGGTATTTACCGATTCGGTAGCTGACCCGAATGCTTCCATCTTGCCCGGCGGTGCCACAAGCGGCGATCTCCAATTAGAAATTGGAGGCGCCGGCGGCGAGACACACGCCATCGCCATTACGCAAGGGAGCAATGACACACTGAATACCTTGGCGAGCTACATCAATGTTCAGAATTGGGGAGTCACCGCCAGTGTTGTGACGGACGCCAACGGCTCGCGGCTGGCCATCTCCAGCCAGAGCAGCGGCAGTGCCGGCGCTCTTGCCATCGTGAACAACACGACCAGCCTGAATTTCGAAGCTCCCATTGGAGGCACGAATGCATCGCTTTCCGTGGACGGCATTCCCTTCAGCAGCGCCAGCAATACAGTGACCGGAGCGATACCCGGTGTTACCTTGAACCTGATCACGGCTTCGCCCGGCAATCCGGTACAACTCACGGTCGGCGCCGATACCACGCAGGCCTCAAGCGCTATCAACAATTTCGTCAGCTCCTACAATTCGCTGATTGGCTTCCTGAACCAGGAGTACACCGTGGATCCAACCACAAACGCGGAAGGCGACCTTGCTTCGGATAGTTCGCTGCGTTCGCTCCAGTCCAGCTTGCTCACTGACGCTACTTACAGCGTTTCAGGTAATGACGGCGACGTGAATCTTGCAGCGCTGGGAATCAACATGAATGATGATGGAACTCTGACCGTGGACAGTAGCACTCTGGGCAATGCATTGACGAACGATCCCGGCGCAGTGCTCAACTTTTTTCAGAATTCATCGCTCACCGGTTTTGCCAATAACTTCAACGCCGATCTCACGAACCTAAGCGACCCGACGACTGGAGTTTTGAGTACGGACCTCGCCCAGAACAGCGCGGAGCAGAAAAACCTTACTGACCAAATCAACAATTTTCAGGACCGGCTGAATGCCGAGCAACAGCAGCTCATTACTCAATTCAGCCAGGTAAACGCCACGCTGGAGGAATATCCGTTCTTATTGCAGGAGGTGACGTCGCAACTTGGCCAGCAAACATCCTCTTCGAACAGCAACAATAGTGGCGGGGCCGCTGCGACCGGAACTCCATTTTCAAACGACTCTTCTGCACCTTCAGGAATATAACGACGAGTGCATAAGCGCCGCACAGCCCAACTCCGAAATTCGTGCACAACTTTATGAAAGATCCGCAAACCATCTATCGCGAAGCCGCGCTCCGGGGAGCAACTCCCGTGGGACTGGTTGTGCTTTTATATGAGCAAGCGGTTCAAGATCTGCAACGCGCTCTGACTGCCATCGGGCAAAACAATATTCAGCAGCGCACGCGGGAAATTAATCACGCCATTGCAATCCTGGGCCAGCTGAATGGGACGCTGGACATGGAAAACGGCGGCCAGGTCGCTAGCAATCTGAGGCACTTTTATGAACAAGCCAAAAATAATCTGGTGCTTGCGCAAGCCCAGGTCTCGCCCGAAATCATTCGCGGACAGATCACCGACCTGCTGGAGCTTCGAGAAGCATGGTGTGAAGTGAACCATAGGCTGGAGCAGGCGACCAATCCTGGGATGGAACCCGCGCGGCAATCGCCTGCCGAATCTCCTGAAATGGAATGGACAAGTACAAAATGGACGATGTAAGGAGCGAAATCGAAGTGAGGCTGCACGAAGCCAATTTGCAAATGCAGAGGACATTGCAGTCACTATCGGCTTTTTCTGCCATGGATTCAGCAATTCCTCGCAACATCGTTTCCACCGTCACAAGCGCCCTGCGGCGGGTCCGCGAAGCGGGATTGCTATTTAGTTCGGACGTACACGGTCAGGAACTATCGCAAGAAGCGATTCTGTATTGGGACAACCTGAAAAAACTCCAGAAGGTGCTTCCTGCATTGCATGTACAGCTAAGAATAAGACGTGCCAACCTCGATCGCTCTCTTTCCCACAGGCAAACAGTTACACGGTGGGTCGAGGTGAATAAAGAAATCTTTTAATTTTGACCTCTTCTGCGTGCTCGCCGCACGAACCCCTATAAGCCCCGCTACAATCGCTATCTCCACTCAAGCGACCCTCTCCATCTCATCTTTCCTTCAAGAGTTCTGAATCTTCCATTCATGATCTCTCGTCTCATACTGTCTAATATCTATTCCAGTAACTTTCATGACATCAGAAGAACAGCATCGTCGATTCCTTACCATCCTTTGTTTCGGATTGGTCTATTTCTTCTGGGGATCAACCTACCTCGCGATTGATATCGCGGTCGCCGGCATTCCACCCGCGCTGATGTGCTCCATCCGATTTCTAATTGCGGGAGGTTTAATGCTCGGGTACAGCCACTTGAAAGGCGAAAACATTCGTTACAGCCGAGCGCAACTGGGGAAGTTAGCCATCATCGGACTTCTTCTCTTGACGGGCGGCAATATGACGCTCGCCTACGCGGAACAATATGTTCCCACCGGGTTGGCGTCGCTGCTGATCGCCAGCATCCCGCTTTGGATGATTCTCCAGGGATCGTTTCTCCTGGAGGACCACCATTTGCCGCTGCAAGGTTTTCTGGGGCTGGGCTTGGGAGTCTGTGGGACCTTTACTCTTCTCTGGCCGCAGTTGCACCAGACGACCATCTTAGGACGCAAGGAACTTTGGTTCTGTTTCGCGCTGCTGGCCGGATCGTTCAGTTGGGGACTCGGTTCAGTGCTGACCAGACGCTGGAAGACGGGAAGTTCCCTGGGCACGGCGGGATGGGAGGTAACCATTGCCGGCTTGGGATGTTTGCTGATCGCCGGCCTAAAAGGCGATTTCGGGCAAGGACACTGGCCGGCGCGCAGCGTGGCTGCAGTAGCATATCTAATAGTTTGCGGTTCGCTTATCGGCTATACCGCCTACATCTGGTTGCTGGGACATGTGACAACCTCGAAAGTTTCCACTTATGCATACGTCAATCCGATTGTGGCAGTCTTTCTGGGATGGCTAGTGCTTCACGAGCACGTGGACCGCTTTATTCTGGCAGGCAGCCTGATTGTGATTGTCTCTGTGGTCCTCGTGAATAGTGCTGTCGTGAAAACCAAACAGCCGGTTGTTCCCGCGGAGACGTGCGGCGACTGACGCTTGCTGTATCCTGATCGAATGACGGATTCGGCCACATCGCGGTGCGCGAGGTGCGGACGCGAGCTACCTTCCACCTACTGGAGCACCAGCGGATTGTGCGCACATTGTGCCGCCGAACGTTCGCCGGTCACCGGTACAGTCCTGAGTCCGCAGACGGAAATTCCCGTTCCCGTCCGTCCCAGGCAAGCCGCGCGAGGCATTCCTTTTTCAGTAACTACGGTTCTGGTGGGCATCAATATCCTGGTTTTTGTTGCGATGGTCGCAACAGGTATTTCTCCGATGGGAGGAAATACAGCCGAGTTGATCAAATGGGGAGCGAACTGGGGACCACAATCTTTGGGCGCGCAACCCTGGCGCATGTTGACCTCCAACTATCTGCACATTGGCGTCATTCATATTTTTTTCAATATGTGGTGCCTCTGGAACCTGGGTCTGTTGGTGGAACGCATCCTCGATCGCTGGACGTATGTGCTGGCCTATACGGCGTGCGGCATTGGAGGAAGTCTGGCCAGCTTGTGGTGGCATCCCATGGTGGTGGGCGCAGGTGCTTCAGGGGCGATCTTTGGGCTCGCGGGACTGATGATCACAATTTTTTATTTGGGCAATCTCCCCATTCCCAAATCTGCAATTACGCCGACGCTTAAAAGCCTTGTTAGTTTTGCCGGGTACAATCTGCTTTTCGGATTGATCCCTGGGATTGACAACTCAGCTCACCTCGGCGGCTTGATCACAGGGCTTGCATTAGGCGCGGTGCTGGCGAAAACCGTGACCGCGCCCGTGGAAATACGCAATCGGTCAAAGTGGCTTATCTTCGCGGTGACGGCGGCGCTGCTGGCGGGTGGGCTGATTTTTGTGCGGAAGCAACACCCCGACGTGCAGGCATTTGGCAACGGATTAAACGAGCTTGACGCCGGCAACTACGAAAGGTCCATCCCATATTTTCAGAGTTACGTACGGAAGAATCCGAACTCGCCCGAAGGCCAATTTGATCTTGGGCTGGCCTACCTGCAGGGCCACCATCCCGATGAGGCAATTGCAGCATTTCAGAATGTTTTGAGGATCACGCCGAACGCTGGCGCCGAAAGAGGCCTGGCATTTGCCTACAAAGATAAGGGCATGCAGCAGGAAGCGGATGAAGCCTTGAACAAAGCCAAAGAACTGGAAGAAAAGAAATAACCCGCTCTATTTGGAGTCCTCCACTTCCTCGTCCTGCCCCAAAAAAAATTTCTCCCGCGATCTGGCCGCAACGACACAAATTCACACGTCACAAATGCACAGGATGTCCCAAAATGGGAGTGTTCGGCAAGAGATCGTGAAACCGCGAATGCGGCCAAACATTAATCAGCCGTTTCTTACCGAGGCAGCTATTTTTCTTAGGAAAATCCGTTACAATGTTGGCCTTAACCAGCTGTTGTGCATATGTCATTTCCACCGAAGTTTCGAGCAACTCTTTCGTCAGACGACCAGTCTTACAAGCGAATGTCAACGCTAGTACCGTCCCGGCGACTACCCAGCGTGCTCGTGGTGGACGACAACGCCGATACCGCCATGCTGATGCAAGAACTGCTCGCGCTTCGGGGCTATGAGGTGATCACTGCCTCTAGCGCGGAGGAGGCGGAAGCGAAAATACTGCATAGCACTCCAGACTTGATCCTTTCTGACGTGATTATGCCCGGCAAGTCCGGATACGAATTGTGCCGGGAATTGAAGGAGAACCCCGCAACCCGGCTTATTCCCTTTGTTCTGATTACGGGGTTAAGCAACCGCGAGGACCGGGTGCATGGCATTGAAGCCGGTGCGGACGATTTTCTGAACAAGCCGATTTTCCCGGAAGAGCTCTTTGCCCGCGTAAAGTCACTGCTCAAATTGAAAGAGTTCACGGACGAACTGGAAACGGCGGAATCGGTGTTATGCACGCTTGGACTGAGCGTCGAAAGCCGCGATCCTTATACCGAAGGTCACTGTGAGCGGTTGGCGCTCCACGCCAGCGCGCTGGGAAGGCACCTGGGACTGGACGACGAGTCTGTTGTCGCGCTACGGCGCGGCGGATTCTTGCATGATCTGGGCAAGATCGCCATCCCAGATGAGATCTTGAAAAAAGGAAGCAATCTCACCGCCGCCGAGTGGGAGATCATGAAGCAGCATCCCCTGATTGGAGAAAACATCTGCCAGCCGTTAAAGTCGCTGCGCCTGGTGCTGCCAATTATTCGCAATCATCACGAGCACTCTGACGGAAGCGGATATCCCGATGGATTGAAAAAGCAAGATATTCCACTGCTGGCCCGGATTCTGCAGGTCGCCGACGTGTACGATGCGTTGCGCACGGTGCGTCCGTATAAAGCCGCTCTTAGCCACGAACGGGCGGCCGCCACCATGCGGGATGAGGCCACGGCCGGCCTTTGGGATGAAGTTCTGGTCAACGAATTTTTCTTCATGCTGCAGAAACAGCAACTTGTGGCATAGTTCGGCCCAGCCCTCGGCTATTGTGTTTTGACTCTTCGGCCAGAATCGTTGCACTATTACGCCTGAGAACATCCTTGGGACAGCCAACCTATAGCATCATTATTCCTGCCTACAACGAAAGCCTCCGCCTGGGGGCGACGCTGGAAGCCATCCTGTCCTACGCGGAGCAGCAGCGTTGGGAGTGGGAGCTGATTGTGGTGGATGACGGCTCCCGCGATAACACAAAAGAAATCGTCCAGGCTTATATCCAGAAAAACTCACGCGTCAGGTTGCTGGAGAACCCCGGCAACCACGGCAAGGGTTACAGCGTGCGTAATGGTATGTTGCAAGCCAAGGGAGAATTGCTGCTTTTCAGCGACGCGGACCTGTCTTCGCCTATTGAGGAAGCTGAGAAACTGTTTGCAGCGATTCATAGCGGCACTGACATTGCGATTGGATCGCGCTGGCTGGATTCAACCCTGCTGACGCGCAAACAGCCCATTTACCGGCGGGCGTTGAGCCGCATTTTTAATATGTCGTTGCGGCTGGTGCTGGGATTGAAGTTCAAGGACACACAATGTGGCTTCAAAGCGTTTTCCCGGCGCTCCGCGCAAGCAATTTTTCCGCTGCAAAAGGTGGAACGATGGGGATTCGATCCAGAAATCATTTATGTGGCGCAAAGGCTTGGCTTCAAAATCGCGGAGGTCCCGGTGCGCTGGGCGCATAGCGCGGGTACGCGGCTGCACCCTATTCGAGACGGCATCCATGCCTTTTGGGATGTACTGGCCATTCGCTGGAATGCTCTGGGCGGTGTTTACGGACCCAAGCGCAAAATCTAATTCGCGAGAATTGAGTTCGGAAGGGTGCGTAGCAGTTTTCGCCCCGGTTGGTGAAATTGCATCAAGTGGAGAATAATAGTTTTAAGCGCCCATGACCCACGCCGGACAGACCATCAAGAATATTGGCATCCTCCTCTCCGGTCGCGGCTCGAATTTTGAAGCCATCGCACGGAATGTGGCGGAGGGAAAAATTCCCCATGCCCGCATCGCAATCGTAATTTCCAATAAAGCCGATGCGGGAGGGTTGGAGACAGCCCGCAAGCTGGGACTTGCGACTCTGGCGATTCCTTCCAAAGGAAAAGACCGGGAGCAGCATGACCGCGAGGTAGTCGCCGCGCTCCAGCAGCACAATGTTGAACTGGTTTGCCTGGCCGGATACATGCGATTGTTGTCGCCGTGGTTCGTGCAACAGTTTCCGCAGCGCATCCTCAACATTCATCCTTCCCTGCTGCCGGCATTTCCCGGGCTCGAAGCCCAAGAACAGGCTTTTGCCTATGGCGTGAAAGTTGCCGGATGCACCGTGCATTTCGTGGATGAAGAACTTGACCACGGTGCCATCATCGTGCAAAAAACTGTGCCGGTGCTGGATGGAGATGATGAGCACACGCTCGCGGCACGGATACTGGAGCAGGAGCACCTCGCGTATTCGGAGGCGATCAAGATTGTGTTGGGAAAGAGATTTAAAATTGCAGGCAGAAGGCTGGAAATGTAGCAATCGTTTTCAATTTTTAGTGTTTTTTTGTTTCTCAGGGGGCATCTCGGTCCCTTCCGTCATGATTCGTAAATAGTCGGAATAAGCATAGGTACGGTTCCAACTTCTCCCGCTCGTTTCTCTTACGATTTTAAGTTTTTCTAACGCCCGTATTGCATTCGTAGCAGCAGGCTGACTGATATGGAGTTCTTTTGCCGCCGCCGAAATTGTTAGGAAAGGTTTCCGTTGAAGAAGCTCATGAATAAGAAATGTTGAGCCTCGAATCCGTCCTAATTTTTCAATCACGATTCGATCCCGCCGGAACAGGCGCAAAACTTCGTGCGCCGTGGCAACTGCCTGCTGTGCCGTCTCTAGTACTGCAGTAAAAAAAAACTCCAACCATTCTTCCCAGTTACCCTCAAAGCGAACTCTTTGAAGCAGATCGTAATATGCCGTGCGGTGCTGTTTAAAGTATAAGGAGAGATATAGCAGCGGTTGTACCAACACCGCTTCCGCCACTAACGTTAACGGGATCAATAACCTGCCAACGCGTCCGTTGCCGTCAAGGAAAGGATGGATAGTTTCAAACTGCACATGTATAAGGGCAGCTTTAACTAAGATTGGCAGCGATTTATGCTCATGGTAGAAGGTTTCAATTTGGGCCATGAGCGGAATCACTTCTTCTCGAGGTGGCGGAACATAAACTGCATTGCCCGGTCTCGAACCGCCAATCCAATTTTGACTGACACGGAACTCTCCTGGCCCTTTATTTTCTCCTCGCCCCTTTGCCAGCAGCACGCCATGTATTTCCTTGATCAGGCGAATTGAAATTGGGAAATTCTGACGCAGTTTTTTGAGTCCGAATTCGAGGGCGGCTACGTAATTTGAAACTTCCACGACATCATCTGTCGGAGTACCGGCCAACTGATGATTCTCAAATAACAAAAGCTCTGATAGGGACGATTGAGTACCTTCAATTTGGGATGAAAGCACAGCCTCTTTGCGGACATAAAAATAAAGAAATAATTGCAGATCAGGAAGTAGACGGGCCAATCCATCGAGGCGCCCCAGTGCTAAATTTGCTCTTTCCATTAAATCAAGCAATTTCGAACTGAATTCAATGGGTGGGGTAGGCGGCAGAAATCTAGGAACGAAACTTTTAAAGGGTTCCGGAGGTGAGCCTTGCGAAACAAGTTTCCCTTGTAGCCCTCTTTTCACTTTTACTACCCCAATGAGCTTTCAGGAGACTTAAAAGCTTCCAATCGCATTTAAGTTTTAACACGTAAAACTTAAATGCTCAAGAGCAATTTAAGCAAAGCTTAAAGGCGGTTTTAAACCCCTTTGATGTCAAATATTTACATCCTTCCTGAAACACAAACTTCTGTCCCTTCCTTCCTCATCCTCATAAGCAAATCTGCAATAATGATTCTCCATGCCGACTTTCGCTCCCATTGACGAACAACTGACCTACATCAAGAAAGGCTCCGCGGAAATTGTGAAGGAGTCTGAACTGCGCGCCAAACTGGAGAAGTCTCGCGCCTCCGGCAAGCCGCTGCGCGTGAAAGCCGGATTCGACCCGACAGCGCCCGATCTTCATCTTGGCCATACCGTTCTACTACGCAAGCTGAAGCACTTCCAGGACCTCGGGCATACGGTTATTTTCCTGATCGGCGATTTTACCGGGATGATCGGCGACCCTACAGGGCGCTCGGTGACGCGGCCTGCGCTGACTTCAGAAGAAATCATGCGCAACGCCAAGACGTATATGGCGCAGGTCTACAAAATTCTCGACTCGCATAAGACCGAAACTCGTTTTAACAGCGAGTGGTTCGACAAAATGAAATCGGCCGACTGGATTCGTCTGGCCGCGAAGGTTACTGTTTCGCAGATGCTGGAGCGCGAAGACTTTCATAAGCGCTTTCAGGACGAGAAGCCGATTGCCATGCACGAACTGCTCTATCCATTGGCGCAAGGATATGACTCGGTAATGCTGCAAGCTGATGTGGAACTGGGCGGTACGGACCAGAAATTCAATTTGCTAATGGGGCGCGAACTGCAACGCAGCAATGGACAAGATTCGCAGGTGGTACTCACCATGCCCATTCTGGAAGGACTTGACGGCGTGCAGAAGATGTCGAAGTCACTGGGCAACGCGATCGGCATTCAGGAATCGCCGCTCGACATGTACGGCAAGCTGATGAGCATCTCCGATGAGATGATGTGGCGCTATTACGAACTGCTAACGGATGTGCAGGTGGCTGAAATCGAAAAGATGAAGCGCGAAACCCATCCCATGCAGGCGAAGAAGGACTTGGCACAGCGCATCGTAAAGGACTTTCACTCGGCGGACGCGGCGGCGAAAGCGAATGAAGATTGGGCGAAACAGTTTCAGAAAAATGAAGCCCCCGAAAGTATTGAGCAAGTGGAGGTACGGCTGGACGACATCAAAGCTTCTGATCCGTCAGGCGAGGGTATTTCGGTAAGGATTGATAAGTTGGTCCACAAGGCGGGATTGGCATCCTCAGCAACAGACGCGCAGCGCAGAAGAGAACAGGGAGGAGTGCGAGTGAATGGCGAGACGGTGACAAATCCCGTGTTCGCAATCAAGGCACAAAAAGAAATTGATCTCCGGGTCGGCAAAGGAATCAAACGAGTGCGCTTAGTTTGAAATTATCAATTTAAGATCGCAAAACTCCGAAATGACTAGAAAAAAATCTCCCCTCCGCCGCAGGAACATCTCATGCCGCGTGCCAGTAGTTCTATTCGCCCTTATTCTGCTCGCGACTCCGCTCTACGCTCAGTTCGGCGTCCATAAGCCCATTCGAACGAAAGCGGGGCAAATATTAGGGATGGCAGGCTCCGACAAGGAAATCAGCATCTTCAAGGGCATTCCCTTCGCCGCGCCTCCCGTCGGACCGTTGCGCTGGAAGGCGCCGCAGCCAGCGAGCCCATGGAAGGGCGTTCTGCACGCAAATCATTTTTCCAAAAATTGCATGCAGAAGCCGGTCCACGAGTTTCTTCCCTGGACCAAGGAATTCATGCTGGTCAACGATGTCAGCGAAGATTGCCTGTATTTGAATATCTGGACGCCGGCGAAAACCAGCGAAGACCATCTTCCCGTTTACGTCTACATATACGGCGGTGCGTTCACTTCGGGTGCTGGCGACGTGAGCATTTACGACGGCGAGAACCTGGCGAAAAAAGGCATCATTGTCGTCAATTTCAATTACCGAGTGGGAGTATTCGGCTTTCTCGCGCACCCTGAACTCACCGCCGAATCGTCGCATCATTCTTCTGGAGACTACGCATTCCTCGACCAGATTGCCGCGCTGCAATGGGTAAAGGAAAACATCGCAGCATTTGGCGGCGATCCTGACCGTGTAACCGTGGGAGGTCAGTCGGCCGGCGCGATCAGCGTGGGACTGCTTTTGGTAAGTCCTCTTGCCAAAGGCTTATTTCGCGGAGCGATCACTGAGAGTGGCTCGGGTTTGAGTGGATTTCCGACGCCGCCATTAGCCGACGCCGAAAAACAGGGTGTCGAATACGCGAAATCCATGGGCGCGAAATCTATTGTCGACCTTCGGGCGATGCCAGCGGAGAAATTGCTTGATTCGCCCTCTCCGCGATTTCCCATCGCCGTTGATGGGTGGTTCCTCACCGGTGGGATTATGCAAACCTACCAAGAAGGCAAGCAAAACGACGTCCCTACGATTGACGGCTGGAACGCGGATGAAAATACCGCTCCCCCGTTGAGTGCGGTAGATTTTCGCAAGCAAGTTCCGGCCCGGTATGGTCCGATGGCGGAAGAGTTTTTGAAACTCTATCCTGCTGATACTGACGAGCAAGCGCGTGCGGCGCAAAAACAATCGGCGCGCGACCGGGCACGAGTGTCGGCATATCTATGGGCGATGGGCCGGGCCGAGACCGCGAAATCACCCGCATACCTCTACTTTTTTACGCGGGCCATTCCCTGGCCTCAGCATCCCGAGTACGGCGCGTTCCACTCCGCCGATCTGCCGTACTTTTTCGACAACCTCAATCGGCTCGACCGCCCTTACGAACAAGTGGACCACGAGATTGCCCACGAGATGTCTTCTTACCTGGCGAACTTCGTGAAGACCGGCAATCCCAACAGCGACCGCTTGCCCGGATGGGCGGAATTTCAACCCAGTTCGAAACCAATCATGGAACTAGGAGAAAGCCCCGGCCCCATTCCCACCGCTGAGCCGGCCAAAGCGGACTTTTGGACGCGCTACTTCGCATCCGCGGAGGGCAAGCACGCACCGTTTTTTTAGCAAGACCTCTTTTCCGTGGGCTTGATTTCCATGTGAAGTCAGCGGTCAGCCCGCCTCTCACGGTGCTACACTAATCGCCAGTTATGGGTGACGAAAAGCGTTCGCGCACATGGATTTGGGTGTTGGTTGGCGGAGGAGCATTCGTTCTCTTCGTCGTAGTGGTGTTCATGCTGATCTATTTCACGCTGCGCTCAGGAAATGGCGAAGAAGCGTCGGCATTTGGAAGCTTCGGCGACAAGATCGGCGTCGTAGACCTGGATGGCGTGATCCTGGATTCCGACACCGTCGTTCAGGAGCTAAAAAAGTTTGGCGACGACGATTCCATCAAGGCCATCATCATCCACGTAAATTCCCCGGGAGGTGGCGTGGCAGCCTCCGAAGAAATTTACCGCGAGGTAAAGCGCCTCCGAGATGAGAAGCACAAACACATTGTTTCCTCCATCAGCACGGTCGGCGCCAGCGGTGCTTACTACGTATCGTCCGCCACCAACAAAATATTTGCCGATAATGGAAGTGTTGTCGGCTCCATCGGCGTGATTGCCGAATGGGTGAATTACGGCGACCTCATGCGATGGGCCAAGCTCAAGCCCGAGGTGCTGAAGGTTGGCGCCCTGAAAGACACGGGTGATCCAACGCGCGACATGACTCCCGAAGAGCGCGCCTTCATGCAGGGCCTCATCAATAATATGTACGGCCAGTTCGTGAATGCGGTCGCTGAGGGCCGGCATGAGAAGCCAGCCGACATTCAGGCCATCGCCGATGGCCGTGTGTGGACCGGGCAAGAAGCGCTTTCCATGAAGCTGATTGATCAGATCGGCGACTTTCAGACGGCGGTGGACGATACCGCCAAAGCGGTGAATATAAAGGGAGAGCCTACGCTGGTGTATCCACAAAAAGACCGGAAGACGCTGCTGGATCTTCTGGTAGGCGATACCTCAAAGTGGATTCCCAGCCGGGAAAAACTCATGGAGCAACAAGTGGGATTCTATTACTTGTGGCGATAAGCAAGCCCCAGATAAAAGCTCGGCCGCAAGCGCAGCCAAGCCGCTACTTGCGCAAAAGCCCTTAGATTTGAGATGTTTATGTGACCTCGTTATAGTAAGGGCTGGGCCAGTCCCTCAAAATCTCAAGATTTCACGGAGCGAAGACGTATGACAAAAGCCGATTTGATTGAAGAAGTTACCCGGCTGGCGGAGTTAACGCGCAAAGACAGCGAAGTCATCGTCGAAACCATCTTTGACAGCATCGTGCGTTCGCTTCGCGCCGGAGACAAAATTGAAATCCGAGGATTTGGCAGTTTCCGCACCCGCCAGCGCAAGCCTCGCGTGGGACGTAATCCAAAGACCGGGGAGCGCGTGGAAGTTCCTGCCAAGAAAATTCCCTTCTTCAAGCCCAGTAAGGAATTGAAAGACATTGTGAATACGGGCGAGGGAACCAATGCGCCTGCCCCAACACCTTCTGCGCCGGTACAGTAAGCCTTGCTAAGTAGTCTGAAGACTTTATTTCAACAAAATTGTCGTGCTCGCGGAGCTTGCGATTCGACTTGTCGAATGGTGGATGAGTCGAAGATTCCTACGCGCTTAGGTTAGTTCAACGACTTCATTCAGCGATAACGAAGGGCAGAATCCGGCAGTAACGCATGAGCAATCTCCAATGGAAATCCTTAATCCTTGTCATTCTGAGCGGAGCCATC
>DASXFN010000112.1:0-62496 GCA_036489565.1 Terriglobales bacterium
CAGGGAATGACTCCGGAAGAAGCGCGACGGCAAGCGTTGGTTGCATTGGGAGGAATTGAGGCAGTACGTGAGCGATCCCATGCCGAACGTCCGGGAATAGGATTGGAGATTTTCCTGCAAGACCTGCGCTATGCGCTGCGCCAGATGCAGCGCGCTCCGGCGTTTACGCTCAGCGTGATTGTTGTGCTTGTGTTGGGCATCGGTGCCAATGCGGCCATGTTCACGGTGCTCGAAGGCACGCTGTTTCGTCCTTTGCCATATGAAAAACCTGGCGAACTGGTTCAGCTTACGACGCGCGATCCGCATGGCGCGCCCTTTTGGAGAAGGTTAGCCGATATTTTTGTGTGGCAAGAACAGACTCATACCCTCAGCCAGATTGCCTATTACAAGACCGAGCCTTTTTATCTCCGCTCGCAAAATATTGAGCAAAAAGTTCTGGGAGTGAACGCCAGTTCCAATCTTTTTGCCACGCTCGGCGTAACTCCATTGTTGGGCCGCACGTTTTCAGCGACGGAACAGCGGCCGGGCAAAGACGACATTATTATTCTCAGCGATGAAGTTTGGCGCGCACAGTTTAACGCTGATCGTTCCGTACTTGGGCGAACAGTTCGCGTGAATGATGTTCCCGCAACCGTGATTGGCATAATGCCGCCCGGTTTCAATTTTCCTGCAGACAATTCGATGGCAGAGGTTTGGACGCCCGCTGCGCTCAAACCTGCGGATCTTGGCCGGACGTATGACGCGACATCGTATTCCATCATTGCTCGTCGAAAGTCTGGGAACAAGCCCAGCAGCGTAGCCAACGACTTGACCACTCTTCAGAAGCAATTGCTTCCTCTTTACAAAGACAATTATGGGCCAGCGATGGTGGAGGCTATGGACTATCGCCGGAGTTTAAATGCGAATGACCAGCGCATAGCTCTGCTGGCGCTGTTAGGTTCAGTGGCATTGCTATGGCTCATAGCCTGCGCGAATGTTGCCTCACTCATGCTTGCGCGGACCGCGGTGCGTCGGCGCGAAATGGCAGTGCGCGCGGCACTGGGAGCGGGACGATGGCGGCTGGTAAGACAATCACTTACTGAAAGCCTGCTGCTGAGCTTTTTAGGTGGGGCGATTGGTCTTGAACTGGCAATGGGAACGCTGCAACTATTTCGTCATGGCATTGCGATGCAATTTGGCGCGAACCTTTCGCTCTATCCGGATACGCGAGTCTTATTGGCATTGTTTGCCCTGAGCGTTTTGAGTGCTGTGATGTTTGGCGTTCTGCCTGCGTATCTAGCGTCCGGTAGTGCAGTAGACCGTGCCCTGCGGCAGGACAACGCACAGGTAGGCAGTGGTCTCCATCAAAATTGGCTGCAACGAATTCTTGTGGTTTCAGAACTGGCGCTTACATTGGTGATGCTGGTCGCTTGTGGCCTTCTGTTGCGCACTGTGTTTTCGCTGAAGAAAGTCCCGCTTGGCTTTCGAACCGATCATGTTTTTGTGATTAAGCCGGAATTGCCAGGCTACAAATATTGGCAACTCGATCCCAAGGCCAGCGTGTATCAACCGCTGCTGGAGCGGCTTAAGACGATTCCGGGAACCCAAGCTGTTGCCCTCACGACTCTCGCACCTCTAGATAAAGGTTACGATGTCAGCATTGCGTTCAACTTTTCAAATTCCATGCATGGCCCGGTCAACGGCTTCCTAAGAGCAGTGCTACGCGCAACCGGGCCGGAATATCAGAAGGTCCTCAAATTCGGCATGGTGAAGGGACGATATTTCAATGAGCAGGACACTCCCGACTCGCAGCTCGTGGCAGTGGTGAATCGCGCCTTCGCGCAAGCCTACGAAGTTTCCGGTAGGAATGTGGAAGGCTTTACGCTCAATATGAGCAACGGCAAAGATAGCAAGGCTCGAGCATTTAAGGTCGTTGGAGTGGTGGACGACTTTCATCAGATAGCCATTGGCGATCCGGCGATGCCTGAAATTGATATGAATGCCGCCCAGATGCGGCCAACGGATGGCTTCTATTGGCCCGCCATAAGGACCCATGCGGAAATTGTGTTGCGTTCGAGTCGCAATGCGCGCGATCTGATTCCTGAACTGAATCACTTGATGCGGCACATCAGTCCTGATCTTGCAGGAACTCGAATCCAGACGATGGACCAAATCGTTGAAGATTCCATCGGAAGCCAGTTGCTCGCCGCGCACCTGCTCGAGGCCTTAGGCGGCCTCGCGTTGCTGGTCGCGTTGGCGGGACTGTACAGCTTGCTAGCCTATCTGGTCGCACTGCGAACGCGCGAACTCGGCCTGCGGCTTGCTCTGGGAGCACAACGCGGCGACATCCTGACACTTATTTTGCGAAGTGCGGGAACATTTTTGATTGTTGGCACAGCGATTGGCGTTGTAATCAGCCTACTCACGGCACACTTGTTGCGTAGCATTCTTTTTGGAGTGGGACAGTACGATTTGGTGACTCTCGTCGCGGCTCCTGCTCTTTTGCTCTGCGTCGGGATTCTGGCCGCGTGGCTGCCTGCACGGCGTGCCGCTTTGCTCGAACCAATGCAGGCCCTTCGCACGGAATAAGTCAGACTTGGCGGGGTGGCCCAGCCTTTCGCTGCTTTTGCGAAGGCTGGGGAAGTTCGCTCGTAGCAGAATTCACGTTCCCTCGATTCGAACCTTCATCCACGTCCGGATATATCGATGATCTGTCGCAAAAACTAAATACCCCGCCCTTCACAAACAACGCGAAAGGGCGGACCACCCGCACCTGTGCTCAGGAACGCTCTGTTGTGCCGGGCCCGCCTCATTCCGTTTTGTCTCCGTCGCTCGTCTCTAAATCCGCGACCATGCCGAAGAGACTATTGCCGTCGAGCAGATAAACGACCGGCGCTTTGCCTGTTTGCGCTTTGACCGGCTTGGCCACTGAATCAAGAAATCCCGCTCGAGCGCTCGAGGGACTCGGAGTGAACTGTAAATTGATCGGTATACCAGAGCTCCGCTGGTTTGGCAGCGATCGTCTCCTGAGCGAGGCTCCTGCAGCGCCGCCCAACATCACTGTGGCCACCGCAACGGCACAAAATTTGAAACCGCATTTGGATTCCCCCGGGCCACTGTATTACAAGAACGTAATGGGCGGCGGCCCGCTAACTACGATCCACCGAAAGGCCGTGCATTTTGCTCCTACTCACCAGCCGTCTGCGCTAAAATTTCATTTTTGCCCCTTCAACGGAGTCATACAAATGGACAGCTTGTCGCAATTCAAGCAGATGCAGAAAGAGGCCTGGGCCAACTTCGGCCCATTTGAAAGCCTAACCACCATTCCCGCCGGGAATCTGGTGCGGTTCGCTGGCGTTGCTCGCGGCATGCGCGTTCTCGATGTGGGCTGCGGCACCGGCGTAGTTGCGATTACCGCTGCGCGCACCGGTGCCACGGTATCTGCCATTGACCTTACGCCAGCCCTCCTCGAACGTGCGCAAGAGAATGCCCGCATCGCCGATGTTTCAATTGATTTTCGGGAGGCCGATGCGGAGGCTCTTCCTTTTGGGGATGGCGAATTCGATGTGGTGCTCAGCCAGTTCGCCCATATATTCGCGCCTCGCCCGGAAGTCGTAACGCGCGGAATGCTCCGAGTTCTCAAGCCCGGCGGCATTCTTGCGTTCTCAACCTGGCCTCCAGAGCTTCTCGTGGGCCGCACCTTTGCAGTAACAGCTAGCTACTTGCCGCCTCCGCCGCCTGGCGTTGTGCCACCCACGCTATGGGGCGATCCAAACGTGATTCGCGAACGACTGGGAAGCGCAGTCCGCGATATTACCTTCACCCGAGATTGCATGCTTGTTCCTGCGCTGAGCCCGCAGCATTTCCGGGGAAGCGCAGAGCGGGCCGCAGGGCCCCTGGTGAAGCTGGTGGCATCATTGTCCGCCACCGATCCTGCCAGGCTCGCCCAGTTGCGGAAGGACTTCGATGCAGTCGTCGTTCCTTATCACCGAGACAACGTTGTCCGGCAAGATTACCTTCTGACCCGTTCCACGAAGCTGTAGCTGCCGGGTTACCTCAGATCAGCATCTTGGGGGGTGGTCGCTGACTTAGGCCCTTTGGGCTTGAACAAGTCCACGCCGTCGCAATCCACGCGTAGGGAGACTCCTTGCTTGCGCGGACGGTTCCCATTCGATGGCGCAGGGCGTATGATGCTGCGTCGACCGAAATCAGCGGCCATCCTATTGCTACGGGAGATGAATGCCTTGCGCCAAACTAAAGTTTCAGCGTCCCTCGCGCTTCTGTTCCTCTCGACGTTTCTCTTAGCGTTCTCGCAGCCCTTGCGCGCGCAAACGCAGCCGTGCTACACGCTCTGCCGATACCAGGGCCAGCAGGGTGGCCACTTCATTATCTACGCCACTCCCATCATCCACACGCGTCTCGGCGCGACGGATATTTCTGGGGCGTTCAACAGATACATGAGCGCCAACTATGACATCAACCAAATCCTGGCCGGAAGTGGATATTGCGAAACGGCCGCCCAGCAGGCCTACACCATGCAACAACTGGAAAAGCCGTGGGCCGACGCAAGACCGTGGTCACACACATCAACTGGACTGTCACTTCCAACGAGATCGCGGCCGACAATGCGAAGCTGACAGCGAAAGCGGCCAACGCGCCAGCGCCCAAGCCGCACGTCTGCTGCCCTGGGGGACCGAGCCCCGGTGTGCCGCAAGTGATCGTCACAGGGATTATTCGGGTTAAAATTAGCTTATGGTCAGGTCGCTGGTTCTCTCGGTAATTTTAGGTTTCGGCGGGGCGCTTGCCGTATATGGGCAGACGCCTGTCAATCAAGACTCTAGTCAGCAGACCTCTGGCAATAGCGAGCACTCCGGCACGGTCCGGGCCGCTGGAAGTTCTAGCGGCGAAAGTTCCAGCAAGAACACACAAGTGGACATCAGCCCTCCGCCTGACGACGCTAAGGACCATCCGGACAGTGCGGGGGCGATTAGCGATGCGGAGGAAGAATCCGGCGCGAATAGCTCGCAGGTGGAAGAATTCCATCCCTGGAATCCGCACAAGGCAATGAAAGACATTGAAGTCGGGGATTTTTACTTCAGGCAGAACAACTACAAGGCCGCGCTCAGCAGGTACCAGGAAGCGTTGCTCTACAAACCCAATGATGCCGTAGCGAACTTCCGTTCAGCGCAGTGTTTTGAAAAGCTCAATAGCCCGCAGGATGCCGTGGAGCACTACCAGGCTTACCTGAAAGTCATGCCGCACGGGCCACTTTCGCGCGATGCGGAAAAGGCGCTGGCCAAGCTGCAAGGCGCGCCCACTAACGCGCCACGAAAATCACAATAACGGCGTTACTTCTCCACGCGCATGAATCCGCCCGAGGTCGCGTTGATGGAAATTGCCAGCTTGGGCGTCTCACGGTTGGAACCATAGATCACGTGCCAGATCAAGTCGTTTGTGGCGCTGCTCCAGTCCAGAACATAAGACACCGGAGTCTTTGGTTCCTGCTGCAGGATTTTATCGCCTCCATGTTTCTGAGCCTCATCGAAGGCCTTGTCGGAATCTATTTTCAAAAAGCTGAGGTTAAAGGCGTGCGTGGAAGTATTGTCCGGGTTGTAACTGTCCTGGGCCCCGGGAATCACGCCGCGCTCTGGAGCATCCGCCACGTTGGTGCCGCACCACGAGAAGGTCTTCATCGCATGCTGGGAAGCGGAACCAAACGATCCCAACCAAACGTCGGCCTTGCCGTCATGGCCGTCAGAGTCGGAAGTGGGCTGCGAAGTGAGCCGGAAGGGCTGCGCATCGGCTTCCCATCCACGAGCGGAAATGAAAGATTTCTGGAACGCCGCGCGCCCCGTGAGCATCTCGACAGGTTTCGGCTGCGGTTTATCCGACTGATCGCTGGTACATCCTGACATGCATAAGGCGCTGATAGCTGCAATTACCATCAGGGATATCTTGATCGTTCTCTTCTTCATCGTCGTCCGTGGATTCTTTCCGCCGCAACGAGCGGCTACCGACAGCATAAACCGCCGGCTCTTTTTTGGGTAAAGAAAAGCCCTCGCAGAGCGAGGGCTTTTAAATCATCGGTAAATTATTTCGTGTGCTCCATTGCTGCCTTGCGCGCCTGCTCCTGCAAATCAGCAAGATCATGTTTGGCATCGTCCAGGTCTTTTTGTTTCGCGGCAATCTGTTCTTTATAGGTAGCGTCTTCTTTGTCCCATGAGCTTGCGTTGCGAAGACGATTGCCGGCGTCACCATAAAACGCGGCGGCACGGAGCTGATATTCCTTCTGCGCGACATCGAGTTCGCGGGAGAGCAAATCCACTTTGCTCTGTGCGTCAGCGATCTGGCTCTTGAATTCATCGCTCGATGTCTGCGGTTTAGTGTCAGATGAGGCCGCGGAATCCGTGCTGGAAGCGGTGGCTGAATCAGGATTGGTTGTTGAAGCGTCGGTGTTGCCAACCACGCTTAAGGTTTCCGTCCGAGGCAGATTGTCGTTGTCGAAATGCTTGGATGTGTCCGGCTTTTTATCGGCGCGCACAGTGCGGGCGTATGCGCCCAGAGATTCATTCGAACTCGCACTGGATTGAGCTGCCGCATCCACGGCCAAGACCGCGAGAAACATCCCAGCGATCATCAAGTTGGCGATCAAAATACGTTTCATTGTGTCTCCCCTCCGCCGTCCGTTTCAGAACAGCGGTTTTTATCGATATCTCAACTGCGAGTCTTGCGTTTCGTACATTGCTACAAGCAAAAGTCAGCGGCAGAATCGCTTCTTCACAACATTCTCCAATACCATCGCAAGAACTGGTTTCCGTAGAACAGCGCGACCATGGCCATGCTGCCCAGGAACACTCCAAAAGGCATCTGATAATTTCGCAGCGCGATAGCGGCGGAGGTCCAGGCGTGACGGCGCGCCTCCCGTGCCGGCTCATGATTGCGTTCCATGCGGCGGCGCGTGCGCTTCATCCAAACCGCGAACAGCGTCCAAAGCCCAAATAACGAACCGGCGATGGAAGCGGTAAAAATAGTAAAGATGGTCAGCTTGATCCCCAGAAAAGCGCCCACCATGGCCATCAGTTTGACGTCGCCGAATCCCATGCCCTCCACGCCCCGCGCACGGAGATAGATCGCGCCCGCCCCGTAAATGAACGATGCTCCGACAATCGCGCCCAGGGCGGAATCGCAAAACGAAAACAGATGCGCCGATATGCTCGAACTCGCGGGCAGATTCACGACGCCCGGCAATAATTGTGAAGCCAGATCATTTACTGGAACAAACAAACTGAATACCAGTCCCAGGCCCAGGCCGGGAAGCGTGAGCTTATCGGGCAGCAGGAAAGTTTCGGCGTCGGTAAAAATAAGCCCCAGAATCAGAAAGCCGAAAACGCAATATTTCAATGTCGCGAAAGTCAACCCAAAGTGGGCATAGCAGGTAAGAAAAATTACGCCAGTGAGCAATTCAATCAACAGATAACGCGGGGAGATACTCGCCTTGCAGTTGCGGCAGCGGCCACGGAGTATCAGCCAGCTCAATACCGGAATGTTGTCGTAGAACTTAATTGGCTTCTTGCAGTGCGGGCATGCTGATCCTGGATACACGACCGATAAATCGCGCGGCATGCGGTAAATACATACGTTCAGGAAGCTGCCAAAGGCCAGCCCGAGAGCGAAAACCGCGAATGTCAGCACAGGATCCAGAAATATCACCAAACAGCAGATTTAATTGGATTTCTTCCAGAATTATACGGCGGCATGGGACTTCGCTTGTAGGTACCAAAGGTACTGTACGCGCGGACAAGCGGTTGCGCGATGTGCAATGTTTTGAGGCGTTTGGAGTTAAGTCTATGAATTCGCTAGGCCACAGCTTGCGAAACCGCGGACACATCAGGAAGGAAGATATGGAAGATGGTCCCGCTTGACCCGGGAGAGACGCGGCTGCGAACACGAATCGTTCCACCGTGTTTCTGAACAATTCCTTGGGAAATCCATAGGCCTAGGCCAGTCCCCAGGTCTTTTTTCGTCGTAAAAAAGGGCTCAAAGAGATGCGGCATTTCCGTTGGACGAATACCAAAGCCCGTATCCGCGATCGAAACCCGTACGCCGGAACGCCCACCGTTCCGCCATTCATGTCCGCGGGAAACGTGCACGCACAATCTTCCGCCGCTCTTCATCGCGTCCACGGAATTGATGAGCAGGTTGGCAAAAAGCTGCCGCAGTTCACCCGGATAGCCCTGCACGTTCGCCTCTGCCGAGTATTTCTTTTCCACCTGAATGTATCCCGTATTGAGCTTTGCCGAGTACAACGCCAATATCTGGTCAATCATTTCTGGAATATTGAGCAGGGATGTGGAATGGCTCTCGCGGACAAATCCCAGAGCGAAGCGGGTAATGGAACTGATACGGTCCACTTCCTTTTCCGCGAGCCGCAGATATTCGCCGCATTTTGAAGAATTATTGCGCGCGAGATACAAAAGATTGGCGAGAGCTTCCAGTGGATTGTTGATTTCGTGCGCCAGCGTGGATGCCATTCGCCCCGCGGTGGAAAGTTTTTCATTCTTGCGCAGGATTTCTTCGGAATGCTTTTCGGCCGTGATGTCGCGCACAATCGCCGACGCTCCCGCAACCACCTTTCCGCTGCGTAAGGGCGCAATGGAAATCTGTACCAGCACGCGCGAGCCGTTTTTGCGCAAATGTTCCGTCTGATAATTATTTACGTGCTCGCCTTTGCGGACGCGGGCCAGGTTCCGTGAAACCTCGCGCGCCTTATCGATCGGGGACAAAAAAGCGATGTGCCGCCCCAGCGCCTCTTGCTCTGAATATCCGTAAAGCGCCTGCGCTCCGGAATTCCAGGTGGTGATGGCTCCGGTAGTGGTGGTGCTCAGAATCGCGTCATCGGAAGATTCCACGATGGCGGCCATGCGTCCACGCATTTCGCCTGCGCTTGTTTCCGCCTGAGAGCGCTTGCGGGCCAGTCCCGCCGTGATGACGGAGACGATGACAAACCCGAACAGGCGCTCCAGGTTGTAGTGCGAGATGCGCATGTTTGAGAGTGGCGGAAAGATCAGAAAACCCAGGGTCAGAACGGAGAGGGCCATGCACACCAGGGCAGGCACGAATCCAAAGAAACTGGCGCTTACGATGACGGCGGCCAGAAAGATGGCAAACGGGTCGGAGTGCATGACCGGCCAAAGCATCCAGACAAGCACTGTGATGCCCACGATCACGAAAGGCGAAAGATAGCGGACAACGATGTTTTGCCGGAAGCTTATCTGATGAAGATCAGTTGTTTTTGAATTGCCCATGACCGGCACATTTGACTGCAAAATCCGTAGATCAACAATTTAGCAGGAGGATGATAGTCGCGCAATTTGAGCGAAAGGAAAAAACCCGCTCGCTACTGGACAAAAAAGGGGCGCAGCCCAGGCCGCGCCCTTTGCCGTTCGTTCACACTATTGATTGTTCGTGTCCAAATGAGGCCGATCGCTCCCCGGCTTTTTGCTAGTTACAGTTACCGTGACCGGCGCTTGCAAAGTGAAGTGCAATAGCGTCTCGGACGGCAAATCGATCTGCGGACTCTTGCTCGCGGCCTGCACACCGCCGCCCGCGGCACCGCCTGCTCCGGCGCCAATGGCTGCCCCTTTGCCTCCGCCGAAGATGCCGCCGAGAATTGCGCCCACCACCGCGCCGCCGCCGACTTTTTCCGCAGTGTTCTTGTTGCGGTTCGCGGTTTCGCGATGATATTGGTCGCTCTGGACGTTGTAGTGTTTGTTGCCCACCAGAATTCGATCCAGTTGCAGCGTGAGTATGGATTGCCCGGCGAACTTGCCCGCACTTTGCACTGCGACAATATGACCTTCGACGTCATACCCGGACGGTATGGCGACCTCCCCATTTACCGACAAGGGAGAATTAAGCGTGGCGTGAAATAGCGCGCCCTGCTGCGCCGTTGCCGTGTTGATCTCATCCACTAGCCGTATGGAGACAGCCGTTCCTGTCGCGAGGGTAACGTCTTGTGGCTGCGAGGGCGGCGGAGGTGTCGCTGGCGCGGCTGCTGCGTCCGCCGCTGGAACCGGAGCAGCATTCTGCGGTTGAGGGGAAGAATCGTTTGCCGCCGGAGTCGAGACTGGCGGTGTGTTTTCCGCGCTGGTGGTCGCTTGGTTGTCAGTTCTGTCAGCTCGGGGACGAACGCTCGGCGAGGGTTTGGAATTTTTTGTCGGAGCTGGCTCGGCCTGCATGGTTGGGCCTTGCATGGCTTCGTTAGGCGCCGGGCTATTCGCATTCTCGATCTGGATGTTGTTGACTACCTGCTTGACTCCGGCAACCGACGAAGCATATCGGGCCGCCGCATCCCGCTGGGCTTCATTGTCCACAATGCCAGTGAGCGTGACGGTGCCCTTTTCTGCCTGCACTCCAAGTTGTTTGCCTTGGAGGCCGGAGTCGGCGCTCAATTTGCTTTGAATGTCACCGCTGACTTGCGCGTCGGTCGGCGCCTTGCTGCATCCTACGGTTGCCGTCAACAGGGTGAGCAGCACAACGGCGGCCATGTAAACAGCGACTTTCGTTCTCATGGGAAGACTCCTGCATTTTGAACTTGATGTCAGTATTTTAGATGCAGGATTGTTGCTGGACCCGGAAAAATGTATCTGCGAAAGCAAGAGCGCCCAGGAGGGAGAAATGCCGTTTCAATAGCTTGCCTGATTGCAATGACGCCGATCTAGTTAATCGGCGTTTGCTTGTTTAGCATGTATAAATTTGTAATCGAGAATGGTCGCGGCAAGTCCAGTATTCTTTTCGCTCGCAGGAACATCTTTGCTGCGAATGACCCGCGCCTGGCAAAGAACATTGCTGTTCTTCTGGCCGGAAATTTCCTCCGGCATCTCAAACACCATCTCCACCAAAGTATTATCGGGCAGCGGATGAGTGCCATGGAACAAAATTCCCGACTGGCTCAGATTCGCCAATGTGCCTTCGTACCAGGTGCCCAAGTTTTTGACCCGGTAGCGAAGCGTGGAGTCGAGTTTAATGCGGCGCGCGCGAGGCACCCATGTAGGTTTCTTTGCATGCGTGGGGCGGCTGCGGCGCGCGGAACTCTCCGCAGTCCCGGATTTCTCAACCCGCTCGGTGCGGCGCATCGTCTTCCAGTCATACTGATATTCGGCGGCACAAAGCAGGCAGACCTGGTAGTACTGGCCGTCATTCGCGCGTCGCGGCCAGGAAAACTCATGAGAACAACGGCCTAGCATGAGGACATCCAATAACTTCTGGGGCATATAAGTGGTCCGGCTGGGAACACCGGGATAAAAACATCATCCAACCGAATACGGACTTTGGGTAGGTTACTTTCGTGTAGCTTGCCAATACATTTATAGTGCAGGTAAGGCCAGTAACAAACGTAGGCACGCGGTAGCGGCCCGACAACAATTAGAATCAATGGGACTTATGAACGATAGCGGCAATCCGTCTCCGTACATTGATTTCCAGCATGTCTCCAAGGCCTTTGGGGAAAAGCACGTGCTTTTTGACGTGAGCTTCAATGTCAGGCGCGAGGAGACGGTTTGCATTCTTGGCCGCAGCGGAGTGGGGAAGTCGGTGGCGCTTCAGCATATTATGGGTTTTCTTAAGCCTGATTCGGGACGGGTGATTGTCGCCCATGAAGACATTACTGATTACACCGAAGCGCAAATGGAGCACATCCGTAAAAAAGTCACGATGGTATTTCAGAACGGTGCGCTGTTTGATTCGCTCACGGTTGGCGAGAACGTCGCATTCCCTTTGCGCGAGCGCAAGGATTTGGACGAAGAACACATTCTCCACATTGTGGATGGCATGCTGGAGATGGTTGGCGTGAAAGAGATGCGCGATCTTCTGCCTTCCGATCTTTCTACTGGGATGAAGCGCTCAGTGGCGATTGCCCGCGCCCTTGCGGCGCAGCCAGAGTGCGTGTTGTACGACGAACCTACTACGATGGTGGATCCGCTGATGGCGCACTTGTTGGGCGATCTTATTAAGCGATTGAAGTCGCAGCTGCGCCTCACCAGCGTGGTCGTAACGCACGATATGCGACTGGCGAAAAAGCTCGCAGACCGCGTTGTATTTCTGCACGAGGGCAAGGTATTGTTTTTCGGGACTTACCCGGAAATGGAAAAATGCGACGAACTTGTTGTGCGGGAATTTTTGGAATTGGACAAGCTGGAAATTGCAGGTTAAGTTAGAACCCTTCCCGCACCAGCCGTTCGATCGTGATAGCGCTTTTCCCTGGCTCTCGGCTGATCATCTTTTCCACGTATTTCGCAATCAGGTCCGCTTCCAGATTTAAGGGATCGCCGGGCTTGAGCGACTTCAGATTGGTCATCTCTACGGTATGCGGGATAACGGCTACAGAGCATTCCTGCCCTTCAAGCTTTGCCACCGTCAGGCTAATTCCTTCAATGCAGATAGACCCTTTGAAAACCGTATAGCGCTCGATTTCCGAAGGGATTTCGATGCGCAGCCAGAAATTTTCAGAATCAGAAATCCGCTCCAGCGCAATCAGCCTTCCGACGCCGTCCACATGCCCCTGCACCACATGACCGCCAAAGCGTCCGTTGGCCTTCATGGGTAATTCCAGGTTGACGAGCACGCCTTCATGAATGCGCGAAAACGATGTGCGCGTCCAGGTTTCAGGAGCAAGATCGGCGGAGAAAGAATCCGGCTTAATGTTGAGCGCTGTCAGGCATACGCCGCTGACGGCAACGCTGTCTCCGGTGCGGAGTTCTTTGCTGGCAACGTGCGATTCGATTGTGACGCGGCGATTGTCGCCCTGTAGCTCGATCTTCGCAACGCGTCCGACTTCTTCAATAATTCCGGTGAACATCAGCTCTCCTGGGGCGAATCCGCATAAGGATCGCGCAAATATCCCTCCACGGCAAAATCTTCTCCAAAGCGGTGCAGGCGCAGGTTACGAACGTGAGCCGCATCGCTGATGCGGGGAAATCCCGCTCCGGCGGCGAATGGAACTGAACCCGTACCCGCGAGAATTTTAGGGGCGTAGTAGAGGAAAGTCTTATCCACAATGCCGGACCCGAGCGCCGCCCAGTTGATGAGCGCCCCGCCTTCAATCAAAAGACTGCTGATCTCCATCTCTCCCAGCCGTTCAACAATCGCTGTCATGTCCGGATACCCTTCGCGGGTGGCCACTTTCACCTGCTCGACGCGAATGCCGTTGTCTAAGAGCCGCTGCTTTTTTTTCTCCTCGGCGAAGGAGCAGAACACCAGTACATCATCCTGCGCGGTTTTCACGATGCGCGAAGTCAGCGGCAGCCGCAGGCGTGAGTCAAGAATCAGGCGCAGGAGCGGACGGCGGCGGGCAAGACCGGTGCGGTCGGTGAGCAAAGGATCGTCGGCGATAATGGTGCCGACGCCCACCATGATTGCATCGCTCTGGTGGCGCAGCTGCTGCACATGAGAGCGCGCGGATTCGCTGGTGATCCAGCCGCCTGTGGCCGCGCCCGCTCCGGAAGGAGTCGTACTCTTCGGATCCGGCGGCGGGGCAATTTTTCCATCCAGCGTCATCGCCGATTTCAGAATGACCAGCGGCCTTTGCGTACGAATGTATTTGGCAAAAGCTTCATTCAACGTCCGGGCCTGTTCCTCGAACATTCCCGTTACAACCTCGATGCCCGCCCGGCGCAGGCGCTCAAATCCTTTTCCGCTGACCTGCGGGTTAGGATCGGGCATGCACGCGACCACTCTTTGAACCCCGGCCGCAATCAACGCATCCGCGCAAGGCCCCGTGCGGCCCTGGTGTGAACACGGCTCCAGATTGATGTAGAGAGTGGCTCCCTTGGCCTTGGTCGCCGCCTGATCAAGCGCTAGCACTTCGGCATGTTTTACTCCCGCGTAAGTGTGGAACGCCTCACCCAGAACAAATCCGCCGTCGCTTACAAGAATTGCTCCCACGCAGGGATTGGGCGAAGCAAGAGCTATGCCTCGGCGGGCGACTTCAAGAGCGCGCTTCAAGAATCGTTCGTCTGTTTTGCGGTCTGAAGACATTTGAACAGTTCACCACGGAGACGCTGAGGCACGGAGTGCCAAATACATCTAAATCTTTATTTAAACGAAATCTTCTGTCATCTCAATCACAGCTGGGATGTATTGCAAAGCCGAAAACACTGATCGCTCTTTATCAAAAATTTCCAAGAAATATTTCAAACGCTTCTTTATTGCACAGTTATCGAACACAAATTGATTGTTTTCGGGACTTCTCAGTGCCTCGGTGACTCCGTGGTGAATCTTCACGCAAACAATGATTCCACGAATTCCTTAGGGTCAAATGGCAACATATCTCCCACTTTTTCACCTACGCCCACGTAGCGGACGGGTAGCCCCAACTCGCGCGAAATTGCCACTACCACGCCGCCCTTAGCCGTGCCATCGAGTTTAGTGAGCACAATGCCCGTAACGCCCGCTGATTGCGTGAACAGACGCGCCTGTTGTAGGCCATTCTGGCCGGTGGTTGCGTCCATCACCAGTAACGTTTCGTGGGGTGCGCCGGGGATAATCCGCTCCGCCGTGCGGCGCATCTTTTCCAATTCCAGCATCAGGTTAGTCTTCGTGTGCAGGCGTCCGGCAGTGTCCACAATCACATAATCGTGATGACGGGCGGAAGCCGACTTCAAAGCGTCAAAGAGCACCGCCGCCGGATCACCGCCGGGTTTGGTGCGAATCACCTCTGTTCCAGTGCGCTGTCCCCAGATCTCCAGTTGATCGATGGCCGCGGCGCGGAAGGTATCCGCCGCGCACAGCAGAACGGTCTTGCCCTGTGACCGGAATACCTGCGCCAATTTTCCAATACTTGTGGTCTTGCCCGTGCCGTTCACGCCGACAACCAAAATTACTTCCGGCCCTTCCACTTTGGTGACTGGCCGCTGATTTGCTGAATTTAGAATCAACAGCAGCTCTTCCTTCAACAATCGCTTCAATTCATCCACGTTCTTGATCTGCTTGCGGTCGGCCTTGTCGCGCAGCTTTTCCAGCACTTCGTGGGTAGTGGTCGTGCCGAGATCGGCCTGAATCAGCGTCGCTTCCAAGTCATCGAGAGTATTGCGGTCAATCTCCTTGCCAAAAGAAACAACTTCCTCAATGCGCTCGCTGAGGTTCTCGCGGGTGCGGGTGACCGCTTCTTTCATGCGGTCAAGAAAACCGCGCTCAGGCTCGGTGCTGCCAAATAGGGTCTGAATCATGACAAGCACTTATTATAACGAGCGCGATTGCCGGACGCAGAAAAGGCTCCCGACACGGTGGCAAGGGGCTAAAATAGAAGTTCACGATGATGCGCCGCGTATATCTCGATAACAACGCCACCACCCCGCTTCTTCCGGAAGTGCTGGAAGCCATGCGGCCATTTTTCATCGAGCACTTTGGAAACGCCTCGTCCATCCATCATCACGGTCAGGAGACAAGGTCGGCGGTTGAACGCGCCCGGGAATCGGTCGCGGCTCTTTTGGGATGCCGCGCCTCAGAAATCGTGTTCACCAGCGGCGGAACCGAGGCCGACAATCTGGCGATTTTTGGTCTGGTGAAGCCCGGCGATCACATTATCACCTCGACCATTGAGCACCATGCCGTATTGAATGCCTGCAAGCATTTGCAGGAAACCGGAAACGAGGTCACTTTTGTACCTGTGGACGGAAAGGGATTGGTGAGTACGGAAGATGTACGCCGGGCTTTACGGCCAAACACGAAGCTCATTTCCATCATGATGGCGAATAACGAAACCGGAGTACTGCAACCGGTCGAAGAAATTGGCGCCATAGCCGCGGAAGCCGACGTTTATTTCCACGCCGACGCGGTGCAGGCAGCGGGGAAAGTATCTGTAGATGTGAAAACCATCGGCTGCGATTTGCTTTCCATCTCCGGCCATAAGCTTCATGCTCCGCAGGGTGTGGGCGCTTTGTACGTGCGGAAGGGAACGATCTTGCAGCCCATGATGCTGGGCGGCCGCCACGAGCGATCCCGTCGCGCGGGAACAGAGAATGTTGCGGGAATTGTTGGCTTAGGCAAGGCCGCTGAGATCGCGCAGAATTCGCTGCAAAACGGCGGTATGGAAAAGATTGCCGCGATGCGTGATCGCATCGAGCACCTTCTGTTGCAGGAAGTGGAAGCGAGCGGAGTGAATGGCGCAGGCACTCGCCGCGTTCCAAATACCACGAATATTTATTTTGATCACATTGAAGGCGAAGCGATGATCATTGCCCTCGACCTCAAGGGGTTGGCGGTTTCCACCGGCGCGGCTTGTTCTTCCGGCGCGCTTGAACCCTCTCATGTGCTGGTGGCCATGGGAATGAGCGCGGAACGAGCACGCGCCAGCATCCGTTTTAGCCTGGGAAAGCAAAACACGCCCGAAGACGTTGATTTCGCTCTCAGCCTTGTTCCCGCGACGATTGCCCGCCTGCGGGAGTTATCGCCCGTTTACAATAAAGAGGAAGTCGGCAAATAACTGCGGCGCGTACGCTTAGTAACTCCCGCGTTATTTACCATATACTAAATGCCAGAGACCAAGACCATCGCCGTTGCCATGTCGGGAGGAGTCGATTCCTCGACCGTTGCGGCCATCCTGCATGCCGAGGGGCACTCGCTCATCGGCTTGACCATGCAGTTATGGAACCAGCGGCGGCTTGCCGGCAAGGCTGGGATGCCGGAGGCGGTCCACGGACGCTGCTGTTCGCTCGACGATGTGTATGACGCCCGCCGCGTGGCCGAAGCCATTGGAATTCCGTATTACGTGGTCAATCATGAAGATCGTTTCGAGAGGGAAGTAGTGCGTCCTTTCGTGGAGGAGTATCTTTCCGGACGTACGCCAATCCCGTGCAGCCTCTGCAACAATCACTTGAAGTTTGACCAGCTCCTCGCTGTGGCTCAACAGGTTGGCGCGGATGCGATTGCCACTGGCCATTATGCGCGTGTGGAGTTTGACGGCGGAATTGACCGTTGGCTGCTCAAGCGCCCTGCAGACGTAGCCAAGGACCAAACCTATTTTCTCTTCGGGTTGACGCAGGAACAGCTAAGCCGCACGCTTTTTCCACTGGGCAACATGACGAAGCCGCAGGTTCGCGAATTGGCGCGGCAGCATGGGCTCGCCCTGGCGGAAAAGCCCGACTCGCAGGAAATTTGTTTTGTCCCTGGCGGAGACTACAAGAACTTTATTGATGCCTATCTGGCGGAACAGGGAGATCGCTTACCTGACACCGCAGGAGAGCTGGTCACGACCACCGGAGAAGTACTGGGAGAACATGCGGGCATTCACAACTTTACCGTTGGCCAACGCAAGGGCTTGGGTGTGGCCACCGGTTCTCCCTTGTACGTGATCGAAATCAAGGGGGACAAGCGCCAGGTTGTTGTCGGCGGCCAGGAGAATCTCTACTCACAGACATTGCGCGCCAAGCGGATCAATCTTATTTCCGTGGAAAAGCTCGATAAACCCATGCGTGTTTCCATTAAGATCCGCCACCGTCACGAGCCTGCCTCGGCTGTGATTGAGCAAATATCGCAGGATGAAATTATGGCAACTTTCGACCAGCCGCAGCGGGCGGTCACTCCTGGCCAGGCTGCCGTTTTTTACGCCGGGGATGTCGTCGTCGGCGGCGGTTGGATCACCTAAACCGGAAGCGTAAAGCAATCCTACAGAAAATCTCTTAAGATATTGGAATTTATACTTGCATATTAGACAACTTGAGCCGGCAAAGAACCCCCTCCCTGTGCATCTAAGGTTCATGGAGACTCGTATGAGAATGATTTCGAAAATTACAATCCCATTAATTACGCTGGCAGCCTTGACCTTCGCTCCAAACTCAGGAGCGCAGACCAATCCCCCTGTGTCGCCCGCGCCCAATGCGTCCACGGCAAAAGCCCCCGGACTGCACTTTTCTCCCGGCACCATCCTTCCTGTTGAACTAGACAAATCAGTTGACGCCAAAAAGGCCAAGCCGGGCGACCCGGTGGTTGCGAAAATTGATCAGGACTTATTGTCTAACGGCAAAATCGTGATACCCAGAAATTCCAAAGTTATGGGACGGGTAGTTGAGGTCAAACCTTCCACCCATGATGACAAGAGTTCGAAGTTGGGAATCGTTTTCGACAAAATCGAAGTGAAGGATGCTCCTGAAATCCCGCTGAGCGCGGAGGTGCAGGGAATTGGCGCTCCGGTTTCAGCAGTTGGCGGCAACACTTATGGAGACGATATGGGAGGGCCTTCGTCGGGAAATCCCGGCGGCACGACCGGAAGCTCCCCGATGGGAGGCAGTAGCAGTGCAGGCAGCAATCCTTCTGGGCCTGCGATGGGATCTGCGAGTCCCAACATGCCAAATTCGCAGGCAGGCGCGAGCATGCCTTCCGGGCAAAAATCCGCTCCTTTGCCACGGAACTTTCAAGGAGTCCGCGGATTGCGCGGACTGACTCTGAGCCAGGGACCAATGCAGGATTCCCTCCTCAGTTCACAGGATCACAATGTGAAGCTGGACAGCGGTACGCAGATTTTACTGCGCGCCAAATAGATTGCCCCGAAAGCAATAAAGGCAGCGGATATAATCGCTGCCTTTTCTTTTTCGTATTGTTCAATTGGTCGGATCTAAATAAACATTTCATCCTGGGGAACGGGCGATCCGTTGCGGCGGGTGCGTCGTGCTCCGAACAACGAGCCGAAACCAACGCTCAATCCCTGCATGAGCGCGGAAATTTGGCGCACCGGAGAAACTACTGTGCGATGCATGATTTCAGTCGTCTGCTCCACGCGATCCAGCGTACGACCCACGAACTCATCAGCGCGAATGACCTGCAGCCGCGTACGGTCAATGATGTCGTTGAGGGTTACATCAAAACGCTCCAGTTGGGAATGGACCAGGGCCGCGGTCTCGCTCGCGTCGGTGACCGCGCTTTCAATTTTGGGCCGAAGCTCGGAAACCATGGAATGAACAAGTTCCGCCGTGGGCAGAACTTTGGTGGTCAGGTCGGCTGCGAGTTGTTCCACGCGCGAGCTGGTCTTGCGCATGGCGAAAAACATCGCTCCGAGTATCGCGGCCTGCAACACTACCGCTGCTGCGGTTACCGCGATAAAGATTGGCAAGTAATCCATAATAATGGCTCCATCTCGCAGCCCGGTCGTCTGTGCCGCGAAAGAAACACGCTTAAGACTTCGGTGAATTGGCGGGTTGCGTTGTCACTTCCTGATACGCCTGCCGGCCCGCTTCATACGCCGAGCGAAATTGCTCTTTCTGCTCGCTCATGACTTCACGACCGCGATCCACCCACTGCTCGGCCTGTTCGCGGGCATCTTTGGCGCGAGAACGCATGTAATCACGGCCTTCTTCGGCCTTTACCCGCAGCACTTCGCGAGTTTCGTTGCCGGCGCGCGGCGCATATAATACCCCGGCAACCGCGCCGATGCCCAGTCCTGCCAAAAACCAAAAAAAACTGCTGCCACTATCTCGATCTGACATGTCGTCCTCCAACTATGGCTGGCACTAAACGGATGGTAGCATTCGAGATAGGGAAATACAATTCACCCCCATATCGTCGAAAGAAGAGTCTTTGACGGATTAAAGCTTGTAAAAAACCATTCCCCCGCGAGACAATGTCACGCCAAACAGAGGTTGATTTCTTCCCCTATGAAGTACCGACAACACGGATACCAGGACCGCGATGAAGCCCCGAAGCAAAAGTCCTCCCCGGGCCCAGCCGCTCCGAAAAAAGAAAACACCTTTGGCCCTCGACCGCTGCAAATGGCGGCTACGCATTCGGTTTCCCGCTGCTCGCAGTGTGGCAATCTATTACAGAACTTGTCTGAGCCGATTGGTAAATGTCCGAAGTGTGGCTTCGAACTGCACTCTTGCAAACAGTGCACTAACTTTGACCCCTCGAGCCGGTTCGAGTGTACGCAACCTATTCCGGAACGCATCTCTCCCAAAGACAAGAAGAACAACTGCTCGTTCTATTCCATGAGAGTGATGCTAGAGAAAGAAACTTCCTCTTCCGCGGGAGCGTCCACCGCGCGGCCTTCGCGCGTGCAGGATGCGCGCCAGGCCTTTGAAAATCTTTTCAAGAAATAATCGTTACAAAATCGGCAAGTGCACGCAGGGCTGGACCATGAAGTCCAATTTGGACATCTGCTCCAGTGCTTTTTCCACCAGCGACGATTTGCAGGATTCCAGCGTGATGACAAAAGGCAGGCTGGCGTCAGAATATCCCGGCTTTTGTAGAACGGAATCAATATTAATGTCGTTTTTGGAGAGAATGGTGGCGATGGTCGCGATAATCCCAGGGCGGTCTTTCACAATAAAGCGCAGATAGTGCCGCGACGTGTAGTCGTTGGTTACATTTCGCGGGACGGCTGTAATTTCCGCGAGGCCGTTTGAGCCGCCATGTTTCGCGCGGGCAATGGCGAGAATGTCAGAAACCACGGCGACAGCCGTCGGATTTCCTCCAGCGCCATGTCCGGCAAAAATGATTTCTCCGCCGAATTTCCCCGTGGACATCACCAGATTTCGCCCGCCTTCGACGCTAGCCAGCGGAGAGGACTCGGAAACGATCGCAGGCTGCACTGCGGCCAGAAGGTTTTCTCCGATCAATTCCGCCCATGAGACTTGGCGAATCGTGGATTGCAACTGCCGCGCGTAAACAAAATCTATGGCTTCAATCGGACGGATGGAACGGCATAAAACTTTTTCCGGCTTGCCATCACTGTGCAAACCTACGCGGGCAAGAATGGTCAGCTTCGCGCGCGCGTCATAACCATCCACATCATCTGTGGGATCTGCCTCGGCAAAGCCAAGCTTCTGTGCTTCCGTCAACGCCTCGGCAAATGAGATACCCCGTCTATCAATCTGGCTGAGGATGTAATTGCAGGTTCCGTTCAGGATTCCGTAAATCTTGGAGAGTTCATCTCCAGCCAAGCCTTCCTGCAAGCCAGAAATTACAGGAACACCGCCGGCGACGGAGGCGCCGAAGGCAATGTGGCGGTCAGATTTTTTGGCCAATGCAATCAGTTCTGATCCGTGATGCGCGATCAGTTGCTTGTTCGCGGTGACGACAGACTTGCCCGAGCTCAAGGCTTTGCGTATCCAATCGCCCGCCGGAGTCAATCCGCCGACTACTTCTACGATGATGTCCACGTCGGCAGAAAGTACATCGTTAATGTCTTCCGTCCACGTTACCTTGGGCAGCCAATCAACTTTTTTACGGGCCACGCTCCGGTTGTACACATGCGTAAGACGAAGCCCGGGCGCAGGATGGCTGGAAAGAATTTTAGCGACGGAGCTGCCTACGGTGCCGAAGCCAACAATGGCCACGTTCAGCGTTTCTTTTTTTTGAACATCGACAACTTTGCGAACATCAACACCGGAAGCCTGGCTGGATGGTTTCATATTTTGTCTTCAATTCACGATAACGCGGCTCTTCTTGCCGTTTGCACGCCGCCCGTTCGCGTCAGGTAATGAGAGCTTTACTTCGGCTTTGCTGGTTTCAGGGTCACCAAAGAACTTAGCATGCAGATGACGCACTGCCTGCGGCACTTCGCTTTCTTTCACGACAAAACTGATATTGATTTCCGAAGCGCCCTGGGAAATCATGCGCACGTTAACACCGGCGTCGGCAACTGTGCTGAAAACGCTGGCGGCAATTCCGTGACGCCCGTGGATGTCTTCGCCGACCAGGCAAATAATCGCTTGCTGATTTTCGCAGGTTACGTCAGCAATTTTCTCCAGTTGAACGAGCAGTTCCTCGGGCATCCGCTTGGATTCAATGGTGAACGAAAGGCTGACCTCCGAGATCGCGACGAGATCCACGGTGGCGGAATGCTGGTCGAGGGCCTCGAACACAGTCCGCAGAAAATTGTGGACCATCAGGCCGCGGGAGGCCACTACGTTCACCAGGCTGATTCCGTTCTTCGCCGTGATGGCGCGGAACATTTCATTGCCGCTCGGAGCATGCGCCGTGATGCGCGTCCCTTTGCTCTTGATATTGCGGGAGTTCAAAACGTACACCGGAATATCTTTTTCGATCGCGGGCAACAACGTTGCCGGGTGTAAAACCTTCGCGCCAAAATATGCCAGCTCGGCAGCCTCATTGAAGCTAATGCGGCGAATGGTGCGCGCATCCGGACAAAGCCGCGGGTCGGTGGTCATCATGCCTTCCACGTCGGTCCAAATCTCAATGCACTCCGCACCGAGCGCGCCGCCGATGATCGCCGCGGTGTAATCGGAGCCGCCGCGGCCCAAAGTCGTGGGAACGCCGTCCACGGAGGAAGCGATAAAGCCGCCCATGACCGGAATGCGGTGCTTGGCGAGGATGGGCTTAATGACGGCTTGCGCGCGCTGGCGCGTCTCTGCCGCCTGCGGGCGTGCGCAAGTATGGGTCCCATCGGTAATGACGCATTCGCGCGAATCTACCCACTGCGCTTCCAGGCCAAGCTCGGTAAGAGCCGGAGCAATAAATTGGCTGGAGAGCAACTCGCCGAACGAAAGTAAAAAGTCGCTGCTACGCGGAGAAAGCTCATGCACAGCCGAAACACCGCGCAGAAATTCGCCTAACTGCAAAAATGTTTTCTCCAGCTTGCTCGCGATTTTCGTAAAAACTTTGGGACTGAGTAACGACTTCGCGGCGGCCAAATGCCGCTCTTTCAACGCAGGCAATAATTCCAGAGCGCCTTCCGCATCTCCTGACGCCGCTTTCTGCCCCATCGCCACCAGTTGATCGGTGACCTTCGCCATTGCGCTGACCACCACAATCGGGTCCTGCTTGCGGCGGCTGCGCACGATTTCCGCAACCCGCTGAATGGCGGATGCGCTTTCCACGGAGGTGCCTCCGAATTTCATGACAATCATCGAAGCACCAGCCTTGAAATACTTGAGCTACGGTCTTGCATAACCCTCCCGAGAATTTTTGCTGCAAACATAAAAAATCCCACTCACCAGGCTTCTGGCAGTGGGTTGTTTGAGCATTTATTATGGCTTGCTCAACTGCGCCCGGGCCAGAAGACGATAATTCGCGTGCCTGTTGTGATGGGCCGCATAGTAGTCCAGCTCGTCTTCCGACCGGCAGATAACATACTGTCAGTGAATATAGCTGAAATCGCCGGCTGCCCGCATGCGAGTTATCAATTTTACCAATCAGGGAAAGTGCACCGCAATGAACAGCTAGCTACCCGCCGGGGGAGAATGAGAAAACGAGCAAATATGAGCCCGCGCGTTAAATGATTCGTGGCAATAGGGTTATGGTTAAACAATCCTAAAATTTCCATTGCAGTCATCGAAATTCTGAATCATACTTTTCTGCTCATTTTTTCTCCAATCTCGTTGATAATAGAAGACGATCATAGAGAGCAACCTGAGCACGGCCTGGTCTTTGCCGCGAAGATGGAGGCAGGGGCATTCTATTCTCTAAACTTATTGATTCTGTTGTAGGAGATCGCGAAACCATGCAGCGCCACAAACTACTTTACGGACTCCCCCCAGCTCAAGGACTCTATGACCCGGCAAATGAACACGATGCGTGTGGCATGGGGTTTGTGGCGAGCATTCGGGGGCAAAAGAGTCACGACATCATCCGCAAGGGCATTCAAGTCCTCATCAATCTGACCCACCGCGGCGCTTGCGGCTGCGATCCTGAAACCGGCGACGGCGCGGGCATCCTTATTCAGATTCCGCATAAGTTCTTTGAGCGTGAGTGTTCAAAGCTTGGGTTCACTCTGCCGGAGCCGGGCAAGTACGCCGTGGGGATGACTTTTCTGCCGGTAGAGAAGCACCAGCGGCTGCAATCCGAAGGGATTCTGGAACGGATCATCAAGGAAGAAGGGCTCTCCGTTCTCGGCTGGCGTGACACGCCTTGCGATGGCGATGCCATTGGCCGCGTGGCCCGGCAGTCGCAGCCTTACATTCAGCAGATTTTCGTAGCCTGCCCTCCGGAACTTGACGAAGATGCATTTGAGCGCAAGCTATATGTAATTCGCAAATTGGCGGAGCGAGAAGTTGCTCAGTCCGAGATGGAAGACAAAGAGCTGTTCTATATTCCATCACTCTCAGCCCGCACGATTGTTTATAAAGGCTTGCTGCTTGCGCCGCAGATCGCGAATTTCTACGGCGAGTTGGCTGATCCGGATGTAGTCAGCGCGCTGTGCCTTGTGCACCAGCGCTTTTCCACCAACACGTTTCCCAGTTGGCCACTGGCACATCCCTATCGCTACATCGCGCACAACGGAGAAATTAATACGCTGAAAGGCAACGTCGCTTGGATGCATGCGCGGCAGTCGGTGCTTGCTTCGCCAGCTTTCGGCGACGACATCAAGAAGCTCTTCCCAATCATTGCGCCCGGAGGAAGCGACTCCGCCAGCTTCGACAACGCGGTGGAGATGCTCGTGCAGTCGGGCCGCAGCATCCCGCACGTGATGGCCATGCTAATTCCTGAAGCCTGGTCGGGAAACCCGCATATGCAGGCCGACAAGCGCGCTTTTTACGAATACCACGCCTCGCTCATGGAGCCATGGGACGGCCCCGCTGCAATCGCTTTTACCGATGGCCGCGTCATCGGCGCCACGCTCGACCGTAACGGGCTGCGCCCCGGCCGCTATGTCGTCACCAAAGACGATCTTGTCGTACTTTCCTCCGAAGTCGGCGTGCTTGCCGTGCCTCCAGAAACCGTAAAGAGCAAAGGCCGCCTACAGCCCGGCAAAATGTTTTTGGTGGATACGATTGAAGGCCGCATCATCGCCGACAAGGAAATCAAGAAGAAGCTTTCCGCGCGACAGCCCTACGCAAAGTGGATCAAAGCGAACCAGATCACCATGGACCAGTTGCCGGAACCTGCGCGTGTTCACGGCTCCGACCATGAAACGATTATTCCCCGCCAGCGGGCCTTCGGTTACACCGACGAAGATTTGCGCATGATTCTGGAACCGATGGCCACGAGCGGACAAGAGCCGATAGGTTCGATGGGGACGGACACACCGCTGGCTTGTCTTTCCGACCGCCCGCAGCCATTGTTCAACTACTTCAAGCAGTTGTTCGCGCAGGTCACCAACCCGCCGATCGATCCCATCCGCGAAGAGATGGTGATGTCGCTCATCAGCTACATCGGCACGGAGCGCAACATTCTCGACGAGAAGCCGGAAAATTGCCACACGCTCAAGTTGCCGCATCCGATCCTGAACAATCGCGATCTGGAAAAACTGCGCCGCGTTTCCCGTGGAGATTTGCTGGCGACGACTTTGTATATGACCTTCCGCGCGGCGGATGGCGAAGAAGGTTTGAAGCGCGCGCTGGCCGAGATTTCCCGCCGCGCTTCGATTGCCGTGAAGTCCGGATACTCGCTGCTGATTCTTTCCGACCGCGGCGTGGACAAAGACTACGCGCCGATTCCCAGCCTGCTGGCGCTGGCCGCAGTGCACAATCATCTGGTGCAGGAAGAAACTCGCACGCAGGTTGCGCTGATTCTTGAATCAGGCGAGCCGCGCGAGGTGATGCACTTTGCGTTGCTCATTGGATACGGCGCAAGCGCCATCAATCCATATCTTGCGCTTGAAACTCTCGAAGACCTGGGCAATCGCGGCTACCTGCCGGATGGCGTCAATGGCGAAGTTGCCGCCAAGCACTTCGTCAAGGCCGTCAACAAAGGATTGTTGAAGACCTTCTCGAAGATGGGTATTTCCACGTTGCAAAGTTATCGCGGCGCGCAGGTGTTTGAAGCGATCGGCCTTAATAAAGATCTGGTTGACACTTATTTCACCGGAACTACGTCGCGCCTCGAAGGCGTTGGCCTCGATGTTCTCGCGCGCGAAGCGGTGATGAAACACAACTACGCATTCCAGCCGGCCACGGAATTCGATACCGAGTTGGCGGTGGGCGGCAGCTACCACTTCCGCGTGAACGGCGAATATCACCTGCTGAATCCGTTGAGCATCAGCAAGCTACAGCACGCGGTGCGGGACAACAACTACAAGACATACGAAGAATACGCCGCGCTGATTGATGAGCAGGGCCGCAACATGGCCACCTTGCGCAGCTTGATGGAAATCAAGAAGGCGAAGAAGCCCATACCGATTGAACAGGTCGAACCTGCGGCGGAAATCGTAAAGCGCTTCACCACGGGCGCGATGTCATTTGGTTCAATCAGTAAAGAGGCGCACGAGACGCTGGCCATTGCCATGAACCGCATTGGCGGAAAGTCGAACACCGGTGAGGGCGGGGAAGATGAAAACCGCTTCAAGCCGGATGCCAACGGCGATCTGCGCCGCAGCGCCATCAAGCAGGTGGCTTCCGCGCGCTTCGGCGTGACCACGAATTATTTGGTCAACGCAGACGAACTTCAGATCAAGATGGCGCAGGGAGCAAAGCCCGGCGAAGGCGGACAGCTTCCCGGCCACAAAGTGGATGATGTGATTGCCCGCTTGCGGCACTCCATTCCCGGCGTGGGATTGATTTCTCCGCCGCCGCACCACGACATTTATTCGATCGAAGATCTGGCGCAGCTGATCTACGACCTGAAGAACACGAACCCCAAGGCCCGCGTTTCCGTGAAGCTGGTAGCCGAGGTTGGGGTGGGCACGGTTGCTGCCGGAGTCGCAAAGGCACATGCCGACGTCGTACTCATTAGCGGCGACAGCGGAGGCACGGGTGCTTCGCCACTGAGTTCCATTAAGCACGCTGGCAGCCCGTGGGAGCTTGGCCTCGCAGAAACGCAACAGGTTTTATTGATGAACGACCTGCGCAGCCGCATTCGTGTGCAAACGGACGGCAAGCTTCAAACCGGACGCGACGTCGTCATCGCAGCCTTGCTCGGTGCGGAAGAGTACGGCTTTGCGACCGCCCCCTTAATCACGATGGGTTGCATCATGCTGCGCAAGTGCCACTTGAATACTTGTTCAGTGGGTATTGCCACGCAGGATCCGGAGCTGCGCAAAAAGTTCAGCGGCCAGCCTGAATACGTCATCAATTTCTTCTTCTTCGTGGCGGAGCAGGTGCGGCAATACATGGCCCAGCTTGGCTTCCGTAAGGTGGACGACATGGTCGGGCGCGTGGAAATGCTTGATACGCGGCCCGCCGTCGAGCACTGGAAGGCAAAGGGAATTGATCTTTCCGCGATTCTCTACAATCCGCCGTTGCCCGGACGCGTGGCGCGGCATTGCGTTACGACGCAGGACCACGGACTCGACCAGGCGCTCGACCACAAGCTCATCGAACAGGCAGCGCCCGCGCTGGAGAAAATCACCCCCGTCGAAATCGACATGCCCATCCGCAACGTGCATCGCACCGTGGGGGCCATGTTGAGCGGCGACATCGCACGCCGTTATGGGTCAGAAGGCTTGCCCGAAGATACGATTCGTGTCCACTTCAGCGGATCGGCGGGGCAAAGCTTCGGAGCGTTCCTTGCGAAAGGCGTAACCCTGCGGCTTGAAGGCGACGCCAATGACTATGTCGGCAAAGGACTTTCCGGCGGACGCATTATCGTCCATCCGGCGAAAAAATCCACCTTTGCGGCCGAAGAAAATATTTTGATCGGCAACGTCGCTCTGTATGGCGCGACCAGCGGCGAGGCTTTCTTCAACGGCATGGCTGGCGAGCGCTTTGCGGTCCGCAATTCCGGCGCGACCACCGTAGTGGAAGGCGTTGGTGACCACGGTTGCGAATACATGACCAACGGACTCGTCGTCGTTCTCGGCTCCTGCGGACGCAACTTCGCAGCCGGCATGAGCGGCGGCGTTGCATATGTCTTCGATGACAAAGGCGACTTCACCGAAGAGCGCTGCAACCTCGCTTCGGTCGATCTTGAACCGGTGATGGAAGTTCGCGACATTGAGTTGATTAAAAATCTCATCACGCGCCACCAAACTCTGACGGGAAGCCGTCGGGCGAAGTGGATCCTTGATAATTGGACGGACGCATTGCCACGCTTCATTAAAATCTTCCCACATGAATTTAAGCGCGTGACTGGAGTAGGACGAGCACAACAGCAATACATCCCGGGGCGACCCGTGGCGGTTCCGGCGGATCTCGAGCAGGTGCAGCATGGGTAAGAACACAGGGTTCATGGAGTTTCCGCGCGAGCACGCATCCCGCAGGCCAGTAATTGAGCGCGTGAACGATTGGTTTGAGATTTATCAGGATTTCCCCGAGGAGAATCTTCGCAAGCAGGGCGCGCGTTGCATGGATTGCGGCGTGCCTTTCTGCCACACCGGCTGCCCGGTCAACAATCTCATCCCCGACTGGAATGATCTTGTTTATCGCGGACGCTGGAAGGAAGCCATCCGTCAGCTGCACTCGACAAACAACTTCCCGGAATTTACCGGGCGCATTTGTCCGGCTCCATGCGAGGCTTCGTGCGTGCTTGGCATCAATGAGCCTCCGGTCACCATCAAGCAGATCGAAAAGAACATTGTGGACCATGCCTTCAAAGAGGGCTGGATCCATCCCGAGCCGCCGAAATTCCGCACTGGAAAGAAGGTCGCCGTCGTGGGCTCCGGCCCCGCTGGACTGGCGGCGGCGCAGCAACTTAATCGCGCCGGACATTGGGTGACGGTGTACGAAAAGGCTGACCGCATCGGCGGCCTGCTGCGTTACGGCATTCCGGAATTCAAGATGGAGAAGTCCCTCGTGGACCGACGGCTGGAGCAGATGAAGGCCGAAGGCGTCACCTTCATCGTGAATGCCCACGTCGGAAAAAATGTTCAGATAAAAGATTTACAGCGCGACTTTGATGCCATCCTTCTGGCTGGCGGCGCGGAACATGGTCGCGACCTGACCGTTCCGGGGCGTGAACTAAAAGGCGTCCACTTCGCCATGGATTTTCTGCCGCAGCAGAACAAGCGCTGCGAAGGTGACACGCTTGACCCTCTGCTCGATATTCTTGCGAATGACAAGCACGTGGTCATCATCGGCGGCGGCGATACCGGAGCCGATTGCCTTGGCACCTCACATCGCCAGAAACCGCGATCGGTGCATCAATTTGAAATCATGCCGCAGCCACCCGATGACCGTTCTCCTTTAACGCCATGGCCGCTCTGGCCCATGCAACTTCGCGTGGAAGGTGCGCATGAAGAAGGCGGCATTCGCGACTGGAGCATTGCCACCACCAAGTTCACAGGCGACGAGCAAGGCAATGTGAAAAAGCTGCATGCAGTGCGCGTCGGCCCTCCGCCAAAGTTCGAACCAATTCCCGGCAGCGAATTCACCATGGATGCTGACCTTGTTCTGCTGGCAATGGGTTTCCTTGGTCCGGTAAAGAACGGGATGATTGAACAGCTTGGCGCAAAGCTTGATGCGCGTGGAAACGTGGCAACTGACGCGGATTATATGTCTTCTGTCGCCGGCGTGTTTGCCGCAGGCGATATGCGCCGCGGGCAGTCGCTCGTGGTCTGGGCCATTGCCGAAGGCCGCAAGGCTGCCGAAGGCGTGGACAAGTATTTGTTGGCCCAGGGCGCACACAGGCCGTTGGCGACGAGTTCGACCGGTCAATCTGTTTCTGCATAAAGCGGTTTGTGCTTACTCAATAATCTTCAGGCGGGATCATTCAGGTAATATGGTCTCGCCTTTTTATTTCACAAATGATCACTCTTTCCGATATCCAGGCGGCCACGGGCCGCATTCGCGAATCTATCTACATCTCTCCCTGCGCGCGCTCTGAGACATTTTCAGAAGCGACGGGCAACACAGTTTTTTTGAAGCTTGACAACTTGCAGCGTACCGGAGCGTTCAAAGAACGCGGCGCGCTGAACAAGCTGCTTACTTTAACTGAGGCAGAACGCAAGGCCGGAGTGATTGCTGCGTCCGCTGGCAACCACGCGCAAGGTGTGGCCTACCACGCGGGCAAGCGTGGCATTCGCGCGCAAATCTGCATGCCGCTGACCACGCCATTAATAAAAGTTTCAGCCACGAAGGCCTATGGCGCCGAAGTCATCTTACATGGCGCGAATTACGACGAAGCCTGCGAAGAGGCCATCCGTCGAAGCAAAAACGAAGGCTTGACCTTCATTCATCCTTTCGATGACGACGTTGTCATCGCCGGGCAGGGAAGCCTTGGCCTTGAAATTCTGCAGCAGCACCCCGACATTGAAGCAGTCATCGTACCAATCGGTGGAGGAGGTCTGATTGGCGGAATTTCCTGCGCGATCAAGGAAACCAATCCTAAGATTCAGGTCTTCGGCGTGCAGCCTTCACGGTTGCCGTCGATGAAAATGGCGCTCGCGGAAGGCAAACCGGTCACGATTCCCGCAGCCACAACCATCGCGGATGGTATCGCCGTGCGCCGCACCGGAGTTCGCACGTTGGAGTTAGTAAAGAAGTATGTCGACGATGTTGTAACGGTGGATGACGAAGAAATCGCCAACGCTATTCTGCTTCTCCTCGAGCACGAAAAAACTCTGGCCGAAGGCGCGGGCGCGGCTGCAATTGCGGCGCTGCTGAATCGCAAATTACAGCTTACAGGCAAGCGCGTGGCCGTCGTCATTGGCGGCGGCAACATTGACGTGACTTTGCTCTCACGCATCATCGAACGCGGTCTAGTGAAAGATGGTCGCCTGGTGCGCCTGCGCATCCACCTCCCCGATTTCCCCGGAGCACTCCACAACCTCACCGGAATCCTGGCGCAGCACCGCGCCAACATTGTGGAGACATCCTATGACCGCGCCTACCACGGCGTAAATCTGGGAGATACTGCGATTGAAATCACAATGGAAACTCGCGGTCCCGCGCACATCGCGGAATTGCTGTCAGCGTTGAGCGCGGGCGGCTACGCGCACGAGAGGATTTCGTAACGACTGATAAATAGCGGGCAAATTGGATTGCCACCTCTAGCGCGAACCCAGCATGTGCCCCATCTTCTTTTTCTTCGTCCGCATATACTTTTCCGCATGAGCGCTGGGAGAAACCTCACAGGGAACTCGCTCGACAACTTTGATGCCTGCGCGCTCCAGTGCCGCGATCTTGTCAGGATTATTGGAAAGCAAACGCACGCTCCGAACCCCTAATGCCTTGAACATCTCCGCCGGCAACGTGAATTCTCGATGATCAGCTTTGAATCCTAATTTCTCATTGGCTTCAACCGTATCCAGCCCACCATCCTGCAACTCATAGGCCTGCAACTTAGCCATCAGGCCAATGCCGCGGCCCTCCTGTTGCTCGTAAATCAGAACACCAGCTTTGTTCTCAGCAATCATCGCCATGGCCATTTCCAATTGCTGGCGGCAATCGCAGCGAAGCGAAGCGAAAACGTCTCCCGTGAGGCACTGCGAATGAATGCGCACCAGTGGAGGTTCGGAGTGGACATCGCCCATGACCAGCGCCACGGCTTCTTCGATCCGTGCATTCTGACCTTCGCCGAATGTGGCCTGAAATCCGAAAATGCGAAACTTTCCCCATCGGGTAGGAAAATCGGCCGACGCCATTTGCTTGATTGATTGGGAACTCACCCTTGAATTATACGAGGTCGCTTGGGATATGCGGGCGCGGCAATTTATCCCTGGCGAGGAAAGTGATAATGGACATCCTGCTTGGAAGAGATCGGCACGCCGTTTCGCGTGGCCGGAACAAAGCGCCAATTCTGGAGCGCGGCCAGCACTTTGTCATCAATCTCCGGAGAAAAGCTCTTTACCACCTGCTTGCTCACGATGTTTCCCTTATCGTCAATCGTGATTTCCACCACAACGTCGCCTTGCTTGCCGCCAAGTTCGCTCCTGTCCACAAAAGGATCAGCGGAAACCACGGGCAGCGCGATACGCACCTCATCGGAGGAGGTACTGTCAAACGCCGATCCCGTGCTCGACCCCGCTGCTTGTGGCTGGTTCGCCGCCATCGTAGGTTCGCTGATGGGTTCCGCTGGTGTCTTTGCCAAGGGAAGCGGAACTTGTTTGATCCTGGAGCGCAACCGCGCGCGTAACCGCAGTTGCAGTTGCTTTCGCGCTCTTTCTGCCGCCAGCTTCGCGGAGTGGCCGCTGCCTACCGCGTCGTTGGCGGCCCGGTTGTTCTGATTGGGCCAATAGACGTGGGTAACAAATTTGTCTCCACGGCCCGCGACTTTCGAGGAAGAGACAAGTAGCCGTGGCGCGGCCGCATAGAGCACAAATCCAATACACGCCAGATGCAACGCAACCGACACCGCGAGCGAAACGATGCGCCGGCGCTCAAAGAATCCGGCCTTAGGCTGAAGTTGAATAGGATGATGCATATGGCTTTTGTTAATTAGACGCGATAAGCAGGGTGAGGTAAACAAATAATTGAGTAGATTCCCAGGTTCGGCCCGGGTTGGCCTGCCGCGGGAACGCTGTTAAAATCTATCTACCGTCTTATTGTGGGGCTATAGCTCAGCTGGGAGAGCGCGTCGTTCGCAACGACGAGGCCGTCGGTTCGATCCCGACTAGCTCCACCAAATCTCACCCATTTTCGTGAACAATCTTGCTTAGCAGTCTTCCACCTTCCAATATCCTTCGCGATGGTAGCCGATCTGTAAGACGCGGTTTTTCGGATCGTGCCGCTTTCCGCATCTAGGGCAGGGCATGTAGCGGCTCCATGCGGTCCCGCGCTGATCGTAGTTTTCCGCCAAGGCGAAGGTCATTCCACAACTGCAAGGAATGAGAAACATCTTGAGGTTCCTGGGCGCAGGTTCTATACCTTGTTCCGCACTTGCTTTCTTCGTTCCAGTGCGCAACCTTTTTCGCCCGGCTCGGAGCTTAGCCGTCTTGGACAAAAAATGACTGGAATTATGTTTTTTGACGGCGGCGATCTAGGCCTCCTCCACCGCTACTACAGTATTTCTCTTCCGCTTATTCGCCTGAAGCACTTTCTTGCGCAGCCGCAACGATTTTGGTGTGACTTCCACAAACTCATCGTCGGCGATGAATTCAATGGCCTGTTCCAGATTCAAATTGCGGAAAGGCACCAGCCGGATCGCCATATCGGAAGTGGAAGATCGCATGTTGGTGAGCTTCTTTTCGCGGACGACGTTTACATCGAGGTCATTGTCCTTGGCGTTTTCGCCGACGATCATTCCCTCATACACGTCAATCGTGGGGCCTACAAACAGTTCTCCGCGTTCCTGAAGGTTGTAAAGCGCATACGGCGTGGTTACGCCGTCGCGGTCCGATACCAGAGCACCGGTTAGGCGGTGAGGAATTTCTCCTTGCCATTCAATGTAGCCGTCAAACAGCGAGTTCATCACGATAGTGCCGCGCGTATCGGTCAGCAATTGGCTGCGCAGGCCGATAAGTCCACGGCTGGGCACGCGAAATTCAATGCGCACGCGGCCATACCCGTGATTATGCATGTTGACAACTTCGCTCTTGCGCACCCCGAGTTGCTCCATGACCACGCCCACGAATTCTTCCGGCACATCCACGGTGAGCTTTTCGATCGGCTCCATGAGCTTGCCGGCGACTCTCTTGGTAACAATCTCAGGCTTGCCGACCATCAGTTCATAGCCTTCGCGGCGCATCATTTCGATCAGGATGGAGAGCTGCAATTCGCCGCGGCCCATGACCACGAAGGAATCCGTGCTGTCAGTTTCTTCCACGCGCAGGGAAACGTTGGTCAGCAGCTCTTTCTGCAGGCGGTCGCGAAGGTTTCGCGATGTGACGAAGCTACCTTCGCGTCCGGCGAAAGGAGAAGTATTGACGGTAAACATCATCGCGATAGTGGGCTCGTCAATGGTGATGGGCGGAAGCGGCGCAGGGTTTTCAGCTTCGGTGATGGTTTCCCCGATGGTGATGCCTTCCACGCCAGCGACTGCGATAATGTCGCCGAGAGTGGTCTCGGTGATGTCGGTCCGCTTTAGTCCCGAGAAAGAAAATAATTTTGTGATCTTCGTTTTGTGCAACGTGCCATCCAGCTTGGCGATGGCAACGTCTTCGCCTGTACGCATGGTGCCGTTAAAAACACGGGCAATCGCAAGGCGTCCAAGGTAGTCGCTGTAGTCAAGGTTCGCTACGAGAATTTGCAACGCGCCCGCGGGATCTCCCTTGGGATGAGGAATGGTCTTCACGATCGCTTCGAAGAGGGGCTGCAGGTTTTCGCCACCGCCTTTAATGTCCGTGGAAGCCGTGCCCAGCTTGGCATTGGTGTAAAGAACAGGGAAATCAATCTGGTCTTCCTTGGCATCCAGATCAATGAAAAGATCGTAAACTTCGTTGACCACTTCCTGCGGACGCGCATCCGAGCGGTCGATTTTATTGATGACCAGAATTGGTGGAAGATTGGCCTCCAGCGCTTTGCTCAGCACATAACGCGTTTGCGGCAGCGGGCCTTCGCTGGCATCCACCAGAAGCATGACGCCATCTACCATTTTGAGCGCGCGTTCTACTTCGCCACCAAAGTCACTGTGGCCCGGAGTGTCCACGATATTGATTTTTACGTCGTGATAATGCACAGCCGTGTTCTTGGCCAGGATGGTGATGCCACGCTCGCGCTCCAGATCATTGGAGTCCATTACGCGTTCAATGACGTGTTCGTTGGAGCGGAAGGTGCCGCTCTGGCGCAGCATGGCGTCCACCAGCGTGGTCTTGCCGTGATCAACGTGGGCGATAATAGCGATATTGCGGATACTTGAGCTCAAAAATTGGTTCCTTCCAGGTTAGCTGCCTACTATCACTTTACTATGTCGTGGCCGGTTTGCGGGAAAGCTGGCTGTAATAGACGTCGGTATCGTATTCCAGAGTAATGCGGCCATTGCGCTGATAAGCATTGAAAATGCCGCGAAGATCGAGCAGCATTGGCCCGTATCGAGCGTCGCCGGATTGTGGCGTGTAAGAAGACGATAACAGCCGTCCTTCTAGCCCTTCGTAGTCGAATTCCTGCCGCATCTCAAAATTACGAAACTGAAACGGAGCAGGTGAGAAAAAATCATGGATTCTGTCAGTTGTGTGCTCGTGCCGAACCGACCGGTAATCACTGCCATAGGTCGAAAGCAGGCGTTCATATTCACGCTGAAATTCAGAGGACTCACTCCGCCGCGAATTCCATACCAGAACGCACCAGCCTTCAGGCTTAAGAATACGAACGAATTCCCGGCGCGCCTGATCGCGATCAAACCAGTGAGCGGCCTGCGCGGCGGTCACAAAATCCATCGTACCGGCGGCAAGCGTGGTGTCTTCAGCCGCTCCGGTGATGCTGGAAAAGTTCTGGTATTGGGCCAGAAATTCGTCACCGGCTGTTCGCATCTCTGCGTTCGGTTCAACGCCATACACCCGGTTTCCGTTTTCGAGCAATAGACGCGTAAAAATGCCCGTACCGGATGCGATGTCGACAATCATGTGCTCTGGCCGAAGCCCGCATTCCGCTTTCAGCAATTCCACAATTTCCGCCGGATATCCGGGCCGGTAGCGAACATAATTTTCCGCCCGCGAAGAAAACCGTTTTGTGGAATCTGGATGCATGCGGTTGAGGCAGTAATGCGCGCGGTTACTCGTCGAGTGCTATGGCGTACATCAAAAGGCGTCAATGCCCGTCACGCTCTGGCCGATGATCAAAGTGTGGATGTCGTGAGTGCCTTCGTAGGTCTTTACCGATTCCAGGTTCATCATGTGGCGCATGACGGGATAGTCATCCGCGATGCCGTTGGCCCCCAGAATATCGCGGGAAAGCCGCGCGCATTCGAGCGCCATCCACACATTATTACGCTTGGCCATGGAGATGTGCTGGTGCTGGACCTTCTCGTTGTCCTTCAATCGTCCCACTTGCAGCGCCAGCAATTGCGCCTTGGTGATCTCCGTAATCATCCACGCAAGCTTTTCCTGCACCAGTTGGCGCGAGGCGATAGGAAGATCATGAAATTGCTTGCGAAGCTGCGAGTATTGCAGGGCGCAGTCGTAGCAGGCCATGGCCGCGCCAATAGCGCCCCATGAGATCCCATACCGCGCCTGGTTCAAGCACATCAGCGGCGACTTCAGGCCGCCTGAATGTGGCAGCAGATTTGCCTCGGGAATATGCACATCTTGAAGCGACAGCCCCGAAGTTACTGACGCGCGCAACGACCATTTTCCGTGAACGTCTTCCGCCTTGAATCCCGTACGGTCCGTTTCCACCAGGAATCCGCGGACCTCATCATCCTCATTTTCCACCTTTGCCCAAATGACGGCAACATCTGCGATGGAACCCGAGGTGATCCACATCTTTTCACCGTTCAGGACGTATTCCGTGCCAACTTTCCGCGCGCGGGTGCGCATTCCGTCGGGGTTCGAGCCGAAATCGGGTTCAGTGAGGCCAAAACAACCAAGCTTGTCCCCGGAACGCAACGCCGGAAGCCATGTGTTTTTTTGCTCAGCACTCCCAAAGGCAAAGATGGGATACATCACCAGCGCGGATTGCACGCTGACAAAACTGCGCACACCGGAATCTCCGCGTTCCAGTTCCTGCATCACCAGCCCATATTCCACATTGGACATTCCCGCGCAGCCATAACCTTCCAAGGACGCGCCGAAAAAACCAAGCTCGGCCATGGGTTTTACCAGCTCACGGGGAAAGCGTCCTGCACGATTGCACTCTTCGATAATGGGAATGAGGTTGTCTTCAATAAAGCTGCGGGCGGTGTCGCGTACCAGACGCTCGTCATCGCTCAAGAGCGCTTCAATCTCAATGAAATCAACTCCCCGAAATTTGATGGCCATAGTGACCTCGACGCATCTGCATCGAATCAGCGCCGGATTCAACGCTAACACTGAATCAACGCTAACAAAGGGGCAGGACAGCGTCAAACAAAGAGACGGAAGGTATCCCTTACTTAGAGAACGCCAAGCACAGTGCCTGCCGAACCCGGAATCTACAGCTGTGATCTCTTCAACTCTGTCATCCCGACCGGAGCGGATCATCGCTCTTGCGATGATCCGCGAAGTGGAGGGACCTTGCGTTTATCACGAGCGAAACTGTGATCACCGCACAGACGTATTCCCCGCCGCAATAGCAAAATGGCGCGGGTACCACAAGGTCCCTCGACTCCGCGCAAGAATCGCGCTGCGTTCGGGATGACAGAGTTTTTAACGATGTACAAAGAATGCATCTACAACGTGTACATGATGCAAAGTAGCTCTGGCACGCTCTTCATCGGCATGAGCAGCAATCTCCACCACCGCGTGATAGCCAAGGGTTGAAGAATTCGGCACAGAAGGCAGCTCAGCGCGAGTCATGCGGCTTCTGCAGATGTCGGCCCTGCTAACGCCGCGTGCTGGAAATTTCTTCGTATATCTCCGGCAATTGCTCGGCGGCCTCAGGCGAGGAGCCAAATCGCGCACTCTCATACTGTTCGGTGAAGCGTGCGACCTGTTCGCGCGTCGGCTGGTCAGGGATGGAGCGGACAAATTCCTGCGGTGTCTGGCCAGAGGCTTTCCGCAGGCCGCGCCGTGAGAGCAACCGCGTCATGCGTTCATACCAGATGCTGGCGGCAAGTACCGGGGCCTTGGCAGGCTTGGAGGCGAGCCGCGCCCGCTTGAGCCATTTCCAGATGTTGCGAGCACTCCCGGCAAAAGCTAACAGAAGCAGACCGAAAAGGCTGTAGAGTGCCCAGCGCTGGGGAGATCGCGATCCTGCCGTCCAAATCCTTCTCGCCCTTCTGAGCCAGCCGGCGTAGTGCTTATGCAACCAATTTTGGAAATGAAACCCGGTTTGCTGGCTGCGTTGAAAAACTTCGCGCCCTAGCGAGTGTTGGTGAGACGCATCGTAATTGACGACCCACTCCCGCCAGAATGACTGGAAGGCGTCGAGATACAACCCGGCGCGGTCCCAGCCAGCCGGGTTTGCGGTAGCGATGGAGGGCGTAGGATCAAAACTCATCCAGCCATAGTTTGGAAAATATGCTTCCACCCAGGCGTGTGCGTCGCTGGCGCGGACAACGTACTGACCGCTTAAATCATTGAACTCTCCCCCACGAAATCCTGTGATTACACGGGTAGGAATCCTCAGCGTCCGCAACATGACGGCCATGGCTGAGGCAAAGTATTCGCAGTGTCCACGTTTCCGCACGAACAAGAAATTCGCCAGCGGATCCGCCATATTCCCTGGAGGAAGCTGCAACGTGTAACCAAACTGCGTTTGCAGGTAATGCTCAATCGCTGTGGCCCTGTCGTAGTTATTGGTGGCGGAGCTTGTGACCTTACGAGCAAGTTGCGGGATTCGCGAATCAAGAGCTGGCAACTGGAGATAGCGGTCAGAAACGTCCTGGGAACTATCAGCCGGCGCTTGGCGAAGCTGCGCCGCAGTCGGACGGGAAATGTCAGACCACGCTTCATAAATCCCAATGGGGCGCTCGAAATCGGCATTGAATGCGTCCCCCGCGCGGTCCATTTCGACAAGCCGATAATTTCCCCGGAGCCTCTCGCCGATTGGAGCCAGAAAAAATATATTTGTGCCGGTCGGTTCGAGCAGTACCCGGTAGTGAACGGCAATCATCTGCCGGTTCTCTATCCATGAGGAAGTAGCCGGTACGTCAGTGGCCTGTACGTCAACGGATGAAGCGAGGTCGAAACTGCCGTCAGGCAAGCGGGAAGCTGGAAAACGGCGGTGCACATTCGACCAGCTTCGACCGTCGAATGTGCTTAGCGTCATGCCGCGCCATTTGATGTCGGCGGCGCCGCGATAGTCGCCGTCAAATTGAATATGCATCACCACGGTGCTGGAGCGCTGGATTTCGCCAATCGCGCCTAATTCCACATGGTCGCTAAAGCCGGTGGAAAGCTGGCTCACGGGAGAGTAAGCGCTGAAATAACCCGCGGAAACGCGCGGCAGCAGAAAAAAAATCACCGTGCCTGCTAGCAGAATGCCCGTAACCAACACCGGAGTGACGGCCGCGAGCGAGCGTGTCATTCTCCGTTGGCCCGCGGCATCCCCAAACCCGCTTTCAAGAAAAGCTGCTTTGCCGGCGGCGTTTTTCATCTCCATCAGAACGAAAGTCGCCACGGCGGCGAGCATGAATCCCGCGAATAAAAGCAGGAACAAACTGTTCACGGTAAAGACTGCCGCCGCCAGCACCATGAGAAAAGCAATTACGGCCAGGAAATAGCGGTCGCGGTCCCGTCGCAATGAAAACATCCGCATTACAGTGACGAACAGAAGCAGGTGCACGGTCGCGCTAAGAAACGACCCTGAGATCAAAAAATAATCAATCAGGTAGAAGGCCGTATAGCCAACCGTCAGCGAGGTTGTCCAATGTTCCGGGAAGATGAACGGGGTATTGCTGATGAGTAAATATCCGCGAATAGCGAAGGCCACTACTGCGCAGATCAGGCTTCCCAAATCCAGGCTGCCCGCAGAGGCGAGCATTGCAAAGCCGGTAAGCACTAACAGGTACAGCACCACGTCCAAGTGATGTTCCAGCGTGCGGACGAGCGCATTTTCCCTGGTATGGGCCTGTGGCATAAGCACATAGTACGGCCCGTAAACCACTTGGGGAAAGAGTACTTTTGGTGCACTGAGAAGTGCATTGAGATGCTCCTCGAGCTAAATTCCGGAGCCGAGGAAACTGTACAGGAGGACCGCGAGCACGATCACCGTGAACGCCACATACATGCGATCTTTTTCGGCGGCGAATGCCCAAATGGAAAAAACAACGCGAGCCACGGGAGTGGCCATAAGAAGCACCAGCCCAAGCTGGATGATGCCGCGCCCACGAAAAGTAAGGGCTTCGTGAAAAATACCGCGGATGGTGCGGAACTGGTCTGGTTCCCCGTGAAAGGTGCGATAGTCAGACACCAGGCCGCCGTACTTGTGCAGAAAGATAATTGCTCCAATTCCCACCACGCTCGCTGCAAGCAACACCCCCACCCGCAGCAGATTGCCAATAAACGTTTCGGTGCGCTGGTCGTCCCAATTTTTTAGGCTGGACATCAGAGCGGACATCATATTTTCCCCGTAAGTCCGTGATAGAGCATCTGCAATCCCAGCACCGCAATCACTACGCTAAAAATGATTCGCAGCCATTTAGTTTCGGCTTCCACAAGTATCCGGCTGCCCAGGAATGATCCCGCCAGCACGCCCAACATCACCGGCATAGCCAGCCCTGGATCCACGTAGCCTCGGCTCAAATAAACTCCCGCGCTGGCGGCGGCGGTAACGCCGATCATAAAATTGCTCGTCGTGGTGGAAACCTTGAAGGGAATCTTCATCGCCTGGTCCATCGCCAGCACCTTGACCGCGCCCGAGCCAATTCCCAAAAGACCGGAGAGCGTTCCCGCGCCGAACATCAAGCTAAATCCTGTGGGGACATTCTGCACGTTGTAGTGGCGAATTCCTCCTGCTTCCGGAAAGCTGCCGTTCATCTTCAATCTCGTGGCCAGGGGATTGGGCGGCAGGTTGCGCTCTTTTTGCGAGCGAGGCTTACGCGACACGTATGCCGAATAAAGGAGCATCACGCCAAAAACAATGGCGATGGCGCTGGTGGGGATTCGCGTGGCGAGAAATGCTCCAGCAAGCGCACCGATGGTGGTGGCAATCTCCAAAAACATCCCAATACGGATGTTCGAGAAGCCCTCTTTCACGTAAGCCGCAGCCGCGCCGGAGGAAGTGGCAATCACGGAGACCAGCGATGCTCCGATCGCATAGCGAATGTCTACTTTGAAAAACAACGCCAACAGCGGGACCAGCACCACGCCGCCGCCCAGGCCCGTAAGCGCGCCCAACAGTCCCGCCACAAATGAACCTGCCCCGACCAGCGCTGTAAATTCCAGAGTGTTCATGGTTGCTGAAGCGGCATAAAACGCTAGTGTGCCATACGCGATGAGCGTCGGTAAGTGCAAATGAGTGACGCTATCGGGAACCACGCAAAGTGGATGTTAGAATAAATCAGTCAGGCATCGGCCCCACGCGATGCGTTCCCGCCAACCCCGCCAGGTCCGGAAGGAAGCAACGGTAACGGGCTCTTGTATGTGCAGTGGGTCGCCGGTGCCTGGCTTATGATTTTGCTGCAAGGTTTTGATGGGTGCACAGTACGCCGGGTCCGTATTCTGGCTACTCAGTCGTGAACCATTCCATTTCAACCGGAGACCCTATCAGTGAGCCAACCTGCGCGTGTGAGAGCAAAAATCAGCGCTCTCAGCACTTATGTTCCGCCTCGCGTTTTGAATAATCATGACTTGGAAAAGATGGTCGAGACTTCCGACGAATGGATCCTGACCCGCACGGGAATCCGGGAGCGTCACATTGCGGAAAAAGGCGTAGCCACGAGCGATTTGGCGACCGAAGCGGCAAAAAAGGCCCTAGCGCAACGCGGTTGGGCGCCGACTGATATTGAGGCGATCATTGTGGGCACAGTCACGCCCGACATGCTTTTTCCTTCCACCGCATGCCTTGTCGAGAACAAATTAGGCGCGCACGGCGCGTGGGGATTTGACCTCTCCGCTGCCTGCTCGGCGTTTGTTTACGCTTTGCAGGCGGGAGCGCAATTTGTAGTTTCGGGCGCGCACAAAAAAGTCCTGGTCGTTGGCGCGGACGTTATGTCTTCCATTCTCGACTACACCGACCGCACTACCTGCATTTTATTTGGCGATGGGGCCGGGGCGGTGCTGCTTGAGCCTGCCGAAGAGGGCGAAGAGGGAATTATTGACTTTCTGCACGAAGTGGATGGCTCGGGTGGCTGTTCACTGCATATGCCTGCCGGAGGCAGTTTGCATCCTGCAACGCGTGAAACCGTGGACCAGCGAATGCACTTCGTTCATCAGGAAGGCCAGGCGGTCTTCAAATACGCCGTGCGTCAGATGGCCGATCTCTGTGAACGGGTGCTTGAGCGAAATGGCTTGAAGGGAAGCGATATTGACGTGTTCATCCCTCACCAGGCGAACAAACGAATTATCTCCGCCACTGCGGACCGGCTGTCGCTGAAACCGGAAAGCGTGATCATCAACATTGATCGCTATGGCAACACAACCGCCGCCACGATCCCCTTGGCCATGGAGACCGCGCGCGAAGAAGGCAAGTTAAAGAAGGGAAGCCTGGTGCTGCTGGCTTCAGTGGGCGCCGGGTTTACTTCGGGCGTAACCCTGCTGCGATGGGCTTTTTAATAATTGTCATCCTGAGCAAAGCGAAAGTCTGCCCTGAGCGCAGTCGAAGGGGACCTGTGCATCCGGCGCGCACAGCGGCCTTCTCCGACTACCTGATTTCCAACTGATCAATTTCAAAATCAAATTTTCCCAGTTGCTGGCTGTAGGCAAAGCCAAGATTCATGACATCATGACCGTCGGTCCCGAAGCTGGAAATCGGATAGGTGTATTGCTTCCATTCGGGGCCGGCGACAAAATGCTCCATCTTCGGCATTTGGCCTTGCATGCTTTGCGCCGTGACGAGAAATACATAAGTCTTTCCATCGCCTTTGGCCCAAAAGCTAATTTCTTTTTTAGCAGAAAGATTTACAGTGTCCTGCAACGACGATCCGGGCGAAAATGCTGCTCCAGCGAACAGAAATTGCGATCCCGGCAACGTCTCGCCGCTTACGCGCAAAGCCCCCTTGGAATTGTTGGCTCCTCCATCCACCACCTGCAACGAGGCCACTGACTTTCCGCCTCCCATTGCGTCTGTGACTGCCTCCCATGATCCATAGGCAGCGTCAATTTTTCCATCATTGAATGTGCTGACAACATTCGATTGTGAGCCTGCGGGAGGCGGCGGAAGCGGCGCCGTGCCGGTTTCTCCCTGAGGCCCAAGCACATGCAGAAGAATGGTTTTTGTTTCGGCGGAACTCGGACCGATCATTAGCTCGAATTCTCCCGGCTCAACTACTTTGTGCATGTCCACATCCAGCATGGAGAGCTTGTCAGGAGTAACGGTGAACTCCACAGTTTTCTTTTCTCCGGGCTTCAGCCTAATGCGCTGGAAATCTTCCAGACGCATCACGGGCCACGTAACGGGCGCAACCTTTTCATGAACATATAGCTGCGGGACTTCATCGCCTTCGCGCGTGCCAGTGTTGGTGACGTCCACACTGACCTTTGCCGTACCGCCGTTTGTGATCTGCGACGGTTCCACGCGAAGATTGCTAAAGCTGAAGCTTGTGTAGCTCAGACCGAAGCCGAACGGATAAAGTGGTTTGCGAGTGCCGAAGGCATAACTGCGATTTGCGGAAGGTTTGTGATTGTAATAGTCCGGAAGGTCGCCCACGGAGTGAGGGAAGGTAATCGGCAATTTTCCACCAGGATTGACGTCGCCGAAGATCACATTGGCGGCTGCCGTTCCGCCTTCCTGCCCCAAATACCAGCCTTCAAGTATTGCCGGAACATGTTCGGATATGTAATTGATGGACAAAGGGCGTCCGTTGATAAGCAGTACAACCGTTGGAGTTCCTGTCTCTACAACTTCTTTCACCAGTTCATGTTGCGCGCCAAGTAAATCCAAAGAATCGCGATCGCCGAGATGATTTTCCGCCCAAGCTTCACGGTTCGTACTTTCGTTCTCCCCGACAACCAGAATAGCAACATCCGCCTTTTTCGCGAGAGCAGCCGCGGCATGGACGCCGGCCATTTCCGTCGCCGGGTCTATCAGTTTCACGTCGTTTGTAAACCAGCCGTGCCAGTCCGGCGGTGCGTCGGTAATCTTGCAGCCCTCGGCGTATAAGACTTTTACATTTGGACCAACCCGATCGCGAATGCCTTGCAGAATGCTTACACTGTGGGCCGGGCCGCGGCTGTATCCTCCTAAATGAATTCCAGCGGCGTTCGGTCCAATCACGGCGATGGTCTTGATTTTCTTCGCGTCGAGCGGCAATAAGTTCTTGTCATTTTTCAGCAGGACAACAACTTCCTGAGCTGCTTTCAGCGCAAGCTGGCGATGCTCGGGGCTGTTGGTGATGCGGTCGGCGTAGTCGGGATCAACGTAAGGATCGTCAAACAATCCCAAACGGAATTTCGCGGCCAATACGCGAGAGACTGCGAGATCGAGTTCGCTCTCCGGCACGACTCCTCGTTTTATCTGGTCAATCAGCGTGCGGTACACAGAGCCGTCGGAAAGGTCGTAATCCACTCCCGCAGCGAGTGCCATGCGGGCAGCGTCGGCATTGTCAGCGGCCACGTGGTGCACGTTCACCAGCATCTGCAGGCCGCCGCCGTCAGATACGACATAACCGCCAAAGCCCCACTCCTGGCGCAGAACTTTTCCTAGCAGCCAGTGATTAATGTGCGAAGGGATTCCGTCAATCTCGTTGTAGGATGCCATCACGCTTCCCACGCGCGCTTCCTTTACGGCAGCTTCAAAGGGCACAAAGAAGTTTTCGCGGATCACGCGCTCTGAGTAATTGCCCGGTGCGGTGTTGGTGCCGCCCTCCGGCTCGCTGTGCACGGCAAAGTGTTTGGCGGTCGCAAGGACGTGATGATTATCAATATTGAAGAAAGGCCCTTGTAGGCCGGTGATGGCGGCGACGCCCATCCGCGAGACTAAATACGGGTCCTCGCCGTATGTTTCCTCCGTGCGTCCCCAGCGCGGATCGCGCGCCAGGCCGAGAACCGGGCTGAAAACCTGGGCCACGCCAGCAGACCGGGCTTCATCGCCAACCGCCGTGAATACTTGATGCACCAGAGCGGGGTCCCACGTGCTGGCTAAGCCCAGTGCCTGGGGAAAGCTGGTGCTGGTGTCTTCCATGAATCCGTGCAAGCCCTCGCCCATGAACATGCGGGGAATTCCCAGCGGCGTTTTCTCACGAAGATAACGCTGGACGGCGTTGCGGAGGATGGCGGCACGCTTCGCAGGGAATGAAATATCGGGGTTTTCCAGTTGCCGCATGAGAGCTGAGGCGGTCTCGTCCGTGAATGTCCCGGTAGGGTCAATCAAATGGACCGGGCCCCTGCTGCCAGCAATCTGCTCGACCTTTTCTTCGAGCGTCATGCGTGGCAGAAGATCGGCGACGCGATCTTGAATGCTGAGATTAGGGTTTTTGTACCTGGGCGTGCTTTCTTGTGCCGTCTGGGTTTGGGCATTCGCCGCCGTGAACACAAGCAGCACAAACATCAGAAAGAAGTAGGGCCGGAAAATCGATTTTTGAATGTTCATTTTCGTTCGCAGGGATTGTAATCTTTTTTAGGGATTGCGAACGAAGTTTTGCGTAGGAATATTTAGGAATATCCGACCACTAATCATCTGCGCTGGCGGTGACTTCCGGGCGGCCGAAGTGTCAGCTGCCTACCGGCACTTCCTGGTCTTTGTACTGCAACTGGTACAGCTTGTAGTAAATTCCGTGGTTGGCGAGAAGTTGCTGGTGCGTTCCCATTTCGCGGACCTTGCCCTTGTGCATCACGATAATTTTGTCGGCCTGCTGGATGGTGGAGAGCCGGTGCGCGATGATGACTGAGGTGCGTCCCCGAACCATGCGGCTGAGCGCGTCGCGCACGCGGAATTCGGTTTCCGTGTCCACGCTGGAGGTCGCTTCATCCAGGATCAGAATCTTCGGATCATGCGCCAGGGCGCGCGCGAATGAGACAAGCTGCTTTTGTCCGGTGGAGAGCGTGGAACCACGCTCCTGGACTTCTTCCTTAAAACCGTTGGGAAGAGTGTGGATAAACTCGGCCAGATTAACATCTTCCGTGGCCTTGACGATTTGAGCGTCGCTGATCCACTTACTGCCCAGGCGAATATTACTTTCCACCGTGCCCGTGAAAAGAAACGGGTCCTGCAGCACGACGCCAAAGCGGCGGCGCAGCGCGGCGAGGTCCAGCTCTTTCACATCCACGCCGTCAATTTTGATGGCGCCCTTCTGCACATCATACAGCCGGGTCAGCAGGGAAATGATGGTGGTTTTTCCGGCTCCAGTATGACCGACGATAGCTGCGGTCTCTCCCGGCTCGATTGTGAAACTGACGTCGCGGAGCACCCAATCCATTTCGGCCCCGGAGGACGCGGCAAAGACCTCCTCATCGCTATTGCGCGCCGCAGCTGGACGCTTTCCAGACTTCTCGCCGTTCGCCTCTTCCGGCGGCGGGACCGTCCGGTAGGCAAACCATACGTGCTCAAATTCAATTCTGCCCGGCCCATGAGATTCTTTCGTGACCGCCGGGGAGGTAACCTCGACCGGCGTATCCAGCAACTTGAAGACTCGTTCACTGGCAGCCATGGCCGATTGCAAGATGTTGTACTTATCGCTCAGGTCCTGGATAGGGCGGAAGAATCGCTGCGCGTAGCTCATGAAGGCGACCAGAATGCCCAGCGTTGTGACCGTCGTGATCGCATGAATTACAGGCAGATGGTCCACGAAACGCAAGGTGACGGCGGTTATTTTCCACTGATGAAGGACCGCGTTGCCGCCGAACCAGACGACGCTGGCAATGGCGATGTAGGAAAGAATTTCAACCACCGGGTAGTAGAGAGCGTAGGCGAAAATCGCGTCCTTGTAGGCCTCCATGTGGCTTTCGTTGACGTCGGAAAACTTACGGAAGGCCCGCTTTTCGCGATTGAATAGTTGCAGCACCATCATTCCGCTTACGTGCTCCTGCAAGTGCGCGTTGATGCGGGCGATGGCAATGCGGATGCGCCGGTAAGAGTCGCGGACGCTGTCGCGGAAGAACTTGGTAGCGATGGCAATGAGCGGAAGCACTGCGAAGGTGATCAGTGCCAGCTTCCAGTTCATGGAGAGCATGATGGCGATGATTCCCGCCAGCACGAAGACATCTTCAAAAATCGCCACCACGCCTGAGGTAAACATTTCATTCAAGGCGTCCACGTCGCTGGTGACGCGCGTGACCAGGCGGCCTACCGGATTCTTGTCATAGAAGGCTACGTGCATCCGCTGTAAATGCCGGAATATCTGGCTGCGCAAATCGAACATGACCAGTTGGCCCGTCCACTGCATGTAGTAGGTCTGGAGGTATTCGAGCGCGAAGGCAAAGACCAGAAGCCCAACGTAAATGCCGCCAATTTGGGCGATTCCGGTGAGGGGACGCAAGCTTAAGTGGTCGCCGAGGAATGAATGCGCTCTCTTGGCCGGGGCCAGGTACTTGTCAATCGCGACCTTTACCAGGTAGGGGCCTGAAACATCCGCACAAGCCTTGAGGACGATTGAAACGAGCGCAATCGTTACCTGCCACCAATACGGACGCAGGTAGGTCAGCAGCCGGTTCATCAACCGGCTGTCGTAGGCTTTGCCTAATATTTCCTCTTCCTGGGCCATAACAATTATCTGGGCGGTATGTTCATTGGATCGGGCAAACAGTTGAAACGATGGAAAATATTCGCGTTTGACGCCCCGTGCCGCAAACACGTTACATCGGTAATTTGTTGAGAAAGTTCTTTCCATAGAGAATACATGAAGCTTCAGGAGGCGATGTGTTCGGGAAGTTCTCAATTCGGCGTCCGGTTCGTACGCAGGACTCTAATGTATGGGCGTGGATGCTGACTTTGGTGTTCCTGATCGCTTTCGCGCCGCCCTCGCAGGCACAAAAGCTTCAACCGGAGCGGCCCGTGGTTTTCAAGGTAGGCGCCAAGTATCCGCAGGACCTTCGTGTGCACGGAATTGGCGGCACGGTCCGTCTGGCGGTAGTCATTGATGCGCATGGCGCTGTGCGAAAAGTCAACGCCGTGGGCGGCAACCCGATACTGGTGGAATCCGCGACCACTGCAGTGAAGCAATGGAAGTACGCTCCCGCGGAAAGCTCCACGAAAATGGAAGTCCAGTTTGCCTTTGTTCCCGATCAGCAATAGTCTGTAGTAAATCCAAAAAGCATTGAGGCTGATCATGGAACGACTTGTACGCTACCTCTCTCTTTTCTTTCTCCTTCTAACTTCCTTAACGCTCCTCGCCGACCAAGTTACGCTTAGCAACGGCGATCGACTGACGGGCGAAATCGTGAAGTCAGACGGCAAGACGCTCACCGTAAAAACGGAATTTGCCGGGACGGTCGAGATCCAATGGTCGGCGGTGAAGGATTTGCGCTCGGAAAAGCCTGAGTTTGTGCAGAGCAAGTCCACCAAGCAGACGTACTCGGGTACGGTGTCGGTGGAAGGGGACAATGTTGTCGTTAAGCCGGAAAACGGTTCCAGCGCCACGGTGGCTAAATCCGATGTAGCCGCGCTGCGCTCGCCGGCGGAACAGAGCAGCTTCGAAAAACTGCAACATCCTGGATTGTTGGAGGGCTGGAATGGCGGCGCGAATGTGGGTTTCGCGCTGGCTGCTGGAAATAGCGAAACGCGCAGCCTATCGCTTGCTTTTAATGCCACACGTACCGGACTGCGCGACAAACTGGCGCTGTCTGAAAGTTCCTTGTATTCCAGCAACGGGCTCTCCACGCCAAGCACTACCGCGAATCTGGTGCAGGGATCCGCACGTTATGACCACGATTTTGACGGCATACTGTTTGTTTTTGGTGGCGCGGATTTCATGAGTGATGCTCTTCAAGCCTTGAATTTGCGGTCGGTCTTCAGCGGCGGCTTGGGATATCACGTCATCAAGAGCGACGCTACGACGCTGGACTTCCTGACCGGCGTAAACTACACCCGTGAAAATTACGTTCCATTCTCGCGGAATACGGCTGGATTGACGCTTGGCGAAGATTTCATGCACAAGATGAAACACTCGACCGTGGTGAACGAAGACTTTACCTTTTATCCGGACCTGTCAGATGCGGGGGAATATCGCACGAACTTTGATTTCGGAACAACAACCAAGATAAGCAAATGGTTTGGCTGGCAAAATACGTTTTCAGATATTTATGTGACCAATCCTCCGCTCGGAGCGAAGAAAAACGACGTGCTGTTTAGCACGGGGTTGAATGTTTCGTTCACACACTAATGCCAGCTCTTCGAGGACAAAAAGTTGGAGTCTTTGTTCAACTTAATCAGGACGGGGATTAAGTTGATTACGATGGAATTGAACTAGCCACAGCAGAAAAAGCATTATTGGCGTTCGTTCCAATCAAGCGAATTGTCCCTACGACTAAAACCAAAATTACAGCCAGCATCACAGCATATTCTGCTATGTCCTGGCCTCGATCATCTGACCACATGCTGCGGATAAACTCAGCCATGGCATCCTCCGGGGAAGAGAATTGTCGGGCAAGCAAAGTCATCATGACGGTCGCGGCGGGTAATGTCAATGGCGGGAGTGTATATATTTTGGGCACATCGCGAACATGATTCTGCGTCTAAGGGCTTTCCCTGTGCTCTCGGCGATAACACGCGCGGCTCGGCGGATCGATGTTTACCGCATCCGATATATTTCGAAGTGAAAATTGAGATATAGAAATCAATGCCCATCCGCAGCCATGGCGCTGCCCGCCTGAGAAGCGGAAGCCAGCGGCGTGGATGATGACGTGAGTTCGCTTACTGAAGTTTGTGCGTAAGTGAGCACCCGATTGGGCGCGATACCCAGATAGATGGTGGCGATTAAACTGAGAGCCAGCGCAAGTCCTAGTCCGACGGGAATGGGAGTGACAGGTACTTCTTCCTGAGCTTCGCGCATGTACATTACAACGATTATGCGCAGATAGTAGTAGGCCCCAATCGCGCTGTTTAGCACGCCGATAATCAGTAGGCCGATCAGGTGCGCCTGTGCAATGGCGGTGAATACGTAAAATTTGGCGAAGAAGCCGCCGGTCATGGGGATGCCAATCAGTGAGAGCAGGAAGATGGTCAGCGTGGCGGCCAATATCGGCGAGCGGCGACCGAGTCCTTCGTAGTCTTCCATTTTCACATAGCGCTCACCTGCATTCGCGAAGTGGCTGACCACGGCGAACGCGCCTATGTTCATGGCGGCATACGCGGCCGTGTAGAACATGGCAGCAGGGATGCCGTTGGCTGGCAAGGCCGCGAAGGCCACGAGCAAATATCCGGCGTGAGCGATGGAAGAATACGCCAACAGGCGCTTCACGTTGTTCTGGACCAGGGCCGCGATATTGCCGATGGTCATGGAAAGCGCGGCGGCAACCCAAATGAGCCAGAGCGTGCCGGGAACGTGCGCTTCAAAAATGATTCGCAGCAGCACGGCAAACACGGCGGCCTTGGGAGCGGTGGACATGAATCCCACGACAGGAGAAGGCGCGCCTTCGTAAACGTCGGGCGTCCAAACATGGAATGGGGCGGCGGCCACTTTAAAACCGAGCCCCACGAACATCAGGGCAACTCCGGCGTAAACCAGAAGCGAATGGTTTCCAGCGGCCAGTTTTTCGGCGATCACTGAAATACTGGTCGAGCCGGTGGCTCCGAACATCAAGGCAACGCCATAAAGGAAAAAGGCGGTGGCGAATGAGCCGAGGAGGAAATACTTTACGGACGCTTCACTGCTGATCGCTGCACGGCGGCGGAAACCCGCCAGCACATAAGTGGAGATCGAAGATATTTCCAGGGCGATGAAGATCAGCACCAGTTCCACAGCGGAGGACATCAGGCCCATGCCCACGGCGCCGAACAGGATCAACGCGTAATACTCCCCGGCGCGAATTTGCTGCACGTCCATATATTCGTACGAGGTCAGAATTACAACAGCAGTGATGGCGGCCACCAGGAAATGGAAGAAGATACTAAAATGATCCACCCGTACCATGTTCCAGAAGCCCAGGCCCGCGTATTGCGGTTGCGCCTGAAAGAGCGTGGCGGCAATGGCGGCGAATGCGCCGAGTAGAGCAATACTACCCAATGTTTTCTGGCTCTTGCGCTCATCCATGAGCGGGTCAACGAACATGATGACCATGCCGAATATTGACAGCACGATTTCGGGAAGGATGCGGATGTAATCCGCTGCATGGGGAATGTTGGGCATGAGGGAAGCAGTGGGTGTTGTAAACATTGCCAGCGGCGCGCCGAGAATGATTGCGACCGTCGTTGTGATCATCGGCCCACCACCTTCGAGGCGATTTGCGCGACCGAAGTCAGCGAAGACGCCAAAGAAGCATGCACCGCCGGATCAATGGATTTGAGCCAAAGGAACGGAGCCACGCCCATGACCAGAGCCATGACAGCGGCGGGAATAAGCGCTGTCCGCTCGCGCAGATTCAGGTCCGGCAAGGTGTTGTTCTTGTCATGCGTAACCTTGCCGAAAAAGACACGCTGGTACATCCAGAGCAGATAACACGCGCTCCAAATGACTCCGGTGCAGGCGGCGATTCCATACCACATGTGCGCCTGGAAAGCCCCGCTGAGGACCAGGAATTCGCCGACAAAGCCGTTCAGGAGCGGCAATCCAACCGATGCCAGAACCACGAAAAGGAAGAAAGTAGAATAAATAGGCATGGGCGTGGCGAGACCGCCGAACTCAGAAATTTCGTAGGTATGCCGCCGCTCGTAAAGAATGCCCGCCAGCATGAATAGCGCGCCTGTGGAAACGCCGTGGGCCAGCATGATGAACATCGCGCCGTCCAGCCCGAGTTGGGTAAAGCTGAAAATGCCGAGCACCACAAAACCAAGATGGCTGACCGAAGAGTAGGCGATCACCTTCTTCATGTTCGGCTGCACCATGGCCACCAGCGCGCCATAAATAATGCCGATAAGCGCCAATATCATGACCCAGGGTGCATTGTGCCGCGACTGTTCAGGGAACAAACCGAGATCGAAGCGCAACATTCCGTAGGTGCCCATCTTGAGCAGCACCCCAGCCAGAAGCACGGAACCTGCCGTGGGAGCTTCCACGTGAGCATCGGGCAGCCATGTGTGGAAGGGGAATAGCGGCACCTTTACCGCGAACGCGATAAAAAAGCCCAGAAACAACCACAGGGCCGCGCCTGAAAAATGCGCGACGTGGCCACTCTGTATGGCCTGCTGAATTTCGACGAAATCGAAAGTACCAGTCTGCGCGTAGAGCCACAAGATCGCGGCAAGCATGAAGACCGAGGCGATCATCGTGTACAGAAAGAACTTGACTGCCGCGTACACCTTGCGTCCATGGCCGAACATGCCGATCAGCAGCGCCATCGGAATCAAGGTGGCTTCCCAGAAGAAGTAGAACAGGAACAGATCAAGGGCGACGAAGACGCCGATGAGCGCTGTTTCCATGACCAGCAGCAGAATAAAAAACTCCTTCACCCGGTCGTTGATCGAGTTCCAGGAGATCAGCACGCACAGCGGCGTAAGGAACGTGGTGAGCACCACTAGCCACAGGGAAATGCCATCCACGCCCATGTGGTAGTGAATGTTAGGATGCGTGATCCAAGCGCAGTTGATCTGGAACTGAAAGCCACTTTTTGCGCGGTCAAAGTGCGCGGGCAGGTGCAGCGAAACGATGAAGTCAAGCAGCGAGACGACCAGCGCAAAAACCCGGATGTCGCGGTGCCGCCGAGGAAAGAGCAGGAGCAGCAGCCCGCCCGCGAGCGGAATGAACGTAACCAGAGAGAGGATCGCGGTATCGAGAGTTGCGCTGTTCATCGTGTGCCCACCCAGACCATGTAAAGCACGACCGCGGCCGCGCCAAAGGCAATCCATCCGGCATAGGAGCGCAGGTTGCCGGATTGCATGCGGCGCACCACACCGGAAATTTCACGCGCTCCGGCGGCGCTGTCATCAAGTGTTGCATCAATCACGTGCTGATCAATTCCGTGCCAGAAGACCCCGCGCGAAATGCTGATGAGCGGCTTCACGAACAGAGCGCCGTAAATTTCGTCCACGTAGTACTTATGCAAGACCCCGCGGTACAGTCCTCCCAGCGACAGGGCGATCTCCTGCGGCAACTGCGGGCGGCGATGGTAGAGGAGCCATGCGAAAAATAATCCCGCAAATCCGGCGCATACGGAGATTCCAGTAAAGATGAGTTCAGTGGAGTGTCCAGTCCCTGGCTCTGCGCTTTCGGTGGCGTGCTCAGGAGGCGCGCTCTCGCCGGCGGTTGCCTGTTCCGCGCTCGCACTTGGGAGAGTGCTATGGAATACCGGAGCCAGAAATGCATCGAAGCGATTGCTGCCGCCAAGCGATGCCGGGACGCCCACATATCCGCCAAACACCGAGAGGAATGCCAGAATCACCAGCGGAATCAGCATGACCTTCGGACTTTCGTGAATGCCGCCGTGTCCGTGGGAGCCGTGCGCGCTATGCGCGTCATGTCCATGTCCGTGGCCGGACTCGGCTTCCCCGCGATACTCGCCGAAGAAGGTCATAAACCACAGGCGGAACATGTAAAACGCGGTGAGAAACGCGGTGAACACACCGATGAACCAATAAATCCAATTCGCCTGGTAGGCGTGCCACAGGATTTCATCTTTGCTGAAGAATCCCGACAGACCGGGGATTCCGGCGATCGCGAAAGTTGCTGCCGTCATGGACCAGAAGGTCCAGGGAATCTTCTTCCGCAGGCCGCCCATCTTACGCATGTCCTGCTCGCCGCCCACGGAATGAATGACCGATCCGGCGGCCAGGAACAAAAGGCCCTTGAAAAAGGCATGAGTCATCAGGTGAAAGATGCCCGCCGAGAACGCCGCAACGCCGCACGCCATAAACATGTAGCCAAGTTGCGAGACGGTGGAATAAGCCAGGACTTTCTTAATATCTGTCTGCGTAATGCCGATGGTGGCCGCGAAGAACGCCGTCAGTGTTCCGATGATGGCGACCACGGTAAGCGCAATGGGAGCGCGCTCAAAAATCGCGTGCGAGCGCGAAACCATATACACCCCGGCCGTCACCATCGTTGCCGCGTGAATGAGGGCGGAGACGGGCGTGGGGCCTTCCATGGCATCGGGCAGCCAGATGTACAGGGGAATCTGCGCCGATTTGCCGCAGGCGCCGACCATCAGCAAAATCGCGATGGCTGTGAGGAATCCGCCGCTGGCTTCAATTCCGTAAGGTATGACGGCGCTGGTTACCTGGGTGAAGTCGAGGGTGCCAAAGTGCTGGATGATGAGGAAAAGCGCAAGCAAAAAGCCGAAGTCGCCGATGCGGTTGACGATGAACGCCTTCTTGCCCGCCGATGCTGCGGAATCTTTCGTGAACCAGAAGCCGATGAGCAGATACGACGCCAGACCCACGCCTTCCCATCCAATGAACATGACCAGGTAGTTGCTGGCCAGAATCAGCGTGAGCATGAAAAACAGAAACAGGTTCAGGTAGCTGAAGAAGCGGTAGAAGCCGCCTTCTTCCCACATGTAGCCGACCGAATAAATGTGAATAAGAAATCCGACGCCCGTGACTACAAGCAGCATGATGAGCGTCAACTGATCGAGGTAGAAGCCAAATTCCGCATGGAATGTGCCTGCCTGGATCCACGGCGAAAGTTGCTCAGTGTAGGGAAGCACCAGTGACGAGAACTGCGAGACCACCCAGAGCGCCATGGCGAAGGCCGCGCCGGAAAAAGTCCACGCAATTCCGGTGACGGTTTGCCGTGAGAAGCGCTTGCCAAACACTCCGTTGATGGTTGCGCCGATCAGCGGAAGAATGGGAATGAGCCAGAGATGCAGGTTCGGCGTCATAGTTTGAGCAGGTCCACCTTGTCCACGTTGAGGGTCGCGCGAGTCCGATACACAGCAATGATGATGGCCAGGCCTACGGCAGCTTCAGCAGCGGCGACCACCATGACGAAGAAAACGAAAACCTGGCCGCTTAAAGCGTGCCACTGGGCGGCGAAGGCGACGAAGGAAAGATTCACGCCGTTGAGCATGAGCTCAATGGACATGAAGATGGTGATGATGTTGCGCTTGATGAGAAACCCGGCAACGCCGCAGGCGAAAAGAATGCCGCTCAGCACCAGGTAATAGGAAAGCGGAACCATCAACTCTCCTTCTTGCTGTGCTCAATCGCTTCCGGGCGCGAGGCTAAAACCACGGAGCCCATGATGGCGATCAGCACAAGAATTGAGGTGACTTCAAAGGGCAAAAGAAAATCATGAAACAGAAGTTCGGCGATGTCCTTGGGATGTCCGGGAAGAGCCCCGAGCGCGACAGGCTGCGTGCCGGAGTGCGTGACCAGAACCCACGCAATCAGAATGGCGGCAATCAGCATTCCTGGGACTCCCAGCGCCAGCGCAACGATGCTTCCTTTGGAGCGTTCTTCGGCGCCGGCATTCAGCAGCATGATGACGAATACGAACAGCACCATGATGGCCCCGGCATAAACAATGACCTGGACAGCCGCAACGAACTCGGCACCGAGCAGCAAATATTCCACCGCGAGCGATCCCATCACCACAACCAGCGACAGCGCGCTGTTAATGGGATGCGACTGCACGAGCAGATTTACCGCGCCAGCGACGCAGATGAGGCCGAAGACCGAAAATAGGATTAAGTGAAGCATCAATAAGTCAGTTCTTAGTTGTCGGTTACCGGTTCTCAGCAAAACTTCTGAGTTTGAAGTTCAACGTAGCAAGTGCCATGAATCACCGGCAACTGGCTACTGAGAACTGGCAACTATTCTTAAGCTCTTAACGCAACTACCAGCGCCGTGATCACCAAATTCGCGATGGCCAGCGGCAGCAAAAATTTCCAGCCGAATGCCATGAGCTGGTCATAACGGAAGCGCGGCAACGTTCCGCGCACCCAAATATAAACAAAGAGAAACGCAACCACTCGAAGCACAAACCAGAGCACCGGCAAAATCGCCTGCAAAATGGGCGGGCCAAACAGTGGTCCGTGCCATCCGCCGAGAAAGAGCAGTGACGCGATACAGGCCACGGTAATCATGTTGGCGTATTCCGCCATGAAGAACATGGCAAATTTCATGGCGCTGTATTCGGTGTGGTAGCCGGCGACGAGTTCGGTTTCCGCTTCGGGCAGATCGAAGGGGATGCGATTGGTTTCCGCGTAAGCGGCCATCAGGTAAATAAAGAAGGCGACAAACTGGCAGCCGCGAAAAATGTTCCAGTTGGGAATGAATCCCCAAAAGTGTCCGGCTTGCGCATCCACGATGCCGCGCAGGCTGAAGGTGCCGGAAAGAATGAGCACGCCCACCAGGGAGAGCCCCAGGGCAATTTCGTAACTGATCATCTGCGCGCTGGCGCGCAGCCCGCCGAGCAGGGAATACTTACTGTTTGAGGCCCATCCAGACAGGGCCACTCCGTACACACCGATGGAGGTGATGCCGAGAATCACCAGCAGTCCGATGTTGACGTCTGTGATCTGGAGCGGCGTGGTGACACCGGCGACCGTTACCCAATTTCCCACCGGCACGACGGCAATCGAAGTGAGCGCGCAAACTACCGCGATGATCGGGGCCGCTATATAGAGTGGCTTATACACGTACGGCGGCGTGAGATCTTCTTTGAACAGAAACTTGACGCCGTCCGCCGCCGGCTGCAATAGGCCGAACGGTCCAACTCGCGTGGGTCCCCAACGATTTTGCATGCGGCCCACAACCTTGCGTTCCAGCCAAACGGTATAGGCCACCGCCGTAAGCAGGATGAACAGCGTGAGCGCAACTTTAACGACCGCGACGATGATGAAGGTTGTCAGGCTCAAATTCCAGTCCTTCGACTTCTCTCCGGCTTGTGGCCGAGGAGGAAACAAAAAATGCCAATTGCTAATGAAGAATCTTAATCGGCTGCGACTTCCGCAGGCTGGCGGTGCTGTTGTTCGACGACTGAGTTTAACGTATTGGAATAACGTCCTAATGTTCCGGAAGTAAAGAGCGCGTTGTTTGCCGGTTCAATCAATGCCGGATCTTGATGTACAGCCTGCGCAGGTCCCGTCAGGTTCGTGTGCTCATCATTTCCCGCCAGCAGATTCATGCGCGAAACGTCGTATCCGGGCACGAGGCGCTGAATTTCGTCGAGAATCGCCATGGGATCAAACGGACTCATCTTCGGCTCAAGATTATGCCGCTCCAGCCATACCGAATGCCGGTCGGCCTCGCCCGATTGTGCTCCGCGCGACTGGCCCATATCGGCGCGCGTTCCGGCTGCGCCGAAGGGAACCAGCTTGCGGACGTCGAAGCCCATTGCGTCGGCGATGCGGACGATCATTTCAAAATCGGTCTTCGTTCCCGTCACTTCACCAGCCTTCTTGAGAATTTGCAAATCGCCGCAGGTGTTGGTGAATGTTCCGGATTTTTCGTAAGCATTGGCCGCCGGAAGCACCACATCGGCGAGCGCGGCAGTCTCGGTAAGGAACATGTCTTGTACTACAACGAAGCTCGCAGACAACACCGAAGGCGCTAGACCTAGGCGGCCCACGGGATTACTGCCTACGACGTAAAGAGCTTTCAGTCTGCCGGCAATCGCTCCGTCCAGCATTTGTTGCTGCGTGAGTCCGGGCGCAGAAGGCATACTGCCCCACTCCTGCTGAAATTTAGCACCGTTGCTGGCCGCGTGATATCCAGGTAGCAGATCGGGATAAAGTCCCATATCGGCTGCGCCGCGAGAGTTCGCATAGTCACCAAGGCACAGGAACTTCGCGCCGGGAATTTCCGAACCAAACTGCACCAAAGAGGCGATGGCGTTACCGCGAATTTCAGAGCCGAAGATAATGATGAGATTCTGCTCGCCGCGAAGCTGATTGCGAAGTCCGGTCCAGGCATCGCGGTTCGCATTGTCGCTGATAAGCGCGTCGGCGGCAGAATCTTTTCCCGCCAAGAACGCGGCGACGGAAGCTTCCGCGCCGGATGGAATCTGCGTGAACGTTGCGGCCTGGCGATGGAGCTTGATGACTTGCGAATTGATCACATGCAAGCGCGCGTTATGCAGGCGAACATTGTTGCGGATCTGCCATGCCAGCAACGGATGCTGTTCGGTCGGATCGTTGCCGATGAGGAGAATTGCAGGCGCGTTGTAAACATCGCGCATGCTGGCGGTAGCATTTTGCTTGCCTGAGAGCGCGGCCGCGAAGGCAGGGAAGTCGGCTGTGCGATGGTGATCAATGTTGTTCGTTCCCAGGACGGCGCGGGCAAATTTTTGCAGAAGATAATTTTCTTCGTTCGAAGTTCGGTTTGAGCCGATTACGCCGATGGCCTGGCCACCGTCGTTTTTAATAACCTCGGAGAACTTTTTGCCGATGAGTTCGAATGCCTCTTCCCACGTGGCGGGAGAGAGGCGTCCATTCTTTTTGATCAGCGGCTGGCTAAGGCGGTCTTCGTGATTGGCAAAATCAAAAGCGTAGCGGCCTTTGATGCAGAGGAAATCGCCATTAATTCCGCTCTTGTCGCGATTGTCGCCACGCACGATCTGCATGCCGGTGTCGTCACGGCGCACTCCTAAAGTCGTCTTGCATCCATCCGCGCAGTGCGTGCAGGTGGTGCCAACGTGGTTCATCTCCCACGGTCGGGTCTTATAGCGATAAGAGCCAGAGGTGAGTGCGCCTACGGGGCAAATGTCAATACACATGCCACACTCTTCGCAGTCGAGGTGGTCTTCCATGTTGGGGGCGATGATGGAACTCACGCCGCGGTTCTGGATGCCGAGAGCGCCTACGTCCATGGCTTCATTGCAGACGCGCACGCAGCGATAGCAAAGGATGCAGCGCGGGCGATCGAAGTAAACGACCGGCGACCACTGCTGTTCATCGCGATGGTTCTTGAGATCAATGTATTTCGATTCCGCCGCGCCGTAGGAGAAGGTCATGTCCTGCAGTTCACACTCGCCGCCGGCGTCGCACACCGGACAATCCAAAGGATGATTGCCCAGCAGCAGCTCAACCATTCCTTTACGCGCCTGGCGAATTTCATCGTTGTCGGTGGCGACAATCATGCCCTCGGTAATGACGGTTGTGCAGGCGGTCTGCAGCTTAGGCATTTTTTCCACGCGCACCAAACACATGCGGCAGGCGCCCTGCAAAGAGAGATTGGGGTAGTAACAAAAAGACGGGACTTCGATACCGACCGTTTTGCAGGCCTCAATGAGCAGCGTGCCCGCGGGAGCCGTGACTTTCTTACCGTCAACTGTGATATTTACGTCGGCCATAATTGAGTGACTTCTCTATGCCAGTACCGGTTCTTGCGCCCGCCCCGCCTTTTCAAACGGACACGGTTTGCCATCCAGATGCTCTTCGAATTCCTTTCGGAATTTTTTCACGAACGCCATAATCGGCATTGCCGCTGCGTCTCCGAGCGGGCAGAATGTTCGCCCCAGCATGTTCTCGGAAAGGTAGTACATATTATCAATGTCTTTTTTTACTCCGCCGCCTGCGTGGAAGCGCGTGAGCGTCTTCTCTAACCAGTCCGTACCTTCGCGACAGGGAATGCACCAGCCACAGCTCTCATGCTTATAAAACTTCGTGGTGCGCAAAGCGAATTTTACGATGCAGGCCGTGTCGTCGAGTATCACCACGCCGCCGGAGCCCAGCATGGATCCGGCCTTCAGTACGGAATCGAAATCCATGGCAACGTCAATTTCATCGGGAGTGAGAATGGCGACGCTCGATCCGCCGGGGACAACGCCTTTGAGCTTTCTGCCATTGGGAATGCCGCCGCCCACGTCGTAGATCATCTTCTTAAGGTTGTAGCCCATGGGCAGTTCATAAACGCCGGGTTTTGCAACGTTGCCACCCAGACAGAACAGGCGCGTGCCACCATTTTTCGGCGTGCCTAAATTCGCGTACCATTCAGGGCCGCCAAGCAGAATGTGCGGGACGCTGGCCAGCGTTTCCGCATTATTAATTACCGTGGGCCCGCCCCACAGTCCAACGACTGCCGGGAAGGGTGGCCGGATACGCGGAATGCCCCGCTTACCTTCGAGCGATTCCATCAACGCGGATTCTTCGCCGACTTCATAAGCGCCCGCGCCACCGTGCCAGTAGATGTCGAAAGTTTTCCCGCTGCCGAAGATGTTCTTTCCGAGGAAGCCTTTGGCGTAAGCGTCGGCAATGGCTTTCTGTACGATTTCAAGCAAATAGCGATATTCGCCGCGAACGTAGATGTATCCGGTCTGCGATCCCACAGCGAGGCCGGCAATCATGACGCCTTCGATGATGGCGTGCGGATCGTGCTCGAAGATCAGGCGGTCTTTGCAGGTGCCGGGTTCGCTTTCGTCGCCGTTGCAGAGAATGTATTTCGGTTTGGCTGACTGCTTGGGAACGAAGGACCACTTCAGACCGGTATTGAATCCCGCGCCGCCGCGCCCGCGCAGGCCGGAATTTTTGACGAGGTTGATTATCTCTTCCGGCTGCATGGTGAGCGCCTTCTGCACGGCTTTATAGCCGTCGAGTTCAAGGTAGCGATCAATATTGGTCGCACCCTGACCAAAGCGCTTGGAGACTACTTTTACCTCGTCGGGATGGGAAACTAAATCGGCCATTTTTCTAAATGCAGAATGAAGAATTGAGAATGCAGAAGTATCGGTTTTTCATTCTGCATTCTTACTTCTGCATTCTGACTTCGTACTACTGCGCTGCTTTCTTCCTGTACTCGTCTAAGACTTTGTCCATCTTTTCCGGCGTCAGGTTCTCGTGAAAATCGTAATTTACCTGCACCGCGGGCGCCCAACTGCATGCGCCGATGCACTCGACTTCTTCCAGCGTAAACATGCCGTCTTTGGTAGTGCCTTTATTGCCGACGCCAAGCTTTTTTTCGCAATGCTCCAAAAGTTCTTCGCCGCCGCGCAACATACAGGCAATGTTCGTGCATACCTGCACATTAAACTTGCCGCGCGGTTTGGTGGTCAGCATCGAGTAGTAGCTGATCACATTGCGCACGTCGAGTTCGCTCAGGCCAAGGCGCTCTGCCAGTTCCAGGATGACTTCATCGGACAAATAACCAACTTCATCCTGCGCATAAAGCAATGTTGGCACAAGCACGGAACGCTGCGTTGGATAGTGCGTCAGCATCTGCGTGAAGCGCGCCTCGAATTTTTCAGAAAACTTCATGCTTACCGGTCAATCTCTCCCAGCACAATATCAATGCTTCCGATGGCCGCAACAACATCGGCGAGCAATCTTCCTTCACACATCTTGGGAAGAAGCTGCATGTTCGCCAGGCAAGCCGAGCGCATGTGCACACGATACGGCTTCGCCGTGCCGTCGCTGACGATGTAATATCCCATCTCGCCACGCGGCGATTCGATTGCCTGGTACACCTCGCCCTCGGGCACAGCAAATCCTTCGGTAATGATCTTGAAGTGGTAGATGAGGGCTTCCATCTCCGTCTTCATCTTCTCGCGGTCGGGAAGGACAACCTTAGGCGCATTGGCTTTGATGGGGCCTTCGGGCATGCCATCGAGCGCCTGGGCGACAATCTTAATGGACTCGCGCAGTTCCGCGACGCGGCACATGTAGCGGGTGAATACGTCTCCATCTTTGCCGACCGGCACTTTGAATTTGAAATTTTCGTAGCCGGAGTAGGGCATGTCGCGGCGAAGGTCGAAGTCAATACCACTGCCGCGAAGGGTTGGGCCGCTCGCGCCAAGAGCAATCGCGTCTTCGGCGGTAATTCTGGCGACTCCCTTGGTGCGCATCGCCCAGATGGGATTTCCCGTAAGCAGGTTTTCGTACTCATCCACGCGCGCAGGAAAACGCTTGGCGAAATCGCGGGCACGGGGAAAGAAATCCAGCGGAGGCTCGAGAGCCACGCCGCCGACGCGGAAATAAGAAGTCATCATCCGCTGGCCACTGACGGCTTCAAACAAGCGCAGAATGTCTTCGCGTTCGCGGAAGCAGTAGAGAAACACCGTCATGGCGCCGATGTCCATGGCGTGCGTGCCGAGCCATACCAGGTGTGAATTGATGCGAGTGAACTCATTTAAAAGAACTCGCAACCATTGAGCTTTGGGTGGAATCTCCAGGCCCAACAATTTTTCCACAGCCAGCACATAGCAGAGATTGTTGGTCAGCGGGCAGAGGTAATCAATGCGGTCGGTGAGCGGAACTACCTGCTGGTAAAACTTCGCTTCGCAGGTCTTTTCAATGCCGGTGTGGAGAAAACCGATGTCCGGCATGATCCGCACAATGTTTTCGCCATCAATTTCCAATAGCAGGCGCAACACGCCGTGCGTGGATGGGTGCTGGGGCCCCATGTTCAGGATCATGGTTTTGTCCTGACCGGGTTCGAGCGCTGGCGTGGGAGTAAGGTGGCCCATAAGGAAAGTTTAACAGCTTAGCAGTGCGCGTCTAACGATAACCCTCCACCGGATAGTCTTTGCGCAGAGGATGGCCTTCCCAATTTTCCGGCATCAGCAAGCGGCGCAGGTAAGGATGTCCATTGAAGTGGATGCCAAACAGATCGAATACTTCGCGTTCCGCGTAATTCGCGGCTGGCCAGACGCCCGTCACCGATTCCAAAGTAGTGGCATCGCTCTTCAACTTTACTTTGAGCCGCACCCGTTCTTTTTTGGAGATGGAAAGCAAATGATAGATGACTTCGAATCGCGGTTCCTGCGGATACCAGTCCACGCAGGTCACGTCCGAAAGGTAATTGAATGGGCAACTCGGGTTATCACGGAGCAAGGTGCAGGCATCGCGGATTGAGTCGCGGCCCACATAAATGGTCATTTCATCGCGATCGAATTTAACGCCCTCAACTGCAGCCCTGTTCCAACTCAGCAGGGGAGCGAGCGCCGGATGGTCCTTCAGTTGTTCCAGATCGGTGACTGCCGAAGTCACGGCCATTAAAAGCTACCTCGTCTCATGGAATCTTCGCCCCAATCTAGAACGCCTTTCTTCCATATATAGAAGAAGCCGACCAGGACGATGCCAATGTATACCAGCATCTCCCAGAAACCGAACATTTTAAGGTCGCGCAGTATCACAGCCCAGGGATAAAGGAATACTGCTTCTACGTCGAAAAGAATGAA
>DASXFN010000037.1:0-35584 GCA_036489565.1 Terriglobales bacterium
CATCCCAAAAATCAATATGGCGGAATACCTGTATTTCACCGATCGCGAACAGAGTAAGACGCTGGAAGACATTGGTGTGTACGACTTCTTGTCATTTCACATCACCGGCGGCGCACAGCCGGAGCAGGTACAAGGGATGGAAGTAACCGATGGCACGTTGCCCACTCTTGGCGTTCATCCTGCTCTCGGGCGATTGTTTAGCAAGCGGGATGACTCTCCAAATATGCCGCCGACAGTGGTTCTTACTTACGGTTTCTGGCAAAGGCATTTTGGCGGCGATGCTGCGGTGGTTGGCCGTACTCTTAAGCTGGATGGCACAATGCATGAAATCATCGGCATTCTGCCGCCCGATTTCGAGTTCCTTGATCGTTCCGACCTTGATGTTCTTGTGCCTGCGCAAATCGATCGCAGTAAAACTGTGCTTGGAGGATTTCGCTTCAACAGTTTGGCTCGGTTAAAACCGGGAGTAACTTTGCAGGAGGCCAGCACGGATTTGGCGCGTCTGGTTCCGATAGCGACCCGCAGCTTTCCAGCGCCACAAGATTTCAGCGTGAAGATATTTGAACAAGCCAATTTCACCCCTGATCTCCAGCCGCTCAAAATTGATGTAATCGGCGACATCGGCAATGTGCTTTGGGTGTTGATGGGATCTATCGCCATCGTTCTGCTCGTAGCGTGCGCGAACGTAGCCAATCTTTTGCTGGTGCGCATCGAAGGTCGTCGTCAGGAACTCGCCATTCGCGCGGCTTTGGGCGCGGACCGCAAAAATATGATTGTGGGCCTGCTTCTGGAAAGTCTGGTACTCGGATGCGCCGGGAGTGCCATCGGGCTTGGCCTAGCCTACGGCGCGCTACAGTTGATTATTGCTGCCGCGCCCGCCGGATTACCTCGCCTGCACGAGATCGGCATTGATATTCCTGTGCTTCTTTTTACGGCGGGGTTGGCTGTTTTTGTCAGCCTTGTCATAGGCATGATTCCGGTCCTGAAATATTCGGGTATCAATGCCACTACTGGATTGCGCGAAGGAGGACGTGGTCTCAGCCAAAGCCGCGAACGTAATCGTGCGCGTAAAACGCTGGTCGTGGTCCAGGTCGCGTTGGCACTGGTCTTGTTGATTTGTTCAGGACTAATGATTCGCACATTCCGCGCACTCACTCGCGTTTCTCCAGGATTCAGCGATCCCAACACCATTGCATCCTTTGACATCTTTATTCCGACGTCTCAGGTTTCTGACACGAACCGGATCGATGTTTTACACATGCAGCAGGCCATTGTGAACCAGTTGGCGAGTGTTCCCGGGGTGAGTTCGGTCGCCATCAGTACCAGCCTTCCCATGATCGCGAACCCATCTCTCGATCCCGTCTATGCCAGCGACCGCGCTTACAAAGAAGGCGAGATTCCGCCTTTAAGCCTGGAAAAATTTGTGTCACCCGGTTTCTTTACCACCATGGGCATACCACTACGTGCGGGCCGAGACATGACCTGGGCGGAGGAGCTTGAGAAACGTCCAGTCGCGATTGTCTCGGAAAATTTCGCCCACAAATATTGGGGTTCATCTGCTGCTGCCATCGGAAAACAGATACACGTCGGCTCGACCGAGCCGTGGCATGAGGTCATCGGCGTGGTGGGCGATGTGCACGATAACGGCGTGAACCAGGATGCGCCGACAGCGGTCTATTGGGGACTGTTTCAGGACAATTTTGCAACGCAAAAAGAACTTGTGCGCCGTTACGTGCATTTTGTAATTCGCACGCCGCGTGCAGGGTCTGCTTCGTTCTTCAGCGATAGCGAACATGCGGTGTGGTCTGTGAATCACGATCTGCCGCTCGCCTATAACAAAACGATAGGCGAGCTATACACCAAATCCATGGCGCGGACTTCGTTCACATTGGTACTGCTGTGTGTGGCTGGAGGCATGACGCTGTTGCTGGGCATCGTCGGGCTCTACGGAGTAATCGCCTACGCCATCTCGCAACGAACGCGCGAAATTGGCATCCGCATGGCTCTGGGTGCGCCGCGGGAGACGCTCACCAGAATGTTCGTCCGCCAGGGATTTGTGCTTGCCGGGATCGGAGCGGTTTGCGGAGTTTCGATCGCCTTTGGCGCCATGCGATTCATGAGTTCACTTCTGTATCACGTCAGTCCGGTGGATCCGTGGACCTACGGCGTAGCCACCCTTTCCATCATCGCCATCGCGTGGCTGGCAACATATGTGCCGTCGCGAAAGGCAGCAGTCGTGGATCCGGTACACGCACTACGGGCGGAATGAACTGAGTTGGGATTCGTATGCTACGATGCCCGTTTTTCCTGGCATGACTGGGAAGTCGTAATCAGCTATTTGTGAAACATCGCTAACAGGGCGCCGCTGGGTCCCTTCGACTATGCTCAGGGCAGCTCGACCCGGCGTTATACGGGGTATGGGCTCTCACTCGGCCAAAATGGGACATCTCCCGCTGCTGGCCTTCCGTTACCCTGGTAAGCACCCTATTACAGAACTATTACACTCAGCCAAAACCCAGTTTGATAGTTTAAAGGAGATGTTTATTACGAGATAGGGGCCCCGGGAAACCATGGAACTAGAAGCTCTCAAGCGCCGCCAACCAAAAGAAAACGAAACCAATTGGGTCACAACCGGCTTTATGGTCGCCTTTCACTTGGGCGCTGTCGCCGCATTGTTTTTCTTTAGCTGGAAGGCATTGTTTGTCGCAGCATTCCTGTGGTGGGTTTCCGGAAGCCTGGGCATCGGCATGGCTTATCATCGTCTGCTTACGCATCGCGGATACAAGACTCCCAAGTGGGTCGAATACTTTTTGACTGTCTGCGCGACACTTGCCCTCGAAGGCGGCCCTATATTCTGGGTGGCCACACATCGCATTCATCACCAGCATTCTGACGAGGAAGGCGATCCGCACTCACCCATTGATGGCAAATGGTGGGCCCACATGGGATGGATACTGACTGGCAAGTCAATGCACCACGATACGCAGACATTAGCGCGTTATGTTCCCGATCTTGCCAAAGATAAGTTTCACGTCTGGCTGACAAAATACCACTACGTTCCCATGGTTGTTCTTGGCTTAGTATTGCTGGCAGTAGGCGGCTTGCCATTTCTGCTCTGGGGCATTTTCCTGCGTACTGTAGTAGGATTGCACGCTACCTGGCTTGTGAACTCAGCCACGCATTCATGGGGCACGCGCCGTTTTGCTACGCGCGATCTTTCCACCAATAGCTGGTGGGTGGCGATTCTTACCTTTGGCGAGGGCTGGCACAACAATCACCACGCGCATCCGGTTTCGGCGCGCCATGGAATTGCCTGGTACGAAGTGGACATGAACTGGTATGGGATCTGGGCCCTCAAAAAGCTGGGATTGGCCCGCCATATTTATCGGATCAAAATTGACCAGTTGCCCGCTGCGCCTCCGCTGACCGGTTCCATGGCGGCATTAGATCTGGCGGCTGAGACTTCTCCCTCAGCTTCAGCCGACTAGCTAGATCTTTTCAATAAATCTTTAAAAGCTGGTCCTCCAGGGCCAGCTTTTTGTTTATTCCCACACCCCGAGCTGCTTTCGCAGTTGCACCAATTGGCCCAAATGATAGGCATTGTGGTCGGCCAATAGCAGCGCTTCGCGCAAGATTGTTTGTCCGTCGCCGTGGGGAATTTTTGCGAATAGGTCGTGGGATGGATTGGCGACAATCTCAACCATTGCTTTAATGTCCGCTTCGAAAGCCTTGACAGTTCGTCCCCAAGCGGCTTCATCAGGCGGGTGGGATTTGCCGGGCCAATATCCTTTGGGAAATTCTGGCGAGCGGTGTTTGGGGTTGCGCATGAATTCCAGAATGTCCCATTGGGCGATGCGCATGTGCTCCAGCAGTTCCCAGGCGGAGTGGTCCGCGCCTTCCGGCTTTTTTCCCTGAACTTCCAGCGGGATTTTCTTAAATGCAGTTTCAAAGTCCGTGTGGGCCTCGCTGCTTTCGAGCAGTTTGCTCAAATGTTCTCGCAGGGATTTGTCGGTGGTTGTGTCGGGCATTGATCGTTCCTTTCGAATTTTGTGTGGGATGCTGACAATGATTCGGGGGTTGGTGTTCGATTCAGGAAACGTGGATGCTCGAGTACAGGCAGAAGACCCCTCATATTGATCAGCGGTGTTCCTCAGAGGCTAAAGCCGGTTTTTTGAGGCTTGCGGCACGGCTGAAGCCGTGCCCTTCCCGGGTTGATGAGATGGCGAGCGAGTAGTAGCCCGGAAAGCGATGCACTCCAACCGGTGGCCTACAGAGTTACAATATCCGGTGTTTTTGCGTTGCGCTAGAATCTCTGCATGCGCATAGCCAGCCGTCGCCGGTCCACGATTACCTTTCTGACCCTGGGCGTGTTCCTGGCCGGGATCGCGGTAGCGGTAGGCTTCGGCTGGATCATTTTGAACTGGCGCTTTGATTTGAAAGTATTCTTCGGGATCATCTTTTTTGGCGCCATTACTGCTGGAATCATTCTCAACACCACATTCCTTCTCCGCGAGATTCGCCGCAACGAGCAGCACGACAGCTTTATCAATGCCGTCACCCACGAGTTGAAAACCCCGCTCACATCCATTCGCCTGTATCTGCAAACTCTGCAGCGGCATGAGGTGGATGAATCGCAGCGGAGCGAGTTTTACAGGCTCATGCTGGAGGATTCAGACCGCTTGTACACCACCGTAGAGCAAGTCCTGAAGGCGGGGGAAGTCGGGCACAGGCGCAAATATCTGCGCAAGTCGCGGGTGGATTTGGGAGCGTTGGTGCGCGGCTGCGTGGACGTGGCCCGGGTACGCTATCATCTGGCCCCGGAAGCCATGCAATTTGAGAGCGCCGTGAATCATAACGAAAAAGTTGCGGTGATCGGTGATCAGGAGGAGCTGCGCACGGCGGTATCCAACATTCTGGATAACGCGGTGAAGTATTCCAAAGAAAATGTGCGGGTTTTGATCAAGCTGGAAGAAGCTGATCAAAAATATTTTTGGCTTAGCGTGAAAGACGAAGGCCTGGGCATTCCAGCGGGAGAGTTGAAACGAATTTTCAAGCGCTTTTACCGCGTGCCCACGCGCGCGCTGGCCAAAGTGAAAGGGACCGGCCTTGGTTTGTTTATCGTTCGCTCCATCGCGAGAAAGCACGGAGGCGATGTCTTTGCCACCAGCCCCGGAGAAGGATTGGGCACGACCGTAACATTGAAACTCCCTCGGAGCGCGCGATGAGCCGCATCCTGATCGTGGAGGATGAAGCCCATCTCGCGAACGGTCTGCGCTTCAATCTTGAGGCGGAAAGCCACACTGTGAACGTGGTCCCCGACGGGGAAGGCGCGTTGAGACTGCTTTTGGCGAAGAGCGAAGAATTTGATGCGGTTGTACTGGATGTAATGCTGCCAGGCAAAGATGGATTTACGGTCGCGGCGGAATTGCGCGAGGCAAAGAACTTTGTGCCTGTTTTGATGCTGACGGCTCGCAGTCGTCCGGAAGATGTGCTGAAAGGCTTTGCCTCGGGCGCGGATGATTATTTGCCCAAGCCTTTTGAGCTGCCCATCTTGATGGCGCGATTGCAAGGGCTGCTGCGGCGGCGGGATTGGATGCGCCAGCAAGCGGCTTTTAATGGTCCCTCGAATGCTCCCGGCAATATTTCCGGGATGGTTGAGGAGCGCGAAGTATTTGCATTCGCGGGGCGCACGATTGATTTCGGCAGGCTCGAGCTGCGCGTGAAGGACAACACTATCCATCTCACCGAAATGGAAGCAGGATTATTGCGCCATCTGGTCCGCAATATCGGCAAAGTGGTTTCGCGCAAATCTATTCTTGAGGAAGTTTGGGGTCTGCATGAAGATACAGACACACGAGCGATTGATAATTTTATTGTTCGCCTGCGCCGCTATATCGAAGAAGATCCTTCAAGTCCGAAGTATCTGCTGACCGTGCGGGGAATCGGGTACAGGTTCGTACCCGAGCCGCAACAAACCTAGAAGGATTATTTGACCGAACGCATGTCGCTGGAAGTGCCCCCCGCCGCGGGAACATAACATTTCTGGGTGTAATCCATGACCATGCGGTCGGCGTTAAAACGCCAGCCGAGAGTGCGAATCGTCCGCTTCATGCGCTTGATCCAGCCTCGCGGCAAGCCATCTCGATCGCGCTGGTAGTAGAGGGGGATGACCTCTTCAAGAAGCACTCGATACAAGGAATCACCGTCGCGGGTGTCGTGGACGTCCATGTTGGCGTGCGTGCGTCCGTTGCCAATGGCAAAGCCGTTTAAGCCGTCATAGGCTTCCGCCCACCAACCATCGAGGACGGAAAGATTCAACCCGCCGTTGAGCACAACCTTCTGGCCGCTGGTGCCAGAGGCTTCGAGGGGGCGACGCGGATTATTCAGCCAGACGTCCACGCCTTGCACGAAGAGACGGCCGACGTTGATGTCGTAATCTTCCACGAACACAAATTTGTCTGAGAACTGTTCGTCGCGCATGAGCGCCGCGATCTGCTGTAAGACGCGTTTGCCGGGTTCATCGTGCGGATGCGCCTTGCCGGCAAAGACGAACTGCACGGGACGCTTGGCGTCATTCACCATGAGCGCAAGTTTTTCGATGTCCCGCAGGATCAAATTCGCGCGCTTGTAGGTAGCGAAACGGCGGGCAAATCCAATGGTGAGGGCGTCGGGACTCAAAACGCGGTCCAGTCTTTCCAGTACCTCTACCGATTCGGCACGGCGCTGGGCCTGTTCCACGGCGCGCCGCCTTACAAATTCCAGCAGGCGTAACTTCAGACTGAGATGGGTCTCCCAAAGTTCGCCGTCATCTACGTTTTCAATCCCATCCCAGATGGGCGCATCGCTGCTGTGCTCCTGCCAACCTGCCCCCAAATGGCGGTCATACAGGCGAAACATTTGTGGAGCGAGCCAGGTGGGAACATGCACGCCATTGGTAATGTGTCCGATGGGAACTTCGTCTTCGGGCTTGCCGGGACAAAGGCCGGTCCACATGGCCCGTGAAACTTCACCGTGTAAGGCGGAGACTGCATTGGCGCGGCGCGAGAGCCGCAAGCCAAGCACGGTCATGCAGAATTCTTCCTCGTTATTGCTGGGATTTTCCCGTCCCAGACCCATCAGCACTTCGCGCGAAATACCCAGGGAATCGCGCAGGGGCGTGAGGTGTTCATCCATTAAGTGTTCGTTGAAGCGGTCATGGCCAGCAGGCACGGGAGTGTGAGTAGTGAACACCACCTCGCGAGAAACGCGGGGAACAGCCTGCTCGAATGTCAGGCCTTCATCCTGCATGCGGCTGCGAACGGCTTCCAACACGGCAAAGCCGCTATGGCCCTCGTTTAAATGAAATACGCCCGGAGTAATGCCCAAGGCCCGCAAGGCGCGCGCTCCGCCGACCCCCAATAGCAGCTCTTGACGAATGCGAACGCGGCGGTCTCCTCCGTAAAGGCGCGAGGTAAGCTGGCGGTCTTCCGGAGCATTGCCTTCCACGTTGGAATCCAGCAAGAGCAGGTCACAGCGGCCAACTTTGACCCTCCAGACTTTTGCCCGAATGACTTCGCTGCGAGTGTCAATCTGCACCACGATTGGCTCGCCGTTCGTGCCAATAGCTGGCTCCATGGGCAACTGGCTCACATCGGTTTGCAGATATTCCTCTTGTTGCCAGCCCTCGCGGTCGAGGCGCTGACGGAAATATCCCTGGCCGTAAAACAATCCGATGCCCACGAGGGGAATTCCCAGGTCGGAAGCGCTCTTGATGTGATCTCCGGCGAGGACTCCCAAACCTCCGGAATAAACCGGCAGTGATTCGTGCAAGCCGAACTCGGCGGAAAAATAAGCGACCGGGCGAGTTCTCAAGATGCCGGCATGCATCGCGCCCCAGGTGCGCGGAGCGTCTAAATATTCGCGCTGGCGGCGGTAGGCATAATTGATCCGGCTGTAAAGCATGGGCTCGCCGGCGCGGCGTTCGATTCCGGCAAGAGAAATTTCTCCCAGTAGCGCCACTGGATTATGGTTGAGCGCGCGCCAGCGTTCCGGATCTAAATCGTGAAACAAATTCGTGGTGTCGTGGTCCCAGCTCCAGGACAGGTTGCGTGCCAATGACCACAAGCGTTCCTGTACCGGCGCTATAAAGCGATCGAGCGTCCGGGCCTCATTGACAACCGGAGCCAATTGCGCCGCCGCTTCGACGAGCATGCTGATTTCATCTTCGTGAAAGACGCGAGCTTCGAGCGTCTGGACAATCAACACGCCTTGAAGTACTCCGCGGTGAATGAGCGGGACGCCAAGAAACGAATGGTAATCGTCTTCTCCAGCCTCTTTGAAATATTTGAACCGAGGATGACTTTTGGCCTCTTCAACGGCAATTGGCCGCAGTTGCTCCGCTACGAGTCCCGCCAATCCTTCATTGAGTGCCATGCGAAGGGCGCCAACGCATTGCGGACGCAGTCCCAGGGAAGCTGCCAAAACCAGGTTGGCCCGGTCTGGCTCCAAGAGATAGGCCGAGCAAACGTCGGTATGAAAGCGGCGCGCGATCAGCGCAACCACGTTCATGAGCGTTTCGGCTGGTTTGCCACGCTCCGATGCAAGGTTCGCGATTTCTTCTAACGTCAAAACATGGCTGGCGGCAAATCCCTGTGCAGTTGGATTCATATGATTAAGTTTCCCAGTGTTCCTCTCGATAGATACATCTATCCCCCGGAAATCGCTGCAAGCGTTCCCAATCCAAGAATAGGTTCAATGTGGCTCTGGGCGGACGTGGCCTTATTAGTGCCCCCCAATTCTAAACGGAGAAGGGATTTTTGCGATTTACTTTGTTATGTGGAAAAAATCGTTGGTGCGTGGATAAGCGCGTAAGACCAAGAAAATACGATAGAACTAGCGGAATGTGTAACCGGGTTTGAGTTCGCAACGGTAAACCCGTGTTTGATCGTTGCTGACCCGGGCATTGCAATTTGCCCAGCTCATGAGCAAGTTAGGCCCGAGAGGAAAAATAATGGTTTCACTATTTAGCTCCGCCTGTATGCTCACACCCTGGGCGCCTAGGGGAAGGGTGAAGTTAAGCGCGCGTCCGAAAATTACAGGGTAGGATTCGCGCCCGGCGTTGCTCACCATGGGGTGGATAACCTCCGCTTCGACCAGAAATACTGCCGTATCTGACCAGTCCAAAGCCGAAACGGTGATGGTTTTCTCGCTTTCGCGTTGTTCCATGCCTTCGATTCTGGTGAATGGGCAGGGGCCGGCAATGCAGGACGCTCTTACATTTTGAAATAAGTTTCCTTCGCCGGCATCGAGAGAAACGGAACCTTTCGCGGCCTTCCACTTTCCATCCGGCGAGCACGGATCTTTGTCCTTGCCTTTGCAGGGCACATTACCGACGTTCTTCACCTCAAAGGTTCTCACGGCACTGCCTACGTTCGCTGAAGTGCTGTCTTTGATCGAATACTTAACCAGCACATTTCCCACAGACGTTCCCGGACGGCTGGGTTGCGGCCGGGTCTCGGGCTGCATGGACTTCATGTGCACGATGAAAAGCTTATCGCTGACGTAGTCTTTTAACTCGTAAGGAAAGTAGCCTGCGCGGAAGAATTGAAGCGTAAGGGGCGTTCCCCGCCTGATGTCAGTGGGTAGCGTCAATTCGAACAGGCCTGAAGAATCAGATTTGACCGATTGTGGAGTTTTGTCATTCGTAGTGCTGACAACAACGTCCGAAATAGGCAACTGTTTTTGCGGGTCGGCATTTTCGGTGATTGTTGCACCGCGCAAAATGACGGGTTTTCGCCGCACGGCCTGGCGTAAGAATACGGCTCCGACCCCCGCCGCGATGAGGATGATCAGACCAATGATCGGCAATTTGTTGCCATTTGCCATCTGCGTATCAAGCATATCTTACGACTGTGATTCCCCGGAATGAACGGCAAATCTTTTCATTGGAAGAAAAGATCGTTTAAGATCATGCGAGTGAACGAGAACAGCCAGGGCAGTACCGGGCGTTCACGCCGCGATCTGCTCAAGCAGATGGCTGCGTTGCTAATGGGTACGCCACTGGCTGCGCGTGGAAGCGCTCTTGCTTCCGCCATCCAGACTGCTTCGGGAAGCGCCGCGGCCTACACTCCCGCATCCGCCGCTGATTACCCCGCCGTCAATCTTTCTCCAGATGACATTCAACTGCTTGACGATATAACCCGTGCCGGGACTTGTTACTTCTGGGAGCAGGCCAATCCCGACACCGGATTGGTGAAAGACCGCTGTAATGCTCGCGAGGCGACCACCGACAGCACGATCGTGGCCAGCATTGCCGCTACCGGCTTTGGCCTTACAGCTTTGAGCATTGGTGAAAGCCGCAACTACATTTCATATTCCGAAGCCGCGAATCGAGTGGTTGCAACACTACGTTTCCTTTGGAAAAAACTCGCCAACCATCGAGGCTTTTTTTATCACTGGGCCGATGTGCACACGGGAGAACGCATTTGGGATTCCGAGATTTCATCCGTGGATACGGCAATCCTGCTTTGCGGCGTGCTGACGGCGCGCGCGCATTTCCGCAATCGAGAAATTACCGACCTGGCCACCGCGATTTTTAATCGCGTTGACTGGAGCTGGCTCTCCGAGGACACGGCGCTGCTTCCTCATGGGTGGATGCCCGAGGTTGGATTTCTCCCTTACCGCTGGGACGATTACAGCGAGTTGATGATGATGTATCTGCTGGGGCTTGGCTCCTCGGTCCATCCTTTGCGGGAAGAGACCTGGAATGCCTGGAAGCGGACGATTTTTGATTATGAAGGGCTGCGTTATATCGGTTCGTTCGCGCCGCTCTTTGTTCACCAGTATTCGCAAGCCTGGTTTGATTTCCGCGCAAAGCGCGACCATTATGCCGACTATTTCAAAAACTCAGTGATCGCCACCGAAGCGCACCGACGTTTTTGCCTGGAGCTCGCGCAAAGATTTCCTGACTATAGCGAAGACCTATGGGGGATTACCGCATCGGATTCCGAGGAGGGATACGTGGTGTGGGGTGGCCCTCCGGAAATAGGGCCGATTGACGGCACGGTGGTTCCTTGCGCCTCGGCCGGATCACTTCCATTTGCTCCCCAGGCGGCATTGCGGGTATTGCACAATATGAAAAATCGCTATCCCTTCACCTGGAGCACCTACGGCTTCGTGGACGCATTTAATCCGCTGAAGAACTGGTATGACACTGACGTCATTGGAATTGATGTTGGCATCTCAGTATTAATGGCGGAGAATTTACGCAGCGGTTTTGTCTGGCGGACCTTTATGAAAAATCCCGAGGCACAGCGCGGAATGAAGCGCGCAGGATTTACCTCCTACTGATTTCACGTCGCTCCCAGCCTTTTACCCGCAGGTTTGGTAAGCTTGTTTTTCTGAAAAGGTCCATCTTTGAAGAAAATCCTCCTGACAGCATTTGTTTTACCGCTACTGGCGGCTCTTGGCTGGTGGTATTTCCATGAACGCCAGTTGGCGGACTACGGGCCGACGTATCGCGAGTATGCGTACGTCACCAACAGCAAAGACAATTCCGTCAGCGTCATTGATCTGCGAACTTTTCAGCGGGCCGCAACCATCCGCGTGGGCAGCGGGCCAACAGGCATTGCCGCCAACAGCAAGAAAAACGAAATCTACGTCGTAAATTCAACCTCGAACAACGTTAGCATCATCAACGCCGAAAGCAACAAGGTGGTAGCGACGATTGGCGTGCATGGCCGTCCCTATTTCATTGACGTTTCAGGGGATGGTAAGCGCGCGTATGTGGCAAACTCCGCTTCCGACAACGTTTCGGTAATTGATCTGGAAAAACGTGTGGTCCTCGGCAATGTACGTGTCGGCGATGGCCCGGGACTGGCGCGCGTTTCGCCGGATGGAACCACGGTCGTGGTCAGCAATCGAGGGGACAATACGGTGTCACTCATTGATGCTGCGAGTTTGCACGTGCGGAACACAATCGCGGTTTGTCAGCGGCCCGAGGACATCGCGATTCTGCCGGACAACAGCAAAGCATTTGTCTCGTGCTCGGGTTCCGCGCAGGTCGCTTCCATTGATTTGAAGTCAGGCAAATTGCTGGCGCTTCTTGATGTAGGAAAGACGCCGATCAATCTCGCTTTAAAGCCGGACGGCGGTGAGTTGATCGTATGCAACTTCGATTCCGACAATATTTCCATTATCGAAACCAGCACCAACGAGGTTGGAGGCAGTTACCTTATTGGCAAACATCCCACGCGAGGGATCGTGAGTTCGGACAATTCACGCCTGTACGTCAGTAATTTCGGCTCCAACAGCGTTGCCGTTTACGATATTGATATGGGAAAGGTGATTGCGACCATGCCGGTGGGCAGCGGCCCTGACGGGCTGGCGCTTTCGCAAAGCCAGCAGTATCTGCTGGCGCTGGATTCTCAGTCGGGAGATGTGACGGTAATCCAAAAGCGCAATCCGCGAACCCTTGAGCCCACAGAGTATTCGCTGCTGACTATGATTCCAGTCGGGGTGCAGCCAGATAATGTGGTTGTGAAAGCCTTTATGCTGCCCAAGGCTGCCCATTGAATATGCCCCGTCCCTCTCCCACTCGCGACGGTTTCCGCGCCATGTTCCAACGACCTTCGGTTGGCATGGCCGAGGTCCTTTGGAGATGGAGTTTCGGAGCGGCTTTCTCCCTGCTGCTACTGCTATGTTTCGCCCAATATCTGCGGAGCTTGCCTGTAAGCAAGACGCAAATGTTTCTTATCGGCAGCGGACAAGCGATGCTGGCGCTGAAAGCTCTGCAACAAATCCTCGCGGGAAGCTCGCTTCGACTGATTCGTGCTTTTCTTGTGTTGGCGGTCGGTTCCGCGGTGGGCTGGGTGATTCTAGCCTCCATCGGCCGCGCTGTGACGCTTCGCGGATTGCTTGTTGATCGTGACCCTCCCGTGGAACGGATCAGTTTTCGCTCCATGCTGGGGTTAAGCGTCCTTCGGGCGTTGGCTTTTATCGGCGCGTGCGTTTTGTCTTTGGGAGCGTTCGTGGTCATGGCCGACTCTCAGCAGAACGATTCATTCGCGGGAGCCGCCGTTTTTCTTTGCCTAGGGCTAGTGATGATCATCTGGCTCGCCTGGTCGGCCTTAAACTGGTTTTTCTCGGTTGCGGCGATTTTTGTGGCAAAAGAAGGTCGCAAGACGTTTTCCGCCGTTGCCAGAGTCGCCGGTTTATGCGCGGACCGCCCGGGCGCGATCTTCGTGGCGGGGTTTTGGTTCGGGCTCGCGCGCATCACGGCAATTTATATTACCGGCATGTTTTGCATTCTTTTTATTGGTATTGCGCCCTTAGGGTCCTCCGCCGTGCTGGCTGCGCTCATCGCATCTTCGCTGGCGTATTTTCTGCTTGCGGACTTTCTTTACATTGGACGCCTCGCCGCCTACTTGTCTATTTCTGATTGGCCGTTAGAGTCGCCTGTGGCTGTCGTCCGGGGGCCGTTTGATTGCAGTCCAACGAGCCAACTGGCGGAACCAGGCACTTCGCACGCAACAGTGGATAAGGACGAACTGATCCTGAGCGATCTTTCCACTGGTGATCTTCCCGCCCACGATCTTCCTGCCCAAGATCTTCGACTCGGGGACACACCGTCTTCGGAGTGATCTGGCGCGGTTGACGATTCCTGCTTTACACTTATTTGCCAATCTGCGAAACTCATCCGTGGAAAACCAATCTATTGTCATTCTCGATTTTGGCGCGCAGTACTCGCAACTGATCGCGCGCCGCGTCCGCGAGCAAAACGTCTTTTCCGTTGTCCTGCCCTGTAACGCTTCGTTAAAAGAGATTCGCAGTTATTCGCCGCTGGGGATTATTTTTTCCGGCGGCCCTTCGTCTGTATATGACGCGGATGCTCCGGAAGCGGAAAAACAAGTTTTCGATTTGGGCGTTCCGGTGCTTGGCATTTGCTATGGATTGCAGTTCATGGTGCATGCGCTGGGAGGGAAGGTGCGCCCCGCGCCGCGCCGTGAATACGGGCATGCACGCGTGGACATCACGGGGAAGTCTGCTTTATTCGAAGGGCTGCCCAGCCAGCTAGAGGTTTGGATGTCGCACGGGGACGAGGCCCTGGAACTGCCCGAGGGGTTTGTTCTAACGGCCAAATCTCCGAGCGCTGTGGCGGCAGTGGAAAACGCGGCGCGAAAAATGTGGGCGGTGCAGTTCCATCCGGAAGTGCACCACACCAAGCTGGGCACGGAGATTTTGCGGAATTTTATATTCAACATTTGCGGCGCAAAACCGAACTGGACGCCCCAGCAATTTATTGACGTAAGCGTTGCCCAAGTCCGTGAGACAGTCGGAAGTGGACGGGCCATCTGTGCGCTTTCGGGTGGCGTGGATTCGGCAGTGGCAGCGGTGCTTGTGGATCGCGCTCTCCGCGACGCCGACGGCAAGTCGCGGCTTACTTCCGTTTTCGTGAATAATGGCGTGCTTCGTAAAAATGAATTTGAAAAAGTGCAGCAGAACCTGCGCGACAATCTGGGCCTGCATCTGATTGCCGTGGATGCTACAGAAAGATTTCTGAGTAAGCTCGCGGGCGTCACCGATCCAGAAAAGAAGCGCAAGATCATCGGCAATGAATTTATTGCCGTGTTTGACGAAGAAGCGCAGCGTATCGAAAAAGAGCAGGGAAGTGTGGATTGGCTGGTGCAGGGTACGCTCTATCCGGATGTGATTGAGTCTCGTTCCGTGCGCGGCCCGTCGCAAATCATTAAGTCTCACCACAACGTCGGCGGCCTGCCGGAGAAGATGAAGCTCAAGCTGATTGAGCCGCTGAAGGACTTGTTTAAAGATGAAGTTCGCAGGATTGGGCGCGATCTCGACATGCCGGAAGATATCTTGCAGCGACAGCCTTTTCCTGGGCCGGGCCTGGCTGTGCGGGTGGTGGGAGAGGTGACTCCTGAGCGGCTCGCTATTCTTCGCGAGTGTGATGACATTGTTGTAAATGAAATCAAGACCGCGGGCTTGTACAAAAAAATCTGGCAGTCCTTTGCGGTGTTGCTGCCGGTAATGTCGGTGGGAGTGATGGGAGACCAGCGCACCTATGCTTACACCTGCGCGATCCGCGCCGTGCATTCCGAAGATGGGATGACTGCCGATTGGGCCCCGCTGCCACATGAGGTATTGAAGACAATTTCCAGTCGGATTGTGAATGAAGTGAAGGGTGTGAATCGAGTGGTGTACGACATTACTTCCAAGCCGCCTGGCACGATTGAGTGGGAGTAAGGGCGGTTACTGTAGGAGGGAGGCCGCTCTCGGTTCCTCCAGAGTGGATTGGCTGGCACTCAAAATCATGTCATGCCGACGTTTGAGCGGAGCGAAGACGGAGGGACCTTACGACGACCAGTTCTCTCCTGCGAAGCTAACGGGATTTGCGCTCCTGCGAGCAGCATAAGAGCTGCAATGTCACGTAGGGTCCCTCAACCGCTAAAGCGGTTTCGGGATGACATTGCTTACTTTGTAATTTTTATTACGGCTTCACTGTCACCATCACGACTCCATGCGAAGCCACCTGCGCTGAGAATTTCCCGGTAAACTTTCCCAAATCTTTCTTCTGCCACAGGTCGCGAACTCCCGCGCTTAAGTGGCTGGGGTATCCCAACTCTTCCCAGGTCGCAGTAATCTCCTGCTCTTTGGAGTCGCGGTTGAACAGCACCACGGCGCGGCTGCCGTCGCTCAACTGCTTCGACCAGACTTCCAGCGGTCCGTCTTTCGCAACGCGCGTCCCCTCGTGTCCGAGCGGGTCCTGATCCACGGCGATTACTTCTTTGTTGGTGAGAATGTCGCGAATCTCAGGCCGCATGTTGGCCATGTCATTCCCAGCGATCAACGGAGCCGCCAATTCCGCCCATAAGCTGAAGTGAGATTGATATTCAGTGTCGGTCATGCCGCCGTTGCCGACTTCCAGCATGTCGGGATCATTCCAGTGTCCCGGCCCTGCGTATGAAGCCAAGCCGACCTGCTCGTCGAGAATCGCGGTCATCCCATAGGAACAGCAAGTCCCATTGCCCCACTTTAACTTTCCCTCAAATCTGTCTTGAATATCGCCGGTCGTTCGCCAGAGATTGCCGCCGACTTGCTCTCCCCAAAGCCAGGGCTTGGCCGTGCCCCATTCGCAGATGCTCAACACGATGGGCCTTCCGGAGGCGTTCAGCGCGTTGCGGATGAGCGCGTAGGAGGCTTTTGCATCTTGGGAGGTAGTGTTGCACCAGTCGTATTTCAGGTAATCCACGCCCCAGGAGGCATAGCGCGCGGCATCCTGATATTCATGACCCAATCCGGCGGGCCGGCCTGCGCAGGTTTTGTAGCCCGCGTCGGAATAAATGCCGAATTTCAGCCCAAGAGAATGGACGTAGTCGGCAAGCGCTTTAATGCCGGAAGGGAAGCGCTGCGGGTCGGCAACGATATTGCCATCCTGGTCGCGCGAAACCTGCCAGCAATCATCAATCACAATGTATTTGTATCCGGCGTCTTTCATGCCTGACTTCACCATCGCATCGGCCATACCGTGGATGAGTTGTTCGCTTACATTGCAGGCGAACTTGTTCCAACTGTTCCATCCCATGGGAGGCGTGGGCGCGAGTGACGCCAACTCAAATTGAGGGGCTGACGGTTGGTAGGAAGTTTGAGCGGAAGCGGTGGCGATGAATGCGAAGCAGCCGACCAATGCGAGGACAGCCAGGCGTGTGAATTTCATGGTGGCGGAAATTGTAGCAGAAGAGATTTTGGCGGTCGCATGACAGAATTGGAGCGGCTCGCGGCTTTGCCGGTATCTGCGGGTGGCAGTATGATGAGTGGCATGGGTCCAAGTTTTCCAGACATGATCTTTCTCTTCTTGCTGGCCCTGGTTATTTTTGGGCCCAAGAAGCTACCGGAGATTGGCCGGCAGGTCGGCAAACTGCTGAACGAGTTGAAGCGCGCCTCGAACGAGTTCAAGGCCCAGATCCAGACGGAAATGGACAATATGGAGCAGGAGGAAAAGGCCCAGAAGATGCTGGCTCCCGCGGAACCACCCCCGGGGGCGATCGCTACTTTGTCTCTGAAGCCTCAGCCTGTTTCTGATTCTGAGGCGGCTGAATCGGGCGAGGTCATTGATCTTAAGCCCATTGATGCCAAGCCGATGGGTACCGAACCCATCGACGCGGAGTACATCGACCAGGAGTCCATCGTTATCCATCCCCTTGAAGGTGAAGTATCGAATGGGCACGAAGGATCAGACCGTGATCCCCATCAGGTCGGCTCGGCGCAGATCGATCCAACCAGCGAGTCCGGGACGAACAGTCATCAGCCCGATGCTGTGATAAAGGCCACCAATGTCTGAGATCACCGCGGACCAGGCTCCGGAGGCCAAGAAAGACGATGCAATGCCGGCGATGAGCTTCCTGGAGCACTTGGAGGAGCTTCGCCGACGGCTTGTTTATTCCGCAATTGCGATTGCGGTCGGTTCGCTTGCGTGCTGGATTTACGTGGAACGGATTTACGATTTTGTGCAGCAACCCATTCTCGACGCCCTGACGCGGGATGGGATGACCGCCAAACTTACCTTTCTCAATCCGGTCGATCCTTTCAATCTGTATCTGAAAACTGCGTTTTTTGCCGGCCTCTTTCTCACTTCCCCTTTCGTGCTCTACCAGGTTTGGATGTTCATTTCTCCGGGCCTTTACCGCAATGAGAAGCGCTACATTTTTCCCTTCATGTTCTCCACCGTCTTTTTATTTCTCTCCGGAGGGTACTTCGGCTACAAGATGGTGTTTCCCGACGCGCTCAAATACTTGATCGGCCTCGGCAAGCAATTCCAGCCGATGATCACAATCAGTGAGTACACGGGATTGTTTCTGACCGTAATTGTCGGGCTGGGTGTGGTTTTTGAAATGCCCATTCTGGTTTTCTTTTTAGCGCTCATGGGAGTAGTGACGGCGGGTTGGATGTGGCGGAATATCCGTTACGCGATTTTGGCTATCTTTATTGTCGCTTCAATTCTTGCTCCCACGCCTGATATTTCCACGATGTGTATTTTTGCCGCCCCCATGATCGGGCTGTACTTGGTCAGCATTGGAATCGCATGGTTCGTGCATCCTGAACAACGTAATGCCCGTAAGGCCCGCCAAGCATGAGAGTGTTCCGGCATAATTTATTCGCCTTCCTCTGCATGCTGCTCTTGCTCGGCGGCGCGGCGTGCACGCGCACCGGGAAAGCCGCGAGCGCAACGGCTTCGCCCATAAGTTCGGATGCGAGTTCCGGTCAGGCTGCAGCAGCGGCCATGCCCGCTGCCATGAAATCTGACGACAGCCCGGAAACCTCTCCGCCGCAATTCAACGCGGCAGGGGCCATGCAGTACACGAAAGAGATCGTGGCTTTCGGTCCCCGCCCCATTGGCAGCGCGAACCACAAGAAGGTTGAGGATTACATTCTGTCGCATTTGAAAGGCGATGATGTTGTGCAGGATGCCTTCACCGTGGATACGACCGAGGGCAAGTTTCCCGTGCGAAATATCATCGCCAAATTTCCCGGCACGCGCGACGGCATTGTGGTGATTGCCAGTCACTACGATACGAACTGGCCGCTGAAAGATATCGCATATGTCGGAGCGAACGATGGGGCGTCTTCGAGCGCGCTGCTGTTGGAGTTGGCGAACCAGCTTCGCGGCAAAAAGCTGAATGGCTACAGCGTGTGGTTGCTTTGGGACGATGCGGAGGAATCCATGCGGCTGCCCTGGTACGATCCCGAGGCTCTATACGGCGTGCGGCATTTAGCGGACAAGTGGCAAAACGACGGAACACTTAAAAATATCAAGGCATTTCTGCTTGAGGACATGATTGGTGACGCGGACCTCAACATTGAACGAGATCAGAACTCCACGCCCTGGCTGGAAGACCTTATTTATCAGGCCGCGACTCGTTTAGGCATGCAATCGCATTTTTTCGAGCGCACCAGCATGATTTCCGACGATCACATTCCTTTTGTGCAGCGAAGCGTGCCCAGCGCGGACCTAATTGATTTTTCCTACGGCTACAACAACGTGTTTTGGCACACGACGCAAGACACCGTGGACAAGCTCAGCCCCAAGAGCCTGGAAATCATAGGGACGGTCACACTGGAAACTTTACGCATGCTCGATGGCATGCAGGCGCCAGGGGCGAAATAGCCGTCGCTGCGTTTCTCATTCACCTCTGATTTCTTCGCGTAGAATGCCTGTAGAAGTTCACCCTGAAGTTTTCGACTGGTGCCTTGATTGAACGGACTCCTGTTCTGGATCCTCTTCAATGTTTTTATTCTCGCCATGCTGGCCCTTGACCTAGGGGTCCTGCATCGGAATGCGCGCGTCCCGACATTTCGGCGAGCTTTGATGTGGAGCGGTATGTGGATCGCAATGGCGGCGGTGTTTGCGCTGATGCTTTCCATTTGGCAAGGACATGCCGCCGGTTTGGAATTTGTAACCGGCTACGTGATTGAACTTTCCTTGAGCGTAGATAATCTCTTTATTTTTCTGCTTATTTTTCAGTACTTTCGCGTTCCGGCGGAGCACCAGCACAGGGTCTTGTTCTGGGGAGTCCTGGGCGCTTTGGTGATGCGCGCGGTATTTATTCTAGTGGGGGTGGGGCTGATTCGCAGGTTTCACTGGATCATTTACTTCTTCGGCGCGCTCCTGCTGTACAGCGGCATTAAACTGGCACGCGAGCGAAGTCCGGAGGTAAATCCGGAAAAGAACCCGATATTGCGCCTGCTACGGTCTCTGCTGCCGGTGACCGATGACTACGAAGGCGGCAAGTTCTTTGTGCGCAGACCCCAACTTTTTGCCACCCCTCTCCTCGTTGTACTGTTGGTGATTGAAACCACCGATGTGATTTTCGCTGTGGATTCCATCCCCGCTATTCTGGCGATTACGCTGAATGCTTTCGTCGTCTACACCTCAAATGTGTTTGCAATTTTAGGGCTGCGCTCCATGTACTTCGCGCTGGTGGGAATGATGAAGATGTTTCACTATCTGCATTACGGCCTGGCCGTAGTGCTGATGTTTGTGGGAGCCAAGATGCTGGTGTCGCATTACTTTAAGATTCCCACGGTGTGGGCACTGGTGGCCGTGGCGGGAGTGCTGTTTATATCGGTGGCTGCCTCTGTGATGCATCCTGAGAAAGTGGGGAACTAACTGAATCTTTTCTGGCTCACAACTTCGGTCCCGGAATAGGGTTCATTATGTATGAGATCGGACGCTTTTGTGAGATGTTCCATTTACATAGTTTCTGGCGGTTGTGGGCGCGAGAATTGAGATGAAACGGGTCTTAGGGACATTGCTGTTGATAGCGGCACTATGCTCGGCAGTCCCCTTGCCGGCACAAGACCATTCCAATCCCCCCTCCGTTTCTCAGCAAAGCGCAAAGTTCCTGCCGCCGGCCGTTGATTACGGCTGGCAGGACCAAATGATTGGCGATCGCTGCTATATCACACGAGTACATTCGCGTACCGACGCCAAATCCAAGGGGCTCAAGCCGGGCCAACAAATCATAACGATTGATGGATACGTTCCGACGCGAGAGAACTTTCGTAAGATAGAGGAGGTCTACCGTGCCTTACGGCCACAAACCAAGATGGATTTGCTCATCCAGAACCCGAACGGTGTCCGACACTCGCTGGTGGTAAAGTCCAAGATTCATAAGCCATTCGTCGCCGTCTATGGTCTGCATGAGCTGCATGGCCGGCTCGATAATTTTGTTTCCGCTTCGGAATACGAAGAGGAACAAACACCGCCGTATGAAGAACAAAATCGTGCGCGATTCGTCGACCGTGGTCGAGCTCTAACGATCCTGAAATTGGCGGATCTTAATTTCGATAATAAATGGATGGATTTATTCAAGAAGCATGTCAGGAAGCGCGACGCATTAATCCTTGACCTGCGGGGCGTATCGGGTGGAACTGAGGATGAAATCGCCAATTTGTTGGGAGGAATGTTTGACAAGCAAATCAGAATCGGTGATGGAGTCAAGGGAACTGTGACCGGGCCCACAATGACGCGCTCAAAAGAGCCTCCATTTACAGGAAGCCTCATTGTCCTGGTGGATAGTAATTCAACGGGCGGGGCAGAATTATTTGCTCGAATCATTCAGCGTGAGAAACGTGGCGTTGTTATAGGTGATCGTACTTCCGGGACTGCAATGTCATATTTTGTAGATTTTGAACCTCGATATACCTTTTCGACACCGGCACCAGGTATGGCGGCGGATGGTCGTGCCAATTTGAAAGATAGCGGGGTTGTTCCCGATCAAATAATGCTACCCAGCCCCGACGACCTCGCTAAAGGAAGAGATCCCATCTTAGCTTATGCCATTGAAAAGCTTGGAGTGAAGACTACTCCAGAGAAAGCTGGGAAGATGTTTTCTTATAAGGGGCCAGATTCTTACTGAAGCCTAACTTTTTTGAATGAAGGTTTCAACAACTGGACACGAGATTAGGCAAAGTGAATGCCATGGTCTGTTGCAATCGAATGTTTTGCGGCGTCGTTATGCGATGGAAAGTCGGCTCGGTAGTGTGCTCCGCGGCTTTCCTCGCGCGCCAATGCGGAACGCGCGACGAGCAGTCCCGCAGTGTGTAGATTCCTGGCCTCCCATGCGCGCCTTGAACGAGGAGTCGTAAGACGAATCTCTTCTAATTTATGGATTGCTTGCTTCAATCCGCTGCCCGCGCGAATAATGCCTACGTCCTGCCACATTAAGTTTTGGATTTCCTGAATTTGTGCTTCTGCAAGTTCCGCCTGATCATTGCTCTTGGCTAATTCTTGTTGAGTGTCTTGCGTTGTGCGGGATGTGACCTCACGAAGCTCATCGCGCATCGTACTTCCAGCCCTTGCACCGAACACCAACCCTTCGAGCAGGGAATTGCTGGCAAGGCGATTGGCGCCATGCACGCCGGTCGCGGCCGTTTCGCCGGCAGCATAAAGCCGCTTAACAGAGGTTCGCCCGTCCATGTCCGTTCGTATGCCACCCATCGAGTAATGCGCGGCGGGGTGAATGGGGATGAGATCGGCGGTGATGTCAATGCTGTATTGCAGGCAAGTGGAGTAAATGCGCGGAAAGCGTTCTTTGATGCGCGCTGCGTCAAGGTGCGTGAGGTCAAGATAAACTGCGGGTTTTTCAGCGTGACTAACGGAGAGTTCATTGACGATTGCGCGGGCCACGACATCGCGGGGCGCGAGCTCCGCGAGTTCGTGATAGTTGGACATGAATCGGACCATCTCATTGTTACGCAGGTAGGCACCTTCTCCGCGGAGCGCTTCAGATAATAAAAATCGCGGGGCATTTTTTAGATATAAGGCGGTGGGATGAAACTGAATAAACTCGATATCGCTGATTTCCGCTCTGGCGCGAAATGCCATGGCCACGCCGTCGCCGGTAGCGACAGTGGGGTTCGTTGTGTTGCGGTAGAGCTGGCCTAATCCCCCGGAGGCAAGCAGGACGGCCGATGCGGTAATTGTCTGGTGCGCTCCGGCGTCATCAATCAGATGAATGCCGCGAACCGCTTTGGCTTCAAGAAATAAGTCAGTGGAAAACTCAAACTCGCAAACTGAAATGTTTGGCAGCGTCTTAACTTTTGCGTAGAGGGCGCGCGCGATCTCGCGGCCTGTAGAATCGCCGTGAGCGTGCAGAATGCGATTGCGGCTGTGCGCGCCTTCCCGGCCGAAAGCCAGCTTGGTGCCATCCCGGTCAAATTGCGTTCCCCAGGCGATTAACTCTTCAATACGTTCTGGGCCTTCCTCCACCAATATTTTTACAGCTTCGGGATTGCAGAGTCCGTCGCCGGCATTCAGTGTGTCCTGAAAGTGCAGCCCGACTTCATCTTCATCGCTGAGTGCGGCGGCAATGCCGCCCTGTGCCCATTGGGTGTTGGAGTCGGTAACTTCGCGTTTGGTGAGGACTACCACTCGTCCCGCCGCCGCCAATTCAATGGCGGCCCGCAGGCCGGCAATTCCTGCTCCTACGACGATGAAATCCGTTTCGGCTGGCGCGCGTGGCATTTTTAAAAATGGTATCACGCGAGCACCAATGGCTGGGCCCGCGGATACGTTATGATGGAAAGCTCATGCGCCGAATATCAGTGACAACTCCGCAGCGCTCTTATGAAGTCGTGATCGAGCACGGCCTGCTCGAACGCGCGGGGGAGTATGTCCGTGAGCTGTTTGGAGAGCGGAAGCATTTGTTCATCGTGACGGTGCCGGCGGTGCGCCGCCGCTGGGGTAAGAAGCTGCTGGCGTCCTTGAAGCGTGCGGGGTTGAGCGCAAAAGTTCTGGAGATGCCGGAAGGGGAGCGCTACAAGCGGCTTTCCACGTTGGAGAATTTGGCGGAGAAGTTGCTTGCCCTGGGCGCAGACCGCGATGCCGCGCTGCTGGCATTTGGCGGCGGCGTAGTTGGCGACGTAGTTGGGTTTCTTGCGTCGGTGTATATGCGAGGCATTGACGTAGTCCAGATTCCTACCACCGTACAGGCGCAGTTGGACGCGGCAGTTGGGGGCAAGACTGGGGTGAATCTGCGGACGGGCAAGAACCTGATTGGCACATTCCATCAGCCGCGCGCCGTGCTGGTGGATTTAGCGACACTCTCGACTTTGCCGGAGCGAGAATTTCGCGCCGGAATGTATGAAGCGGTGAAGTGTGGGGTGATCGGGCGTCCGGAATTATTTGACGAATTCGAGCGCCTGGAAATCAAGAAGCTGCGCAAGAATCTGCCAGTGATCGAGCGAGTAATATCACAGTCGGTCGAGTTGAAAGCCGAGGTGGTTTCAGCAGATGAGCGCGAAGGCGATTTACGCCGTGTGCTGAACTTCGGGCACACTATTGGACACGCTCTGGAGGCGGAAACAAAATATCGGCACTTCCTTCACGGTGAGGCAGTGGCCTGGGGAATGATCGCGGCATCCAGCATTGCGCGGGAGGTGGGAAAGTTGGATTCCGCCAGCGCGGAACGAATTAGCCATACGGTCATGCGCTTGGGGCCGCTGCCAAAGGTTAGGGTCCGCAGTCAGAACATTTTCAAGCTTTTGCAATCCGATAAAAAGACGCGCGACGGTGCCGTCCACTTTGTTTTGCCCAACCGGATCGGCAAAGTTGAAGTAGTAAAAAATGTGCCGGGTAAAATCGTGCTCCATGCCATTCAACAACTCAACGAGTACGTTGCTGATTAACACTAATAGGAATTAAACCTTCACTTGAATATTTCCTCTAATTCTACTGTGGGCGCGGCTCCTGAAGGCGCGCGTGATCCGCAAGCGGCCAGCCGCGCAGTACGCGAAATGTTTACTTCCATTGCGCCGCGGTATGACTTGCTGAATCACGTTCTTTCTATGAATGTGGATCGACTCTGGTGGCGGCGTACCGCTCGAAACTTTCGAGGAAAATTGTCCCAGCCGGACATGCGAGTGCTCGACCTGTGCTGTGGCACGGGCGACATGACGCTAGCATTGCAACGTGCCAGCAACCCATCTTCCAAAATTGTTGGCGCGGATTTTTCTCACGCCATGCTGCAACGTGCCCACAAGAAAACTAAGAAAATATCTTTGCGCTGGCTGGAAGCGGATGCGCTGCAACTTCCGTTTCCAGACAACAGTTTTGATCTAGTGACGAGCGCTTTCGGATTTCGCAACCTTGCCGACTATGATGCCGGCTTGCGCGAGATTTTCCGCGTGTTACGGCCCAGCGGCGAATTTGGAATTCTGGATTTCAGCGAGCCGACGGGTTTAATGGGAACTTTATACCGCGTTTATTTCAAGCATGTGCTGCCCGCGATTGGTACCTGGATTTCGGGAGTCAAGGGACCATACGCGTATCTTCCCGCCTCAGTGGAGCGTTTTCCGGCGCCAGAGGAAATGCTGGAGCGCATGCGCAAGGTAGGCTTCCAGGGGCCTTCGTGGCAACGTTACACCTTAGGAATCGCGGGCCTATACCGGGGAACAAAGTAAAGGCGCGCCTAGTGGATTATTTTTCCGCCAGGGAACTTTGAACGGAATCTTCTTTCACGGGCATGAAAGAATCTGCGAACGCTTCGGCATTCGTGTAGTTTATGACCTTCTCATAGTCCGCTCCGAGAAATTTCTGAAGGCGTTCGGTATTCAATAAACTGTCGCCGATTATGTAAGGCAGGAATTCCGGGGCGACGGAAGAAATACCAGCATTCCAGCGGTATTGGAGCACTTTTTCCAGCCCCAACTTTCCCGGCGCGCGCTTGAGCGTTGCCTGGGCCGCTTGGACGCACTGTTCCACGGTAAGCGCGTCACTGCGGCTCGAGGCATTCAATAGAGTGAGCCTTTGCGATTCGGGTTCAGTCCGGGCCAATAGATATGCGACCAGCCGCGCCATGTCATCCACGTGCAAAAATTGTTTTCTCTTCTGTAAATAGTCGTTGCCATAGGGAAGCACGTAGCTGATGCGCTCTCCCTTGTCGCGCAGGCGCTGGGCACGCTTTCCGTCGCCTTGTGGCGCGCCGCGCAAAGCGTCAAGCAGATAATTGTGCAGGCCCGTGCCGACGACGAGCTGCGGCCGCAGCATGAAAACACTGCATCCTCGCAGTGCCGGAGCGCGCTGCTTGACGACTTGGTCTGCTTCGATTTGCTGTAAGGCGAAAGGAAAGTCGGCAACGGCGAGTGGAGAGTCTTCATTCGCGGGCTCGGAAATATCCGGCCCATAAACCAGCGCATTACTTTGATAAATAAATTTCTCAACAATGTGGACGTCACGGTTGGCCTCGGTGATCGCTTCCATCACTCGAGCTGTTCCGGCAACGCTGCTGTGCCACGTGCTATCTGCGTCGGTTACATTGTGGCCGGGTGAGTTCGGATCGAATGCCAGGTGAACCACTCCAATAGGCTTGAGATCCTGAATCATGGAGGTCAGCTGCATGCAGGATTCTTCTTTGGCAAGATCAAGAGATTCGAAGCGCAGGGGAATATCTGTAGTCGGGGGAACCGTATCTACGGCGGTAACGTCGTAGCGCGATAAAAAAGGCAGAAGACGCACGCCGATTTGCCCGGCGGCGCCGGTAACAATGACTGCTGGTTTGGCTTCACTCATTATTTAGGCTTCGCCATCGAGGTGTTCACAGGAGCCGCTGGCCGATTCGGCATCGTCTGAGCGACAGGCGGCGATGCCTTAAAGTAATTTTCGTCGTACGAAAGTTGTACGGATTTCTGCACGGCCTCCATTTTTTCCTGGAAGCGCTGGTTTTCCAAAGCGCTGATAATTTCCTGGCGCGCCTGATCAATCGGCACCGCCGTTTTACTGTCGAGCTTATAAATGAAGAAGCCGCTCTGGCTGGGAATCACGTCGGAAACGGCGCCTGGTTTCAAGGCGAAGATGGAGCGCTGATCGGGAGGAAAATTGGCGGCGCGCACCTTGGTGAGCTTGGTGGACGGAGACTCAACTTTCATTCCCGCCGTCTCGAAGGCATCGCTTTGCAGCTTGCTGAAATCGCCACCAGCGACAGCGCTGGCATGCAGGGCATCTGCTTTTGCCTTCATCTCTGATTCTGACGCAGCGCGTTCTTTTTCCACATCCGCGGGCTTTTCGTCCGTTTTCGGGGCGAGCTGTTTGGTTTTGGGGATATAAATCCGCTCAAAGTCAGCTTCCTGGTACTTGTCGGAATTCTTGCCATAGTAGGCCTTCACGTCCGCATCGGAGATTTGCGCAGCTTCTTTGCGCAAATTCTTCGCCAGCTCCTGCGCCATTACCTGAATTCGCATGAGCTTCATCATCTCGTCGAAAGCAGGTCCCCGGTCCAATCCCTGCTCATGAGCATCGTGCGCGAGGACCATGCCCATCGCGTAGCGGTTGGCAAATTGTTTGCGCGCCGCCTCGGGCATTTCCGGCTGGATCACATTCACGACCGCCTCGAATTCAGAGCGTGAGATGGTAGTTTCACAAGGGTCGTCCGCGGTTTTGGCAGTCTTATTTTCGGCGCGCGGTTTGTTGCAAAGCCCTTGAATCGTGATGACCGCAGGATCAGAAGTTGATTTGGCAGGCTCGAAACCACTCTTGGATGCGGTTGGAGATTGTGCCTTGGCATGGGTGGATGAACTTGCTGTGCTCGCGGCAGATTTATGGGGCGGATTGGCGGAACTGTTCGTCTGCGCCCAAGCCATCGTTGACAGCAAAATCAAACTACAAATGCGGAACAACATAAAATCTCCTTCGAAAGAATAAAAGGTAAATAAAATCGTAGCATATCTTCACGCTCTCACTGGATCGGCGAATATCATTTCCAAAGGATCATCTTTGAGTTTGCAGAACAAATCCTTACAGCTAAGGGCGAATGGACTAGCTGAAACTTCCGCCTCCAGCGATAATGCCGCTATGGCCCCACCCGTAGCCTCCTATAGCCCGGAATCTATGCGGGCGGAAAAACGCTCAGTCGCCGGAAATTCCGTGATGGCTGCGGCGGTAGTTACGGCATTGAAGATTGTCGTAGGCTTCACCACCGGCAGCCTGGGAATCATGTCGGAGGCCGCGCACTCCGGCCTCGATCTGGTGGCGGCGATTATCACATTGCTGTCTATCCGCGTTTCCGACAAACCCGCTGACGCTGACCATCAGTATGGACACGGAAAAGTAGAAAACTTTTCCGCCTTTATTGAGACCGGGCTCCTCCTCCTAACATGCGTGTGGATCGTGTACGAAGCCGCCCAACGCCTGTTCTTTCGCCATGTGAACATTGAACCAACGCTGGCGGCATTCCTGGTAATGATTTTCTCCATGGGCGTGGATTTGTGGCGCTCGCGTTCCCTGAAACGAATTGCCACCAGATACGACAGCCAGGCGCTGGAAGCGGACGCCCTGCATTTCTCTACGGATGTGTGGTCGGGCGGCGTTGTTGTCCTGGGGCTGGCCCTCGTTCTTTTGGGACGCAAATATGCAGTCTGGTGGCTGCGCGATTCTGATCCCGTGGCGGCGCTGTGCGTGGCGGGCGTGGTGGTGTATGTGAGTTGGCGGTTGGCGCGGCGCACCATTGATTCGCTTTTGGATGCCGCTCCGGCCGGTGTTCGCAATCAGATCATCACCGCTGTTGCTGGGGTTGAAGGCTTGCTGGAGATTGATCGCGTGCGAATTCGGCGTGCAGGAAACCGGTACTTTGCGGACCTTTCCATTGGCCTCGCCCGCAACGTTACGTTTCAGCGCTCGGAGCAAGTCGTAGGCGCGGTGACGGCGGCGGTCCGCGATGTATTGCCGGGTGCGGACGTGGTAGTTCGTTCAATTCCTAAGGCTTCCTATGCCGAGAATATCTTTGATCGCGTACGGGCGGTCGCCATGCTCCACAACTTTAATGTCCACGATGTAAGCATTCAGGATCTGCATGGACGTCTGCACGTGGAGCAGCACCTGGAACTGGATGAACGCCTTAGTTTGAAAGAAGCTCATGATCGCGTCACGGTGCTGGAAAATGAAATCCAGAAGGATGTGCCGGGGATTTCCTCCATCCTCACCCATATTGAGAGCGAGCCTTCGACGATTGAACCGGCGGAAGAGATTGTTCAGGATGAGGCGTTAATGAAGAAGCTGAAATCTTTGGAGCCTGAGTTCCCGGAAATTCTCGATATGCACGATATCGAGGTGAAGCGCGTGCGTGGGCGCCTTTATGTTTCCTGCCATTGCACCATGTCGGATGACCTGCCGCTTTCGCGGGTGCACGATGTTCAAACTGAGTTGGAGATCCGGTTCAAGCAGGTCGCCCCGGAATTATTCCGCGTGCTGATCCATCCAGAACCTAGTACCGACGACCGCCGCTAATTGGATTCCGTCCGCAGATGCTGCTCTGCTAGTTCATTTTCCGCGATTCATCATCCGCGACCCATAAGATGAAAATATCTTTGTGTCCGCCTCACGTCGCGTCCAATCTGCTCACGAAGGGCTTCGACGGAAGGGAATTTGATTTCATCGCGAATCCTCGCGAGGAAGAAAAGTTCTACCTGAGTTTCCGGCGTCAGGTCGAGTGGGTGAAAATTCAACAAATGTGTCTCGATGGCAAATGAGTCTGCGCCGAATGTGGGCCGGTTACCGATGTTGGTGACAGAGTCAAAGCATTCTTCCGCGACCCGCGTCCGCGTGATGTACACGCCGTCTTTCGGGACCATCTCTTCATAACGGCTCAGATTGATGGTGGGTACCGTATATTTTGAGCCGTACCCTCTACCGCGTCCGGGTGTGGAGAGAATGGAAAACGATCTTCCGAGCAAGTGTCGCGCGCGGCTTATTTTCCCATCTGTTAATAATTTGCGGATATGGCTGCTGGAAACAGGCTCTCCACGTAGCCGCATCTCGGGATACGGAACGGTCTCAAATCCCAACTCGCGGCCAAGCTCGGACATGGAGGTCACGTTGCCTGATGCCTTGTGTCCGAAATGGAAGTTATAACCCTCGTGAACTTCACGCGCATGCAATCCTTGCTGGAGGATTTTTTGGACAAACTCCGTGGGCGTAAGCAGCGATAGGTCGCGGCTGAAAGGCAGCAGAAACACCGCATCCACCCCCTCGTTCCCGAGCAAACGCAGTTTCTCTGGGGTGGGCGTGAGCAGCTTGAAATTCGCCTCAGGCCGCAGAATGCGGGTGGGGTGGGGTTCAAACGTGATGGCCACCGCTTTGATCTTTTGTTGCCGCGCGCGAGAGACAATTTCGCGAAGGACGCGAAGGTGCGCCCGATGCACACCATCAAAATTCCCCACCGAAACAATCGTAGGACCGAAGCCGGCGGGGACATCATCGATCTGATGAAATACTTGCATGAAAGTTGGTTAGATCTCGAATTCCAGTTTCATCCCGTCATAGGCGAGACGCACATTCGGCGGCAAGCTCGCATTGGTCGCTTCATGCGGCAGATCATGACTGATATGAGTGAAAAATGCTTGCCGAGGTCGCAACCGCTCTACGATGCGCAAAGAATTCTCAACCGTGGAATGCGTGGGATGCGGCTTATATCGCAAAGCATCTAAAAAAAGCACGTCCAGATTTTTCAGCTGCTCAAATGACTTTTCTGGGATATCACTGTGGTCGGTCAGGTAAGCCGCGGACCCAAACCGGAATCCGAAAATTTCTGTTTCGCCGTGAATTACCACAACCGGCTCGAAAGTAGCTCCAAAAAGTTCCACCGCCCCGCTGATCGCTTTTAGTTCCACTTGGGCGAGACCGCCAAATTTGTAGTTTCCGTCAAAAATGTATCGAAACATATTGCGGATAAATTCTGCAGCATCAGGACGTGCGTACAGCGGCAATTTGTTGGGCTCGTGCAGATAACTTAAAGGGCGAAGGTCGTCAATGCCAAGAATGTGGTCCGCATGGGTGTGTGTATAAAAAACCGCGTCCAGATGGCGGATATTCTCGCGGATGGCCTGGGCCCGAAAATCGGGAGTGGTATCGATCAATACCGCCTTGCCGCCATATTCTATGAGCACCGAAGGGCGCGTGCGCTTATCGTGCGGATCGGAAGATCGGCAAACGGTGCAATCGCAACCAATCGTCGGCACACCCATTGAAGTGCCGCTTCCGAGCACGGTGAGGCAAGCCTTCATTGCTTTATATTGCCGCCAGCGGCCTGGGGAGGATGCGCGAGGGCATTGGTTACTTCCACATAGGCCATGCGCAGCTCATACAAAGAGGTTTGCATGAAGTTTCCTTCCGCAGGGCTGAGATTTCCCTTGGTTTTTTCCGAGAGCAGGGAAATTGTGTCAATCGTCTGGCGCGCACCGATGATGTCAATCTGGGGCTGCCCGCCCTGCTCGTGCATGAGCCCGAGCTGCATCATGGCAGTCATGTACAGCGAAGCCATGAACCGTTCGAAGGTCATTTCGAGTTCTTTGGCGGAGTGGCCGCTCTGTTCTACCTGCCGATCCAGATCTTGAGAAGAGTTGCGATACGCCTCAGCCTGCGCCTGTTGTTCTTTGCTGGAAGGAGGCGGCGGGATCGTCTGGGGCGAATCTGTCGCCTGATTGTCGAAATTTTCAGTTGCAAGCGCCGACGTGGGTTTTTCCTCCACTGTTTCCGCTCGCACTTCTCCATCCGACGTAAACAGCCTGCGATCATTGACGACAAAGCTCTCTTGCTTTTTTTCTGCCATGGCTTTCCTCACTGCTGAAAAAAGTTGGTAAACGGAAGTGATGCGACGATGGCGTCAGCATTTTCAATCGGAATTTTGTTACCCGGCGCGGCAAATTCCCTCCGAAGATATCCGAGCGCGACATTCTGGAAGCCTTCACCGAACGGCAGGGAAGCGGTGCTGGTAATTTCACCAACGCTCTTTCCTTCGATTTGAAGGGCTGTTCCCAAAGCGGGCAATGCCTCGTCAATCAAAAAGCCGGTAAATTTGCGATGAACATTGCCGCGCGAGCGAATTCTCTCCACGATTTCCTGGCCGATGTAGCATCCCTTATTGAAGTTCAATGCACGCGCTTGTTCTGTTTCCTGGGGCAAATTTCGTTCCTGAATGTCTTGTCCGAAACGCGGAATTCCGCAAGCAATGCGCAACAGTTCCAATGCACCTGCGTCTACGGCCGCCGCGCCAGCCTTCCTCAGCCCTTCGTGGATAACTTTACCGTCAGAAGCTGAACACCAAATTTCAAACGAAGGCACGCAGGGGACGTCCTGCCGCGCAATTGTGCAAATCAAATTATTCCACTTCAACTCAGCAAATTGGAGCGGTTGCAGGTCAGGCAACTGGAATCCGGTGGCGGTAAGAATTTCAGCCGCTTTTGGGCCGGTGATCTGGAGCATCACATCGCTCAATTCGGTAATTTCAACCTTGTCCATGATGATGTAACGCCGGAATAATTTGAGGATAGTTTCCAATTGAATCCGGTCCGTCTCGATCAGCAAATAATCCGAGCCGTTGTAGGCGTAGAGATCACCCTGAATCTGTCCCTGCGGGTTGAGCAAAAACCCGTACACCCCATGACCCACGGCCAAGTCGCGGATGTTATTGGTCATCATGCCATTCAGCCAGCGAGTACGATCTTTCCCGCTGAGCCGGACTTGCGCGCGCCCAGCCAATTCGGCGATTCCGCACCCGGAAACCAGCTTCTTGAATTCCAACGCGCTCGGCTGGGGGTCAAGAGAGGAAGCCGCTTCATTTTCATGCACAGTATGAGTCATTTTCTCTCTTGATTATAACGAATGCGCGAGGGATGGACAGTCTGTGGCCTGTGCCTGTACGCTTGGAGCTTTTTTCATCGGGGGCTGTTCGTTCCATGACAACGAAACGGCTGGTTGATATGCTAACCGTTCTATTATGCCCGCAAAAAAACGCCGTGTCGCGCACGTGAAGGACCCAATCAAGAAGCAAATCGATGTTGCCCTGATCGGTTATGGCTTCGCCGGGCAAACCTTCCATGCGCCGCTGATTTCAGCGACACCAGGCCTACGCCTTCGCTATATCGCGTCCAGCGACCCCGCAAAAGTGTGGAAGACTTGGCCGAAAGTTGAAGTGCTTGGTTACGAAGAAGTCTTCACGACGGCGGGGATTGACCTTATCGTGATTGCCACGCCGAATTCCACCCACTTCGAATTGGCGCAAAAAACGCTTAATTCTGGTAAGGACGTTGTAGTGGACAAGCCATTCACGACCAGCGTGAAAGAAGCCGAACAACTGATTGCATTGGCGAAAAAGCAGAAGCGGTTGCTCTCGGTATTTCAAAGCCGCCGATGGGACGGTGATTTTCTCACCTTGCGGAAGCTTCTCGCGACCGGGAGTCTCGGAGAAGTTATGTATTTCGAGTCCCGTTACGACCGCTTCCGCCCGGAAGTGAAAAAGCGATGGCGAGAACTTCCTGGCCCGGCGAGCGGGACCTGGTACGACCTCGGCGCACATTTGGCCGATCAGGCTTTGCAGTTGTTTGGCGTGCCCGATTCCGTTTACGGGGATTTGGCCATGCAGCGCCCAGGGGCGAAGACAGTGGACTACTTCCACGTCTTGCTTTGCTATGGGAAGAGACGTGTTGTTCTCCACGGCGGCTCTCTGGTCGTCGCCAATACTCCGCGATTTTTTGTACACGGAACTCGCGGCAGTTATGTGAAGCATGGCATAGACACCCAGGAATCCGCACTCAAAGCAGGCAAAAGTCCCGCGAGTTCCGACTGGGGCAAAGACCCACTAGAAGGCATCCTTTTCATGGAGCAGGATGGAAAGATGCGATCTTCTTCCATTCCAAACCTCCCGGGAAATTATCTGGGATATTACGAGGCTTTGCGCGACGCGATACTCAGCAAAGGCGCAAATCCGGTTCCTGCTGAGCAAGCCTTGCAGGTAATGAAAGTTCTGGATACTGCCGAGCGGAGTTCAGAGCAGGGACGGGACATTAGCTACAACGATCGCCTTGGACCATCCGCCTCACGCAAAAACCGCTAGGCAATTTTCTTCAGTATCAACGCGGAGTTTTTTGATCCAAACCCTACGCAATTGCAAATAGCGTGCTCGATGTTGGCCGTCCGTCCTGCGTCAGGGACATAGTCCAAGTCGCATTCGGGATCGGGAACATCAAGGTTTATGGTGGGTGGAATCTTGCCGTGCTCCATCGCGATGAGCGTCGCCGCAAGGCTGGCCGAACCGCATGCGCCCTGCGCGTGTCCAATCTGCGACTTCAATCCAGACATCGGTATCTTGTATGCGCGCGCGCCCAACGCGAGCTTGGCCGCGCGAGTTTCCACGCGGTCGTTCATCTCGGTCGAGGTGCCATGCAAATTCACATATTGAATATCTTCGGGCTGCAGACCAGCTTCTTCCATTGCTAACGAGATAGCACGCGCCGGTTCTTCCGGCGATTCGCTCATGCGGACGCGATGGAAGGCTTCGCAAGTGGAGCCGTATCCTGTAATTTCCGCGTAAACGCGCGCTCCGCGGTTGCGGGCGTGGTCGTAGTCTTCCAGAATGAACATCCAGGAGCCTTCGGCCAGCACGAATCCGCTGCGATCTTTGGAGAATGGCCGCGAAGCCCGCTCTGGCTGATCGTTCCAGGACTGTGCAAGCGCGTGCAGCATGGAATATCCCTTAATGATTCCCGCCGTGATGGGCGAATCGACGCCGCCGACCAGAAACATCGGCTGCACGCCTGCCTGAATATGCTGGTAGGCGTAGCCGAGCGCGTCGGTGGATGAGGTGCAGCCCGCGGTCACCACATGACTGTAGCCGCGAAAGCCAAAGCGCATGCTGATTTCGCTTGGAATAGTTCCCATGGTGCCGCTGGGAATGCAAAACAGACTGACCTGCCGAATTTGGCCTGCATGCCAAAGGCGATATTGCTCTTCTGAGAATTCCTGCGCCCCGCCGCCCGTCCCAAGAACCACGCCAATTTCGCGCTTTTCGTCCATCGACATGGCGGAAGGATCAAGGCCGGCATCTTTTACCGCTTCCGTGGAAGCGGCAATCGCCAGCGGCACAACGCGAGAGACATGCTTGCGCTCGCGAGCGTCAACCCACGCCAGTTCGTTGAACTCGGGAATTTCTCCGCCAATGTGGACGGCGAGGTTGGAAGGATCGAAACGGGTTATGCGTTTCACGCCCGACTTGCCTGCCAGCACTGCACGGCAGAAATCTTCTTTCCCAATGCCGTTGGGGCTGACCACGCCCATCCCGGTAATTACGACTCTAGGCAGCATCCATTCTCCCAATCAAAGGCACCCATCATAAACGCGCCAGCCAAGTTTAAGCGCAATATTTATTTCAGGATACATGCTCAGATGCGGTTTGCGGCCAAGGCAGTGGGATAATAAGGACTTGTGCCCACTGGTTTGTACATCTCGGTGCCTTTTTGCCGCAGCAAATGTAGTTACTGCAATTTCGCTTCTGACGTATTTTCCCGGACGATTTTTCAAGGCTACGTGGAGCGCGTCTGCGCGGACCTTCAACAGGCTCAAGCAATCGCAGCGGAAGTGGGAGGCTGTTTTGAAAACCAGGTGGACTCCATATATCTCGGAGGCGGAACTCCCACGTTGTTGGATATAGCAGGGCTGGAACGTGTGTTTGTCACGATTTCGCAAAATTTCCAGCTCACTGCGAATGCGGAAATTACCGTTGAATGCGCTCCGGGAACGTTGAGTGATTCCATGATCGCGGTTTTAATGCGCTGTGGGGTGAATCGCGTAAGCCTGGGCGTGCAGTCCTTTGTGGACCAGGAAGCGCGGTCGGTGGGTCGCCTTCACACCCGCGCAGTAGTTTTGGACGATATTGCGAGATTGCGCGGGGCGGGAATTTCGAACATCAACGTGGATTTGATTGCCGGACTGCCGCACCAGAGCATGGCGAGCTGGGTGGCGTCAGTTGACGACGCCATCCATACCGACGCTCCCCATGTGAGTGTTTACATGCTCGAAGTGGATGAAGATTCCCGCCTGGGCCGCGAGCTGATAGCTGGGGGGACCAAATACCACGCTCACTTTGTGCCCGATGAAGACCTTACGGCTGACTTGTATGAGGCTGCACGCGAGCGGTTGCAGTCCGCGGGGATCGAACAATATGAGATTTCCAACTTCGCGAAGGCGGGAAAACTGTCGCAGCATAATTTGAAATATTGGCTGCGGAAGCCATATCTGGGTCTCGGGGTGGATGCTCACTCGATG
>DASXFN010000046.1:0-3201 GCA_036489565.1 Terriglobales bacterium
CGGCATCCGGAATACGAACTGTAGGCCGAAGTCACGAAAGCCACGGCGCGCTGAATTCCATCCTGCTTCATCTGCTCCAAGGTTTCCGCCAGAAATGGATGCCAGTTGCGGTTCCCCCAATAAATCGGCAACTCTGGTCCGTGGCGTTTTAACTCCGCCGCGAGCGCGGCGATCAAGTCGCGCACTTGCTGATTAATCGGGCTCTTGCCTTTGAAGTGGTAATAATGATCGGCCACCGTGAGCAGCCGTTCGCGCGGAACATTCCGCCCGCGCAGCACAGTTTCGAGGAAGGGAATTACCTCTGCTTCCGATTCCGGCCCGCCAAAAGACACAAATAAAATCGCGTCGTAATTCATGTTCAGATTAGGTTGGAAAGATAAAAGATTGCAGATCAGTTCCCGCCTGGAATCACAGCGTAGCCATCGGATTTTGCGGCTTCCTTCACCGATAACGGCCGGTCCAAAGAAATATCCATCTCGGTGAACCTGGGTATAACCACATCCCTCCCATGGCGCGTGACCATGTAAATACCCGAAGCGCAACTGGAAATAATCCTTGCCGTACCCGCCGTAGACGCGTCTGTCGCGCTGGAGACAATGGCCTCGAAGATCAATTGAAAAGTATCGTCGGCTTCCTTGGCGACGCCCGCGGTCACGCCGAGGTTAATCGCCATCCACGCCTTGCCCGGATGTTCGCCGCGAAGCTGCCCTTCGGAATCGATTCTCGTGTGCGACCTGCGGTCTAATTCCGCTCCCGCCAGCGACGCGGAAATCGGCACCTGGTTGCCATGCGGCAGCGTCAAGCCAGAGAAAGTCAGCGCCAAAGAACCGGCGCGGCTGCCCCAGCGCGGCGGAGTTCTCTTTACCACGCTGCCTTCAATCAAAGTCCCCGCGGGCAGGGCCACTCGCGAATTCAGGAGTACTGGTTCAAGCAGCCGCGCCTGAATCACATCCCCGGGATTGCTCTTCGAGGCGCTTACATCCGACGTAAGAAGAATCTTGCACTTCGTACCTGCGGGCAAGTCCTGCAAGACAGATAAATCCGGCGTGGACGAAGAGCCACCACCACCGGAAATCGCCTTCTCGCCGTTTACGCTGGAAGCTTCCAAAACCATAATTGGCGTCGCCATTGTCGTAGGCCCATATAAACCTCCGGTCTTACTCACCTCCACCGGAGTGGTTTCGTTGTCTGCCTGCCCGGGTTTCTTCTTTTTCGCCTGAGCGTGGACGTCTCGCATCCGGCTGATAGAGAGCACAGAGACTTGCAGTGTGCTTTCAGTTCCCGCTGAGGAAACAGTGGCCGCCTTGAAAACTGGATACAGCTGGTGGCGCGGAGTAAAAGCCTTTATCACCCACGGCCAATGGTCGTTCGCGATTCTTCGCCGTTTCTCCATGTGATCGACTGCGAGCCGTACATGGCTGCCCGCGGAAAATAATTCGCGGTCCGATGAATAGACGTCTCGTGCCAGGCTGCCCTCGACAAGATCCCCAGGTTTCAATTTCGAAAATTTCAAGGGCTTTTCCAGTTGCACTTTCATGTAAAGGCCGGGGGTCTTGGACGTTTCCGGAAGCGCCGGCTTATCTTCGGCGCGGCAAAGCGCGCACGCCGGGACTAACGCTGCCACCAACAGGCAGATCCACAGTTCATTTTTCTTCATATTCCATTTCCATGCCCTTAGACGGAATCGGCCGAGTCCGCTACCTTCTGCGTCCGAATTCAGTCCAATGCAGAGCGACACCCATGATACCTGTCCTGAGTCGCGATTGGCACGCTGACTAAATCTGCTGAGGAAAATTGGCCGCCGCAGCCGCACTCTGGCACGTGTTACGCTTCTGCGGGGACTATGGAAGCTAAGTTGATTCGCCGGATCTTTAAAGCTTTTCAATATCGCGATTTTCGCCTCATGTGGTTTGGAGCGTGTACTTCCAGCATCGGCACCTGGATGCAAATTGTCGCTCAGGGCTGGCTCATTTACCGTCTCAGCCATTCCGCCTTCTTGCTGGCGCTCGATCAATTTCTCGGCGGCATTCCCATTTTCCTTTTTTCCCTGATCGGAGGCGTCGTCGCCGACCGCGTCGAGCGCCGCAAAATTCTGCTTGGCTCCCAATATGTGCAAATGGCTTCCGCTGGAATTCTCACTGTTCTCGTGGGCACCGGCCTGGTTCACGTCTGGCACATTCTCTGTCTTTCTTTTATCTCTGGCTTTGCTCAAGCCTTCGGCGGACCCGCCTATCAGGCGCTGATTCCTACGCTTGTCGAGATAGAGGACATGCCCAACGCCATCGCTCTGAATTCGATCCAATTTAATGTGGCCGTAATGCTCGGCCCCGCGCTCGCGGGACAAGCCCTGGCGAAGCTGGGAGAAAAATGGTGCTTCGGCCTGAACGCTCTCTCTTTTCTCGCGCCGATTATTTCGCTCTCCCTCATCACCGCTCGCTTTCTGCCGGTAAAGACAACCGAATCCATGTTCAATAGTTTGAAGCAGGGTATCCGATTCGCGCGGAAGCAGGGTTCAATGGAAGCGCTGATTGTGTTGGCTTTCTTCATGACCGCATTGGCGATGCCCATGCGCACCTATATTCCAGTCTTCGTGAAAGACATTTTTCATCGCGGCCCGGAAACTTATGGCAACCTGCTCTCGCTCATGGGGCTCGGCTCGATTGTGGGTTCGCTCGCCATTGCCAGCGCCGGCAACATGCGCAGAAAGGGATTCGTGGCCCTGGGATCGCTCATTTTTCTAGGTGCCGGAATCTCCGGCTTCGCCATTTCGAAGTCCGTTCCGCTTAGCGGCACCATAATCGTGGTGGTGGGCGCTTCCATGATGGCCGTATTTGCCACGGTAAACTCTCTCGTGCAGCTCATCACTACTAACGAAATGCGCGGCCGCGTAATGAGCGTCTACAACTTCGCGTTCCGCGGCGGCATGCCCATGGGGAATTTATTGTCGGGATGGCTGGTCCCGCTATTCACCGCGCCGGTAGTTCTCGGAGTGAATGGGCTTCTACTAATCGCTTTAGCCCTGTACTTTTTATTGGTGCAACGCAGGCTGGCCGCACTGTGAGACTAAAGTTGTGTGAGTGTAAGCAGCTTCGTCAGAAATCTGGTGCGCCCGGAGAGATTCGAACTTGAGGTGCTTTGCGGGCGTGAGCGTAGCGGGAGCCCGCAGCCGAAATCCCGAGCGTACTTTGCGAGGGATATTAG
>DASXFN010000081.1:0-32362 GCA_036489565.1 Terriglobales bacterium
CAATAAGGCAAATACCATATGGACGGTATTGATTTTCCGAGCATTGATCATCTAACGTGAAAAACGTCCAAACATATCAGCGTGGGTAAAAAGCTGCGATCCATCGAGCGCGGCTTCATCAGGCTGAGAACAACCACTTCACGCCACTGACTTTCAAGCCACTGACTCGGGACGTTCCCAGAGCCATTGATCGTCGCCATTGATCGTGCACAAACCCGGCAAGCGGTTCTGGCCTAGCGCATGGGACTGAAGGCGTCTAAACGCTTTGGTCCAAAATAAAGGAGACAATTATGAAAATCGTAGTGATCGGCGGTACCGGACTTATTGGGTCAAAGCTCGTCAACAAGCTCCGCGAGCACGGGCATGAAGCTGTAGCGGCTGCACCGAACACTGGGGTCAATACCCTCACGGGCGAAGGACTGGCCGAAGTGCTGAAGGGCGCGTCGGTTGTGGTTGATGTATCAAATTCTCCGTCCTGGGAGGACGCAGCAGTCCTGAATTTCTTTGAGACATCCACCCGTAACCTCCTCAGCTATGAAGCGGCCGCAGGGGTAGGACATCACGTTGCGTTATCGGTGGTGGGAACCGACCGGCTCTCCGAAAGCGGTTACTTCCGGGCGAAGATTGCTCAGGAAAAATTAATCACGGAATCTTCAATCCCCTATTCCATCGTGCACGCGACGCAGTTCTTCGAATTCCTCAAGGGGCTCGCGGACATTTCCATGGTCGGAGAGAAGGTGCATCTGCCTTCTGTGCTTTTCCAGCCGATGGCCGCAGAAGACGTCGCGAGTGGCGTAGGCAAAGTTGCAGTAGGTCAACCGGCGAATGGCATCGTCGAGATTGGAGGGCCGGAACAGTTTCGCGTGGATGAACTAGTCCGGCGGCGCTTGGCCAGCCTCAAAGATCCCCGCGAGGTCATCGCGGATCCGAACGCGCGTTACGCTGGAGCGAAACTCAGCGAGAGAACACTGGTTCCGGACAATAATGCCCGGCTTGGGGAGACGCGCTACGAAACCTGGCTGACTCAGCCCGCAGCACAAATTCCGAGTGAGCATCCTGAGCCTGCAGATGTCGCAGTGGTGACCAGGGAGAAAGAGATTCAGAAAAGAGCTAGCTGAATTACTACTCCAGGCGATAAACTCCGATCGTCACATAGGGCGCATCTTTTGGCATCGGCTGCGGCACCGTCAGCGTACCCAAGAATATTGAGTGATTAAGCCAGTCATAAGGACTATCGCTAGGCGCCTCAAAGTCCAGTACTGACCGCGCATAGGATCCGCCTTTGTCGTCTTTGTTTTTCGCCGCGTGAAGTAGCACGCGGTTTTTCACCTGGATCAAAAACCCATCACTCGTCTTCAGCGTATAACGGGCGTTGAGTTCCGTATCGCCATCTGGACGCGTCAGTTGCCAGTCCGCGCCGCCGGGAACCACTACACCCTGAATCTTGGCCCCTCGAACGTGCCCCCGGTAATGGGAATGAGTCGCCGCTCTCCATATTTACTCTTTCCGATATTGAGCAAATCGCCAATGGTTACTTTTTCATCGAAAACGTGCACTGCACGCAGTGCGGAGTGGGCCTCATTCACCGGCGCAGGAGTGTCCTGTGACAAAGCGGAAACCGAGAAAATCAGACTAACAACGCACGCAGCCACCGCGATTCTCGAAACCTTCTGGCGCATAAACTCTCCTCTCTTCTTTGCTGAATCGAAGCCTGGTGCCCTGGGTTCGCGTCCGATGTTAGACGATCACCTGGGAATGCAACCCATACTAGCGTGATTTTCATAAGAGCAGGATTATTTTGGATGAAGAAATGATTGGTCGGGACGGGCAGATTTGAACTGCCGACCCCTCGCACCCCAAGCGAGTGCTCTACCAGGCTGAGCCACGTCCCGACAAGGAAGGAATCCGCAGAGAATAACGAACCGGCGGATAGGGTTGACTTAGAAATTCTACACCAGGCAGCGGAAATGCGTCTGGTCGGGTGTCGAGCTTTGCTCGACCGGGTGGACGGGGGCGTCCGCCCCTACGTGTGTACTTGTCAACGGCGCTTGCGCGGCTTCTTCACTTCTTCCCACAAGGCGAATTGGAGTTTCTTTTCAACCGGATCAATCCGGTCGAGGAGCACTCGCACTTTTTGCCCCAGGCTGAAGATTCTGCGGCTGCGGTGTCCGATGATTTCCCGCGTGTTTTCGTGGTAGGTGTAATGGTCGTCAATCAGCGTGGAGAGCGGCACCAAGCCTTCCACGAACAAATCGGTGAGTTCCACGAAGAAGCCGAACTTGGTGACGCTGATGATGAGGGCGTCGAAATCTTCGCCGACGCGGTCCTGCATGAACTTCACTTTTTTCCATTCCATCAGATCGCGCTCGGCTTCGTCGGCGCGGCGCTCGGTTTGGCTCGACTGGTCGGCGATGTTGCGGAGTTCTTCAATGGAGATTGGGCCTTTCATCGGTTGATTGGCTGCGGCGTGTGCAGCATGATCGCGACGCTTCGACCAGGGAGAAGGCGCCTCGGAGCTTGTACCCTCAGGGACTAAAGTCCCGCTGGAAGCTGCAGGTTGATTGGCACGACTAAAGTCGTGCCCTTCCCGATCGGGGCTCAGTGCCTGTGAGTGGGAGCCAATTGGAACTTCTCCATCCCATCGCTCAGGCGACTCGCGCAGTACCTGCTTCAATATCCTGTGCACGATCAAATCTGGATAACGCCGGATGGGCGAGGTGAAGTGCGTATAGGACGTAGCCGCCAGTGCGAAGTGACCTTCGTTCACCTCGGAGTACCGGGCTTGCTTGAGGGAGCGCAGCATTAAAAATGACAGGATGCGCTCTTCAGGCTTGCCGGCGATTTTTTTGGTCAGCTTCTGGTACATGCGCGGCGTGATGTGGACTTCTTTGGGGATTTCGATTTCGCGCGGACGCTTGCCAGTGCCATATTTGTCGCGCCGGTCGGCTTTGAGTTGCACGCGATGAATGGGCAGCGCGCCCACGCCGAGCGAATAACCGAAGGTCGCCGCGGTCACTTCAAAATCGTAAACGCGCTTGGCGTCGGGTTTTTCGTGGATGCGGTAGAGAGAAGCGATGCGCTTGTTCTCCAGATACGAGGCAACGCACTCGTTTGCCGAGAGCATGAACTCTTCAATGAGGCGATGAGCGACGTTCCGTTCGGAGCGAGTGATGCTCTTCATCAGCCCGCGTTCGTCGAATTCAATCACCGGCTCAGGAAGATCGAAATCAATGGAGCCGCGGCGCTCGCGCTTGCGGTTCAAAATCATGGCCAGGTCGCGCATGGTTTCAAATTCCGCGGTGAGTGAAGCGTAGCGTTGGCGGGTGGCGTCGTCATTTTCGAGAATCGCGCTTACGTCGGTATAAGTCATGCGCGCGGCCGAGCGGATGACTCCCTCGCAGATTTCGTACTTCACGATCTCACCCTTCGGTTCTATTTCCATAATGCAGGAGAGCACCAGCCGTTCAACATTGGGACGAAGGCTGCAAATGTCGGTGGAGAGTTCCAAAGGCAGCATGGGCACGGCGCGGTCGGGAAAATAAACGCTGGTTCCGCGCAGGCGCGCTTCCTGATCGAGCGCGGATTCCGGCGTTACATAATTGGCGACGTCGGCGATATGCACCTGCAACTCGTAATTGCCGTTTTCCAGGCGCGTTGCCAGGACGGCATCGTCAAAGTCGCGGGCGGTTTCGCCGTCTATGGTGACAATGGGAAGCTCGCGGAAATCGCGGCGGCGAAGTTTTTCATGAGCGGGAATAATAGGTTCAATTTCCTGGGCCTCGGCGAGCGTCGCTTCGGCGAAGCGGTGCGGCAGATGGAATTTGCGGATCATGATCTCCACGTCCACGCCGAAGTCGTCCTGATAGCCGAGGATTTCTACTACCCGCCCGCGGGGATTTTGCGTTGCGGTCGGCCAGTCGGTGATTTCGACGTCCACGACCACATTTTCCAGATCTTTCCAGTCGGTGCGCTGGGCTTCTTTGCCGAGTACGCGGTGAACGCTTTTAAGCTCCGTTTTCTTTCCCTGGGCAGGTCTTCCACCCTCGTCACCATGCTCGTCTTTTTTGTTATCTTCCTGTGGGTATTCCTCGCCCAAGGGAATGATAATTTCCTGCGCGATCTTCTGATCAATCGGCGTGACGAAGTTGCGGCGCGAGCTGTAGTGGAAAATTCCCACCACGGTCGGATGAGCGCGGTTGAGAGTGCGAAGAATGCGCCCTTCGGCGCGGCCGTCAGGTTTTATTGCGCCCAATTCCACCAGCACGCGGTCGCCGTGCATGGCGGCGCCGATGGCGGGCGGGGGAATAAAGACGTCGCCGGAGAGCCGGGCGCGCAAGGCTTCATCAGGCGATCCCGCTTCCGGGATGACAAAGCCGAAGCCATCGCGATGCTGGCTGAGCCGGCCGACGATCAAATTTTTTCCAGAGGCAGCGCGAGGAATCGCGTACCGGTCGGAATCTACTTGGAGCAACTGCCCGCTCTGCACGAGCTTCTTCAGGCGCGTTTCCAGCTCGCGCCTTTCCGCGCCGTGCAAGCCGAGTTCCCTTAACAATTGTTTGAAGCCAGCAGTGTGTTTGGCCTGCTGGTCGATTTTCTTCAGGATGTTGGAATCGGAAAGCATCGCGGAGAGTTCATTGGTGCATTACTTCGATGACAACTCAGAGACCGGGAAATATCGTTCGCGAAGAATTTTCGCGTGGTGCAGTTCGTGTCCTGCCGTCATGTACAACAAAGCGCGGACCGTGAATTCGTGGTTATTGGTAATGCCCCGGCGCATCCATGCGGCCTCGGGCAGGTTGCGGAACAAGGAGACCGTGGCGCGGCGGACGGCAATGAAGTCCTCCGTTAAATCGGAGAGCGAACGGAGATTAAATCCGCCTTCGCGCACATAATCGTCCTGCTCGAATCCGGCCAGCGGAGTTTTATCGCCCCGCGCGATGCGCAGGGCCCGATAGGTGAAGATCCTTTCGGTGTCGTTGATATGACCGAGCGCTTGCTTGACGGACCACTTGGCGTCGGCATAGCGGAAATCACCGTCTTGCTCGGTTCGACCGGAGAGCAGCAAGACCATGTCACGGCGCTGCTGTTCCAGTTTGGCAATTACGTCCTGTTCCGGGATCAAGGAGATGTACTTTTCAGCGTAGGGAGCGTACTCACTAGGTTCGGGCCGGCCGGTGCGAAAATTGTCCGTCATAAAGCACTCCTTGGCGATTTTACCGGGAGATGATCTGGAAGGACTGATCTCGGAGTAAAGCCTTAAAAGGCATGATACGCGAAGAAAGAAGTACAGTTGTGAATGGAGTATTTACATTGCGGCTTTCACCCAATTCGGAACAGTTCCCATTCGATTGCGTGATGAGCGAGGGAAACTTGCATGTAAACAGTGATTTCCACAGCGAGAATCATATTTAGCGGAGTACAATTCGATTGGTCACCGAAATGCGGGTCTGACCGTTAATCCCAAAGAAGAAGGAAAGGAATTTTCCCATGTGGAAGCCCACAAACCAACCCATGACGACCCCACCCCGACCCGGTGAACCAGAGCGTCCGACCGCTACCGTCCCGAGTACCCCGACGGTGAGCGAATCAGCACCGGCGGCGATTGCTCGTCCGGTTGCGACCTCGACCGCGGACCAGGCTACCATCGGAAAGTCCCTGGTGATCAAGGGCGAGGTGACTGGTTCGGAATCGCTGTACATTGACGGACGGGTGGAAGGCTCCATTAATCTTGCCGGAAACCGCGTGACGGTCGGCCGCAATGGAGTGGTGGCCGCCAACATCAACGCGAGAGAGATTGTCGTTCTCGGAAAAGTGCGCGGAAACCTGACCGCCAGCGACCGTGTGGATATTCGCAGTGATGGATCGCTGACTGGCGACGTGGTCGCTGCCCGCATCTCCATCGAAGACGGCGCCTACTTCAAGGGCGGAATTGATATCCGCAAGGCCGGACAAAGCCAGAAGGTGAACGGCGAAGAGAAGTCCGTCCCCTCGGTTGAAAGCACGACAGTTGCAGCACGAGCCTGAGCGTTAAGTTGAATTTTGAAAAAGAGCGCCTACGGGCGCTTTTTTTGTTTTCTGCGTAGCGATCCCGGTTCTCTGGCCAAAGCTTTAGAAGTGAATTAAAGTCCAGTCTCGCTACATCTACCGCGATTCCTTTAGATACAACTTACCTCAGGCCTCCGCATCCAAGTTGTGCTTCCATGGCCGTTGCGAACATATTAGTGAAAAGGTCGGGGCTGGAAAGGCCGGAGCCCTTGCAACCCGGTTCGCGCACGGACTCGGACGGAACCGCGGTAAAAAATGTGCTGCTGCTATCCATCCCTGATTATGAGTTTGATTTTCTTCGTCCGCATTTGCAATACACCACGCTACCCCACCACTACGTCCTGCATGAACAGGGAGACAAGATGGAGTTTGCGTACTTTCCCAATCAAGGGATGGTGTCACTGGTTGTGATCTCGACCGACGGACGCAGCGTGGAAGTTGGAATCATGGGGAAAGAGGGCATGGTGGGAACACCGCTGGCAGTTGGCTTGCAGCGGGGCCCGTATCGCGCCATCATGCAAATTCCCGGCACGGGTGTTCGCATACGGGCGGACGTGTTGCAGGAAATTCTTCCCACGACTCCCGGCTTCCAATTGGAGTTAACGCGCTATCTGTTGCTGCAGGGGCTGCAGATGGCGCAGGTGGCAGCCTGCAACCGGCTGCACGAACTGGAACATCGTTTGGCCCGATGGCTATTAATGTGCCAGGACCGCGTGGATTCCGAAATACTGCCTTTGACCCACGAATTTCTTGCGCAAATGCTGGGGACAGGACGCCCCAGCGTGACCTTGGCCGCGGGCATTCTTGAGCGGGCCGGATTAATCGAAAATATGCGCGGCACGGTCCGGATCATCAATCGCAAAAACCTGGAACAGGCGGCCTGCGAATGCTATGCAGTGATCCAGCACTTCAATGGTGGCCTGGGATTAAAGTAGTACCTTCCCCCGCAATGACCCTCCGTTCGGTGTCGAACTGACAAGCCTCCCCGCTACCAATAGCCTACGCGCACTGCTCCTCACGCCTTAAGTAAGCGACTCTAAACACGGAATACTGTGGAAAATACGAACGTTCGCACGGAAAGGAAACAAAAAGCCGCATCCCCTCGCGCGGGAACGCGGTGCGATTTGACAGGAAATCCTGTCAAAAATGCAATTTTGCTTTCCATCCCGGACAAAGAATTCGCCCTGCTGCGTCCGCATTTGGAGCCAGCGGCCCTGCCCACCCATCGCATCCTTCACGAGGCGGGGGAGCGGATTCAATTCGCCTACTTTTTGAATGACGGCCTTGCCTCCCTCGTAGTACTGACGCGGGATGGCAGAAGCGTGGAAATCGCCATCGTCGGGCGGGAGGGACTGGTGGGCACCCCGCTGGCAGTGGGACTGAACCGCGGACCTTACCGCGCTATCATGCAGATTCCGGGTAACGGGCTGCGCGTGAAATCCGCGCTGCTTGAAGATTGTTTACCGGATACTCCGGAACTGCGCCTGGTGCTAAACCGCTACATTCTGATTCAAGGCTTACAGGTGGCGCAAATTGCCGCGTGCAATCGCCTCCATGAAATTGAACAACGGCTGGCCCGCTGGCTGTTGATGTGCCAAGACCGCATGGATTCGGAGTTGCTCCCCGTTACGCATGACTTTCTGGCACAAATGCTGGGCACCGGACGGCCCAGCGTGAGCCTGGCCTCCGGGCTGTTGCAGCGGGCCGGCATGATCGAAAACCAGCGCGGAACGGTGAAAATTCTAAATCGAAAGAGTCTGGAAGATTCCGCCTGCGAATGCTACCGCGCCATGCAGCAATTTAGTGGAGGCGATTCCGCGCATTCTTCGGCCCGCGAACCTCTGCGCCGCTCCTGATTGGGCGACACAGTCGGCGCTTATCTGACCATTTTGCCTTCGTCTGCTTCGTGGTACTATCGCGCCAGTGGCTACGGTTAGAAACACTCCCAAACTCCCGGATGAGCGTGAACGGCTGGTCTCAGCCGCTCCGGTTGAGGATGATTCCTCGTTTGAACTGAAGCTCCGGCCGCAGCGGCTGGTGGAGTTCATCGGGCAATCCAAGGTCAAAGAAAATTTAGCGGTGGCGATTGAAGCGGCCAAGTCGCGGGGCGAAGCGCTCGACCACGTTTTGCTGTATGGGCCTCCGGGCCTGGGAAAGACGACACTGGCGTCCATTATCGCCAACGAGCTTGGCGTTTATTTTCAGCCGACGGCGGCGCCGCTGCTGCAAATCAAGGGCGACCTTACCGCCATCCTGACGAATATTCGTGATAAGCAAGTGTTGTTCATTGACGAAATTCACCGCATGCAGCCGGCGCTCGAAGAGATTATGTATCCGGCGCTGGAAGATTATAAGTTGGATATCCTGATTGGACAGGGACCCGCCGCGCGCACGCACACTCTGGATATTCATCCGTTTACATTTATCGGGGCGACCACGCGGGCCGGATTGGTTTCAGCCCCATTGCGCTCGCGTTTTGGTATTGTGCTGCGGTTGGAATTTTATACGCACGAAGATTTGCGGGTGATCGTGGAACGCTCGGCGGAAATTCTGGGAGTCGAAATGGATCGCCCTGGCTCAATGGAAATTGCCAGCCGTTCGCGGGGAACGCCGCGCATCGCAAATCGGCTGTTGCGCCGCGTACGTGACTTTGCCCAGGTACGAGGCGAAGGGAAAATTGATCTGCCCACGGCGCAAAAGGCGCTGCAGATGCTGGAAGTGGACCAGTACGGATTCGACGAAATTGACCGCAAGCTGCTGCTGACGATCATTGAGAAATATCAGGGCGGCCCGGTCGGCGTGAATGCGCTGGCGGCGGCACTGGCTGAGGAGCCGGACGCGATTGAAGAAATTTACGAACCATTTTTAATTCAGATCGGTTTTTTAAACCGTACCCCACGGGGCCGAGTGGCCACGCCGCTTGCCTACCAGCACTTTGGGATTTCTCCGGGCCGGCGGCAGAGTTCGTTGTTTTAGCTGTTTAGAATCGTTATTTAATATGAGGCTGTGCCTCGTTTTTTTCTGTAACAAAACACAAAAAGAATGTTCTAGCGTTGAGTTTCGTTATATGCTCCACTCCACCCTGTTGAGGGGCAGGGCTTGTGCAGGTGTGTATTTGTGTGCAGGAAATCCGTACCCCTCATCCTGGCCCTGCTCTGCCTCGCGTGTTCTCAAGCGTGGGGCGGAAGCAATTCCGCCGAAGCGGCTTCCCACGTGAAGGGAGTTCCTTCCCTGGCAATTCCTCGCCTTCCCTCACCTCCTCAACTGCAAGATTTTTTAAGCATGGAGCCACGAGGAGAAACGGCGCTAAAAATGACAGAGGTCACCGGTTTTGTACAGCGCGACCCTCAGGATGGCAAGCCAGTTTCCAAACCGACGATGGCTTATCTGGGATATGACCAGAAAAATCTTTATGTTGCGTTCGTCTGTTTTGATGACCCCACCAAGGTGCGTGCGCGCCTCTCGCGCAGGGAAGATATTTACGACGATGACCAGGTTGAAGTTATGCTCGACACGTTCCACGACAGGCGGCGCGCTTACATGTTCCAGACGACGCCCTTAGGCGTGCAATGGGACGCGATGTGGACCGAGCAGCCCTTCGATGAAACCAGCGGAAACGTGGACACTTCTTTTGATACGGTTTGGAATTCCCGCGGCCAGCTGACGGACAAGGGATACGTGGTGCTCATGGCAATTCCTTTTCAGAGTATGCGCTTTCCCAACGTGGAGAAACAGTCGTGGGGAATCATTCTGTACCGCGGCATCACGCGAAAGGGCGAGGATTCGTTCTGGCCGCACATTTCCATGGCGGAGGATGGCCGGCTCAAGCATGAGGCATCGCTCGAGGGGATGGAGGGAATTTCCCCGGGCGAGAATATGCAGATCATTCCTTATTCGATTTTGCGGTCGTCCCGGGCACTTGATGACCGCGCTCCGTTCGCCCCGCATTTTTCCGAGCCTGCCCTGGCCGGACAAATTGGGATGGACGGTAAATTTCTTTTGCACAACAATTTTGTTCTGGATGTAACCGCGAATCCGGACTTCAGCCAGGTGGAGTCCGATGACCCGCAGATTACGGTGAACCAGCGATTCGCGGTATATTTTCCCGAGAAGCGTCCTTTCTTTCAGGAGAACGCGGATTTCTTTCGCACGCCCATTGATCTTTTTTTTACGCGCAATATTGAGGATCCATCTGCGGGTGTGCGGCTTACCGGCAAGTCTGGGCCGTATTCGGTCGGCATTCTTTCGAGCGATGATCGCGCGCCAGGTTTGAGCGTGGCTCCGGATGATCCATTGGCGGGCTCACGTTCCTATTTCACCATCGCGCGCATCAAGCGAGATATTTTCCAGCAATCTTCCATCGGATTGATTTATACCGATCGCGAATATCCAGTGGACGGCGAGTTCAACCGCATCGGCGGAGTTGATAGCCGCTTAAAGTTCAATGCCAACTGGACTGGAAATTTTCAGGCCGTGGTGAGTTCCACGCGTAATGCGGATGGTAGCTATGAGGCAGGGCCGGCTTATAAGGCGGAATTCGAACGTAGCGGAGAGCACTTTTCCTACGATGGAAATTACAACGATATCAGTCCAGGATTTATAAGCGAACCCGGATTTGTGAACCGGGTTGACTTGCGCGAGAACAAAAATGAAATTGCGTATCGTTTTCGCCCGCAAAGCAGTTGGCTGACGGCGTGGGGGCCGGGCGTGGTCGCCCGCTGGGCGTGGGCGCACGATGGGTTGCGTCTGGATACAGACTACGAGCCCGTGTTTCTATTAGAAATGCGGGCGCTGAGTTATGTGTATTTCTATCCCTATGACGAAATGCGCGAACGGCTTCGCCCTCAGGATGCGCCGTCATTATTGCAGAACCAGGATTTCCACGAGCATAGGACTGGTATCGCTTTCTCCAACGGCTTCCTCAAGAAAGCGACGCTGGGCGCGTCTTATTTTTGGGGAGATGGATTAAACATTGTGACGCCCACGGGAATTGCTCCCATGCTGGCCAGCACTGGCACAGGGAGTGCGACTTTTACCTACCGTCCTATTAAGCCGCTGAAAATTGATAACACCTATTTGCTGGAGCGCTTGCGCGATCGCCAGACCGGGCAGGCAATCTTTAATAATCACATTCTGCAATCCAAATGGAACTGGCAATTTACCCGCGACCTCTCCCTTCGCGCGATCATGCAATACAACGCGACCCTCGCTGATCCCGCATATACGTCATTGCAGACCACGAAGCAATTCAATGCGGATTTTCTTGTCACCTACCTGGCCCATCCCGGCACTGCGCTTTATGTGGGGTACAACAGCGACCTGCAGAACATGGACCGTGGGTTGGCGGTTGATCCAGCCACGGGCCTGATTAACCGCAGCCCGATGGGATACATCAATGACGGCCGGCAATTCTTCGTGAAAATTTCCTATTTATTGCAGCGCTGAAGTCGCGCAGGGCTCTTCTGGTTGATCCGGGCCCAACTACGGCTACAATGTGAGCAACATGATCGCACACCTGCGGGGAATTTTACTTTCCAAGCGTCCGAACCAGGCGGTGGTGGAGGCTGGCGGAGTGGGGTACGACGTCACCATCAGCGTACCGGCATTCACTGAATTGCCTGCTGCCGGCAAGGAAGTTGCGCTGCATATTCACACCCACGTGCGCGAAGACATCATTGCGCTGTATGGATTTCTTCAGCTCGCGGAGAAACATCTTTTTGAAAAATTGATTACGGTGAGCGGGATTGGGCCGAAGCTGGCTATTACCATTCTCAGCGGGATGGAAGCGGGCGGAATGGCGAAGGCCATCCGCGGAAATGATGTAGCGCGGCTTACGCAGATTCCCGGCATCGGAAAAAAGACCGCGGAGCGCATGGTGCTCGAGCTGCGCGATAAGTTGCCGGTCAAAGAGGCGGAATCGTCTGAAGCTGCGACAGCGCCTGGGGGAATTTCCGAAGACGTAATCTCAGCGCTGGTAAATCTTGGTTATCAGCGCAGTGATGCGGAAAGGGCGCTGGCTGGAGCAGGGAAGAACGGAAAACCGGAATCTTTTGAAATTATGTTCCGGGAAGCGCTGGCCGCGCTCTCGCGATAGGCCACGTATCCAGTTTATTCAAGCGAATTCCCGGTACGCTAACCGGTCGAGCTTCGCTCGAACGGCACAAAAAACTTATCAGTTAGATATTCTCCAATGCGCCTACACCGGCTTGGGATTGCGGTCGAACTGGCGCTGATGCCAGTAAGGATAGGCTGGAGAGACGTCACTCGCGGCGTCGAGGCGTGCCACCTGTTCGCCGGTCAGATTCCATCCGAAGGCGGCGAGATTCTGGCGCAATTGCTCTTCATTGCGAGCGCCAATAATAACGCTGGCCACTGTCGGTCGTTGCAACAGCCAGTTCAGCGCAATTTGCGGAATCGTCTTCCCGGTTTCGCGAGCGACTTCATCCAGCGCATCCACAACTTTGTAGAGATATTCATCTTGCACCGGCGGGCTCTTATAGGACGTTTCCGGAAGCCGGCTAACTGTGGGGCGCGGTTGCCCGCGGCGAATTTTCCCGGTCAGCCGTCCCCAGCCGAGCGGACTCCAAACGATGGTCCCGACTTGCTGGTCGAGGGCCAGCGGCATGAGTTCCCATTCAAAATCGCGGCCAATCAGAGAGTAGTAAGCTTGATGGGCCACGTAACGCGGCCAGCCAAATTTGTCGGAGATGGCGAGTGATTTCATCAGGTGCCATCCAGAAAAATTCGAGCACGCAATGTAACGCACCTTCCCCGCCTGTACCAGATTGTTCAGAGTATTCAATGTTTCTTCGATCGGAGTGAATGCATCGAAGGCGTGCAGATGATAGACGTCAATGTAGTCGGTTCCCAGACGGCGCAGGCTGGCTTCACAAGCTTGGATCAAATGATGACGAGAAGTTCCGGCGTCGTTCGGGCCATCGCCGGTAGGGAACGCCGCCTTGGTGGAGATAAGCACCTGATTCCGCCGCCCGGCTATCGCTTTGCCGAGAATTTCTTCCGACAAGCCGCTGGAGTAACCGTCGGCACTGTCAAAAAAGTTGACGCCCGCTTCCAGGCAGATGTCCACAAGACGCGTGGCTTCGGCGACATCGCTGCTTCCCCAGGCTTTAAAAAAATCTCCACTACCACCGAAGGTGCCGGTGCCGAAGCTGAGTACGGGAACTTTTAATCCGGAGTGTCCAAGCTGACGAAATTCCATAGAGAGTAGATGCGGGGCATGATATGGATGATGCAGAAGAAGCAAAATGTGCCTGGAGAAACGGCAACGGAGACAGATCAACGGAGAGCGGGTCAGCAGATATACCGAATTTGGCGGGAATAAAGGCCACATTCCAATGAACGCAGCCTTTATTTGCTCCGCGAGTTACAGACTTTTCAAGAACGCAACCAAGTCGGTTTGCTGTTGGACCGTCAATCCCATGTTGAACCGCATATTGTAGAAGGTCACAACATCATTCAACGTGCCTGCCGAACCGTTGTGGAAGTAGGGCGCGCGCGCCGACAAACCTCGCAAAATCGGCCCTTTCGTCTTCCCGACATCCGAGCACTTCCCCGTCACCATGGCCCGGCCGATGTCGGTGGTCCGCATGATGGTCGGCGGATTCGTAAGATTGCATTGCACGGTGTATACCGGCAGGCCGGAGATGTCGAGACCGGGATGTGCCGGGTAGTCAGTGATCCCTATATTCAATGCCAGTGAAACCGAATGGTCGCCGGCGTTTGGCGCGTCATGACATGTCGAGCATGTGCCTGCGACCGTTTTCTGCCCGAGAGCGTCATTCAATCCGACAACCCCCGTGATGGGAATCGGGAAGGTATTGAAGAGGACTTCACCCCGGGCAATAGATTGTCGCGCCCCCGACTGGCGATCATTCCCGTGCAGGTTCAGCCAGGAATTGTAGATGTCAAATGCATTCGGATTGAATGCAGCTCCCGATGGATTGCCTCCCAGCGGGTCGTTAATACCAATAAAGAAGGGCTCAGTCATCAGAGTATGCGGGCCGCCGTTTGCTCCTGCGCCGTTGAGCGGGCCCGCAACCTTGTCGTAAACTTGCGCGCTGAGTAAAGAACTTTCCAAACTCACGATCTGCGCCAACTCCTCTGGAGAAGGCGCGACGGTTGCTTGCGCATGGCCAGTGGTGGCGTCGGAAGCCTGGGAGCCCAAATCCTGATTAATGGTCTCTCCCGCAAACGTCTCGCGCCCGTCCCACATGATTGTCGCCAGGAATGGGAGGTTTGTGCTGGGCAACGGGCGGCGATACATGGCTGGCTGTGTAGGAGTCGTCTCAGCGCAGGAATAAGGATCCTTAATGGAGACGATGGAAAATTGCGCGCCGGGCGGCACGGGCAATGATATCCGGATCAGCCCTTTTTTAAGAAGCAAACTGTAAGCCGCAGCTCGTTGCAGCACCGTGGAAACCCTCGCGCTCGGACAATTCGCTCCATCCACTGGGCGGAAAATCGGATCAGTCCCTAACGTCGTCAAAAAACGCAGCGTAATATCTGGAGGCGAGATTGACCATCCCTGAGACGGCACGTGGCAGGAAAGACAGGTGCGTCCATTGGTACCAATCTTTTTGAAAAACGGATTGCGGAGGTCAATGGAACCAGATGTAGAGATCGTCGAAACCACGCCGTTCGGGTTGAGAGAAAGAAGCGGAGTACGAACGCTTTGTGAAAACGCTGGTGAAGTGAAAACGAGCAATCCAATCGCTAAGCTAAGAGTGAGAATTGACAAGTACCTGCATGAGAAGCCGCTGCCTTGATTAAACATCGCTGCCCCTTTGAATTACGGAATTCCTTATTTTCATGCTCACAGGAAATGGCGGAGACACGGAAGTCAGGCGCGAATGGCTGCAAATTGGCCGAATGTTACTCCGAAACCATTGTCTGGACAATAGTGAAGTGGGGCAGACGTTCGTTACAAATAAATGAAGACCTGAGAGACGCCACAATTAACAAGCGCAAAAAGTTGCTTAATAGTGAAACTGCCTTGCGGACCAGCGGTACTCTATGATCGAATTCTCCACATCATGAATCGCCGCGATTTTCTTCGCCTCTCTGCTGCTTCGGCGGCTGCCCTTCAACTTCCTTTCAACTCCACCCTCAGCTTTGCGGATGATGCCGCAGCGTCAATACGGCTCACGCTTCGTCCGGACCGTTTGGGCAACAAAATCGGAGAAGACTTTACCGGATTGAGTTACGAATCGGCGCAGTTGGGAAATCCAAATTTTTTCTCTGGAGACAATCCCGAAGTGGCTGGATTCATCCGGCGATTGGGAAAGTCAGGCATACTGCGCATTGGCGGCAACACCAGCGAGTATTGCTATTGGAAGCCGGACGCGGACAAAGCCGCAGCCGTCGAGAATACTGAAAGCGTCTCCGCGGACAAAACGAACCCGGCCGCGTTCGGCCTGGCGGTTGGGCCTGACAAGGGACTGAAGGCGTCGGATGCGATCAACATAACGCCGCTGGCTGTCCGTAACCTGCGCGACTTTCTTGACGCCTGTGGCTGGAAGCTGATTTACGGGCTGAACATGGGCACGGGTACGCCGGAAGCTGCCGCGGATGAAGCGGCGTACGTGATGGACACGATCGGCGCAAAGCTGATTGCCTTTCAATTGTGCAATGAGCCCGATCTCTTCTACCACAATAAGATTCGCAAATCCGATTATGACTTCGCGCAATTCGCTGACGAATGGCAACGCTTCTATCAAGCCATTCGCGCGCGAGTTCCGCATGCGCCCTTTGCCGGGCCCGATACGGCATACAACAACGAATGGTTGGTGCCCTTCGCGAAGCGATTCAAGAGTGAGGCCGTATTCCTCTCGCAGCATTATTATGCCGAGGGGCCGCCGACCGATCCTTCCATGACCATTGAACGGCTGCTGCGTCCAAACCCCGCGTTGGAAGCCGAATTCGCGGGGATGAGAAAGACGGTGCAGGAATCGGGATTGCCTTTCCGGTTGGCGGAGACGAACTCCTGTTACCGAGGCGGCAAGCCTGGCGTGAGCGATACTTTTGCGTCGGCGTTGTGGGGCGCGGACTTGATGTATCAACTGGCGTTCGAGGGCGGCATGGGCATCAACTTCCACGGGGGCGGCTACGGTGTGTACACCCCGATTGCCGGCACTCGCGAAGACGGATTTCTGGCGCGTCCCATTTATTACGGTATGCTGCTGTTCGCGCAGGCAGGAGCAGGGCAGTTGGTGGAAAGCAAACTGGATTCAGACGCGAATTCCCAGGCGCCCCTGCTCACAGCATATGGACTCCGGAGCGATAGCGGCGCGATCAAAGCCGCGGTGTTCAATAAAAATATGGATCGGAGTGTGCGGCTTACGATTGATCCCGGCGAACGATCGCAGAGAGCGAGCGCGCTTCGACTTCACGCACCGCGAATTGACGACACTACCGACACGACCTTCGGCGGATCTGTAGTTGGCGCGGGCGGAGCATGGGCGGCCGCACGCGAAGAGAAGTTGTCCGTAGAGAAGGGTGTTGCGGTGATTGATTTGCCAGCGGCGAGCGCTGCGCTGGTTGTGTTTGAACATTAGGCCGGTCGGAATATCCTTACTTCGGGCCGGTCGCGACTTGAATGTTTTCTTGTAACGCCGCACCCAGCACTTTGCCGGGACCGGATTTTTGGGCAAAAACAACCAGTCGTATGTTTTTGGGATCGGTTCCAGGCTTAAGTTTTATTTCGATATCCCGGCTAAAGGTCTTGCCCTTTTGCATCTTGCCGATCTTCGTCAACTCCTGCACGACCGCTACATGAGTGAGGTGCTTTCCGCTATTTTCACCGTGTAGAACCTGGGATTCCGCATGGCTGAGGGCGACTGCGTCATAGATGTCCGCGTTCTCGCCCGCGGAGGTGCCATCTACCTCGACGTGCGCGCGAAGGAGGGATGAATTCGCGGGATCAAGAGTCACGGAAGTGATGCGCACGGGAACCTTCTGGCTGGTTGCCGCCTTCTGAAACGTTTGTTCCATTTGCTGATCATCTGTGAGATGCAGATCGGTCACGCCATCCACAATCACCTGCGGGGTATAGGGAGTTTGCAGACCCAGCGCGCGAACATAGTCGCTCTGCCGCTCCGTGACAAGAGAGGAGGAATAGGGATCTTTCCACCCGTCATGGTTCCAGTAGTCCACGTGCTCGCTCAACACAATCAACTCCGCTCCGGGAAGCGGTTGAGCCGCGTCCATGCGTTGCAGCCATGCGTCCGCTGGAGGGCAACTCGAGCAACCCTCGGATGTGAAGAGTTCCACGAGTACGGGCGTGCCGGCATGAGTGTCGGCGGCGCGTGAATTTCCGGTGGTGAGGAATCCGACGAGGGCCAGGATAGCGAGACTTTTGATGAATGCCATTCGCATGAGTGAATTGTTTTTGAGCGGGTAAAGTTTCATGGATCGCATAAATAGATCTTAACCAGTGAGGAGGCTGGGGACAATATCCACTTGGTGGGATCTGGGGTGACCATTCTGGGGTGCAGCGAGATCGTCGCAGAGGCGGCGAATGACATTAATTAAACTAAATGTCATACATGATAATATATGACACATGCGTATCTTGGTGACATTATGAATACTGAAGCGCGAGCCCGCATCAACGGAAACGGTCGAGTTGTAATCCCGGCGGATTTTCGCAGAGCCCTGGGCATCAACGCCGGCGATGAAGTGGTGCTGCGCATCGAGGACGATGAATTGCGGATTACAACGCTAAAGCAGCGCCTTGAGCGAGCGCGACGGCGTGTGCGGAAGTATGTGAAGCCGGGCAGGTCACTGGCGGATGAATTGCTGGCCGAACGCCGCGAGGCTGCTAAGCGTGAGTAGGGTTGTGCTGGATGCGTCAGCGGTGCTGGCCGTTCTGAACAATGAGCCGGGTGCTGAGAAGTTGACTCCGGAGTTGCTGAGCAACGCGGCCTGCAGTACGGTTAATCTGGCCGAGGTACACGGCAAGCTGGTAAGCGAGGGCGGCGATGCCGAGGAGGCATGGGATGATGCGCTTGCTCCAGTCCGCGAAGCCATTCCTTTCACTGCGGAGCACGCGAAAACTGCCAGCGGTTTGGTCCCCCAAACTCGCTCGCTTGGTTTGTCCCTGGGAGACCGGGCATGTCTGGCTCTCGGCATGGCGCTGAAAGCTCCTGTTTACACAGCGGATAAGTCTTGGAGAAATTTGAAGTTGGGAGTCAGGGTGCACGTGATCCGGTAGGGGCGATTGGTTAGCCACCAGAAACATTTGCGGCCATGTGGGCGCGCAAAAAATGGCGCGCATGCGGGTTTGATAAACGCGCTGCTGCCGGAACCGACGCAACAAGTCGGCGTCCAGCCGCAGCGCACGATTTCCTTTCGCGCTGGGAGGATGAGCCTCCTAGTTCTTCACCGTCATAGCGTCCGAGTCCACCGCCTTTTTTCCGGTGACGCCTTCCAGGGCCGCGAGAACTCCGCGATAGTCGTTCTTATCGCACTGTACTGCCAAGCCACCTTTTTTATCGCCATCGGCCCACGTCAAACCGACGTAGTGTTTTTTCGACTTGGTAAGGGCCATCAATGCGCCCACGCCGAAGCTGACGACGGCGATCCCAATCGCTGCTCCGACTCTGCGATGCACATCCTGCCCGTAGCTGATTTCGGTAATGGAAGCGGCGGGGATATTGATGACCTCATTGCCATCTTCGACGAACTTGACGGCATTGCCTTCGAGCACGAGTTTCATGCCAGCCCCGACCTTTGCGCTGGGAAGCGAGCCTCCGTCGTATTTGACTTTGTAGCCATTGGCGGCATCAGCTGCGAATGCGGAGCTGGGGATCACGAGGCAAAGCAAAGCCGCAACAATCAGACGAATCACTTTCATGGGTGTACTCATTTCTCCCTTCGTGCTGGACGCACGTGTGCTCCGAAGGGGAAGCACTTCTTAAATTATTCGCGCTTACTGGGGCCCGGAATCCTTTGGGGTAAGGAAGGACTGAATCGTACGCCAACAATGAGCCGTCGCGCAATAACGAATACGAGCCGGAGGTTACGAGTGTAAGAAGGCCAAACAGCAGGTTTTCCAACTCCGCGAAAACGATCCGTTCGAATCGTTTTGCTTCGCCCGAAATGACAGGGGCCTACATAATCCCCCGTAACCTTTTCCCCTTCCAAACCGTTATCCTTAATGACGGCGGAATGCGGCGGAGAAACCGTTGCAGGCGTTGAGGCGAGAACTGCGGGGAAAAGAGCTGCTGAAAAAAGAACCGCGGGAAAAGGACGAACGGCTGCTGATCGAGGCGGCGCAGCGCGATCCCCGCTGTTTTGGCGAGCTTTATGAGCTCTACTTCCATCGTGTGTACGCCTATGCCGTGAAGCGGCTGCACAGCCGCGAAGAAGCCGAAGACGTCACCTCGGTTGTGTTTCAGCAGGCCCTGGCTAAGATCAAGAGTTATGAATGGCGCGGCGTGCCGTTTTCGGCATGGCTGATTCGCATTGCCGCGAATGCCATTGCTGACCGATGGAAACGTGCCGCGCATGAGGGTAGCGATGTTTCGGATGGCCCGAAAGATGACGTGGCGGACACCAGCGTAGGAGATGCCGAGCAGCGGGCCGTGTTGGTTCAGTTGGTGGAGGGGCTTCCCGCGGAGCAACGGCGGGTTGTTGAGTTGCGATTTGTGGAGCAGAAAAGTATTCGCGAGATCGCCAAAGAGATTCGCAAGACCGAAGGCGCGGTAAAACAACTTCAATTTCGTGCTTTGCAGAAATTGCGGGCGCAGATGGAGGGTGCCGATGCCTAAACGGTCTCCGGATAATGGTCAGGCTGAACAGTTGAATCTTGCGATTGAGGCGATGCTGGCGGGGGCGGGCGGTGACGCCCGCGCCTACATTACTGGTGGTGAGATCGCTCCACTCATGAAGATCGCTAAAGAGCTGCGCGAGCTTCCCCGCGAGAATTTTAAGGAACGGCTGAAAGCCGATTTACTGAAGGTTGATTTAGAAGAGAGGAGTATTTCCATGACCACTGCAATCGAATCTCCAGCCACAACCCGGGTATTCGCGGCGCCGCGAATCACGCTTAAAAACGTCGCCAAAGCGATGGAATTTTATAAAAATGCTTTTGGAGCGAAGGAGACATTTCGCTTTGAACTCGGATCCGGCATTCCTCACGCTGAGATGATGATCGGCGATTCGGTCCTCTTCTTCACTGAAGAGTGGCCGGACGGCAATCGCTTTAGCGCGGAGACGCTGGGAAATTCACCGGTTCTTATGTCCATTCAGGTTCCTGATGTGGATACTTTCGTAAAGCACGCTGTCGCTGCTGGAGCCAAAATGGTTATGCCGCCGACCGATCAGTTCTATGGCTATAGAGATGCCAACGTACTCGATCCTTTTGGATACACATGGAGCGTGAGGACGGTAATCGAAGAGATGTCCGTTGAAGAGATGCACCGCCGTTTCCGGGCGGCGATGCCGGAGCAGAAGACGCCGGAAACGCCTCGCGTATCTCCGGTGCCTAAAGGCTATCGCACGCTGACGCCCTACCTTGCGGCGCAAGACGCAGATGGCGTGGTTAGCTTTGTGAAAGCTACGTTCGGCGCCGAGGAAAAGTTTCGCACGGTCGGCGGGAGTGGCGGTGGGCTCCACTGCGAGGTAAAGCTGGGCGATTCCATGCTGATGATTGGCGGGGGCGGCCCGGGGCTTGGGTGGAAGGGCGAATCGCATCCGGGGGCGTTCCATGTTTACGTTCGAGATTGCGATGCGGCTTACGAAAAGGCGATCAAAGCGGGAGCGACTTCAATTCAAGCGCCTAGGGACCAACCTTACGGCGAACGTTCCGGAAGCGTGAAGGACGCCGCCGGAAATCACTGGTATATCGCGACGCGCTCACAGGGCGATTACAAGTGGGAGGGCGCGCCGGATGTGCAGCCCTATCTGCATCCGCTGCGAGGCGAGGCGGTCATTAACTTCCTGAAGCGGGCATTCGGAGCGGAGGATCTTGGCCGCTATGCCACGCCCGACGGGGTGATTCAGCACGCCACGCTAAAAATCGGCGACTCGCATCTGGAACTGGGCGAGGCCCAGGGGCCATATCAGCCGATGCATTCTATGTTTTATCTCTACGTGCCGGATTGCGACTCAGTTTACAAGCGAGCGCTGGATGCGGGAGCGACTTCCATCAGCGAACCGAAAGACCAACCGTACGGTGACCGCAGCGGAGGGGTGAAAGACGTCTTTGGCAACGAGTGGTACATTGCCACGCACATAAAAGATATGACGCCGTAAGTTTGCGCGGGATTACAAATGCGCGGGCGGAACGCCTGCGCTTACATTGTTTGTTATCCGATCAGATTGTGGGCCGTCGCGTGACGGAATCGAGATCCCGCGATTTTCAAAGAATGCCTTTGGCAGGCGTATATTAGGAGATATTTTCAGCTCACCTGTCGAGGTATTCATGGCCCACTTCGTCCCGCACGCTGGTATCGCCGTTTTTCTTTTATTGGTTACAACCGTCGTAGCCCAGGACTCACCCAAAATCCAGCCGACCTTGTGGGCTGACAAGCCCGACGCGGCAGGCTTTGAAAAAATCGAGAACGACAGGCTGGCCGCCGCGCAGAGTTCGATTGACGCCATCGTGGCGGTCAAAGGAAAACGAACCGTTGAGAACACGCTGGCGCCATTTGATGAAGCCACGCGCCAGCTGAATTCCGCCGGCTACTTCGCAGGGCTGATGGAAAATCTGCATCCCGACGCTGATTTTCGCAACCACGCGACGGCCATGATTAGGAAAGTAAGCGCGGCTATGACGGCCGTGTCGCTGAATCACGATGTCTATCAGGCGCTGGCTGGCGTGGATGTTTCCAAGGAAGACGCGGCGACGCGTTATTATGTGCAGCGGCAGCTGCTTGAGTTCCGACTAGCCGGCGTCGATAAAGATGACGCAACACGCGCTAAATTGAAGAAGCTTAATGATCAGCTCACGGAAGAGCAGTCCGCCTTTGAGCGAAACATTGCCGATGGACAAAAAACCGTGGAAGCAGATCCCGCAGAACTGGCAGGACTGCCACAGGATTATATTGACCGGCACAAGCCGGGCGCTGATGGCAAGGTAAAGATCACGACGGAGTATCCCGATATTTTGCCGGCGATGAAGTTCAGCAATAGCGATGCCTTGCGTCGCCGTCTGTTTGAGGCGTTCAACACACGGGCTTATCCGCAAAATCAGGATGTGCTGAAGAAGATGATGCAAACGCGGTATGACATTGCAACGCTTCTGGGATATTCCTCATGGGCTGACTACAACGCCGCCGATAAGATGATTAAAAAAGGCGCGAATATCGGGGAGTTTATCCAGCAGGTTGATGATGCAACGCGTCCGATTGCCGTCCGCGAATTTGCAATGCTGCTGAAGGAAAAACAGAAGACCGATCCTGGGGCGAAAGAAATTGGCGACTACGAACAATCGCACCTGGAAGAGCTTTTGCGGCGGTCAGAGTACAACTTCGATTCACAATCAGTGCGTCCTTATTTTCCCTTCGCGCAGGTCAAGCAGGGGATCCTTGATACTGCCGCGAAACTCTTTCAAGTTACTTTTCGGCAGGAGATGAATGTGCCAGCCTGGGCTCCTGACGTGGAAACCTGGGATGTGCTCGATCACGGCAAGATGATTGGCCGTTTTTATCTCGACATGCATCCCCGGGAAGGAAAATTCAGCCACGCGGCCATGGCGCAGGTGCTGGACGGCATTCGCGGGAAGCAATTGCCTGAAGCCGCGCTCATGTGTAACTTCCCAGCGCCCACCGCGACCGATCCGGGGCTGATGGAATACAGCGATGTGGTCACCTTCTTCCACGAGTTCGGCCATCTGATGCATCACATTCTTGGCGGCCAGCAGAAATGGGCGGGGATCAGCGGCATCACGATGGAATCGGATTTTGTGGAGGCGCCGTCACAAATGCTGGAAGAGTGGATGCGCAGTCCCCAGGTGCTGGCCACGTTCGCGAAGAACTACAAAACTGGAGAGCCGATTCCGGCTGATCTGGTGGCCCGCATGAATCGAGCTTCGGCTTTTGGCCGCGCCGGCTGGGTGGCGCGCCAGAATAGTTTTACTGCGATTTCCTACGAGATATATAAAGACAAGCCTCAGAATGTTGACCTGGATGCCGTCACCAACAATGCAGCCAAGCGCTACACGCAATTCACTCCGCTGCCGGACACGCACCAGTACGCATCGTTCGGGCACCTCGCGGGCTACTCCTCGGCGTACTACACCTATCTATGGGACAAGGTGATTGCGGAAGATTTCTTCATGCAGTTTGACCAGAACGATTTGCTTGAAGGGCCAACACCTATGCGCTACCGCCGGACCGTGCTGGAACCCGGCGGATCGGAGTCAGCAAATGCCCTGGTAAAGAACTTTCTAGGCAGGGAACAGAACATGAGCGCGTTGCAGCATTGGATGGGTGAGGAGTTTGAGGGGTCGGCTGCGAAGAAACCCGGACAATGAATCCAGTTTGGCGATGTGATTCGCTTTTCCTCCAGGATTGCCGGACACAGTAAGGAGACCGAATGGCAAGATTTGTTCTGGTACATGGTGCGTTCTCAGGAGCGTGGATCTGGCAGCCGCTGGCGGACCGCCTGAAAACTGCGGGCCATTCGGTGGAAGCGTTTGATCTGCCCGGATCGGGCGATGACCGTACTCCAACTACCGAGGTCACGCTGAACGCGTGTGCGGCGAGACTGTGTGGAATGCTTGCTGCCAGCGCGGAACCTGCGATCGTTGCAAGCCACAGCATGGGCGGCATTGTTGCAACGCAGGGAGTGGCGCAATGTCGTGACCATGTTGCGGCGCTCGTTTATGTGTCGGCCTTTCTTCCCAAGGATGGCCAGAGTCTTCTCGACCTGACAAAGCTTCCGGAAGGAGCTGGTGATCAGGTGCAGGCCAATATTGTAATTGAAGGAATGCCTCCTGTTGCCGTCATGCCGGACGGGGCTTCGGCTCCCGCGCTGTATGGGTGCTGCACGGATGAGGTTGCGGCATGGGCGACGGCGCGACACCGCCCGCAACCGTTGGCGCCGTTTGCTACTCCGGTATCCATCCCGAAAGGGGCCCTCGACGGCATTCCCAGATACTATGCCCTATGCACTCGCGACCGGGCGATTCCGCCTGCGCTGCAGCGGCGCATGATCGCGGAGAATCCCTGCGCCGACGTAGTTGAAATGGACGCGGATCACACTCCTCATCTTTCGAAGCCGAAGGATCTGGCTGAAGCTCTCGACCGCTTCGCCGCCCACCTATTTGCATCGCTGGCTTCAGGATCGAGCGGAAAGCTCGCGACGCGCTAAGCGTGTCCTTTCAAAAACTCAGCCGCGCTTGCAGCTTGCAACCGGCTGCGTTCAACATCAACCGGCGGGCGCGATGGGCTACCACTTCAACAACGAGGCACTATTCGACGCTACACTCGACCTCGAACATCCGGAAGTGCTGGTTTACGAGAAGAGGCCGGATGGCACCTTCCATCTGAATGGGGTTGAATTCTACGTGCCAGCATCCGCGTGGAAGTTCGCTGATCCGCCGCGCATTATGGGGCAAGAGCTTAAGACGGCTCCTGGCCTGGGCTTCTGGTTTCTTCACGTCTGGGTATGGAAGCGCAGTCCGAGTGGTCTTTTTTCAGTTTGGAACCCCGACGTTAAGTGCGACGCTGACGCTGCAACTATGAATCACTAGATCGCCAAGTCTGGAGTCTGATCTTCGATTCAGATTCTGAAGAAGGTGGAGATTGGAGTGTCGGTGGCCGAATCCTGGAAGAAGGGCTTGGGCCTTCGCGTTAGGGGACGCTCTTAGTCCGCGCCACGCGCAAACTCTCTTTTGATGTAGCGATAGAAGCGAGGCTGGCCGCGGCGCTTCCAATATGGCGAGTTGTAGTTGTCAGTGTCCGGGCCGGAACTCAAGGAACTGAAGAATGTGTGATGCGACGGTTTGATCACCATCCCTACATGTCCGCGCCAAACCACCAGATCGCCCGGCAGGGGAGCTTTCACCCGCTGAAAGCTCGCGACTCCTGCGTAAAGATCGTCTGATGGCGCATACTCGTAAGGAAAGCCAGCGGTTTCGTAAATGGCGTGTACCAGGTGCGAGCAGTCGGACTCGGCTTCTCCTCGCTCCTGTTCGTTGAGTGCTATGGCGACTAGTGCCTTGCGGTCGCTTTTGGTAAGCCGATGTGAAGTGGGATGATGGTTTTTATTAGTCTGCGCGGATGCGGCATCAAGACTGATTGAAGCCAGCGAGACGGCGATCATGAACTTGCAGAGAAGCCGCATTTGTTTATCTGATGCCGAAATCTAGCTTCCGTGTAGGTTATACCTGTTCCAGCCCCGGACGTTAAAGCAAATATGTTGAAGGTATATGCACTCCGTCGCTTGTGTTTGACCCTTCTTTCCCTCGTCCCATAAACTGAATGCTTCCCATGTCAGACAACATTCACATTAAACTTCCGGATGGAAGCGTAAAAGAAGTCGCAAAAGGAACCACGGCGCGTGACATTGCGCAATCCATCAGTCCACGCTTGGCGGATGCTGCGCTGGCGGCCCAGGTGTCTTCTAATGACGATCAGGCGGACAAGAGCGTCCGCCCCACACAAGCGCTGATCGATCTCACCCGACCGCTCGAAAAAGACACCGAACTGCGCCTGTTGACGGCTAAAGACCCTGAGGCGCTGGAAGTGTATCGGCATTCTTCCGCCCATTTGCTGGCGGCCGCTGTTCTGGAATTATTTCCGGAAACCAAACTCGGCCACGGCCCCGCAACTGAGAGTGGGTTCTTTTACGATTTTTATCGCCCCACTCCGTTTACTCCGGAAGATCTGGAGAAGATCGAGAAGAAGATGCAGGAACTCGTGCAGCAAAATTTGCCATATGCGCGAGAGTTTCTGCCTCGGGAAGAAGGGCTGCAAAAGTTTAAATGCGAAGGTGATTTCATGAAGTGCCACTTCATCGAGCAATTCACTAAGCCCGATGAAAAAATTTCGATCTACAAGACCGGCAAGTTTCTCGACTTCTGCCGCGGTCCGCATATTCCTTCGACGGGAAAAATCAAGGCGTTCAAGTTGCTGAACATTGCCGGAGCGTATTGGCTCGGAGACGAAAAGAACCCACAGTTGCAGCGGATTTATGGGACGTCTTTTTTCTCGAAGAAAGATTTGGACCAGTATCTCAATCAGATTGAAGAGGCAAAGAAACGCGATCATCGGCTGCTGGGACAGCAACTCGATCTGTTTTCCATTCAGGAACTCGCGGGGCCGGGACTGATTTTCTGGCATCCCAAGGGCGGAATTATCCGCAAAGAGATGGAAGACTGGATGCGCTCCGAGTATCTGAAGCGCGGGTACTCGCTGGTCTACACGCCCCATGTGATGCGCAAACAGTTGTGGCAGACCTCCGGCCATGAGGGCTACTACTCACAAAACATGTTTGACGTCATGGAACTCGATGACGCCGAATACCGGCTGAAGCCGATGAACTGTCCCGGCCACATTCTTATCTATAAAGATTCACTGAAATCTTATCGCGATCTTCCGGTGCGCCTGGGTGAACTGGGGACTGTCTATCGCTATGAGCGCTCCGGAGTGATGCATGGCCTTTTGCGTGTGCGTGGTTTTACGCAGGACGACGCGCACATCTTTTGCACGCCGGAACAAATTGAGGAAGAGATTGCCAGTTGCGTGGAGTTTGCCCGCGATGTGTTAAAGGATTTCGGCTTCGATAAATTCCAAACGGAGCTCTCCACCTGGAACCCGGAAGACCGCAAGAGTTTCGTCGGCAGCGAAGATCAATGGAAGCTGGCAACGGATTCGCTGGAAAAGGTGCTGAAGAGGCTCAATATCGAATACAAGACCATTGCAGGCGAAGCCGCATTCTACGGGCCGAAAATTGATATCAAGCTGGTGGATGCGATCGGCAGGCTCTGGCAGCTTTCGACCGTTCAGTTCGACTTCAACCTTCCGGCGCGCTTCGGGCTTGAGTATGTCGCAGACGATGGCACGCGCAAGCAACCGGTGATGGTGCATCGGGCTTTGTATGGATCGGTAGAGCGGTTTTTTGGCGTGCTGATCGAGCACTACGCCGGAGCGTTTCCGGTTTGGCTCTCGCCGGTGCAAGCGGTGATGATTCCAATCGCTGAGCGGCACGTGGATTATGCCAACAAAGTTGCTACGCAGCTCAAAGCGGCTGGTGTTCGCGTGGAAGTAGATGGCCGCAATGAAAAGATGAACGCCAAAATCCGCGAACATGCGTTACAAAAAGTTCCTTTCCTGTTGGTCGTTGGGGACAAAGAAGCAGAAGCTGGGAAAGTGAACGTCCGTACCCGTGGCAAAGAGAAGACCGAAGACATGCTGACGGCGGAATTTGTGGAAAAAATCAAAAAGCTAATCGCGGAGAAATTACCAACACTATAACTACTTGCGCGGGGACAGCCGCCTTCGGCTGTCCGGGCGAGCGTAGCTCACCATTCCTGCAGTCCGAAAAGAAACTCACCTGGGCGAACTTCCACTCTTGTAATGTGCGCTGATGACGACCGCTACAATTTAACCGCTGCAGGTAGATTTCCCACGTGGATTTTTTCTTCCAATTACAACGCACCACGCAACGAAAGTGGAGTTTAGGAATCCGTTCGGGAATTGAAACGTTTTGGCTTTGACTCTCACAATCCATTCATGACAGGGCATGATTTTGCCATCAGTAGAAAGGCACGATTATGAGTATTGGGCATTATGGATGGGTGCCGGACCTTCCGGACCATCGCGATTTAACTTACGCCGCTCCCGCCGCATTTTTGACTGCTTTGCCAACCATGGTGGACTTGCGTCCCCACTGTCCGCCTGTGTATGACCAGGGCCAACTCGGCAGTTGCACAGCCAATTCCATCGGGGGCGCCATTCAGTTTGAGCAGATCAAACAGAAGATGAAAGATTTTGTCCCATCGCGCCTGTTCATTTATTACAACGAACGCGCGATGGAACACACGGTGAACTCCGACAGCGGCGCGCAGATTCGCGATGGCATGAAGGTTGTGGCGAAGCAGGGCGCGCCTCCGGAGACTGACTGGCCTTATGACACTTCCAAGTTCGCAGACAAACCTCCGGCGCTCGCCTTTACCGATGGAATGAAGAACCGCGTGCTCTCCTACCAGCGTGTTTCCCGCGTGTTGAACCAATTCAAAGGCTGCCTGGCTTCCGGCTTTCCTTTTGTTTTTGGTTTTACCGTGTATGACAACTTTGAGAGTTCGGCGGTCGCGCACTCGGGCCACGCCTCCATGCCGCAGCCGGGCGAGTCGGTTGTAGGCGGGCATGCTGTTTGCGCCGTTGGATACGACGACTCGCAGCAGGCGTTCATTGTCCGTAATTCCTGGGGCGTGGATTGGGGGATGCACGGCTATTTCACGCTGCCCTATCAATATTTGCTGGAGTCGAACTTGTCCGATGATTTTTGGACCATCCGGCTGGTGCAAGCGTCTGCTTCCGCGAAGAAACCAGCGGCGGCCAAAAAGAAAAAGCACTGAAGGGTTTCACGCGCACGACTTAGGGCCGGACTTGAACTTCCATGATGAAGGTCTTCTCCGGCGCTGCTGTATTTTTCCAGGAGCGTCCGTAATAGAACTGAATTTTTCCGGTTCCTGCGGACGCCGCCTTGAAGCGCCAGGTATGGGCGCCAGTGCCGCCGACTGTACCAGGCCCGGGGTCGCTGCGTTCTTCTAGCAGTTCGCAGTGAGGCTCGCCGCTCTGCATGATGGTCCAGCGATAACCGGCTGTGCGCGTTTCCGGTAATACGATCTGGAATTCTTCGGCTACGCGTGGGGAAATTGCTTTGCCGTTGGAGTGTTGGTCGTACTGCATGGGTTCAGTGTAGTCCGCGCGATGGGATTTTATATCTGCCGGCAACAGCGAGGCGATCCCTTCGACTACATGTTTCATCCTGAGCCGTCGTAAGGTCCTTCGGTTTTCGCTGCGTTCAACGTCGGGATGACATTTCTTTAAAGAATCCGAAGCGAGCAGGGCCAAAGGCGGTTCAGTGTATGTGAGGGCTTTGCGCGGGATCGTGCCGGACGTGATGAGTTGACTTCGCGACTTTCACTTCAAAGTCCACCGGCAATTCTTTTGGCGGGTAGCAGGCGGCCTTGTCGCAGGCCTGGTATTTCAGTCTGCCGCGCAGCGCGTATTTACCAGGGAGCACGCTGCTCAGGGGGCGGACGGTCACGAGCACCGAAAACTCGCCGCTGTATACATTCAGTTTTAAATCAGGGGCAAAGGGCAGAGTAATGTTCTGTCCCGTGGGATAAATGATTCGTCCCACGACGATGTCGGTCGGAGCGTCCATCCTGAGGGCCGTGGGAATCAAATATTCTTCCGAGGGCGCGTTTGAATTGATGTGAAAGCCGGGCGTGATGTGAAAATGGAGTTCCGCCTTGCCGGGCGTCCCACGGACAATACTGGGAATAACCGGAGCCGATAAAGTGACGGATGGAACTTTCGAACCGAAACCTTCCTGCGCGTAAGACATTGCGCCGCCGAGCAGGAGAATTCCAAACGTTATGACGATAGCAAAGAAGCGGAACGAAGCAGCGGTGAAAAACATCGGCGCGGACGTCTCAGGCCCTTTCGCCAATGCTTTTTCCGTCCGTTGCTTTTCTACCAATGGCTTTATCATCAATTCCCAGCGTTCTGTGGATTAGGACTGCTGGCTAGAATCTTCTGAATATTTTCTTCGATCTCCGGCTTGCCGATCAGGCCAAATCCCTTGTCCACGATCTTTCCACTGCGGTCAATATAGAAGTTTCCGGGAAGAAATGGAATGCCGCCGTAGGCATCCCCCACGGAATCCTGCCCGATGAGGATGGGATAATCCACTTTCTTGTCCTGGGCGAACTTTGCTATGTCCTTGGGGTCCACATCATCCATGGAAACGCCTAGAATCTCAAAGCCCTGCGCGGCATATTTTTTATGCAGATCCACTAGCCACGGCATTTCAATATTGCATGGGCCGCACCAGGTGGCCCAGAAATTTACCAACACCGCTTTGCCGCGATAATCGGAAAGGCTTACGGTCTTTCCATCCAGCGTTTTCAAAGTAAAATCCGGCGCCAGCTTGCCGACTGCAAGGGGTGCGTTTTCTCCTGTGTGGCGGGCGCGGCGCACGGCGAAAAACAGCATAGCGGAAATTGCCACCGCGACAACGACTAAAACAATAGGATTGCGTTTCACAAAAGCTCCGTTACGAAAAGATTCAGTTACAAAGAAAATCGGTTTAAGAACGACAAGTGATTCGAAATGATGGTGAATCGGCCGAACACCAGCAGAGCGCCCAACGCGATCAGTAAAACTCCGCTCGCGACCTCCACGGCATGCATGTGCGAGCGAAAGCGGCCGTTGAACTTAAGGAAGCGTTCGATGCCCAGCGAAGTCAGCAAAAACGGAACAGCGAGCCCGAGCGAATAAACTGCGAGCAGGAAAATCCCCTTGGTCACTGAATTTTGCGCGCTGGCAAAACCCAGAATCACCGCGAGAATCGGGCCCACGCAAGGCGTCCAGCCAAAGGCAAAAGCGAAGCCGATGACAAATGCACCCCACACCGTGCTGCCGCCCTTGACCTGATGCAGCCGCGCGTCCGTATACAGGGCTTTGATTCTGAAAATGCCGGTAAGATGCAGCCCGAAAAGAATGATGACCACGCCAGCGACTTCCGCAAGGGTGGATTTATAACGCGCTAAAATCTGGCCCACTTCGGTGGAAAGCGCGCCGAGCGTGATGAATACGATGCTGAATCCCAGGATAAACGAGATGGAATTCATCATCACTTTTCGGAAAATGGAGGCGTTCTGGGCCTTTAATTCCTCCACGCCAACACCCGAGATCAGGGAAACGTAACCCGGGACCAGCGGCAACACGCACGGGGAGAGAAAAGAAATCAGTCCGGCGACAAAGGCCGCGATGGGAAGAGGAAGATGAGTTTCCATGCAGAGGTTATTTTACCTGCTTATTTTTAATGTCGTTTCGCGGGTGTCTGCTCATGTGGCGATGTTGCGTCCTCAGGAGCCATCATTTCCCCGGGCGGTTCGGCAAATGCCTTTTTTACGAATCCCGGCGGCAAAATAGCCGAAAGTGTTGCCGTGTTCTCGTGCTGTTCAACTTTCAAGCTGTCGAAAAATCCTTTTATGTCCGCGTCCGAGGCTTGCCCTGGCACACTGGTTTCGGCGGCATGGAACATCGTCAAAAATGTATTAAGCTGCTCGGCTACGTGCTGGGCTTCGCCCGGGCTATTCGTATAAGCCGCCGCCCTCAAATGAAGAGAGCCCAACCAGCGGGCGGAAGTTACAAGAACTGCCGGATTATTAAAAAGGAAAGAGAAATCCACGGGGCCCGGCATGGCATTGCTGTTTTTGGGCGAAACCTTAAAAATGGCCCAGGCGAGGCTGGCCAGAGGCACGTGCTTGTAATACTGGCGCAGCAACTGCGGCCCTCCAAATGGGGAGGCCAGTTTTCGCGAGCGATCCACGATTCCGCGGATGACCTGCGGGTCGGGATGGTTGCTGGCGGCAACCGTATCCACGCTCAGGATGGCTACGCGTACCGTGCGGCCTTCGAGCGGAATGCTGTAAATGTCGGTGGAGCTGTAGGGTTCCACGGAGGTGGCGATGTGCGCAAGGTAAGCGCGCAGCCTTTGCCCGTCAATCTTGCCAACGAATACTTCGGAAAACCGCGGGCCTTCGGGACGGATGCCGTTCTCAACGGGCAAACTGGCCGGATAGTGGATGGCAAATGCCGCCTGGTTCAGGTCGCGCTCGAATTCAAATCCGGTCTGCTGGATGAATTGCTGGTAGTCGGGATCGCGCGAAACTGAGGGCAACTGTCCGGTGACATTAGTGCGGCGAACCCACTTCAGGTTGACGTAGAAAAAACCGTCCGCGCCGGGAAGCAGGCGCGCGGGCTCGGGTGGCGCATGTTTGCGCAGGACAACAATGATGGAAACTGCTGCGATGACCAGCAGCACGCCGAGCCAGATGGGGAGTCTGCGTCTAAAGCGCATGGAACCCGTACAAACGGGTGAAGGAATGATAGCAGAGGGGCGGTCGGGGATAAACTTTGCTGGTTCGGCTATGGGTCAGCAGGTGGCACGTGATCAGGACTGTCGTGGACTGTGATGTTGATTTATGTAGTTGTCATGCTGAACGCCGAGAGAGCCTGCTTTTGCAGGCTCTCTCGCAGTCGAAGCATCCATATCAGCTAAGAATCCGTTGTGAGATAGGGATTCTTCGACTGCGCATCAGGTTCATTCT
>DASXFN010000073.1:0-6050 GCA_036489565.1 Terriglobales bacterium
AACTTACCGCCCCCTTAACCCTTGTCGAACAATTTCCGCAGTGTCTTCAGGCAGGGGTAGATCGCCAACCTCGTCGGCGGTGAACCACCGCGCCTCCGCGGCGTCGCCACCGGCCTTGAGTTGTCCGCCCCTCAACGTGCACAAAAAATCAATTAGGACGTAATGGAACTGCACGCGATCGTTTGAGTCACGCAATACTCGATCGAACACTCCAAGCAAATCTGCGGCTTCGACGATGAGGCCCGTTTCCTCGCGGACTTCGCGCACGACGGCTTCGCGCACTGTTTCGCCAACCTCCATCGTCCCGCCGGGGATTGACCATTCGCCCATGGCCGGAGCGTGACCACGCTTGATCAAAAGCACGCGACCAGCTTCGACAATCACGGCGCCCACGCCCACGAAGGGCCGGTCAGGATACTCGCGGTTCATAGTTCGATCTTCCCACTCAAGTGGAGAAACCTCTGCGGCTTAGAATACGTCTCTATACAAGATTCGCTAGGATACACAAATGCCCCTCGAAGAATACAAACGCAAGCGGCGTTTTGAAGAGACTCCGGAGCCTCCGCCAAAAATCGAGAAAAAATCCAAGCACCGCTTTGTGGTGCAAAAACACCGGGCCACGCGTCTGCACTACGACTTTCGCCTGGAGATGGAAGGCGTGCTGAAGTCGTGGGCCATCCCCAAAGGCCCTTCGCTTGATCCTGCTGACAAGCGGCTGGCCATGCAGGTGGAAGATCATCCCGTTTCGTATTTCGATTTTGAAGGCACGATCCCCGAAGGGAATTACGGCGCGGGCACTGTCATGGTGTGGGACGTGGGCACGTGGGAGCCGCTATCGCCCGAACCGGTGGACGGAAAATATGTGGCGGGCACTGACGCCGAAGCATCCGCGATGCTGAAGAAAGGCGACTTCAAAATTCGCCTGCATGGCAAAAAGCTCAAAGGCGATTTTGCTTTGATTCACATCAAAGGCCGCCGCCCCGGAAGCAAGGGGACGGAATGGCTGCTGATTAAAAAGCACGATGACGCAGTGGTGGAGGGCTACGACATCAACGAATTCGACAAGTCCGCCTTGACCGGCAGAACATTGGCGCAAATCGGCGGCGATGAAGACTCCGCCGAATGGAAGAGTAGCCGTAAGGCCTCTCGCGGAAAAGTGAAAGCTCCATGGCTGGCGGAGGCCATTGCCAAGGCCGATAAAGCGAAAGCCGGTAAAAAAAAAGTAACCACTGAGGGCACAGAGGAACACAGAGGAAAAACAAATAAAAATGCAGACCGGGGAGAAGCCTCCAACAAACGACTAGCAAAGACAGGCGGTAGAGTTGGAAAGACTTCCCCCGTGCCCTCCGTGACCTCTGTGGTGAAAGATTTGCCGGGCGCCGCCAAGCGCTCCATGCCCACGCAGATCCGCCCCATGCTGGCTCTTTCCATTGAGAAGCCTTTCGACGGCGCTGAGTGGATGTTTGAAATTAAATGGGACGGCTACCGCGCCGTGTCGTTTATTGAAAACGGTTCAGTCCGCCAGATGTCGCGCACCAACAATGATTTGAGCGGGCGCTATCCCGAACTGCAAGTGCTGCCGAAGTTCGTCAATGCGAAGACCGCAGTTCTTGATGGCGAAGTGGCCGCGCTGGATGAGCATGGCCGCGCCTCCTTTAGCCTGATGCAGCAACGCACCGGGATCCGCAAACATGGAAGGCAGGTCGCCGGGAAATCTGATATTCCGATTGTCTATTACCTTTTCGATCTCCTCTATTTGGACGGGTACGATCTGCGCCGCGTTCCGCTTGAAGAGCGCAAAAAAGTTCTGGCCAGTATTCTGCAGCCGACTGAACTCATTCGCTTCTCCGACCATTTTGACAATGGCAAAGCTCTTTTCAATGTCGCAAAACAAAAAGGACTGGAAGGGATCGTCGCCAAACGCCGTGGCAGCTTTTACGAAGAGCGCCGCAGCCGCGAGTGGCTGAAGATCAAGATTACGCAGACGGTGGATTGCGTGGTGGGCGGCTACACCGATCCTGAGGGTAGCCGCCAGCACTTTGGATCCTTGGTGCTGGGGATGTATGACAGAAAGAAAAACCTGATTCACGTGGGGCAGGCGGGCACCGGATTCAATCACGTCACGCTGCAACAGATTTCTAAAGTGCTGGCCAAGCTGGAAACAAAACAAAATCCCTTTCACGGTCCGGTGGACGCCCGCCACGTGCATTGGATAAAGCCGGAACTGGTGGCTGAAATCAAATTTACCGAGTGGACGCATGAAACCGACGAAGGCGGCGTAAAGTTACGCGCTCCCGTGTTCATGGGCTTGCGGGAGGATAAGCGTCCGGAGGAGTGCACGTTTGAGGATCAGATGCCGCGGGCGGTGTGAAAATAGTTTGATTAAACACGAATAAACTTATTTAATCTCCTTCATCGGCAACATGGTCCCGTAATCGCGGCCTGAAGTCTCTGTGGCGCGGGCTACGATTCCATCGAAGGCGTCTCGAAATTCCGGATACTTACTCACGATGGCCTTGATGACCGCCATGTTGTCCTGAAATGCCGCGCTGGTATTGGAGACATCCGCGGATTGAAATTTCACGATCAGGTCTAAATCAGATCCCACCACCAACGGATACATGGCAGTCAATTTATACGTCTTACCATTCGCTGCAGAGAGGTCCGACGGAGGCAAATCAGAAGGTTTCACCGTTTGCGCCTCGTCATAAAGCTTGTCCGTGGATTGCGTGCTCATAAACTCCACCGGAGTGAGCAGATAGTGCGCCTCAATGAAGTAGTACCAGGCATTATGGTTCTTGTTCTGCGTCTTAAACGCGCGCGCTTTATCCAGGAACCAGTTGCCGTCGTGGCCTTTGATTTGCGTCTGCTTGACGAACAGGCCGCCCAGCTTCCAATTCGTGCCGTCCTGCTGCAAGACGAAAGAAACGACGTAGGGCACTTTGCCCTTCACGTCCAGCGACACAAATCCGTAACTGCCCGGCGCAAGGTTGGGAAGGACGAAGACGGCGCTGTTTGATGTCTGGCCATTCTTGCTAAAAACGCCGCACAAAAATTCCGCCCGGGCTGAGGGCGCTGTGCCATCCAGCTTTAGCAGATACGGAGGCTGCGCGGTGGCTGTCGCCCCGGTCAAATTGGCTTTATTTTCGCTGATGATCCCCTCGACGCCGGAAAAGCTAGAAGCCAAGCTGGGAATGGCGTTCTGGCGCAGAGTTGCCACATCTCCCTGCGCGACCATGCCGAAATATTTGTTGGCCGTGCTCTCAAGCGTTGAGCGCACCCCTGCGTCCATTTCCTCAGGAGTGAAGCAAGTTTGGGCACCCGCACTTCCCAGGAACAATACAAAAACTGTTACGGTTAAGAAGCAGTACAAGGAGTATGGAATTTTATTGCGATCAGAGTTCTTATTAGGATGAGTGCTCATGGAGTTCCTTCCTACGATGCGCTCCAGCCGAAAGATGTTGGAAATAGCTTACAACGCAGGCAAGCCCTAAGTTAACCACAGATTTCCAGACGTTCCCACATCACAATCTGTCATTTGCGCGGTTGTTGCGCCTATGGTACCGTCCCCTTGATTCGGGTTTTCAGGAGAATTCTATGGCTGGCTGGATCATTTTAGGCGTTCTTATCTTTATCGCGGTGCTGTTGATCGGGATGTACAACGGCCTGGTGCAATTGCGCGTTCGCGCCGACAACGCGTGGAGCGACATTAGCGTGCAGCTCAAGCGCCGGCATGACTTGATTCCTAATCTGGTAGAGACCGTAAAAGGCTACGCCACCCATGAAAAAAGCACGTTCGAGGACATCGCCAAATTCCGCTCCATGGCCATGCAAGCCACCGCTCCTGCTGATAAGGCCGCGGCGGAGAACCAGCTGACTGGGGCGCTGAAAAGTTTGTTCGCCGTTGCCGAAAATTATCCTGACCTGAAGGCCTCCACCGAGTTCACCCAACTCCAGGGCTCGCTGAATGAAGTGGAAGATACCATCCAGAATGCGCGCCGTTATTACAATGCGGTGGTACGCGACCTGAACACGAAGATTCAGTCATTCCCCACAAACCTGCTGGCGGGAATGTTTGGCTTCCAGCAGAAACAGTTCTTTGAAGTTGCCGACGCCGATAAAGAACCGGTGGCCGTGAAATTTTAGTCTGCAACAGTTGAGCGCGTTCTTACTACTATGAGGCTTCTCCGTACGGCTCTGAAACGCAGTAGTCAGGCTGTTCTTTTCCTGCTGCCAGTTTTGTTTTTCGCGTCTCCGCTCCACGCCCGCAGCTGGCGCATCGCCAATTTTGACGACAACATTACCGTGACCCGGAATGGCACAGCAGACGTGCGCGAGCAAATCGCCATCGTTTTTGTCGGCTCGTTTCAGGGCATCCATCGCACGATACCCATTCATTATCCCGGCCCCACCGGCACCAACTACACGCTGTTTCTGAACGTCAAGGGCATTACGGACCAGGATGGAATGCCGTTGAAATACGAATCGAGCACATCGGGCGACTTCCGCGACCTGAAGATATACATCCCCGGCGCCCAGGACACGACCAAAACGGTGGTCATCCAGTACTCGGTGCGGAATGGAGTCCGCTACTTTCCCGATCACGACGAGTTTTATTGGAACGTAACCGGCAATGACTGGCCGGTGCCCATTGATATGGCGACCGCGCTTGTGCAGTTTCCATCGGATGCGTCTGGATCATTGCGGGCCCAGGCATTCACCGGCGTGTATGGCTCCGCACAGCGCGACGCCACCAGCAACGTCAAAGATTCCAGTGTTCTGTTCGCAACCAACAACCCCTTGCCCATGCGCGGCGGATTGACCGTTGACGTCTTTATTCCCAAGGGAATTCTGCGGCAGCCCGGCGCGTTTACCAAGTTTCTGTGGTTCCTGGGCAGCAATCCAATTGTGTTCCTGCCATTCTTTGCCTTTGGGGTAATGTTCGTGATCTGGTGGTATAAGGGACGCGATCCCGATCCCGGCCGCTCCGTCGCTCCCATGTATGAACCTCCCGCCGGGATGACTCCGGCCGAAGCCGGCACACTGCTGGGCGACCAGGTCCATCCTCGCGACATCACTTCCACGCTGGTGGATTTGGCGGTGCGCGGATTCGTGAAGATTGAAGAGGTGGACAACAAGGGAATTGTTTTTCATCACAAGGACTACATCTTCCATTCTCTTAAGCCGCAAGCGCAATGGAGCGATTTGGCGCCGCATGAAATGGTGATGATGACCAATGTGTTCGGCTCCGCCGACCAAACCACACTGTCGAGCCTGCGCAATCGCTTTTACACGGCGATACCGGTGATTCGGACTGACATCATGTCGGCGCTCAAACAAAAAAACATGTATTCGGTTGATCCCGATTCCGCGAACTCTTACAGCATTGGCGGCGCGGTACTAATTGCGGCGCCCTTTGCGATACTCGAGTTCACAAAGACGGTCGATGTGTTTAGTTCCGTGCCGCTTCTGATTGGTTGCGGAGCGATCTCTGCCTTCATTTGGTGGCTTTTTGCCCGCGTGATGACGGCCAAGACATTGAAAGGCGTACAGACGAAAGTTGCCGTGCTTGGTTTTCAGGAATTCATGAACCGCGTGGATAAAGACCGGTTGAAGGTCATGCCGCCCAACACTTTCGAGAAATTTCTGCCCTTTGCGATGGCCCTAGGCGTTGAGCATCAGTGGGCGACTGCCTTTGCCGGGATCATCCAAAACCCGCCGACGTGGTATGCCTCGCCCTATGGATATGGCTACCCTGGCGGCGGATTTAATCCCATCTTCTTCTCTACTTCCATGATGAGCATGACCAATGACATGCACCAGGTCTTTGTTTCCGCGCCTCGCGCCAGCTCCAGCGGTTCGGGTTGGAGCGGTGGCGGATTTGGCGGGGGCGGTGGATTTTCCGGGGGAGGGTTTGGTGGCGGCGGTGGCGGCGCGTTCTAGCCAAAGCGTCCCTCTCTTTGTAGGGAAGGGATCATTGAATGTTGTACCCTAAAAGAGTACAACTGACCCCGAAATGGGTACAGCCTTAATTTTGTCTAATACATTGT
>DASXFN010000098.1:0-31874 GCA_036489565.1 Terriglobales bacterium
CGCCCGGCTGAAAGACCATGAATACCGGCGTCGCATCCAGGACGTATTCAAATCTTCCCTTTAGGAATCCTGGACCGTGGGGAGCGGTTAGGATCCACCCAAAGCGCCCCCCCGCGTTCCATACGCTGATGCCGGAACGGCCGCCGGAAACCGAGTGGCCGCCACCTGTCCATAGCTGGATTTCATGGCCTCCATCTTCAGGCTTGGTCTGCGCACCGGCGAACACGCTGCATGCGAGCAGAAAAATGATGATCCAAATCTTCATGGGAGCGATTCGTTGTTTCTTTATCACTGCGGGATCCTGCCAAACTCGCCACTAGGGCGATGATATAGGACGACACTGCCGACACTGCTTACAAACTCAATCCCCCATCCACGACCATGATCTCCCCGGTAATGAAATGCGGCGCGGTGGCAAAAAACAGCACGGCGGCGGCGATTTCTTCGCCAGTCCCGTTGCGACGCATGGGGGTTTGCTTGGCCATTTTGCGCATAAACTCTGCCGCCGCTACCTCACCCAGGTCAATCATGCCCGGGGCGACACAGTTCACGGCGATTTCCGGGGCCAGGGCCTTGGCCATTGCCTTGGTAAGCATGTGTACCGCGGCCTTTGAGGAACAATAGTGGGCGTGCTCGGCCCAAGCCCGCAGGCCGCCGAGCGACCCCATATTGATGATCTTTCCCTTCCGCTCTTTTAGATATGGCAATGCTTCGCGCGAAACCAGAAACGGCCCGCGCGCGTTCGAGGCAAATATGTCGTCCCACTGTTTCAGAGTAATTTTTGCGAACTCCACGGTTTCATAGTTCGCGGCGTTGTTGATCAGGATGTCCAAGCCTCCGAGTTGGGTAGCGGCCTCGTGGACAGCCTCCTTCACGCTCAACTCGTCGGTCACATCACACGGCAAGGCGATCGCATTCACCTTGAATTTTTGGATTTCGTTGACTGTCCGCAGGGCGGTCTTGCCCGAATCCCGGAAGGTGATCGCCACATTCGCGCCCGCCTCCGCCAGCGCCAATGCCGAGGCCCGCCCAAGCCGGAGCGCTCCGCCCGTGATTAACGCATTCTTCCCTGCCAGAGGACGATTTCCCGAGTTCATTGACCCTAATCCGCTCTTTCGCGTCGCCATGGACAGGATTGTAACCCCTTTGTGTACGGACAAAACGGATGCTCCGGACGCTGATAAGCCATCTTGTTCACCCCCGCCCTTCCGATTTTGTAAATTTGCAACGCGACGCGTAACATCTTCATCTGAGTATCGATAAAATCGAAGCAATAGTTTTTCTGGAAAATGGACGCTTTAAAGGATACAATCCGCAACGCCATGCAGGAATTACGTCAAGTAGTGGTTTATTCCCGTAAGGGATGCCACCTCTGCGAGATCGTAAAAGAAACCCTGGGCAAGCTGGAACGCCGGGGAGGTTTCACCTGGGAAGAAGTGGACGTGGAGAGCGACAACACGCTCCGCCGCCAATTCACGGACGAAGTCCCTGTGGTATTTATTGATGGGCGCAAAGCCTTCAAATACCGCATGAGCGAAACCGATTTTCTGCGCAAGCTCGCCAGCTAGATAATTCTTATTCATCAGCACACTGTAAGAGATGAACTGGAGGTTCCATGCCGAAATACGTAATTGAGCGCGAAGTTCCCGGCGTAGGACAACTTGGCACTGAACAAATGCAAGCCATCTCGCAAACATCGTGCGGCGTTTTGCAGAAACTTGGCCCGCAAATTCAGTGGGTGCAGAGCTATGTTACCGGAGACAAAATTTACTGCATTTACATCGCGCCCAACGAGGAGATGGTGCGCGAGCACGCCAAGCAGGGCGGCTTCCCCGCGAACAAAGTTTCGGAGATTAAAGCGATCATTGATCCCACCACAGCGGAATAGAGTAGCGCCCAACGATACTGAGTCTTTATTGCGCCGCTGCGGAGCTTAAGCACATCGGCTATATGGGTTCGGCACAGCGCTAATCTATCCTTCCGGCTTATACAAAAAAGTAGGATCGGCATGCCGATCCTACTTTTCAACTCAGCCATCTCAGCCAGATATATCACTCCAAAACAATTAGTCCGACCAGGCGAGATAGCCCGGAACGACAATATTCACCACTGGAACAATTGTCAGAATGCCCCACCAGTTCGGCTTGCGCCGAGCTTCGGCAATCGCCATCCAGACAATGATCGACATGATGATGTTCACGAGGGGAACCAGGAACAGTAAAAACCACCAGCCCGGTTTCTTGGCCACGGCAAGCATCAAAAATATATTGACGATTGGAATCCAGGCGAGCCATGCATTGGCTGTACCCGTCTTCGTGGCAATAGTCTGAAGAGCCAGGGCTATGTAGAGGTAAGCCGCGAAGCCGATAACCAAGGCAAACAACAGGACCACGCCGGAGAATGCCGTTGCAGCAACTCCGTCATCAGAAGACTGGGCAAGGGCCATCCCGGCAGACGAGAGAATTAAGACCACAACGAATGCAGCGCTCAAACCCAAACGCGACAAGAGATTGAATCGTATTTTCATTCAAATGCCTCCTGGAAGCTGAGGAAACTACCGCATCACGCGGCCAATGGCTCGCGCGTTGTGCGGAAGTATACCTAGGAAGAAAAGGAATGCAATGGCAATCTGCAATTGGAAACGGCGGGTGAAATTCTTACGTCCCGGACTTGCGGCGCTTTCGCGCTGGCGGACGGGGTGCGGCCAGGCGAGAGACGAACTTGTGGGCCATTCTGAGCAAGTCGCGCAAAACGGCAGGAGTGATTTTTGAGAAACGGACCAATACGGCGGTATATCCGGCATAGTGGTCCGTGATGTAGTAAACGTCGGGGGCGGCGGCGAGCAACTCCGCGCGATCATCAAAGTCCAGGCGGACGAGAAGCGACCCAGGTTCGGCAGAGCGGTTCGTGGGAAGACATGCCAGAAGTTTCCCGCGGATCTTGAGTGCCGGAGCTCCGAAGGCTGTGCTCGTTTCAACCCCCGGCAGTGTGAGTCCGATCTCCCGCACGGTGTCGAAGTTGATTTTGCCTTTAGGCATGACGCTGGCGAAGGAAGCGGGAATTTCGCGTTCGCTGTTTATGGAGCGCTTCCGACATTAATGAGATTTCCTGTAATAGCGATTGGGGGCACCGGGCGTTGGAACATTGTCGGTGAGCTGCGCCCCGCTGTTATGTGGATGCGTCAACGCGGAGGTGACGGTGATGCCGGTGCCTGAAATTTGTGCGCCGACCGCGTGCGCATGAGTGAGCGGCGCGGAGACAATGATTGAGGTGCCGCCGAATCTTCTGATGGAAGCGACAACCGCCGTTTCAGAGTTCGCGTCATTGTCAATGGTTATGGTCTGGCCTTCGCGAAAACCAATCGCGCTTGCGACAGGAACCACGGTCGCGCCAGCCTCGGTGGCGGCATCCAGATTGGTGCCACCTGCGGTGCCAACCGTTGCGATGATGGCGTTCTCCACGGTCGCACCTGTATCAATCATGACCTTCTCGCCTGGCTCAAATCCTTCCACGCTGGTGACTTTGATATTGGTGGCACCGGCGCCTGCATCGGCCGACAGTGTGGCGGCAGCCTGTGTCAGAAAGTCCGAGCAGTTGCTGTCGGTGTCAGCGCCGTCAGGAAAACGACCCGAGCTCTGATTTGTAACTGCGGCAGCGGCCCGTCCGAAGAAGCCACCAGCCGGGCCGGGCGTGGGCGCGTGGCATCCGCTCTGCTCTGAACCAGAGGTGGCTTGATAACCTTCAGCCGCCCACGGATCAACGAGGCCTCCGTAGTTTAGGCTGTCCACAACCAGACCAGAAGCGTCACGCAGCACCATGCTGCCTTCCTTGAAGGAGACATTGAATCTTCCGAACATAACGGCGTTGGTGGTTAGCTCAGGGCCTCCGAACCACTGGTTGGGTGCGGGCGTGCCCTGATAGCCAGCGGTTGTGACTGCGGCGTCATGCACAACCGCGTTGATCTCATGGCTCCTGGCCAGGGGGCTGTCAAGCTTAATGCCACTGCCAAGTGCCTGAACAGGCTCATTGCTCGAGTGCGCAAAGGCCGTCGCAGGTTCGAAGGTGATTCCCGTTCCCCGATCACTGAAGGGCAGGTTGGCCGCATGGTTGAACTGTAGTGGAGCAGCCAGGTCGAGGCCTGTGCCGGGATCTACAACCGTCTCGCCGTTTATGTGCGCCTGAGTCAAAACGGGAGTGAAGTCAATGCTGGTACCGCCAGAACTCGCAGCGCCGACAGCGGCAATGGTAACGGTCTGTGGGTTCGCGGGCGTGCCGATGGTGATCTTGTCGCCTGCAACAAAACCGCTCGCGCTGCGGACCTTGATATTGGATTCGCCGGCGCTCACATTTTCCGAAAGATTGGTTCGATTTGCCTGCGTGCCGACGCGCGTCACGGTGACGGTCTCAATGCCATGGCCCATGCTGTCGATGTCCAACCTGATTTTGTCACCGACCGAGATGTTGTCCACCGGCGTCACCTTAATATTGGTTGAGCCGGCGGGAGCGTCCGCATCCACATAGCCTTGCGTGCCCTGCTTACCGACTGCCGTGACGGTGGCTACTTCATAGCGTTCCACTTCTTTTGCGACTGCGGGGTAGATGGCTCCGTAGCCCAAGGCAATCTTCTCGCCGACTACGAAGCCGGAGGCAGTGGTGACGGGAACATTGGTTGAGCCGACAGGGATCGTGATCACCGGACCATCGGGAAGCGGCTGCCACACCGTCGTATTGTTGCTGGCGGCTGTGCCGATGCTCGCAATCTTGCGGGTTTCTGAGTTCGAGCCGGAACCGATGCTGATGGTATTACCGACCGACATGCCTGTGGTGCTTCTCACGTGAATGTTGCTATCGCCTGCACTTACGGAAGTTACCAGACCAGAGTTGGAGAGGCCGAGAAGATAGAAGCCGCCCGCTGCGAGCTTCGTTCCAGCAGCGATTTTCACGGTCGAGAAAATGGCCTGTTGCGTCGGATGTTCGGTAAGCGTCCAGTTGGAGATGCCCACGCTTCGTGAACCAGCGTTGTAAAGTTCGATGAAGGAATCCGTTGAGTTGTTGTGAGATCCCGAGCTAATGCGAAACTCGTTGATCTTGATCGGGCTGACATTCCGCACCTTCTCGACCGCTGTTTCCACTTGCTTTTCGCCGGTCGCTGAGTTCGTCCATTGCGCTTTGGCTATTAAGTCGCCGTTGAATGCCGCTGGTCCTGAAGTGATTTTGAAAGTTGCGCTTACGCTCGTACCGGGCGCGACCGGATCGGCAAATGTCTTTGAGGTCCCGGCGGTATCTGCAACGAGCGACGTCCACCGTTTGTTGGGCAGCGAAATGCTTAACGTTACATTGGCTGCGGGCGCACCCGTGGCATTCGTAAATTTCACTGAAGCGTCTTGCGAAGATCCCGGCAAGAAAGTCTGAAGACCTGGCGGAGTGGCAGTTGCCGATGCTGGAGTCAAACTCAACTGAGGCACATCGTATTTAGCAGCCACAATGTTGGCCTGTATCAATTGATCGGTGGCGTTAGTTGGGAACGTGCCTGCGGCCGTCACGGCGCCTTCATAGAAAGTTCCTTGTGAGCCGTTGCTGTTGTCGCCGCCGTTGCCTAACAAGATCGCCCCCTGCTTACGCATCGGGTCATAGGTGGCGTTGACCCGCGGGCCATCGAACATGACCGACAATGCGCCTTTCTGCGAGTCGCCGCCCATGGAGGTCCAATGGTGCGGTTCTCCTTTGGCCATCGCAGTCACGAATCGCCAGGTGATGGTCGCCAGGTTTGAGCAGAATTTGGTTCCATCCGGATTGACGCAACCAACCAAATTATTTTCCTGGTCAGTCATGACCCAAGGGCCCGGGGGATGCCCGTGATACCACGGCGTGGCGTTGCCGTAGTAGGCAGTTTCCATGGTGCCGTTGTCGTCGTCGCGGCTGTCGGTCTCTGCATTACCGTAGTCAAAGCAGCAACCATTGTTGAAGTGCAATCCGTTAATGACCCAATATTGTCCCTCGGCCTGATCGTCCACTGCAGTGCCTTTCGGATCATCATTGCGGAGTCCCATGCCTGGCTCAATGAAGACGCCATAGGCTTTGTGACTCATGATCGTAATCGGCGCCATGTCGGCGATTGGCAGGTTGTTAAATCCACCCAAGGCTGGCCCATTGAATCCACCGCGCGGCGCTTGCGTCAGGTTGTTGTGCTTGGGCGATTGATCGTAGATGGTGGTGACCCAGCAGTAGGTATTAGCGCAGAACCGATCCTGCGCGGCAGCGTCGGCGTATCCGCCCGCATCTGACGCATCAGGCTGAACGACGCCAATGTCCAAGGTCTTGCCGTCCGACTGGCGCAGAACCTGATAGAGCGGGCCGTTGTAGGACGCGTACAGCGCGCGGGTGGTGCTATGGGCGGCCACGCAGGGATCGCTGGCTGCGGCATAAATATCGCATGGGCCCTGCGGTCTGGACAGAGAAACATCGGCATGCGTTCCTGCCTGTTGCGCAGTCATTTTGGAGACCCCAAAAAATGTGAGCGCCAGTGCGAGCGCAAGCGCGAGATTAATTTTCGTTTTCATGTTTTTATGTTTATCCCGTCTACCCTGCCGGAATTCAGTCCAGCATTAAAGGTCTGTCATTCCTCAGGGAAACACCAGCGAATCTAACGGCAAGGGCCGTGTCAGAGCCAAAGTGGCTCCGGCGGGCGTTGCGGCGTCTATCTTACAACGCGCTCAGCCTGCAACTGTTGCAATGCGTACACATTCACTTCGCCTCGTTGCAACGCGGAAATTCCTTCAGCAGCGGCGCGGGCGGCGGAGAGCGTGGTAATAGTCGGGATGCGAGCCGTAACAGCGGCGCGGCGGATTGCCTTTTCGTCGAAGAATGGATCCGGGCCCTGGGGCGTATTCACGATCAGTTGAATGCGGTCGCCTTTGATTAAATCCACTACGTGGGGACGGCCTTCTTTCACCTTGAAAACGCGTTCGCAAGCCATGCCGGCCGCTTCGATTACATCGGCGGTCCCGGCGGTGGCGACCAGTTTGAATCCCATGTCCATGAATTTGCGGGCGACTTCGGCGACGTGCGGCTTGTCATGGTCGGTGACGCTGATGAAGACGCGGCCTTCGGTCGGCAATTTTTGTCCGGCGGCCAACTGGGCCTTGGCGAAGGCTTCGCCGAAGGTATCGGCCACGCCCATGACTTCACCGGTGGACTTCATCTCAGGGCCTAGCACTGTGTCCACGCCGGGAAATTTATTCCAGGGAAAGACCGGCGACTTCACGTAGTACGACGATCCCGTATCGAGATCTTTTTTATGCTTGATGTTTTCCGGCAGAAATTCGCGCAGCTTGCGGCCAGTCATAAGGCGGGCGGCAATCTTCGCCATCGGAATTCCTGTTGCTTTGGAAACATACGGCACGGTTCGCGACGCGCGCGGATTGACTTCGAGAACATAGACCTTGCCGCCGTCATTCTCAGTAAATCCACTGCGCGGGATAGCGAACTGAATATTCATGAGCCCTACAACTTTCAGTGCGCGGGCTAGCTTGAAGGTGTACTCGCGCATGCGGGCAAGCAGATGCTCGGGAATATCCACGGAAGGCAGTACGCAGGAAGAATCGCCGGAGTGGATTCCCGCCTCTTCGATGTGCTGCATGATGCCGCCGATGACGACGTCTTCGCCGTCGGAAAGAGCGTCCACGTCCACTTCGACCGCGTCTTCCAGGAAGTGATCGATAAGCACGGGTCGGTCCTGAGAATATTCGACCGCTTCTTTCATGTAACGAACAACAGTTTCTTCGTCGTAGGCGATGACCATGGCGCGGCCGCCGAGGACATAGGAAGGCCTCACCAATACTGGATATCCAATACGATTGGCGCCTTCCACGGCTTCTTCGAGCGATGCGGCCATGGCACCGGGGGCCTGCGGAATGCCCAGCTCATCGAGCAGCTTGCCGAAGTGTTTGCGGTCTTCCGCGAGGTCAATACACTCGGGCGAGGTGCCGATGATTTTTACCCCTGCATTCTTCAACGGCATGGCAAGGTTCAGCGGAGTTTGTCCACCGAACTGCACAATTACGCCAACTTCCGCACCGCCGGAAGTTTCGTGTTCGTAGATTGCAAAGACATCTTCAAAAGTCAGCGGCTCGAAGTAGAGGCGATCACTGGTGTCGTAGTCGGTGGAAACCGTTTCAGGGTTGCAATTCACCATGATGGTTTCAAATCCGTCTTCGCGCAATGCGAATGAAGCATGGCAGCAGCAGTAATCGAACTCAATTCCCTGCCCTATGCGATTGGGGCCGCTGCCTAGAATCATGACCTTCTTCTTTTTGGTCGGCGCGGCTTCGTCTTCCTCTTCGTAGGTGGAATAAAGATATGGAGTGAAGCTTTCAAATTCCGCGGCGCAGGTATCCACGCGTTTGTAAACGGGCTTAACACCGTGCTTCTTGCGCAGGTGACGGATTTTTTCCTGATCCCCTTTGCCACTCAACCGCCATGTGCCGGCGAGGCGGCCGTCGGAGAATCCCATGCGTTTGGCGTCACGGAGGACTTCCGTGGGAACGGACTCCATCGGGTGCTTCTCCAACTCCATCTGCATGTCGTTAATTTCTTTGAGCTGGTAGAGGAACCAGGGGTCCATCGAGGTCATCTTTGCGACTTGCTTGACGGTATGGCCCTGGCGGAGCGCATAGCGAACGTACGACAGACGCTCGGGATGCGGCGTGACCAGACGCTGCGTAAGAATCTTCGGTTCGATTTTTTCGCCGCCGATACGCTTGCCGGTATCGAGCGCGCGCACGCCTTTCATCAGAGCTTCTTTGAAAGTACGTCCGATGGCCATCACTTCGCCGACGGACTTCATCTGGGGGCCAAGGTTTTCATCGGCTCCGGGAAATTTCTCGAACTGCCATTTGGGAATTTTTACGACGACGTAATCGAGCGTCGGCTCAAAGCAAGCCGGAGTTTTGCGTGTGATGTCGTTGGGAATTTCGTCGAGTGTATAGCCGACCGCGAGTTTTGCGGCGATTTTTGCGATGGGGAATCCTGTCGCTTTCGATGCTAACGCCGAAGAGCGCGAGACCCGCGGGTTCATCTCGATCACAACCATGCGCCCGGTGGTGGGATGAACTCCGTACTGAATATTGGATCCGCCGGTATCCACGCCGATCTCACGAATGACCGCGATGGACGCGTCGCGCATGGCCTGATATTCGCGGTCGGTGAGCGTTTGCGCGGGAGCAACGGTGATGGAGTCGCCCGTGTGCACACCCATGGGATCGAAATTTTCAATCGAGCAGATGATGATGACGTTGTCTTTGGTGTCCCGCATCACCTCGAGTTCAAATTCCTTCCACCCTAGAACGGATTCTTCAATCAGCGCTTCGTGGACCGGAGAAAAATCAAGGCCGCGAGCCAGGACTTCGAGAAGCTCTTCGCGGTTGTAAGCAATGCCGCCGCCGGAGCCGCCTAGAGTGAAGCTGGGCCGAATGATGACTGGAAAGCCGATCTTCCCTGCGAACTCTAAACCGTCTTTGACATTGTTCACCAGCAGGGATTTGGGAACATCGAGTCCAATCTTCTGCATGGCGTCTTTGAAGAAGAGACGGTCTTCGGCTTTTTTGATGGCGCCGACATTGGCGCCGATAAGGATCACGTTGTATTTTTCGAGAATGCCCGTATCGGAAAGTTCGATGGCGAGGTTTAAAGCAGTCTGGCCGCCTACAGTAGGCAGGACAGCGAAACCCGCACCGGGAGACATTTCGCGTTCAATGCGGATAATCTCTTCCAGATATTCTTTGGTCAGCGGCTCGATGTAAGTGCGATCGGCGACTTCGGGATCGGTCATGATAGTGGCCGGGTTCGAATTCGCCAGCACCACTTCATAACCTTCCGACTTGAGCGCCTTGCAAGCCTGCGTGCCGGAGTAATCAAATTCGGCCGATTGCCCAATGATGATGGGGCCGGAGCCGATGATCAGAATTTTCGAGATGTCAGTTCGTTTGGGCATTCGTTAAAGTCGCTCGTTTCAAACCTAATCTACGGTTATAGACACCCACCAGTCAGCTTGTCCTTCTTGATTTATTCCTATACCTTGCTCAGAGCATGATGTCTGAGAGTTTTTGGTGGGCTGAAATGTAACCGCCGTTCTGTATTCTTTTCCATTCCATTTGGTCGCCAACCAATACTGGCCTGGGTTCTCGTTTTTAAACTCAAACTGCCCATGTTTATCCGTCGTGACTGATGCAATCGCAGTTAGAGACTCGCAACATGTGTCATCTTCATGTCGCTCAAACAAACTTACAGAAAGACCACGGAGCGCTTTTCTGTTTTCCGAATACGTGTTTGCATCTTTTCGATCGGGTATTTTCTCTACATGCTCCAATCGCCCACATAATCGATCCACACCCCACGGCTTATTCTCTTGCGCATGCACCACCTGCACAAGCACGATCAGAGAAAGAAGCAACGTACTAAATTTCACCTCTTCCACGCCTCCATCATTTTCACGAAATCTTTGAACAGATAATGCGAGTCGTGTGGGCCGGGGCCGATAATCAGAATTTTCGAGATGTCAGTTCGTTTGGGCATCCGTTATGCGCCTTTGGGAAGTTGCATTTGATCCTGTGCATGTAGCTTATATGCTTCCACATAAATACTTTCATGACGCCGTTGCGCTAACTCCAGTCCCGCAAGATTCATTATCCGACTCTCGGAGAAGTTACTCAGTTGCGCGTTTTCAAATCCGGCTTCGTCCAACATGCCTAGCAACGAACGGCCGTCAAACATCTGTTGGTGGTGAGCACCGCGATGAACCAAATCCTGCCATGTGTGACTTAGCGACAAGCGCTCTATAAAGCGATGGGACGCCGTTGAATCGGGATCGGACAAATAATCTTGCACCAATTGCTTAAGATCTGGCACGACGATACGCAAAATCCCACTCGGCTTCAGCACGCGCAGGCACTCTTTTGTCAGAAAAAGTGATTGCGCATATGTGAAATGCTCGAACGTATGCGAGGAGTAAATGCAATCTACGGTCTCGTTACCGAAAGGCAATCCTTTTAATACATCATGCCGATGCACGCTTTTCGGCCATGCTGGAACACGAAAGAGGCTGCGCAGAACGGGGATGCGCGACAACCAGATCGTCGGAGAGTTGTCGATGTTGTACCAACCATCCGCAACGGAAGTTCCACAACCAATATTCACACCTAAAAAAACCTCGGCGTGCAGTTGCTGCTCTTTCGCGGGTGCTGATGCGGATGCGACGCTCATTACCCTTTCCACTCCTCCATCATCTTCACGAAATCCTTGAACAGATAATGCGAGTCGTGCGGACCGGGAGACGCCTCCGGGTGATACTGCACGCTGAACAAAGGCAGGTTCCTGTGCCGCAGACCTTCGAGCGTGTTGTCGTTTAAATCAATGTGCGTAAATTCCACTTCGCTTTGCGGAAGCGAATCGGGGTCCACGGCAAAGTTATGGTTGTGGGCGGTGATCTCGATTTTTCCGGTATGCAACTGCTTCACGGGATGATTTCCGCCGTGGTGGCCGAATTTCAGCTTGAACGTTTTCCCGCCGAGCGCAATCCCTGTTAGTTGATGGCCCAGACAAATTCCAAAAATCGGCTGGCGCCCCATGAGGCGGCGAATGTTGTCCACGGCATACGTGCAAGGCTCGGGATCGCCTGGACCGTTGGAAAGAAATACGCCGTCCGGCTTTAGCGCGAGAACGTCTTCGGCCGGAGTCTGCGCCGGAACCACGGTAACTTTGCAGCCCTCGCCACGTAGCTTGCGCAGAATGTTGTGCTTGATGCCGAAGTCGTAGGCGACCACGTGATATTGCTCGGGCACGTCTTTTACACCGACTACTTCAATTGGCTCGTGTGAACGCTCTCCCACCTCCCACACATAAGACCGGTTCGTGGTCACAACTTTTGCTAGGTCTGTGCCATCCATCTTGGGAATCGAGCGGGCTTTCGCGACTAACTTGTCCACGTCGCTTTCAAGCGTAGAGACTACGCCGCGCATCACGCCGTTGTCGCGCAGGTGGCGCACAAGCGCACGGGTATCAATATCCGCTAAAACAGGAATCTTGAATTGTTCGAGATACTCTTCGGCAACCTGCTGTGAGCGCCAGTTGGAGCTGACTTTGGAAAATTCACGGACGATCAATCCTTCAATATACGGACGCGTAGCTTCGTTATCTTCGCTGTTAGTGCCGTAATTTCCGATCTGAGGATTGGTTAAAACGACGATTTGGCCACAGTAGGAAGGATCAGTGAAAATTTCCTGGTAGCCGGTAATGGAAGTATTAAAAACGACTTCCCCGTAACATTCGCCTTTGGCGCCGTAGCCTTTGCCGCGGAAGACTCTGCCGTCTTCCAACGCAAGGATAGCTTGCATTGTTGCTCCAGGGAGTGGATTTTATAGATTTTAGCAGGGATATCGCGTTCGCGACACAATGAATGAAGAATTTAGGCGGGAAAAGCTGTGAAAATCTTCGCCGAATGCACCAGTGTCAATGCACTCTTCCCATTTTGTCCATGGGCCAATATCCCAGCACTGCTTTTCCGTAAATGTAGCTTGAACTGACGGGCCCGAAATCACGGCTGTCGTCTGACATGTTGCGGTGGTCGCCGAGAACAAAATAGCTGTGCGGCGGAACAATGGTGTCAGGATAGCTGCGGTCGTCCTCGTAAGCGGGCGCGACGTAATCTTCCTCGAGCGGCTCATTATTTACGTACACCTGGCCGCCATCAATACGCACGTGGTCGCCGGAAATCGCGATCACCCGCTTAATGAAACTCTTAGAAGTGTCCCGTGGATAGCGGAAAACGATGATATCTCCGCGCGAAATGGGTTCCAGGCGATAGACGAATTTGTTGACGAAGATGCGCTCCTGATCGTCGAGGCCTGGCATCATGCTGACGCCTTCAACTTTTACTGGTTGGTAAACAAAGATAACGATGAAGCAGGCGATGACCAGCGAGATCATCAGATCGCGCAGCCAGACGGCAAACACTGGTTTGACGCTGCGAGAAGCCGTATTTTGTTCTTGCGCGATGGGGGCGTCTGGAACGTCTTGTTCTGGCATGTTACCTGCAATTATTTTATACAAGTTTGCCGCGCACGGAGCAGGATGGGTTACAAATAGTCGTCTAACCCCTGTCCGGATTTCTCGAAAGGACCTTCTCGAATGTATTCGACCTCAGCCGTTCGCCTGTTCCGGTGGTTTTGCGCTTCCCTGCTGGCTGGCGTTCTTATTCTCGGCATATTGGGAGAGATTGCCGCCAGCGCATATGCCGCCGAAACCGAGCCTGTGGTAAAGACAATGGCGGGTGAGTTACAAGGAATGCTGGCGGCTTCCGGACGGGCGGAATTCCTGGGGATCCGTTATGCAGAGCCGCCGCTGGGAGAGCTTCGCTGGCGCCCGCCGGTTCCGGTAAAGGCGTGGCAAGGGGTCCGGGACGTCCAACACTTTGGCGCGCCCTGCGCCCAGATGGCGGCGGGAGAATGGAACCGGCGCGACGCCGAAAATAGCCAGGAAGATTGCCTGTTCCTCAACGTTATTACCCCGCAGTGGCCAATCAAGGGAAAGCTGCCAGTAATGTTCTGGATCCACGGCGGGGGAAATACCGGTGGGACTGCCTCAAGCGCTCTTTATAAAGATGGAACGCTGGTGGACCACGGAGTGATATTAGTGACGGTCAACTACCGGTTGGGTGTTTTTGGTTTCCTGGCGCATCCGGAGCTGACGAAGGAATCCCCGCACCATGCCTCTGGCGATTATGGATTGATGGACCAGATCGCCGCCCTGCACTGGGTGCATGACAACATTGCGAACTTTGGCGGCGATCCCGGCAACATTACTGTCTTCGGCCAATCGGCCGGCGCGCATGATGCAAGCCTGCTGATGGTCTCGCCGCTTGCCAAGAATCTTTTTGAGAAAGTCATCGGAGAAAGCGGGACATCATTTGGATTCAGCACGGCTACGTTGGCTGAAACAGAACAGAGTGGGCAAAAGCTTGCCGAAATGCTCGGAGCTCCTGCCGGACAGGATCCGATCAAGTACATGCGTGGTCTTTCCGTAGCAGAAATTTTTCGAGTGCTGGAATCGCACGAAAAAGATCCAAGCCCCGGTTTTGCTTTTGATGTTGATGGCTGGGTCATTCCCACTGCTCCTGCAAAAGTTTTCGCCGCTGGGCAAGAAGCCAAGGTTGCCATGATTATGGGCAATAATTCACGCGAATTCGACTTCCCTTTGCCGACCGAAGCGTTGCGTCATAGGATCCGCGAAGTCTATGGCGATTTAGCGCCCAAAGTACTTGAAGTCTATGGGCTGAGCGATGGCGGGCAAGGCGTAACTGATCCCCTGTATGGGACGGTTGCAAATCAATACTCGGCAGATGGATTGTTCCGCTGCGCGGCTGTTGCACAATCCGCATTTCATCAGGCAGCGCATAATCCCACATACGAATATCAGTTCGAACATGCCGACCCCGGTCACGAATCAGAGGGTGCGGTACACTCCGCTGAACTGCCTTATGTATTCGGGTTTTATCCTTCGACGGGAAATATCGGTGGAGTTTTTGGAGATGCCGACCACAAGCTCGCGGAAATCATTGAGTCGTATTGGACGAACTTTGCAAAGACCGGGAACCCGAATGGAAACGGATTGTCGCACTGGCCGGAGTTTGGTGGCAATGGAGCTTACATTCGATTTACGCAGGACGTGCGGGTTGGGGCCGCGCAAGGATTACGAAAGCGGCAGTGCGATTTGTATCGGGAGAATCTGGAACGGACGTTGAAGCCATGAGGGTGCGTGCTATCGAAAGCAGCAAGTCGCTGCCTGCGGGCGAAGAATTTTAGAGTTACAATTACGAAGTAATTTTTCGCGAGAGTCATCATGTTCAAGCGCGCATTGAGTCTTACCCTTCTTTTAGTTTTGGTGGTTATGGTTTCCAACCGCTGGGCAATGTCGCAGCAGGAGGAAGCTCCGGTGCCTGCTTACAATGCAAAGCCTCCCGCCAAGGGAGAAACGCTGCCACCGATCCTCAAGAAAGAACAGCTATGGGGAAGCGGCCCGATGCGTCCGGTGCAAATTCACGCTTACGAGCTTGCCTCCAAAATTCCTGCAGTACTGCATCAGCAACCTTGCTACTGCTATTGCGACCGCATGGGTCACAACAGCCTGCACAGTTGTTTTGAAGGGATGCACGGAGCAGAATGCTCCACCTGCATGCAGGAACTTTACTACGCTTATCTACAACATAAAAAGGGGAAGACGGCGCAACAAATTCGGGCGGGTATCATTCGCGGAGAATATAAGCAGATTGATCTGCAAACCGCAGCTTCCATACAGTAAAGGCCGATTTGACGGAACGCCGGGCAAAGTTTAATCTTCTCATTGGTTTAGCTATTTCCACAGGGCAACAAATAGGGGCCCTGAACAGACTCATGATCGTTATTCTGCGGGAAGCAAGCTCGAGCCCCCTGACCTAGTGGTTTTTTGCATCTAACCTCAATTAGTGGAGATATTTACGAGCAACCGAGGAAGAGTTCTTACTATGGCGCAAAAGACACCGGCGAAGAAGTCTGCTCCTGAAGATCCGCGTTTTGCACAGGCTGTGCAAAACTACGAGGCGGGCCTGCGTGCTCTGCAAGAGCACAAATTCGACAAAGCGAAGACCCATTTGCAGAAGGTTTTAACGGGTCCCAACCGTGGATTGGCTGATCGGGCTTCAGTGCATTTGAACGTCTGCAACCAGCATTTGGAAAAGACTGCCAATCAGTTCAAGACTGCGGAAGAGCACTACGATTTTGCTGTCTCGCTCATGAACGTTGGCGATTACGTAAGCGCGCGCGAACACTTGGAGAAGCTTGGCAAGCAGGTGCCGAAGGCCGATTACGTAGCCTACGGTATGGCCGCACTCGACTGCCTCACCGGCCACGCAGAGGATTCTCTGCGACATTTGAATGAAGCGATCGAGTTAAATGCATTGCTGCGCTTTCAGGCACGCAACGATTCGGACTTCCAAAACCTGGTGGAAGATCCACGCTTCACGGAACTTCTTTATCCCGATCCGGGAGCGGATTCGCCTGCGCCGCATTCGCATTCTCAATCTGAAGAAGGTTTCTAGTTTCCCATCATGGCGGTTGCTGAGCGGCGTTCGGAAAGTCCGCAGCCAGGAAAGCGCAAAACTGATCGTGCTTATTCCGTGGTGTCTATTGGCGGCGGCACGGGACTCTCCACGCTGCTGAAAGGCCTTAAACAATATGTACCCTTGCCCGGGGAAAATACTTTGCCGCGGGCACATTTCATCCGGGAACTCTGCGCGGTGGTTACGGTCACGGACGACGGCGGCTCCAGTGGCCGCTTGCGAAAAGAGTTCAACATGCTTCCGCCGGGCGACATTCGCAATTGTATTGTCGCGCTTTCCGAAGACGAAGCTTTACTCTCCAAGCTCTTTCAACATCGCTTTGAAAAGGGCTCAGGGCTGGAAGGTCACAGCTTCGGCAATCTCTTTCTTGCCGCCCTTACTTCCATTACGCACGACTTCAGCGAGGCGGTGCGCCTGTCATCGGAAATTCTGCTTACTCGCGGACACATTTATCCGGTAACCACTTCACACGTTGAACTGGAGGCGCTGATGCAGGACGGCAGCCGCGTGCGTGGGGAGACTAACATTACAGCGTCCAAGGGGCGGATCGAGGAGTTGTTTCTCATTCCGCCGGATGTTCAACCTTTGCCGCAAACTTTGGATGCGATCGCGCGCGCTGATCTCATCACCATTGGACCGGGATCATTGTTCACCAGCCTCATTCCCAATCTATTAGTGCCGGGCGTGGCGCGGGCGATCATAGATTCCAAGGCGATCAAGGTTTACGTTTGCAACCTTATGACCCAGGCAAATGAAAGCCTGGGTCGAAGCGTCGCCGATCATATTCGCGCCCTTAACGAGCACGTGGGCGCGCAAATTTTCGATTATGCGCTGATCAATCGCACGCCGGTTTCAAAAGAGCTGCTGGCTAAATATGCGGAACAGGGCGCAGCTTCCATTGTGAGCGACATGGAGAGCGTGAAAGCCCTGGGCGTTCACGCCATTCTGGGAGACTATCTTGAGGAAGCGGGCGTGGCGCGCCATGCCACTGACAAGGTAGCGCACGATTTGATGGCGCTCATCGCCAGCCGCGAGCCCCGCGCAGTCTCGAAAGCTTAAGACTTCTAAAGACAGGCCTAGCAGCCATGCGTTTTGCGCCGTCCTCCGGATTGTCAAAATCTTGTCAACTCTCATTTTGATGGTGATGAGGAAGTAGAATCTTCCCATGAAAAAACTGCCGATTGTATTCGCCGCTGCGCTGTTCACGCTTTTCTCTGCCTCTGCTCTGTGGGCTACCTGCGGAGGAGGCGGCGGCGGTGGCACCGGCGGAATGAATTCGATGGGCATCCCCGACCAGGCTTATAACGTGCCGTGGCGCGTGCACGCGCCTGAGGCCCCGCCCGTGAATGCCGGACTGGTCCTTTATTGGTTTCCGTCCTCGGCACAGGAGGTACAGAAATCCAGCTTGCGTACCTCGCGAGTTCTCTCTCTATATGCCGCGCAATGCGTTTCCATGGAAATTATTGATGAGAGTTCTCCCCTGGGAAAACAACTGGCGGGCGATGCGAAGCTGCCGGTAGCGGTGTTAGCTACCCCGGATGGGAAGGCGCTTGGCAAAACGGAAAACCAAGATGGCTTCCTTCGCGCCGGGCCAGTGGAAAAACTCGTAGATGATGAAGTAAAACGCCGCGGGAATTCGCTGGAGCAGCAATTAAAACAAGCGAAAGAGCGGGCAAAATCCGGAGACAACGCAGGAGCCATTCCCATCTATCGCGCGGTGCTGGAGCAGAAATGCCTTTTTCCAAAGAAGGCGAAAGACGCGTCCAAGGAATTAAAAAAACTCGGCGTGACCGATATTGGAGAAGTTGCTGACCCGCCAAATTTTGATCCAGCCGTGAGCGCGCGGATCGAGAGCGTCATGAAACAGGGGCTAAAGGCCGAGAACGACGCGAAATATTTAGAGGCAGCGCAGCTTTACCAAAAGGCCCATCTTATGGATCCGGCCGATCCTACTCCGCTGCGTTACCTGGGCGAAGTGTATCGCCATGAAACTGGCGATTGGAAAAAGGCCACGCAGACTTTTGACGCGATCCTTGCCATGCCCGCCGATCCGCTGGCGCGCGCGGTCGCATTGCACGGACTGGGAAAGATGACAATTCATGATGGCGAGTTCAAAAAAGGGTTGGGACTCATGGAGCAATCGGTGCAGGTGTTCCCTATCGCGCTCGCGTATCGCAACCTCGCCGTGTATTGGAATTCCGAAGGAGATGAGGCGAAGACCGATTACTACGTACGCAAAGCCCTGAGTCTGGAGCCAACCGACGCCTACAACCTGGTGTTCGCAGCAGGCTTTATGGCCGCGCATGGACACGGAGACGAAGCCCTGAAGATCGCCCAGCAAAACGAGGGAATGATGCCAGCATCCTACAATCTGGCAGCGATCTATGCGCAGCTGGGTCAGAAAGACAAAGCACTGGCTCTGCTGAAAAGGCATTTCTTCGAGTATGAGCGTTTTCAGGCAGTGCGTTCGAAGGAGATGATGGAAGCCCGCGTAGATGCGGTTTTCGCTTCTCTGATGAACGATCCTTCATTTATCTCGCTTACCAGCGGAGCGGATGGGCGGCTTCCCTTGCCGGAACGGCGTGGTATGAGTACCGGAGCAGGCGCCACGCAATAGCTGCCCTAGGATGACGATAGCCGCGGGAGGCGATGACGCTGTACCGCAAGCCCGGCCTCGGTGATTGCCATTTTAGGTGCCCTTGCCTGCGGAATGAAAATCCCGCTGTAGCAATACGGGTATATTGTTTCCATGAGCAGCAAGCAAAGTACTCGGGGAAAGCAGTCGTCCAGCCTGGCGATCATCATTATGGCTGCGGGAAAAGGGACGCGGCTAAAATCCAAACATCCGAAAGTTCTACATGAAGCAGGCGGCAAGCCGCTGCTCGCGCATGTGATCGCGACGGCCCGGAAAATTGTTTCTCCCAAGGACATTTACGTAATCGTTGGGCATGAAGCGGCGCAGGTACAGGAAACAGTTTCCTCCACTGGTGTGAAATTTGTGCTGCAAGCGGAACAGCGCGGCACTGGGCATGCCGTCATGGTCGCCCGGGACGCCATCAAGGCTTATGACCAGGTGATTGTGCTTTCGGGCGATGCTCCCATGATTCGCCCGCAGACCCTGGAACGGCTGCGCGATTTCCATGCCGAAAAAAATGCCGCCATGACGATCCTGACGGCTGTTCTTTCCGACCCGACCGGGTATGGCCGCGTAATCCGTAAAAGCGCTGCCAGCGCGGATGTGCAGGCCATTGTGGAACATAAGTCAGCCACGGCGAAGCAGCAAAAAGTCCGCGAAATTAATTCGGGGATTTACGCGTTCTCAATGAAGCCGCTGTTGCAATACCTCGACAAGATCCATAGCAACAACGCGCACGGCGAGTTCTACCTTCCCGACATGGCGTCCATTCTCGGCAAAGCGAAGCAACGCGTGGTTGCGATTGACGCCAGCAACTATCACGAAGTACTAGGCGCAAACACGCGCGCTGAACTGGCGGAAATTGACCAGAACATGCGCATGGCAAAATGCGGAGAATTAATGGCCGCGGGCGCGACAATTTTTTATCCACAAAGCTGCGTGATTGATTCGGATGTGGAAATTGGGATCGACACGGTAATTGAACCCTACGTGCAGTTGTTAGGGAAAACCAGCATAGGGGCCGACTGCCGAATCCGTTCCTATAGCGTGATTCACGATTCCACCGTAGGAGACGGCGTGAGCATCCTTCCCGGCTGCGTGATTGACGAATCGAGCGTGCGAGACGGCGCAATATTGGGACCATATTCTCGGTTGCGTCCGGGCAGCGAAATTTGCGAGGGCGCGCGCGTGGGAAATTTCGTGGAAACAAAGAAGGCGCGTTTAGGGAAGGGTTCGAAAGCCAACCATCTTACCTACCTTGGCGATGCGGAAATTGGCGAAGGGGTGAATATTGGCGCGGGGACTATTCTCTGCAACTACGACGGCGTGCACAAACACAAGACCACGATTGAAGATGGCGTATTTGTAGGCAGCGATTCCACGCTCGTCGCGCCCGTCAAAATCGGCAAGGGAGCGTATATCGCCGCGGCTTCCTGCATCACAGACGATGTTCCCGCCGATGCCTTAGCTCTGGGGCGCACGCGGCAGACAGTGAAAGAAGGTTGGGCAAAAGAAAAGCGGCAATCGCAGAAAAAAGAACATGCGACAAAACATGCGTAAACTGGCGCTTGTATTTGCTCTAATCTTTTGCAGTTGCATTGGCGCTCAAGCGCAGTCTCCGAGCACGGCAAACCAACCTTCACCCGGATTACCGGCCGATCCCGGCGCTTCAAATCCGGCAATGGATGCTCCGCAAGAAAAACTTCCGACCCATGCCTTCTGGGACAAAGAAAATATACTGCTGTTTTCGGGCGTCGCCGTCTTCCGCGCCCTTGATTACACGTCCACGAAAAACATGCTGGCGCGTGGCCGTGGAGAAATCCTGCTTCCCGATGATGTGGTGGACAACTCGGCGGGCTTTGCCGCTTTAGAGGCTGCAGCCACGGCGACTTCCATCGGCATCTCCTATGTCCTCCACCGCACCGGACATCACAAACTGGAACGATGGCTTTCGATCACGCACCTAAGCGTGACGGCTTTTGGCGCGGCGCGGAACTATGCGCTCAAGTCTTACCATCCGGGCACAAATTTTCGCGGAATTTAAATACCTTAGCGACTCTCGAAACACAAATCCGGAGAAGGGTTCTCGCGCGAACGCCCTTCTCCGGAAAGTTGCTATGCCCGGCGTCCGTTGTGCTTGTCGCGATAGATGCGCCTTGAATCGCGGTTCTGCTGCCGATTCACGCGCGCTTTTTCACCCGCAGTCAGCTTGCCGCCGTTGGCCGCGCGATCTCTATGGACTTCGCGGTTGACGTGCGCTTCATGGTTTTCCAAGTGGGCAGTTTCTCCCGGCTTTAGTTGCCCGCTCTTGATTCCCTGCGCAATACGATCCTGCTGGTTGCGCTGTCGCTGGCCAACTTCGCTTTTGGGATCAGTGTTCTGCGTTCGATCGTTGTGTTTGTCGTTGTAAATTTCGTTGGAAACATGGTTTTGCTGCTGATTCACCGTAGTTTTGTCCGTCGCAGTCAAATGACCATCGTCCAATTTACGCATGTCTTTCTCTTCGTGGTTAATGTCGGTCTCCTGCTTTTCCAGATGACCGGTCTCTCCAGCCGTCAACTGCCCGCTCTGTACGCCGTTGCCAATGCGGTCCTGCTGGTTCTCTTTCCGCTGCTGAATGGTTTGTGGTGGAGTATTGGAATTCGAACTGGTGGTGGTTTGCGCCGCCGCTGGTAAAACCAGCGCGGCAAATGCCGCTGCAAACAAAATGCATTTCGCGTGCTTCATTGCTCTCTCCCTAATGCCGTAATCGCCCCGTGCGGCTTGTTCTGCCGGACGGTTGAACAAACACAGGTATATGGGGAATGTTTCGAGAAAAAATGACAATTTTGCGTGGCAGGCTTGTGTTTGGAACAGCGGGATTACTTCAGATTACCGGCCAGCGGCGGCAGCCACGGCGTTTGTAGAGCGCGCAAGAAGTTGCGTGATGGCATCATGGTCCACTGGGCGGGAGAAGTAATAGCCTTGCGCCATTTCGCAATCGAGTTGCTTCAGATGCTCTACTTGCTCTAACGTCTCCGTTCCCTCGGCGACCACCTTCAGGCCGAGGTTGTGGGCCAGCATGATGATGATGCGAACGATCTCGCGGCTTTCCGGGTCGGTGTCCATGTTGGAGATGAATGCCCGGTCGATTTTGAGCGAGTCCACGGGAAAGCGCTGCAAGCGGCTTAGCGATGAGTATCCTGTGCCGAAGTCATCAATGCTAAGGCGTACGCCCAGCGCCTTCAATTCGGCGAACACTTCTTCAGCGCGGCGAGCGTCACCCATCGTGATGGTTTCGGTAATCTCCAGTTGCAGGGTGCGTGGATCCAGTTTGGCTTGCTCCAGAATGAGTCCGATTTCCGCCGCGAGTTCAGGTTGCGCGAATTGTTTGGAAGTCACGTTCACGCTCATGCTGAGTGGCGGATCGGAAGGAAATTGCAATTGCCACGTGCGCAACTGCTGGCTCGCCTCCTGCATGAGCTTTCGGTTCATGGGAAGAATGAGCCCCGTCTCGTCAGCCACCGGAATGAACTCAACTGGCGGAATCATGCCCGTGGGTTTTTGCCAGCGGGTGAGGGCCTCGAAGCCGGAAATTTTTCCCGTCTGTAAATTGACCAGCGGCTGGTAATAAACGCGGAACTCGTCAAGGTCGAGCGCTTTGCGGATGTCGGTTTCCATGCGCAGCCGTTTTACCGCGCTTTCATGCATGCCGGAATCGAAAAGCTCGCAGCGCGCCTTGCCCGTGCGCTTCGCGCGGTACATGGCAATTTCTGAGTCGCGCAGCAAATCTTCGGCGTTGTTGTAGGAAAGCGAGCTTAACGCGATACCGACGCTGGCGGTGATTACGATCTCCTGCTCGTTGCTCTCTTGATCGCTGATCAAAAATGGCACCGCGCATTTTTCCTGAATGCGTTGCGCCACGCGGATCGCATCGCTCGGATCGCGCAGGTCGTCGAGCAGCACGGTGAATTCATCTCCGCCCAACCGGGCGATGGTCTTGTCCGCTTTGAAGAATTTGCTGGTGACGGGCCGGGAGATACTGTCCATTTCTCGCACGGACTCGATAAGCCTGCGTCCCATTTCGATCAGCAGCTCATCGCCGCGCGCGTGGCCCAAACTGTCATTGAGCACCTTGAACTCGTCCACGTCAATAAAGAGCACGGCAAACTGGTAGCCGGAATGGCGGCGCGCCAGCGTCAATGCATGATGCAGACGATCCACGAACAGCGCACGATTGGGCAGGTTGGTCAGCTTGTCATGAAAGGCGCTGTGGGCCAGCATCTCTTCCATTCGTTTGCGGTCAGTCACGTCGCGGTTGACGATGACCATTTTGTCTGGCCGCCCCTTTACGCTTGGCACCACGCTGGATGTGGATTCCAAATTGCGCCAGGATCCGTCCTTGTGCAGGATGCGATATTCCAGACGTTCGCCTCTTCCCGTAGCCCGCGCCTTGGCCGCAGCTTCCTGCACCCGCTGTCGGTCGTCAGGATGGACCTGGTCGAGCGATGAAGTGTTCAGCTCTTCGGCGGAATAGCCGAGAATCTTCTGGTAAGCAGGGCTGTTGTACAGACGACGGCCTTCCCAGTCCACGACCGCAATCATGTCAGCGGCGTTTTCGGTGATCAGTTGGAAGAGCTGGTCGCGTTCCAGCAACTGGCGGCGAATACGCTGAATCTGGAAGTGCTGATACAGCGTGTAAATATCAAAGAGAAGCACCAGGGCGGCCAGGCCGCGCACCCATTCTTTAAGGTCGAACCAGTCAACGTAGGAATGAAGGTCAACTGAGGGGAATGTTAAGGCGACGATTCCCACGGTCAGAACCAATGTGACGGCAACGGCAAAGCCCCAAAGCCACCACTCCCGCCCCTCAATGACGCGGATAGGGACTGGGGTAGGCAGATTTCTGGCCTGACGTTCCTGGGTGTCGTTAGCGTTCATGCGATAGCGCACAACTTGCTCTTTAAGATTCTAGAGTGCGTAAAAAGAAGGGAAAGTTACGAAGGTTGTGGACTGACTGAGGAGACAAAGTTCGTCGTTTCTATGGATTAGCCCTCTCTAACCATTTCATCCTCAAAATTTAAAAATCGAAATAAACGGTCGCATGCAACCGTTACCGATGGCGTTCCAACTTGCCGTTTGACGAATGACATAAAAGTTACACCGGATGCCCCCTCAGGGTCCTACAATGTGTGCTGCGAAAGAAGCGTTTGTGAAATCCTGGCGTTCTGGAGACGACGTGAAGCGAAGAGTGGTAATTACCGGCATGGGCGTGGTAAGTCCGAACGGCATTGGAAACACCGAATTTGCGGAAGGAGCGCTCGCAGGGCGCAGCGGCGTCAAAAAGATTGAGCGCTTCGATGCCTCCGAAATTCCAATCCAAATCGCCGGCGAGGTCCGCGGCTTCGACGAACTTGCCTGGGTGGAAAAGAAAGACCGCAAACATGTCTCGCGGGTATTGCCTTTAGCACTGGCCGCCGCCACTGAAGCTTTGCAGGACGCTGGAATAGACACTGCCGCCATGCCTCTGAAAGAGAAGCAGCGTTTCGGAGTAATTTTTGGCTCGGGCGGCGGCTCGCAGGAATTCACTGAAGAACAATACCGCCTGTTCTTCCACCAGCAATACAGCAAGATGAGTTTGTTTTGCGTGCCTACCGGCGTTATGGGATCACTCTCCAGTGAATTGAGTGTGCGCTTTGGATTGCGCGGGACAAGCCATGTAATCACCAGCGGATGCACGTCGTCCACGGATTCGTTTGGGTACGCAATGCGCCAAATACAGTCAGGCCGCCTGGACATGACGCTGACCGGCGGCGCGGATGCTCCCATCTCGTTGGGAATCATCAAGGGCTTCATCCTGATGAAGATCATGACCGAAAAATGGAACCACGCGCCAGAGCGCGGCTCGCGACCCTTCAACGGGGACCGCGACGGCTTTGTGCTGGCCGAGGGCGCATGGATGTACGTGCTGGAGGAATATGAACACGCGCGAGCCCGAGGAGCGCGAATTCTGGCTGAAGTGGCAGGATATGGCTCGACCTGTGAAGCGTTTCACCGGGTGCGATTGCAGGAGTGCGGCGAGGAGCCGGCGCGGGCCATTGAACTGGCCTTGAAGCAAGCCGGCATTGCTCCGCAGAACGTGGACTACGTGAACCTGCATGGCACGGCAACCCAACTGAATGACCGCATTGAGACCCGGGCGTTGAAGCTGGCGTTAGGAGAAGAGCAGGCGCGGCGGACACCGATGTCGTCGCTGAAATCGCAGATTGGGCACCCTCAGGGAGCATGCGGCGCGGCGGGGATCGCAGCGACCATCGTGGCCATGAAAAGTGGGCAACTTCCGCCCACCATCAATATCGAAGTGCCTGATCCTGATTGCGATCTGGACTATATTCCCGAGGCGGGCCGGAAGAAGACGATCGAACATGCGGTATGTAATTGCATTGCGTTTGGATCAAAGAATTCAGCGCTCGTGCTCAGGAATGTCGCATAGGCGTAGCCGCCCGACTTATCCAGAGCTGTCCTACCCCCGCGCGGTCATGCGGTTTCAAGTGGCTTGGAAAATCGCAGATAAGCCATATACAGGACAATCACCGCATTTACCACAATGACCGCCACATGGAAAAGGTTGGGATGGCGGGCAAAGCGATAAAACTCAAAGGGAATATAAGCGCCGGCTGAAAGAAGAGCAATCCACTCCGCCCACCCGCGCGCCTTCCACAAACCATATCCTTCGATAAAGCGCAACGTGGAATAAACGAATGCAACGATCACGATGGCCCAAAGCTTTTTGTCGGTCAGAGTGTCCGCCCAGTCAAGGAAGACCTGCGCGAGGTGACGGTCGGGACTGATATGCAGAAACCCGAGCAAATCTGAAGCAACATCCCAGGGGTCGCGATGGATGACCAGAATAATAATGCCCAACGCGCCTACGACGGCGGCTAACCCCTTAGCAAATTCCAGCGTAGCAATAGCGCGAAGTGCCTGGAGCTGGGCGCCGTGGTCAGGGTGAGAAGGTGGGAGTTTGAGGCGCACGTATTTATATTTTAGCTTGCGGAAGGCTTCCCGAAGGTTATAAAGCTAAGAATTCGCTGCCCGCACGCTGGCGCGGAGTTCAGCCACAATTTCGTGCGAAGCTTTCACTGCGGCTTCGTACTGGGCCACATCAAAGGAAATCGCGCCCACCCTGGCGTGTCCGCCGCCGCCGTAGCGCTCACAGATGCGGGCAAGATTCACCGTGGGAGGTACCGGGGCCCACGGATTCGATCCTACCGACACTTTCACTCGAAAGCTGCTCTTGCTAAGTCCTACGCTGTAAATGGATTCCGGATGCAGATAGTAGGGCACGAACTTGTTGTATCCCTCGAGCTCATGGTCGGTGACATCGAAAAAAATCGTCCCATCCTTGGATTCAATGCGCTCCCGCAAAATACCAATAGATTTTTCGTGGCGCTGGAGCAGAGGCGGCAGCAATTCCGCGACGAAAGGTTCCGCGATGATCTCCGCGAGCGGCTTGACCGCGAGCAATGGAATAAGGCGCGGAACGAAGTCGGAGTCTTTGGCAGATTCGATGACCATGGTGAGCTTCATGGCTGGCGCTTTCATCTCCACGGCTTCGCGAGCGGTCTTATAGAGAGCCCCGTCAATAATGTCAGTCCAGCGAACAAGCTCAGCGACGGGCGCGGGGTTGAACCCAAAGCGCTGCTCAGCAATGAGCGCGATGAAGCTGGTGCAGGACTTAAAAGCGGGGTCGTAAAACTTCTGATTGCTCTGATCGTGCTCGAAATGGGCGGCGTCTTCGGGTGTAAGGAACGCGCTCTCATGGTGGTCAAACCACCAGGTAATTTTGGGAGAGCTGCAATATTTGAAGTCCACAATGGCGTTCTCGTCGCCGTCGAACTGGGCTTCGTCAAACAGAGCCCCGGCGCGGTGCAAAAGACCGGTGAACACGAACTCCACATCCTCGCGAATGCGCTCCCGGTAAAAACGGGAGAACAAAGCGGCCGAAGAAGCGCCATCAAAACATTTGTCGTGGAAGAATACCCGAACTTTCAAATGAGACCCTTTCAGAATTTAAGGCACAGATAGAGCATTTCATCTTACAAGAACAAAGCTAATAGGAATGCCATTTTGGGCGAGGGTATGTCAAGTCGCCAAAGGACAGTGATAAAGAAAAGCGGTCTCTAGATCGTAGAGACCGCCCGTAAGCCTATTACTGGATCGGCGACGTTTTATGCCGGAATGGCGTTCGCCTGCTTTTCCGCCATATCGCCGATGATAGGAATCTTCCACATCTGGCCCTGATTGGCTTTGATTATAAGAATGATCCAAAGCACAAACGATCCCAGCCAGAGAATCATGTGGATCGGGAACATGATGAAAATGAGTCCCGGAATAATGTCCAGGATCAGGAATCCCACCCACAGGATCACCATTGCAATGCAGAAAAAGAGGCATTGAAAGGAGTGAAAACGAACAAAACGGCTTTTATTATAAGGGGCTGTCACCAGAAAGATGATGGCTGGAATAATCGTAAAATAGGCCAGCATCCCAGTAACATTGTCTGTCATTCCCGCGCCTGCGGGTTGCGCAACCGCTACTGTGCCCGCTGCTGAAGTACTGCACGCGGGGCAAACACTTGCTCCATCTGGAATTTGCTTTCCACACGCGCTGCAAAATGCCATGTTCCCTCCCAAGCTAGGTACTACGATGGCGGCCAGCGTAAAATGGGGGAGTGCTGACCGAATTTTGCGACCCGCGCAAGTTACCAGAAACCCGCAAGCAAAGCAAATGAAATACGCGGCAGTGGAAAATCATACCAATTGGGAGCTTTTATTCTTCTTGCGGCAATCCAGGCAAAGACCATAAATCTGGAAGGTATGACGGGTGGGCAAGTAGTTGTACTGGCGGCCTATCTCCGCCTCCAACTGGTCCACTTCAGGAGAAAAAAACTCCACTGAGCTACCGCATTCCGTGCACACCATATGGTGATGGCTGCGGCGGTTGTATTGATGCTCGTAGCGGGCCACGCCATCGTGGAATGCTACTTCGCTGGCCAGGCCGCATTCGGTGAAAAGCTTTAGCGTGCGGTAAACCGTGGTCGAGCCGATCTTAGGATCTTTCGTCCGCACCAGCGTATGCAGTTGTTCGACCGACAGGTGCTCGCGGGTTTCCAAAAATGTCCGCAAAATGGTATTTCGCTGCGCCGTCTGCTTTAGACCAACCTGCCTGATGTGACGATGCAATATCTGTTCGGCTTCATGCACCATCTCCGCCGAAAGGTTTGGTTGATCGTCAATGCGCCGTTGCAACATGAATGATTTCCGGAAGAATCTCTAGCGAGATGGCAACCATTTTGCCTGAATTCCGAGAAAAAAGGAAAGCTGGAGATTGAGATCTAGTTCGAGGGGATATCCACCAGTACGACGTCAAATGCCTGGCCAACGACGGACACCTGCTTGGTTTGCAGGGCGTCAGTCGCAGTGTCGTAGATTTGCAGGGCGCCATTCTGGCAAACGTAAACCACCGTGCGTCCCGTAATAGGCTGGATGCCGGTGACGTTTCCTTGGGCGGGTGGGACCGTGACTGCGGAAGTCTGCGTGTTATAGATGGAAAGACAGCCGCGAACTTCCCCTTGCGCATTGTTGGCGGCGTTCAAATTAGTGCAGCCTCGCGCGCCGATAAACAATTGTCCGTTGGCGCCCATCTGCATGAGGTTGTGATAGCCGTCGGTAATTGTGTTGGGCGCCTGTGTGGCTGTCTTCGTGAGCAGATTTACGACATCAAGCGTGCCACAGGTTTGCGCTTGCGTGGTGCCGCCACAAGCCGTGCCCGGCGGCGTACCGGCCACGTAGAGCGTATTGCTTCCCGAAAGCAAGCCCATTGTCGCTGCGCGGACCGGAATGGTGGCCGTAACCGCGCCCGCCTGGATATCCACGAGGGCTACACTGGCAGCCGTGCCTCCGCATTCCGCGCCGCAGTTAAAAACTATGGCGTTGGAATTGTCTAGAAAAATCCCGCCCACCGGATGATCGAAGCCGGGAATGGACGTAGTTGGATCGGGAGAAGTTCCGATCAAAGAAGTGGCAACCAAAGTGGCGGAATTGGAGTTGTCAGAAAAAACCAGCAAGTGGTTGCCGTCAGGGCTCTCCGCAATGTAATGGGCGGCTGGGACGGGCACGGTCGCATTCAACGTTCCGGCGCTGTAATCGAATATCTGGACAGCACCCAAGCTCTGGCCCGTAATAGGAGCTGCCGGCACGGCCGCGTATCCAAGAGTGGCCACTGGAGCCAGAACAATGCTCTCGGTCAGTCCGGCGAGTTTTATTGTGCTCTGGGACGTCGCGGAGGCGGTGCCTGTGTTTGGGGCTTCGGTGGCATTATCAATGACAGCGATGGCTTTGTCAGCGGGACTGAACACCAGTGTCAAAGTACGATTCGGGGACAACACCATTCTCTGCGGCTGTGTGATCGCGCCAGAGAGCGAAACGCTCGAATCGAAACGGGTGAACTCATCCAGCCGTGCATCTACGATGTTAAGTACGGGCACATTGCCAACAATCGTAGTTTGAACGGGATTGGAAACGAAAGCCCGAAATTTGAGTCCACTTGGCGGAAGACCATTCGCGCCGGTGCCTCCGCCTGAGGAACCGCTAGAACTCGAATAGCCGCCGCCACAGGACGCTAGGCCGAGACAAGCCATTGCCAGCAAGGCAGCCAATAGGGATTTATTCAAAACTGGAACTCCAAAACCTGTAAAGGATATAACTTTAGATGCAAGAAACGGGATTATAACAAAGAGAACGTCGCACGTATTCCGGGGAGCAACGAGCGCACGCTTGGTGTGCAAAAGTGAAACGTATCTTGTATCCTCAATAAGATGCCGCAAAATTTCCTAGAACGCCTGAAGTCGGCCCCTATCTTGTGCGATGGCGCCATGGGAACGCTGCTTTACTCCAAAGGCGTATTCATCAACCGCAGCTATGACGAGCTGAACTTATCGCAGCCGGAACTGATTCGCGGCGTCCACCACGAATACTTGCAGGCTGGCGCGGAAATCATTGAAACAAATACATTTGGCGGCAACAGCTTTCGTCTGGGCCGCTACAGCATGGGCGACAAGGTAAAAGACGTTAACCTCGCGGGAGCCCGTGTGGCGCGTGAAGCCGCTAAGAGTTTTGACGTATGGGTAGCCGGCTCTGTGGGGCCGCTAGGAATTCGGATTGAGCCGCTTGGCAAGACGTCTTTCGAAGAGACCCGCGCGGCCTTCCGGGAACAGATTGCAGCCTTGATTGAGGGAGGCGTGGACCTCCTGATGTTTGAAACCTTCGGCTATATCGAGGAGTTGCACCAGGCGCTCCTGGCCGCGCGCGATGTGGATGCGAAGATCCCCCTAGTGGCACAGGTCACTGTGGACGAAGATAGCAATGCTCTCGACGGTTCCACACCGGAGATTTTTGCGCCCCGCCTGGAAGAATGGGGGGCCGACGTAATTGGCTGCAATTGCAGCGTAGGCCCGGTCGCAATGCTGGAAGCTGTGGAGAGAATCCGAGCCGCGACTTCCCTGCCGCTCGCCGCGCAGCCGAATGCGGGTATTCCTCGCTCCGTGGATGGCCGGAATATTTATTTGTGCTCGCCGGAATACATGGCAAGCTATGCGCGAAAATTTGTCGCCGCAGGCGTGCGGTTGGTTGGGGGTTGTTGCGGAACCACGCCCGACCATATCCGAGTGATGAAAAATGCTCTGCGCGTGGGCGAGGCGCGTACGAAGGCCGCCACCATCGCGGTGAAAGGCGAGACGGCACCAAAGTCAGCCCCCGCCGTGCCGCTGGAAAAACGCTCTCGTCTAGGCGCGAAAATCGCGGCAGGCGAGTTTGTCACCATGGTTGAAATCGTTCCGCCCAAGGGCACTGACGTTCTCAAAGAACTGGATGGCGGAAAGTTTTTGAAATCGGTGGGCGTGGACGCCATCAACATTCCCGACAGCCCGCGCGCCTCCGCGCGCATGAGCAACCAGGCATTGTCGCTGCTCATGCAGCAACAGGTGGGAATTGAAGCCGTGCTGCACTATACCTGCCGCGATCGGAACGTTTTATGCATTCAGTCTGATCTGCTTGGAGCCTCCGCGACGGGAATCCACAACTTGATTTGTATTACCGGAGATCCTCCGAAGATGGGCAACTATCCGGATGCCACCGCAGTGTTCGATGTGGATGCGATTGGGCTGGTGAATATTGTCCACAACCTGAACCGGGGCCAGGACATCGGCGGCAACCCGCTGGGCACAGGTACGGGTTTCGTCATCGGAGTAGGCGCGAACCCAGGAGTGCAAAACCTCGACGAAGAGATCAAGCGATTCGAATACAAGGTACAGGCCGGAGCTGAGTACGCCGTCACGCAACCGGTCTTCGACTTGTGCCTGCTAGAAACTTTTCTAAAGCGGATCGAGCAGTTCCGCATCCCGGTAATTGCCGGGATTTGGCCCCTGCAAAGCGCGCGCAATGCGGAGTTCATGAAAAATGAGTTGCGGGTATCGGTGCCGGACTCCATTCTGCAAAGAATGACCAATGCCAAGACCCCTGAGGCCGCGCGCGAGGAAGGCGTAGCCATCGCCCGTGAAATGCTGATTGCCGTGCGCGGCATGGTGCAGGGAGCGCAAATCAGCGCGCCCATGGGCCGGTACTCCGCTGCAGTGGACGTACTGGAAGCCCTGGGAAGCTCCGGGTCGGCCGCCGGGAGCAGTTAGTCCCTGATTTGATGAAAGTTGCCTGCCTTGCGGCTTACCTGTCAACATTAACAGACATCCTAGGAGTAACCTGTTTGACGGAGAGTGGTCATGAAGGCATGGAAAATTGTTGCAATCGTCATTGCGCTGCTTGTTGTGGTTGTTATCGCGCTTCCCTTCGTCATTGACGTGAATGCATTCCGTCCCACGATTGAATCGCAACTCACAAGCGCGCTCGGACGTAAGGTCACAATCGGCAATCTCAAGCTTTCCATCCTGAGCGGTGGAATCTCTGCTGACAATCTTTCCATTGCCGACGATCCCTCTCTCTCGAGCGCTCCATTCATTCAAGCCAAGGGACTGAAAGTGGGAGTTGATTTGGCTCCGCT
>DASXFN010000059.1:0-53958 GCA_036489565.1 Terriglobales bacterium
ATAAGCCACGTTGCCCGAGTAAGATTCCCCGCCGGTCACTAAAGTAACCATCAGCGAACCCTTTGGAAGGTTGACCCATCCAAACGGTACGAATACCATAAAGACTCGCGTACAGGGTCAGCAGCCCATGGCGTCGCGGTAAGTCATAGAGAACTATGAAGGTTACAAAACTCTATCTCCCGATCGCGGCGTATGCCGTGCTTGCCTTGGGAACGGCTTCGTGCGGCTCTTCGCCGCATCCCGCGCCGCTGCTCCGGCAAGCTACCGCGCCCTCCATTGCAGCAGCCCAGAAGCCTGCGGCGAGCTCCAAAGCCAACGCACAGCCGAAGCCGCAGGAGGCTGCAAAGCCTGAAACAAAACCTGATCCCGTAGTGGAACTCATCGCGGCAGCCGAAAAAGAATATATCGCCGGACAGCAGCACTTTAAGGCGGGCGAGCAGGATGCCGCTAAAGAGAGCTTTGATAATGCCTTTGACCTGTTGATGAACAGCAAGCTGGATATCCACTCCGATCCGCGGCTGGAGCAGGAGTACAACAAAGTTTTGGCGGGAGAGAACAGCCTGGAATTGCAGGCCGTTCAGCAAGAACCGGCGTCCTCCGACAGTTCCGATGCTCAGAAGTCCGAGCCTGCGCCGATTGACGAAATTAACGAAACCACGCCCGCAGTTGACCCGAACCTGAAAGCCAAGGCAGAAGCCGAAGTAAAGGCGACTCACTCCGATCTGCCGCTCATGATGACCGATCCCGTGGCCGGCTACATCAATTATTTTTCCAACCGCGGACGGGGGACTTTAGAGCACGCGCTGGAACGCGGCGGCCGCTATCAGGAAATGGTCCAGACGATCTTCAAGCAGGAAGGCGTGCCCCAGGACCTCATCTTCCTGGCGCAGGCTGAATCTGGCTTTCATCCGCTGGCTGTTTCGCGGGTGGGAGCGCGCGGCATGTGGCAATTCATGTATGTGCGCGGGCGTGCTTACGGGCTCAAAAAAAACACGTGGGAAGACGACCGTCAGGACCCGGAGAAATCCACCCGCGCCGCCGCCCATCATTTGAAAGATCTCTACAACCAGTTTGGCGACTGGTACCTGGCCATGGCGGCTTACAACTCTGGTCCGGGAACGGTACAGCAAGCGGTCCGGCGCACCGGCTACGCCGATTTCTGGGAGCTGTATAACCGCAACGTCCTGCCAAAGGAAACGCGGAACTACGTGCCCATTATTCTGGCCATGACCATTATGGCCAAGAACCCGGCGCAATATGGCCTACAGGACATTGTCCGCGACCAGCCAATTCCTTACGACAGCGTCACGATTGGTTATCCCGTGGACCTGCGCCTGGTGGCGGAGTGCGTGAACGCGCCGGTGACCGCGCTGCAGGATTTGAATCCCAGCCTGCTGCGGTGGAGCACGCCCAAAGACGGCACCTTTGAGCTTCATATTCCCAAGGGCACAAAAGATCAGTACGAAACGGCGATCAATGAGATCCCGGAAAACATGCGGGTCTGGTGGCGACTGCACAAGGTAGAGCCGGGCGAGACGCTCTCATCCATTGCCCGCGGCTACCGCGTGACTCCGCAAGCCATTGAGAAGGCGAACCACATGGAAGATTCCATTGTCGCTTCCGATGGCCAGTTGGTGATTCCGGTAGCGCCAGGTCGGCGATCGCTGGCGGATGCGGGCAGCTACGCTCGCCGCATCACCCGCTACCACGTGCATCGCGGCGACACCGTGCAAAGCGTGGCGGAAAACTTTGGCGTACCAGCTCTCATGGTGCGCCGCTGGAACCATCTGCGAGGCGATAGCGTGGCCGGACGACGTATCCTGTATGTGCACCTTCCGGTGAGCCCGCGTTTATTGTCAGAGGGCAGTGAGAACTCACGGCATAAATCCATTAAGCACAAGCAAACAAAAGAATTAGCTGCCAATGAAAGCGTCAAGGCCGCGACTGTCCGGCATAAGGTCCAAGCCGGAGAGACCCTTTACTCCATTGCCAGCAGCTACAACACTACGGTCTCAGCACTGCAACACGACAACCGCATTGTGGATGTGGCTTCGCTTCGCCCCGGGACGGTTTTGGTCATACACCGTTCAGAATAATTTCCGTCAAAATTTTTAAGAATTGTCCGCATAGAAAGTTGCGTTGCGGGCGGGGCAGTGTAATATGCTGAGGAAACGGCGGTGGATGTTCCGCAGCCGGGAGCGCGAAAATTGCCGTGCTATAATCGCGCGCCATCGCAGCAAGCTGATTCGAGTTGTCTTTTTATTACCCTAAGCGCACCCGTGGTTTGCGCAAGCTACCGGCGCCCAGCGCAGCCGGACCAGGAGGAGCAATGACCTTTGATGAAACCCTCTACGGACGTGATGACGAGATGGATGAACTAGGCGAAGGCGCTTACGGCGATCCGCTCGAAGAAGATTACGAGGAAGAGGAAGAAGAGGAAGAAGAGGCGGAGATTCCAGAAATGGAGCCCGAGCCGGAACCAGTGCCCATGACTCCTCCCGCCCCCCAACCAGCAGGCGGAGGAGGCGGTGGAAGAAACGCGCCGCGTCCAGCCGCGAAGAAAGCGCCCGCGAAAAAGAAGGCTGCGAAAAAGCCAGCAAAAAAGAAACCGGCGAAGAAAAAGCCGGCGAAGAAAAAGGCAGTGAAGAAGAAGCCAGCTAAAAAAGCCGTAAAGAAGAAAGCTGCCAAGAAAAAGCCGGCCAAGAAGGCCGCGAAGAAAAAGAAGAAGCATTAGAACACGCGCTGTATCACGTGGATTGGAATAGCAACAGGCGGAGCGAAAGCTCCGCCTGTTTTGTTGGGAGCTTTATTACCCTCTCTTGTCATGCTGAGCGGAGTAACACAATGCGCGATGCGCATTGTGTTGCGAAGTCGAAGCATCCCTACCCTCGCTAATGCGGTTTCGAATCTACTCCTCATGCACTCTCCATCCACGGATACCAATCTTTCGCCAAGTCTGTCCAGTGCGGATTCATCGATTGGATCAAGGCAATCTTCCTGTCCCGCCTCCACCCTTTGAGTTGTTTCTCGCGGCCAATGGCTTTGTGCACATCATCGTAGGATTCCCAATAAAGCAGGCGGACAACTTCGTATCTAGATGTGAAGCCTTCGCGTTTATGAAATTTGTGCTCGAATACGCGCTTATGCAGATTCCCGGTCACGCCGATGTACAGAGTTCCGGATAGGCTTCCCATGATGTAGGCGTAATAGATTCGCTCTCGCATGGAATGAAGGTAGGGATGCTTCGACTTCGTATTGCTTCGCTTCGCGAAGCAATACTCCGCTCAGCATGACAGTGAATGGGGTTTTGGGCTGTAACGGGGATCACATCAGGACACCACAAAAATTGTGTAAATACTGTCATGCTGAGCGGAGTAAAGCCATGCGTGAGCGCATGGCTTTATGGAGTCGAAGCATCCCTACGTTCTTTTTAAGCGTTTGCGGTTAGTCGGTTCCGGCGCGAAATTGGGAAGATGTCTGCCCATGATGCAGACGCAAAAACTGCGGGATTTTAATCGCGGTAGGGGTGCTTCGACTTCGCATGACTTCGCTTCGCGAAGCCATGCTGCGCTCAGCATGACAGGATCTAGATTACGGGGTCAGCATGAAAGAGACGATGAGTTCGACGCTGCAACGGGGATCAGATAGTTGATCGCCAAAAATTGTGTATATCGTCCGCTCCCATCAAACCCTCAACTCGACCACCGTCGCGCCGCCGCCGCCTTCGTTGTGTGGAGGCTCAATGACCGACACAACGTGCGGGTGCTTCTGCAGATATTGCCGGAGCGCTTTGCGCAGAATGCCCATGCCGCTGCCGTGTACCACGCGAACCCTTGGCAGCCCCGCTAAAAACGCGCGGTCTACGAACTTTTCCACTTCCTGCGTGGCTTCATCCACGTTGCGGCCAATCACATTGATTTCGCTGGGCGCATTTGTGTCTTCGTTCTGCAACGAGACTGAAATCCCGCGCGCGCGCGCCGCTTGCACCGGAGATTGCGAGGCTTGCGAAATCACCTCGGCAATATCTTCGCGCGCGATTTTCATCTTCATGACGCCAATCTCCACCTCAAAATGGCCGTCATCAATGCGCCGCGTCACGACGGCGTTGCGCCCCATGGACTTTAATTTCACCGAATCGCCTTCGGAAACGTGCTTCACCATTTGCGGTTGCGCATTGGGATCATTCCGATCAGAGCCGGTGGAATGCGCCACCACCGCGGAATCGAATTGCTCCTGGAAGTTGCGCTTCAGGCGCGCCATCTGCCGTTCCGCGTCTTTCGAAAGTTTTTGCGTTGCTGTGCGGTCTTGTACCGCGGTGATAGCCTCTCGCGCGTGATATTCAAAGTCGCGCAGTAAACCCTCTAACTTCCTTTCCAGCTCTTTGATCTTCGCCTGCTGTTCTTTGCGTCCTTCGGTAGCCAGATGCGCCTTTTCGCGCTCCAACTCCATTTCGCGCTGCTTCATACGCTCCTGCTCTTCGGTAATCGCTCGCAACTCGGCATGCAGACGGTCCAGGAACTCGCCAACGTCCCGGGCCTGCGTGCCTAAGCGAGAGCGTGCACTGCCAATGATCGTGGGATTCAGGCCCAGCCGCTGCGCGATGTTGATTCCCGCCGAGGCCCCCGGAACTCCAATCTTCAATTCGTAGGTCGGTTGCAAGTTTGCTTCATTGAATCCGACGGCGGCATTCAGAACTCCAGCGGTGTTCGCGCCATACACCTTGAGCGAGGTATGGTGCGTCGAAATGACGCTAATGCAACCTGTCTGCCGGAAATAATCGGCAATGGCAACGGCCAGCGCAGCGCCCTCTTCAGGGTCGGTGGCTGATCCGAGCTCATCGAGCAATACCAGAGACGCTGCCGTCGCAGTCCGCGAGATGAAATCAATATTGGTGACGTGGGCGGAAAAAGTAGAAAGGTTTTGCTCGATGGATTGGTAGTCGCCGATATCGGCCAGCACCGCGTCAAAGATGGGTAGTTCCGCGCGGTCGGCGGGAACGGGAATACCCGATTGCGCCATTAAAGCCAGCAGGCCAAGCGTCTTGAGTCCGACGGTCTTTCCTCCGGTGTTCGGGCCGGTGATAACGATCTGCTTTTTTTCGCCTTGAAGTTCAAGGGTGAGCGGAACGACACGACCATTCTTTTGTTTCAGATTTCGTTCCAGCAACGGGTGCCGCGCGTTTTGCAGGTTGACCGTTGATTGCGCAGAGCAGGTGGCGGGAACGCAGTTGTAGTCTTCTGCGAAGCGCGCCTTGGCGAACTGCAATTCCAGCTCGCTTAAAACGTGCGATCCCTCGCGGATCGCGTCAGCCTTCTCTCCGATCCGGCGGGTCATCTCGAGCAGAATGCGGTGGATTTCCGACTGCTCTTCTTCAAGCAATCGCACCAGTTCGTTATTTTGTTCAATGGTTTCCAGCGGTTCGACAAACACCGTTTGCCCGCTGGAACTGGCCCCGTGCACTACGCCCTGCACGCGCCGTTTTTGTTCCACCTTAATGGGAATCACGAAGCGTTCGCCGCGGATGGTGATGAGTTCATCCTGCACCGTGCCGCCTTCCGCGAGCCGCCGCAAATATCCGCGCAGGGACTCCTGGATGGCGCGCCGCTGCTTCTCCATTTCGCGGCGGATGCGCGCTAGCTCCGGCGAGGCGCGGTCGTCGAGCGTGCCGTCGGGAAGTATCTTGTTGCGAAAGTTGCGTTGGAATTCCGCGAAATCCTCAATAGTCATTGAGAGTTTTCGCACCGCCGTCCATGGCTTCATGGCGGCTGGAGGATTCAATGCGATTTCCCGCCACTCCGAGGCACGGTCCACGGCCAGCAACACATCGCGGATTTCCGTGGTCTCCAGTGTTGCTCCGGCAATGCGGGATTTTTCCAGCAACTGTGCGACGTCGAGCAGGCCGAAAAAATCGAAGCGGCCTCCGACCCTGCGAAACTCCCGGACCTCGGCGGTCAATTGCTGCTGCTCTTCGATCCAGGGCTGGTCGCTAGAGGGCGCAAGGGTGTCCAGCCTGGTTTGCCCTAAAGGCGAAGAAATATAACCGCGTAGCAGTTCGCGAAAATTCTCGTATTCCAGCACGCGTGCGCTGCTATGGGTAAGAGGTGGCATCGAAATTATGTTACAGGAAGCAGCGCTTCCCAACATCGGACCAAGCAATGGCGAAATGCTAGAATCGTGGCTGTAAGGGCATCCAGACCTTGAGTGGCCGTGGTTTTTTGAGATGACTTTTCCCATCACCCGCCTGCGCCGTTTGCGTCAAAGCGAGCCGTTGCGTTCCATGGTGCGCGAAACCCGCCTTACGCCAGAGGCATTTGTTTATCCCTTGTTTGTTTGCCCCGGGGAAGGCGTGCGCAAGGAAGTGGGCTCCATGCCGGGAGTGTTTAATCTCTCCGTGGACGAAGCGGTGAAGGAAGCGCGCGAGACTTATTCGTTGGGAGTCCCGGCGGTTATCCTCTTTGGCCTGCCAGAGAAAAAAGACGAAGTGGCGACCGGGGCATGGGCCGATGACGGCATTGTGCAGCGGGCGGCGCGCGCCATTAAGAGCGAAGTGCCGGATCTGGTGATTATCGGCGACGTCTGCCTGTGCGAATACATGTCTCACGGGCATTGCGGCGTGGTGAAGACAACTTTGCCGGCAAAATCGCTGGGGGCAGCCTCTTCAAAGGTCATGACCCTGCCTGTGGATGCCACGGCGGAACAAAAATCCGAAGTCTTCGACGCTGCCGCTCAGGAATTGATGCGGAAGTTCCAGCCTGAGTATGAAATCGCTAACGATGCGACGCTGGAGATTCTGGCAAAGACTTCCGTCTCGCTCGCTCGCGCAGGCGTGGACATCATCGCGCCTTCCGACATGATGGATGGCCGCGTTGCTGCCATCCGCAAGGCTTTGGATGAAGCGGCACTGATTAATACGCCAATCCTTTCTTACGCGGCAAAATTTGCATCTGGCTTCTATGGACCGTTTCGCGAGGCGGCGGATTCAGCGCCTCAATTTGGCGACCGGCGCTCTTACCAGATGGATGGAGCAAACATCCGCGAAGCCATGAGAGAAATTGAGCAGGACATCGCCGAAGGCGCGGACATGATCATGGTGAAGCCCGCTATGCCATATCTCGATGTGATCGCCGCCGCTCGCGAGCGCTTTGACCTACCGCTTGCGGCATATCAGGTGTCCGGTGAGTACGCCATGATTGAGGCCGCCGCGCGAAATAACTGGATTGACCGTGAGCGCGTCCTGATGGAATCGCTTATTTCAATTCGCCGCGCCGGGGCTGGAACTATTGTGACGTACTACGCGAAAGAAGCGGCACGCCTGCTGGGCTGAACCGCGATTTTTCTCTAGAACGCTCTTCGTACTCTTTCCGAAAATGTCAGCACAGAAAAAATGGCCAGCGGGTGGGTTGGCCGTATGATTCATATGGGAGAGGAAATCCGAAACACCGTCTTGGGCTTTTCCAGCCAAAGGCGTCTTGCCAAAACTCTATATACAGATGCTGCCGAGGCCGCATTCTACGCGGTCTCGACATATAACATTTTGACGCCGTCCCGGGACGAAGTCTTGGAACGGGCAGCAGCGGTGGCCCGTTCTGGTAACAACACCCTAAATGCCGGATGCAGGAGAATTGTCATCAACTCTTAGCCGGATTGTAATTTTTTTGTCAGGCGGTAAATCGCAGGAACACTGCTTTTAGGGCCGGTCGTAGGCGGGACTGGATGGCTGCGGCGGCTCATAATCACGACCATACATATTTTTGTGGGTCACGGGGACGTTAGCGGCTTGCAGATCAAGTTTCGCGATGCCCGGATCTTTCTGGGAGATTGTGATGTCGCGAGTAATCGCGCCCAACGGCTCGGGCGCCGCCTCATACCAGATTCGCAACTTGTAACGTCCCACGGGCACGCCAGAAATGGAAACGTCGCCGTTTGCGTCAGAAACTCCGTAATACGCAGTCGTTACCGAAACGACCACCGCGCTCATTTGTGCGTGGATGTTGCAAAAAATATAGGAGATCCCCGGCTTGTCGAAGCGGACCTGGCGGGTGCTGCCAGCCTCATACAGGCCAAGGTCAAAACGCTTGCCTTCAAACAAAGAAAAAACATTGTGAAAGAAGGGATCATGGTTTGGAAACTCGACGACCGCGCCCACAGGCACTACCAGAATGTGAGGCTCGAAACCCTTGTTGTGCTGCACGAGTTGAAAATGTTGTAAGGGAGCAGGCTTGGCGGCGAAGCCGATGGGAGTGAGCCACACAACAACGTTTTTCGAGCTGTATTTTTTCGCAGTACCGCGCGGGCCGTGAACAATTACGCGCGTTGTGAAGGTCACCTCCTGGGCGCACGCGGTGCCGGAAGCGAAAAGCAGCAGCACGCAGCAACTTGCAAATATGAGTCTCCGGAATTTCAAAACAGGATACCCATAATCATGTTGATCTGGTTTGCTTCATAGTGATCTCCCATAAATCCCGCAGTAGCCAAGTGCCTGTATTCGGCGGAAAGAATGACATTTGATCGCGGACGATAAATCAAGTTTCCCAACGATCCCATGTTCCTGACGAGAGTTGGCCCCACATAAGTGGCACCGCCAGAAAACTGTTGGGCGTCGCTGCCATCCGGATTATCGAGACCCAATGCCGCGTTAAACTCGAGCTTGGATGTGGCTTTCAATTTCAACTGGGACCATCCGCCTCGCGAATGGAGACCATAAGCGACCGTTGTGTCTAGCGCGGGATTGCCGCTGTAAAGCACGCTCCTCCCGATTCCCGCGCCGATTCCGCCTATCGCGCGACCGCTGTACAGCTCTCCGGAGAAAGCCAATCGGGCGGGCAGAGGGATGTCCCAGTCAGCCATTCCAGCCCATCCGTCCACTTTTCGTCCAAAGCCCCAATTTTGGTGGCTGAAATATCCGGCGGCACCCAGCGTCATGGGTAAACCAAAAAGAGCGCGCGTCCACCCCACACGTGCGGCATAGGCGGGTTGAGCGGAGTTCTCGCCAGCTTGCGGCGTGCGGTTGAATGAATTGGTGGGGAAATTACCGGTGAGATTGTCGAGGATGCCACCCTGGAATTTGACTTCCTCATCGTTATCGTTGCCGAAATGAATTTCGTGTTCGATTCTCACCTGCGGGGTCCATGCCCATAGATTGCCGGCGTAATTGAAGGTGGGAATTGCGATGGAAGCAAACGACGTTGGGGAGGAAGGCGAGATGAACAATGAATCCTGACCGACGATCACCGCCGTGTTTTCCCAGTCCATGCGGACGTTTGCCTTGAGCATGCGGAAGAGGCCGGAATCCACTCCGTTCCAGGTATTGGGAAATCCGCCGGTAAAGTCAGCGGTCATGTTCCCGGACACCTTCGCGCCAGCGATTTCAGGCCCGAAAACTTCCAGTCCAATTTCTGACTGGCGAATGGTAGCGCCAAAATTACTGGTCGCCTGCCCGGGGTTTGCCGGTATAGCGAAACTGGGCAAGTCCGCATTGTCAGTCGTGCCCTGATTGCCAAAGAGATTCATGAGTACCAGACCCGAGAGCCGGACGCGATATCTCGAAGCGCTCTCCACCCGCGTTTGCGCTTGATCGTTTAGCTTATCGTTCAGTAGCCCTGTTGTTTCTTCCAGCGATTCCACGCGCTGCACGAGGGAAGTTTTTGGCTGGCCAACGGTTGGTTCTGCGACGGAAGAATTCTCGGTGGTCGCGGAAGGGCCGATTTGAGCGGGAGCGGTTTGTCCGGATGCGGTTGCGCTGGAAGCAGCGGTCTGACGGGTCAGTTCCAGTTCGTGACGCAACTCGTCGGTTTGCTGGCGGTATTGCGCCGCCTCCGAACGCATTTCCGCCACTGCGGAACGCAATTCCTCAACCTGCTGCTGCAAGTCATGCACCGCGGAGGTTAGGGCCGCTGCATCAGGGGCGGCCGGCTGCGGCGGGGCATCCTGACACCATGCCAAGGGGCTGGCAATCGCAAGCCCCATCAAAAGACTGAGCGTGAATATCCATGTTGGCAAACCATTTATTGGCAAACCATCGCGCTGCTTCACGATTCGCCTCCCCGAGATTGTGGAATCCCACTGAACGTCTTAGACTGCTCCAGGATTTCTGCTCTTACTCTACTGATTTGAAAATGTTGTCGAACGCCACGCCTCCGGCTGTTCGTGATCATCGCGCGGGGGCTTAAAAGGGATCGTCAACTTAAAGACAGTTCCCTCCGCGGAAGTTCGTTCTACCGTAACGTCGCCTCCGTGGTCCTGAACAATTTTCTGCACCACAGTAAGACCCAGCCCGGTACCGTTCTCCTTGCCGGAACTGACGAAAGGCTCGAAGATTTCATGGCGAATGATTTCCGGGATGCCCCTTCCATTGTCTGCAACCATGATCTCTATACCCTGCGAAGTCTCGCGCAACTGGATTTTGACAGCGCCCTCTTCTCCGGAAACGGCTTCACAAGCGTTGAGCACCAGGTTGAAGAGCGCTCGTTCCAATCTCCGCGGGTCAAACCATCCCGTGCTTGCACCGTGTTCATCCACGGAGATGTTCACGTGCTGGAATTCGGGATGAGAGCGAACGGTTTGTATGACACGATCCACACTTTCGCGAACGCTTCCATAACTAGGATGCAGCGTGGCGCGCGTCCTCGAAAATTCCAACAGGGAATCAATCAACTCCGTCATTTGCTCCACTCCCCGCCGGACTTCCTGGTAAAGTTCTTCGCGCTGTTCCGGGGAAAGGCGCGGTTCGCACAGAAACTCCGCGTTGGCCAGGATGGCGGCCAGGGAGTGCCGCAGATCATGCGAGATGGAACTGGCCATGCGTCCGATGGTGGCCAACCGTTCAGCTTCCAGCAGTTCCTGCTGGGCCTTCATCAGAGTGTGGCGCATTCGATCGAAGGCCCCAGTCAGTTCGCCGACTTCATCACGCGTGCGGGGGCCGAGCTGATATTGGAAATCACCCTTTTCCAGGGCATGTACGCCGTTCACAAGCACGCTCAGGGGACGAGTAATGCGGTCGGAGATCACGAAGACCAGGATGCTGCCCCCAAGCACGGCTGCAAGTCCCAATGCAAGCAGCAGGCGGTTCAAATCATCCAAAAAAACAACTGCGCGGTCATAAGATTTCAAAACGGTTAAGCGGACCGGATTGCTGTCCGGCGCATCGAGTTCCAGGGAGGTGCAGAGGAAGTGCTCGCCTCCCAGTTGAACTTCCTGCGGCCCGGAATGATTGTTGATCTGTCGAGCGATTTCTGCACTCGATAATTGTGCTTCCTGGTCTGGGGCCAAAGTGCTGCGCACCAGATGATCGCCGTAGTAAAAGACTACCTGACTGGCGGCGACCCGGCTCAATTGCGAAGCGACGGAATCATCGATCTCGTAACCAATGACAAGGAAACCAAGGATACGGTCTTCCGACGGAGGGCCAAAGTAAATTGGCTTCACGAAGACTTGATAAAGATGTTGCGCGCCAAACCACCACGTTCCCGAACCTTGATCGCTTAAGGAAGCAGCCAGCGATTGCTGCGCCATCTGGCGGGTGAAGCCCGGAGTATTGGTATGCAGGGCAACCACTGTTCCCGTTCGACCAGCCAGCGCGAACAGGTCGCCGCCGGCCAGCCGCCACAATGGTTCCGACCCATCTTGTATGGTAGCTGCATCCTGCGTGGTCATAAGAGCGCGCAGATTGGGCAGATCTGCAAGCAAATCCGCGGAGCGGCTGAGGGTTTGCGCTCGTTCGCGTTGAAAATTGTTGAAGGTGCTTACGGAATTCTGCAGGTCGGAATAAATCTCACGCCGTACCTGGGTTTGAACACTCTTGCGTACGAGCAGGAGACTGGTGCAGGTGAGTCCGGCGGAGACCAGCAGCATGGACAGCAGGAATTTGGTGCGCAGCCGCAATTTCACAGGTGCCTGCCTCTTCGCTACCAGTTCCGTCCCGGCGCGTCAGGGTATGAATTTATATCCCACTCCGTGCACGGTCCGAAAATGCACGGGATTCGCCGGATCGGGCTCCAGCTTCTGGCGGAGCTTCAGAATGTGATTATCAACCGTGCGCGTGGAAGGATAATTCTGATAACCCCAAACTTCATTAAGCAGTTCGTCGCGGGTAATGACCCGCTCGGAATTCTGCATAAGGAACTTTAAGGTTTTAAATTCCTGGGCGGTGAGCGTTACCGGCACGCCATCCCGTGAAACTTCCATCTTCTTAAAGTTGACGCTGACTTTGCCGAATCCAGTGGCTTCCATGTTGCCCGCGCGGGAGGTGCGCCGCAGAGCGGTCCGCACGCGCGCCAGCAATTCCCTCGGACTGAATGGCTTGGTAACGTAATCATCCGCGCCGATTTCCAGCAACAGCACTTTGTCGGCCACGTCGCTGGCGGCGCTGAGCACAAGGACTGGCGTGAGCGGCGACCGCTGCTTTAACTCATGGCAGATGTCCCGGCCGGACATGCCGGGCAAACGCAGGTCAAGAATGACCGCCGACGGCCGGAAAGAGTTGAATGCGTCCACCGCCAATTTTCCATCTCCGCAGACTTCGACCAGAAGGCCTTCCGCCTCAAACAGGCGCTTGAGAGCTTTTTGCACGGCGCGGTCGTCTTCCACCACCAGGATTCGTTCCATATGAGTGCCTGATTTAAGAGGAGGAGTCGCGAAAGGCTGGGTCCGATACGCACTTTGCTCGGGAGTTTGTGCTCTTTCCGTTGGAAGCATTTTTACTTCTCCCTTGAAGCCGCATGAAAAACTGTTTACAAGCTTACTACCAACGTATTGATTCCATGAACGAATGCCACATCGTTGACAATCTTTTTACAATCTCGTCGCGGTGGGTGCGAGTTGTTGAAGCCTACGATTAGTTTGAATTTTGGCCTGTGAAACACCTCACAAATTGCAGCTCTTAGCTTTCCGCGTGATGAGGAGCGAGGTGCGGACTGTGCGAGGGAGGGTTCCGCGAGATTTTGTTTTCGCTGCGTGAAAAAAGCTTTGCGGTCAATAATAAGCCCCCAAAAGTGCCTACCAGCAAAACTACCTGCCGCCAACCGATGACAATGGGGTTGTTGCCCATAATAGTGAGCCCGATAAAGCAAAACAGGAGGTGGGCGCAAAACACTTGCAAGGATGCTTGCCCGAGCAATACAAGTGGCCGCACCGAAAGTGCCCTTGGCACCTGCTTAAAACGCCAAAGCAGAGCTGAGATGCAGGCGGCATCAAGCAAACGGAAGCCGCCTAAATGCCATTTGTCGAAGGTAACCTCAAGACCATTTAGTTCAATCGTGCGCCCCACCGCGATGCGTAGCGCCAGCATGGCAGGAACAATAAAGAGGGCAGGGACGAAAAGCCGCTTGGCCCAGACGTCCAGTTCCAACTCATCTTTTGCCCACTTCACCCCGAACCAAAGGCCGAGTAGCCACAGAAATTGCCATGCCCAGAGGTCAAAAGATCCCATCTCATTCAGGGGGATGGTGAAACCGAACGCGTGCGCCAGGAAATCATGCGAAACCTGGCGAAAGCCAAACTCCGCCAACACCCACAAGGTGAAGCTGCCCGCCATCACATATTTCCATCCCACTTTCCCCCCGAGGGTAAGCGCCAGAGGCGTAAGAATCAGAAGGATGATGTACATAGGCAGAATATCCAACAAGGGAGGGCGGTAAATAAGGGCCGCACCCAGCAGAATGGCATGCTTCGGCCCGACTGCGAAGTAGTAGTCAAGAAGGTTGTGAACCCCGGGATGAGCGCCGCGGGCGGTGAGCGAGCCAACGGTAAAGGCAAACAACAGAAGGCAAATATGGTAAACGTAGAGGCGAAAAGTGCGAAGTCCGAGGCGGCGATACATGGCGCGATAACCGTCGCGGTCAGCCAAACGAAAATAAATGCGTCCGGTAAATAGCGCCGAGAGGAAGATGAAACCCTCCGCCGAAGAGACAAATCCAAATGGCTGATTGGCGAATTGACTGAGTACCGTGGGCAGATGGGTAAGCGTCATCCACACCAACATGAATCCGCGTAACGCGTCAATTTCTTCCAGTCTGCGCGCCATGAGTTGGGTTTGATCCTATTTGCGCCAATTTTTGCGCCGAGCAGCCCGTGCGCTCAGTGTATTAGATGGTCAGATGTTGTGGGAGATGCGATGGTTGGAGATTCATGATATTTGCAATAAACTTACACTCTCTGCGTATTTTTACAGGGGCGCGTAGCTCAAACGGATAGAGCATCAGATTTCTAATCTGAGGGTTGCAGGTTCAATTCCTGCCGCGCCTACCACATTTCACCTACTCTCACCGAAACTTCCACCTTTACTTCTTTTCCGCTTTCTTATGTGCGCAGGAAACCGCGTTCAGACATTCGTCCGCAATCATCAGCCGTTCCACGGGTTTTCCTTCCAGTATGTGAGAAGTGACAATCTCCTCCACATCCCCGCATTGCACGCCTCCGTACCAAACGGCTTCGGGATACACAACAACAGTGGGCCCGTGTTCGCACTGGTCTAGACAGCCTGACTGATTAGCGCGAACTTTCCCTTTGAGTCCTTTTTCGGCCAGCTTCTGCTTGAACAGCACTTGCAATTCTTTTTGGGCAGCGGGATCGCAACTGCCGCGCGGGTGTCCGGGCGGGCGCTGGTTTCCGCAGACGAAAATATGTTTTTCAAACTTAGGCATGAAAATACTGTAACGGATTTTCGAGTAAAGGTATTGAGGCTAGTCTTTGAGCGGGACCATGGGGCGGTCGCCGCGGCAGAAGGTGGCGACATGGTGCAGGCCGCTCTGAACGTCCGGCATGGTAACCACCGGCCCAAAGCAGTAAACGGCGTGGCCGCTTTCGGCGAGATACCACACTCCATGCGCTGTAGATTGTGCAACAGGCTTTGCCGCCGGCTCAGGTGATCGAGGAGCCGGCGCAAAGTGAATTCCCGGGAGGGAAAAAAATAATGCTAGGGTCGCCGCAATTTTCATAGGGCTTTCCGCCCATCTTTCTAATTTCTAAAGACCAAAATCTGTTCAGAACCTAAAAGCTGAGTTAGCTCTTGCCTAACGCCCTGCGCGCATCGGGATTGTCTTCTACGCCTTTGGGCTTCTGCAAAAATCTCCGCCCTACTTTGGTGGAGTCAGCTTCGATCCGGGCTTGGGGCTTTTCCTGGGATGACGGGGCTTGTGCCTGAGTTCGTGCTTTGGAGTGCATTTGCCCTTGTGCCTGACCTTGGGCTTGCCCTTCCACGCGACGCCGCTGGATCTCTTTGCCCTTCATCGCGGTAAGTTCCAGGCTGTCGCCGTACAACTGGCTGATCAGGGTCCGCTGTGCGTTAATTGTGTGGTCCTGCTCTACCACAAGCAGGGTCAACAATCCGTAGGAGATAAGGAAGAGCACTACCAAAAGAGGCAGAAGGGAAGACGACTTTCGCTTCATTTGGACCGCCACCACCGGTTCTGCTACAAGCGTCGTTTGCACTGACCACCCCAGTCCTGAGATTCTCAACGAATTCTAAGAATGCAGCTTTACCACCAAGCCGCATTCCGCGCGTAAGTATTTAGTGGCCTTGGATTTAAGGGAGGTTGGTTGGTTGCGGGACTTTATTTCAAGTGCAACTCACTGCACATTTTCGGTAACATCCGAGTGTTACTGGGGTGACTTGAAAGCGGGGAAGTCCTTCAAAAGCTGTTATTTTCCGCCCAGGACCAGCTTGGCGATGGTGGCCAGCTGCATGTTGGATGTGCCTTCGTAGATCTTGCCGATCTTGGCGTCGCGCCAGTATTTTTCCACTGGATAGTCTTTGGTAAAGCCGTAGCCGCCGTATATCTCAATGGCCAGCGAAGTGACGCGCTCGGCCACCTGCGAGCTGAATAACTTGCTCATGGCAGCTTCTTTCACGAAGGGCAATTTGGCGTCTCTCAATCGCGCCGAGTTGTACACCATGAGCCGCGCGGCTTCGATCTCGGTCGCCATTTGCGCGAGCTGGAACTGAACACCTTGAAAATCAGCAATGGCATGGCCGAACTGCTTCCGCTCCTGCGCATACTTCGCCGCGTATTCCCACGCACCGCGCGCCACACCCACCATCTGGGCGCCAATTCCAATACGACCTTCATTCAACGTCTCAATGGCGATCTTGTATCCTTTGCCTGCTTCTCCCAACACATTCTCTTTGGGTACGCGGCAATCCTCCAGAATTAGCTCGCAGGTGGAAGAAGCGCGGATGCCCAGCTTGTCTTCTTTCTTCCCGACAATAAATCCTGGGAATTCTTTCTCAACAATAAATGCGGTAATGCCTTTGTACCCCGCCGCCGGATCCACTGTGGCGAACAGCACGAACAGGCCAGCTTCTTTGGCGTTCGTGATCCAGAGCTTGCGTCCATTCAAGAAATATTCGGTGCCCTTCAATTCGGCCCTAGTCTGCAATGCGAATGCGTCGGAACCCGAGCTCGCCTCGCTGAGCGCATAAGCTCCACAAAGGCTGGAGGCCATGCGTGGTAAATAGCGCTTTTTCTGTTCTTCATTCCCCCAGCGCAGCAGCGCGTTATTCACCAGTGTGTTTTGCACGTCCACAATGACGCCGGCGGAAGCGTCCACGCGCGACAATTCTTCGACAGCGAGAATGGACTCAAAGAACTTTCCTCCGACACCGCCGTATTCTTCGGGAATTTCGATGCCCATGATTCCAAGCTGGAAGAATTGCCCAATCAATCCCGGATCGAACATGCTGCGCTCGTCCATGGCCTTAACCAGCGGGCGGATTTTTTCCTCGGCAAACTGACGGATATTGTCGCGAAAAAGAATTTCGTCTTCCGTGAGTGCGGCGGGAGTAAGGGCGGGCGATGAGGGCGAATTTTTCTCAGCCATGAAAAACCTTCCCAGCAGGCATCGGACCGGCGCCTTTGCAGATTTCTTGCTGTCAGGCGCGATTCTACCCGAACGGCGGGAAAATTCCAGCATTGGCGAGGTCGGCCTCGATATTCATGGGTGGAAGTGCGTGTAGAGGGTAGGGATGCTTCGACTGCGTAAATCGCTCACCGCGCGATTTACTTCGCTCAGCATGACAATTGCAAGGGTGTTACCGTTTCTTTCGGTGATCTGGTTTGTATGGTTTGATAGAGACCTAAACTCACATTCACTGTCATGCTGAGCGCAGCAGTGTTTCGCAAAGCGAAGCACTGCGAAGTCGAAGCATCCCTACCTGTGCAGTGCCGAAGTTGTCGCGCCCAGATCAGTCCGCTGGGCTTTTCCGCACGGATGGCCCGTAAACGAGAGCTCCGAGAAGAGCGTAGGGATGCTTCGACTTCATCAATCCACGCGCTCGCGCATGGATTGATTACGCTCAGCATGACAATGTGCGCAATTTTTCAGGATGGCGGGAACGTTTGTGCCGCAGAGTCTAGCGCTGGACGAGCTTTAGCCCATCGGCTTTCAGGATACGCTGAGCTTGATTGCGAGCATGCGTGGCCCAGGGGCCGACGGTATCAAGTTTGGAGTAGGCGCGCCAATGCGCCAACGCTTTTCGCGGCTCTTTGATTTTTTCGTAAGCAAGTGCCAGGTTATAGTGCGCGTCGGCATAGGTGGGGGCCAGCTGCAGCGCGGCTTTGTACGCCTGGACAGCCTCCGCGACCCGCCCCGTTTCATCCAGCACATTGCCTAAATCAAAGTAAGCAAGAGCGTACCGAGGATCAATTTCGATGGCGGCGCGGTAGTATTTCTCCGCCAGCGGGTATTCCTGGCGGTTGTAATGCACTGTCCCTAGATTAATGTTTGCGGCGGCGTGTTGGGGATCAAGCTCCAGCACTCTTTGATAGGTGGCAATCGCCTGCGCCTGATTGTTCGGGTCTTCTTCCAATGCGATGCCACGAGCAAAAAGCTCGGCCACGTCCGCCGCCGGAGGTTGCGGACGCGTCTCGGGAATCGGCGAACTGGTAATCACTTTCTCGTTGGGATCGAAGTCGAACATAAACTGGCCGGCGATCGGCTCCAGAACTTTTCCATCATGGCGAAATGCCACGCGGTGTCCGGCGCGAAAGGAACTAGCTTCGAGCAGCGGGTTCTCCATTCCGGCTACGCGTTTCTGCATCGCGTCGAGAGACTGCCGGATGACCGCAGGACGCACTTTAAGCGCGCACAAATCGCGCACTTTTTTTATCTGGAGAAGATCAAAAAAGGAATAGCCCTCGCTGGCGGCCACCAGTCCAGCTTTTTCCCACGCTGACAACTGACGCGCCGTAAGCCGAAGGATCCGGAGCAAGTCCGCTCGAGTATATCGGTACACGGTAATAAGAGACTCTATCTATGATTATCCGCAAACAGGCTTGTGCAGTAAAGTGGAAATCGCTCTCGGGGAGAATCTTGCTAAGTAATGCCGCAGAAATGGTGCAAGCTTTTGCGCATTGCCAGCACTAGTTAAAAAATGACTAGTTAAAAAACTCATCCATGGATGGCGCGTTTGCGGAAGCTCCGGGAAAATTCGTAGCACCCAATGTAGATAGAATGAGCCGCAGCACGTTTTCGTGCTGATAAAGCGTTTGCGATTGAAATCCAGCCTTGGCCTTCGGACTCACAATGACCGTCGCAACGTGCCCTCCGCCATGGGAAGTATCAGAGTCTTCGGCTTCATCGAATGTGATGATGAGCAGACCGTCCTTCTGGAAAGCCGCGCTGGCAAGCAAGGGTGCGACATTCTCTTTCAGCCAGAGGTCGGCTTGCGCGAGGCTGCCGTCATGGGCGTCATCGAGCAGGTCGGGAAGAATAAAGGAGAAATCCGGCAAGGTATTATTCGCGAGATCAAAAGCGAACTGGCTGAACGGAACCAGATTCGATGCCTCCGTGCTGTCGTTCAGCACATCAGAAAAATAAGCGAATGGGTTGTGATGCCGCGCATAGGGATATACGTCGCCGCCGGTATATCCTGCACTCGGCAAGTCCTCCGCATACGACTTCCAGGATTTTCCGACACTCTTCAACTCGCGGACAAGATTGTCATCCGAGACGGTCCCGGAAAATGAATCATCATTCGACTCGATTTTTCCGGTGGTGAGCATGAAGTAGTTGCCGATGGAAGGATGTGTGTCCGCGAAATACTGCATAGCCAGCCCATTCTGCGTTGCCAAACTGTTCAGATAGGGCATGGAAGAGTCGCCGATGACGTCGGAGAATCCGTGGTTCTCCTCGACTAACAGGAAGACGTGGCCGAAAGTGGATTGAGAAACTCCACCAACGCCGCCCGTGCCTCCGCCTCCACCGGTACCGCCGCCTCCGCCTGAGCTCGGTGCAGACATGCTCCCGCCGCCGCAGCCAGCCAGAACAAACACAAGCGTGGTGAAGCAGCTAAGCCAAAAAATACGCGCATGGGGTTGCCAAAGAGATTTCATGCAACGCTTCAAACAGCGTTGGATGCCTGCGGCGGAAAAGCGGCTATTTCAGGGTGGGCGAAAGTCTGGAGCCGACGAGCGGACTTGAACCGCTGATCTACCGATTACAAATTGTCCGCGCCGAAGGTATTCCACACCTAATCCCGGTGACTTACGCTCACACTAAGCACCTGAAATCACATGATGTGATTTCATTAGGCAGTTCCGGGAACTATTTGGGACACCAGAGCATGGGCGTGGCTAAAGCGACCGCCATTTCTCGCTGATTTGGACGGATGGGAAGCGTACAGCGATGGAGAGATAGAGGAAAGGATGCGCCTGCGCTCCAACGGGACATGTGAAAAAAGACTGTGGGGAGGCCTTTTACGCTCTCTCCACAGCCTATTGGTCAGCCTTTGATGAACGCCAGCAAATCAGCATTGACTGTATCTGCATGCGTCGTTGGCATCCCATGAGGAAAATCCTTATAGGTTTTGAGCGTTCCATTTTTTAGCAACCTCGCAGACAAGGGTCCCGAGTCGGCATAGGGCACAATCTGATCATCTTCGCTATGTATAACAAGGACTGGTATGGTGATCTTTTTGAGATCTTCAGTAAAATCGGTCTGAGAAAAAGCGACAATACCATCGTAATGGGCCTTGGCTCCGCCCATCATTCCTTGGCGCCACCAGTTTGCAATGGTCGCCTCGGAGGATTTCGCACCCGGGCGGTTGTACCCATAAAAGGGGCCCGAAGCGATATCGCGGTAGAATCGCGAGCGATTGGCCGCGAGCTGCGCCTGAAATTCGTCGAAAACATCCTTCGGAAGTCCGCCGGGATTTGCACTCGTTTTCACCATCAGTGGCGGCACGGCACTGATGATCGCGGCTTTTACTACGCGGCTCTCTCCGTGCCGTCCCAAGTAGTGCACGACTTCGCCGCCGCCAGTTGAATGGCCGACATGTATCGCGTCCTTCAGATCAAGATGTGACGTCAAGGCCGCAAGATCGTCGGCGTAATGATCCATGTCATGTCCATCGCCTGTTTGCGTGGATCGTCCATGTCCGCGGCGATCATGAGCTATCACGCGATATCCATGGTTAAGGAAAAACATCATCTGTGCGTCCCAGTCATCCGCCGAGAGCGGCCAACCATGACTGAATACGATTGGCTGGCCCTTGCCCCAATCTTTGTAATAAATCTGCGTGCCATCTTTGACGGTAATCGTGTCCATACATTCTCCTTTTTGGTTCTTTGTAGAGGTATCAATGAGAGCGGATTTAGCAGAGATCCTCAATTTCCCTGCCGCGTAAGGTTTCGCCCTCAAGTCCAGTCAGGTCCTCCGCTTGGACACAGCAAAATATGGCTGGCTCGAGAGCGTCTTGTCGAAGCCGGGATGCAACCAGGCTTTGCCCATCTCGTCTCCAAGTTCGAAGTAGTACTCCAGTGCATAGGGACTTTCCGTATAGTCGGCCGGAATCGACATCGCATATATGCCATCATTGCCGACGGCATCCAAGGTTCCCCAGCGCTCGGCCTGATTCACATGCCGATAGCGCAGCCGCACCGAACGGACTGCCGATTCACCATCGCCCCCCGGTGTCACCAGCGATAATGCGAGCGCCTGTCCTGGTCTGAAGGTTTGCGGAGGCGTAAAAGCACAAGCAATTCGCGTTTTGCTAGGCCGTTCTATTGCTGCCCGAATCGCATCCGCAGCACTCCTGCGAGACTGAAGAGCAGCCGAATCCGTTTGCACCTTAGCTTTCATGGCCGCCAGATCTGTATCAATCGCCGGCAGCCGGTCGCTCCAGTGTCCGCTCCGCTTGGGGATACTGCCATAGGACACGTTCGCTTGATACACGCCCCGCGCGCGTTCCGCCATAGCCATCCATGCATCTCTTGCCTGCTGATAATGCTCGATTGCCAACTTGCCGGCATCCGGATCTTTCGTCCCCGTAAAAACTTCGTACAGCACAGCGCTGCGCAGCTTGTGCGCAAAAAACTTCCCCAGCCCGATCTGGATGAGAACGTCCTCCTCGATCCGGCGGAATGCACTTCCGCCGCGTGACCTCACTGTGCGCCTTGCTCTCTCCAGCCCGCGGCGGGCGTTGTCCACACACTGATCCAGCCACTGCGCAACCTCGACCGGCGAGTACTTCGCGTCCGCCTTGCGGGCCATCAATGCCTGTGAATACTCCACCACAGTCGAGAACATCTGCGGGTCGAGCGGACTTACAGTTCCAAAGCACTTCGGCTTCGGTGTGTCCCCATACGGAGAAGGCTCACTGCCCAGCACGATGGGCATATTGGTTGGCAATTCGTACCAAAGGTCGTGATTGCTGGCCGAGGGCAAATGTGCCGATGTCAGCAGGGGGAGAATACGGCTGGCGTTTGCCAGGGAAGTCTCGGTTGCCTCAGCCCCCGCGCCAAATTCCGCACGCAGAGTTCTCCGCCACGTTTCCGGATCCGCGTCAGGGTTGTACAGCTTGCGCCCCCATACGCGGTAGTAAAGCTCATACTTCTGCCAGTCCTTTTCCGGATTCAGTGATGCATCCACGTAGGCGCATCGACCTCCTGCAATCCCTGACCCCTCGCGCCCTTTGAACGTCAGTGGCTCCATGAGGTCGAGTCCTGTCGCGCCACAAAAGCTCGCAGTGCGTGCGTACGCAGCCGCCATCTCCGGATCCACGGAAAGCAGGTGCCGCTGCGTTCCCGGCCAAAGCCGAAACCATAACTTGTATTTCGCATCCTCGCGAAGAAAATCGGCATAGCCATAGCGAGTAAAGCTCCGGGATCCGCTGCTCACCTGGAACAATGCCGCATCATTCCTGGAAAGATCGCCGTGGGGAATTTCGAGTGCGCGAATGTCCGCCTGTTGGTATCCAAGGCTCTGGTGCTCGGCGGAATATTTGGCGCCGAGCTTGACCGGCATTCCGGTTGCAACCGCAACCTCGATGATCTTCTCGTCAACACCCTTGGCATGCATATCGATCTCTATGGTTCGCCCTGCGCCTGCGATCGCCTCGAACACTGTCTGCCAGAACGAATAGCTTCCCTCGGGAATCCCGCTCTCCCCGTGCACGCGCATGGTCAGCCCCTGAATCTCCGGGCATTCTTTGAGAATCATTGCGAGTGCATCGCGGCAATAGCGAGCGTGGGTTTCGGGCGACAACCCTGTAATACGGTGGTAGGCATTGGGGCTGTCCGTCCATTCATACGCATGTGTCCATAGGCCGAGCTGAAACTGCAATCCCCGAGCGCCGGTCTCCGACGCAATGAAGCGCAGCATTTCCAGGTTCTTTTCGCGTTCCTCTTTGCTCAGCGGCTTCGGATTGGCCAGCCTCGTACCGTCTGCCGCGGCAAGCTGCGTTACGCGCACCTCGGGGTAGCCGGGAACGTCAACGAGATATGGGTAGGCGAAAACGAAATAGTCGTCGGTCACCCCTCGTGGAAAGTCGTACTCCAGTCCGTAAGCAAGCGTGAACCGGTTGAACCGGCTCGCCACCAAGGTGTCCAGGTATTCGCTCCAGAACGACTTGTCGTCATACCACGGCTTGTCCTCTAACTCGCCGCAGAAATAGCGGCTGACACAACGCACTTCGTTCGCGGGCTTCTCTTCGATGATTTGTGTCAACCGCAGTGCTTCTACTGGGTTCTCACCAAACTGTACCCGCTCCGCAAGCTCGAGCAGTCCATACACAAAGCCCCGGGGATCAGTGGCAGAGACGAGTACGGCCGGTACGGTTCCAACCTTCCCAGGCGTGAGACGCAGGCTTTCCATCGCAGTCAGTGGTCCTCTCGCCGGAAATCCCTTAGCGAACTGAGACTCGACGCCGGCAACCACGATACAAATATCGCCCTTTGCCGCCTCGCGGAACTGGACGATCTCACAGGAGGCGCCCTTTGCAGCAATGATTCTGCGAAGTTGCCCGGTCGCTCTGGTTGCGGGACCGCTCGAAGCTGCTGCGTTTTCGGAATCCACGACTATGGAAACGTGGCCCTTTCCTGCGGCTAAGGTTGCGGGCGGGAACCCTAAAGCAACGGCCGCGCAGGAAAGTTTCAAAAAGTCCCTGCGCGGCATGTTGCGAGCAGTATCTGTGTTTGCCATCATCCCTCCGGTCTGGCGACCGCTGATAAATAGTGTATGCCCCACCGAGGGGAGTTCAAGATGACACGATTGTGGTTACTGCTCCAGTCCGCCCTTGCCAGAAAGTCCACGCCATGTCCTGACAAAGCCAGACCGCGTCAACATCAAGCAGCGAGCAGCGGTACACCGATCAGGAGAAGTATCGAGGTAAAGACATGGACTTTTCCGAATGACAACTCGAAGGACTGAACGCGGCGGGGTTCTTGTGGAGCAGGGATCCAAGTCGTTGCAAGACTCAGAATGCGGAGCCATGACATGCTGATGATCCAGTTTTATGGGATATGAGACGGGATATATTTGTTACCACGCATCGACGGGGAACCGCGTAAAAACTGGAGCCGACGAGCGGACTTGAACCGCTGACCTGCCGATTACGAATCGGCTGCTCTACCAACTGAGCTACGTCGGCTTCTTGTTGGCACTCAATGAGTTAGATGGAAGCGGGAAGATTTCATATCCCATCCGATATCCCATCAGGCGTGTACATTGGCACATCATCAGGTTAGCTGCTCGTGCCGAGAAGCACCATAAGAATATCACTCACTCGACAGTGACAGGAAGTACGGAACAACTTGGCTTCGCTTTGCTACTTCCGGCACGCAATCAATTCCTTGATTCGCTCCGTTTCTAAGTAATTATCGGAATCACAAGCCAAATAATGTTTCGCGCCACCGCCCCAAAAAAATATGTTTACTGATCCAGGAGCGTTTTCCGTCGTTTAAAGAAGGGGTTCTGTCGTTTCGTCGACTAGATAAGCGATGGATTGGTATCTGATGCTGCTATGAAGTGAAGCGCCTATTTCGCACATGCGGCTACTCGAATATCCGGACTGGCAGTCGGTACGAAGTGATGATTTGAGTACTACTAGAGCAGAAGCCGGAAGCTCCGGATTGATGAATCCTCGGTCGCCAGCGAAGCCGCAACAGGGTACAGATTCAGGTGAAGAAACATTCTCTGCGCACATTTTGGCAAGCTCAACGAGCTGATTTTGTCTGTCGGCTTTGCGCATACTGCACGGAACGTGCACAGCAATACTGATTGGCCTCCGCTTGAACTTCAAACGCGGCGCGGCAAATTTTAAGAGAAACTCTGTAATATCGTAAATCTGCTCTCCAAATTCCTTGGCATATTGGTCGCGCAATCGGTGGAAACATGGGCTCGTGTCAATGAGGACAGGATATTTGCCGTTCTGAGAGGCATTTGCCAGTGCCTTCATGACTTCCTCTTGTTTCTGTTCTCCTTGCTTATTAAAGCCTTTACTGCAAAATGCCATTCCACAGCAGAGATTTCCGATATTTTTAGGAATGATAGATTCGTATCCAGATTTTGCCAGCAAATTCTCGATGCGGACATTCTGAGAATCGAAATAAGGGCCTGTTTTATATGCACCGAACAAGCGGCTTACACAGCTCGGAAAATAAACGACCTTGTGATTCTGTATCCGGGCAGCAGACCTGACAGGCGATGCTGGTTTCGGTAGGCATGGATTCCAATGCGGAAATCCGGGAAGTTTGGCAAATATTGCTGTAATCCGCCTCATTGCCGATGTCCCCAGTATGGTGTCTCCAAGATTTGCAAGATTGAGTAAAAGTCGTGCAATACTCAGCGAAAAACCCATATAGCGCGAAAGTAGGTCCGCCACTCGGTTGCTAAGCTTGGAATGTTGTACAGCGCGCAACTCTTTAATAAACGTGCCTGTGTCGATTCCAATCGGGCAAAGTGTTGCACACAGTCCATCTACTGCGCAGGTCTGATTGCCTTGGTAATCAAATGTTTCTGTAAGCTCATCTAATCGCTTTGGATTGTTGCCTGAGGCTTTCAGAAAACAGATTTCCCGCCACGCAACAATTCTTTGGCGCGGAGTCAGAGTTAAATTTCTTGACGGGCATGTCCGCTCACAGAATCCGCATTCAGTGCATTTTTCAATTACAGGGTTTGTCGGCGGAGTGCGTTTTAGATCTGAAACATGAATACGCGGGTTGTCGCTCAATATGACTTCAGGATTTAACAAGCGCTGGGGATCAAAGATTTCTTTGATCTCGCGCATGATCGCGAACGCTTCTGCTCCCCATTCGTGCTCGACGAATGGAGCCATGTTGCGCCCGGTACCATGCTCGGCTTTAAGCGATCCATCGTATTTTGCCGTGACCATGTTGGCTACATCATTAAGCAGTCCTTCATAGCGGTGAACTTCCTCCTCTCGATTGAAATCTGCGCAGAACACAAAGTGAAGATTGCCTTGCAACGCGTGGCCAAAAAGGACGGCATCGGCATAGCCATATTTCTGAAAAAGATGTTGCAAATCGACCGAAGCGTTAGCCAAGACGTTTGTTGGAAAGGCAACGTCCTCAATGATGATGGTTGTGCCGTTTTGACGCGCAATGCCGAGTGAAGGGAACAAGCCCTTGCGGATATTCCACAATTGTTTGGATTGCGAGTTATCTTTCGTAAAGCGAGCCGGCCCCACTGACGTACATGATTCAAGAATGTTCGTGATGGCCGCAACTTGGCTGTCGAGTTCTTCATCGGACGTTGCTTGTGCCTCGACGAGCAATGCTGCAACGTTTCCATCAAGCGAACGGATGTTTTCTGGAACGCCAGGTTTCGTTTCGATGGAGCGCAAGCTTTGCCGGTCCATCAATTCCACAGCTGCTGCCGAGCTTTCACTCAGGCGATTGGAAGCACCACAAGCCGCGTAGATATCCTTGAAAAAAACTAGGCTGGTCGCATGAAACTGGGGATTGGAAACTGTGTGGTAAGTGATCTCGCTGATGAAGCCAAGTGTTCCCTCGGAACCGATCATCAAATGGGAAATAATGTCTATGGGATCCGTGAAGTCAATAAGTGAATTAAGACTGTATCCGGTCGTGTTTTTAATGCGGTATTTTTTGCGAATACGGTCTGCCAGCGAGGCGTTTGCCTTCACGCGTTGTGCCAGTGCATCGACTTTGGACAGAAGATCCCGGTGTTCTTGCTTAAATCGCTCTTTATTTGCATCGTTGCCCGTATCCAAAATCGATCCATCTGCAAGCACCACACGTATCGACGCCATGGTGTGATAAGTGTCCTGAATATTGCCACAACACATGCCGCTGGCGTTATTGGCGGCAATGCCAGCGATCATGGCCGCGTCAAGCGATGCCGGATCAGGACCAATTTTTCTTCCGAATGGCGCTAATGCGCGATTGGCTTCGCTGCCTAAAACCGCGGGTCCGAAACTGGCAAGAGCGCCGTTTTCGCGGATGTCAATGCCATTCCACAAGCGGCTCAACTGGATCAAAACTGAGTCGCTGATTGCCTGGCCAGACAAACTGGTGCCGGCCGCGCGAAACGTGAAAGGAATATTTAGTTCACTGCATGCATTGATCGTACGAACGAGTTCGAATTCTGATTGCACTTGGACAACCAGCTTGGGAATGAGACGGTAAAAGCTGGCATCACCGCCGTAGGCGAGGGTGCGAAGCGGATCAGTAATGACATGTTGTGAAGGAACATATTGAACTAATTTACGGTAAAGGCGTTGGTATCTCGGGTCGGAAATGATGACGACGTGTTTTGCATTGCCGGCATCTGCAAGAGGTTGTTTCAGCATGTAGTATCTAATGATTCTTCCTATGCAATATGGCAGATCCAGCTTGGATTATCATTGCCGGACCGACAGGTAACAATTTACGGATCTGCGAATTCTTCTTGCCGGTTAAGGCGTCGTCATCGACAGTGGAGGATGTATGCATCATTCGGTGCGGACAGGATTCGTGAGGGTGCCAATATTCTCGATCACAATGCTGACCTCGTCACCGTCGTGCAGCCAGCGCGGAGGTTTTTGGGCCATGCCAACTCCGTGAGGCGTGCCGGTCAAGATTACTGTGCCGGGCAATAGGGTGGTGCTGCCACTCAGAAACTCGATCAAGGTGGGCACATCGAAAATCATGTCCGATGTAGTCCAGTCCTGCATGACCTTTCCGTTGAGAATGGTTTGAATCTTTAGTTGATTCGGATCTGGCAGGGAATCCTTTGTGACGAGGCACGGGCCCATTGGTGCGAAGGTGTCGAAAGTCTTGCCGCGGCACCATTGACTTCCCCCACGTTTGATCTGCCAGTCGCGCGCACTCACATCGTTTGCGCAGGTATAGCCGAGCACATAATCGAGAGCATTGCTTCGCGGTGCGTTCTTGCATGGAGAGCCGATAATGACCGCTAATTCACACTCGTAGTCAACCTCGTTGGAAGCAAGATGAGTGGGAATCAGAATGGGCTGCTCGGGATCCTGAAGCGTGTTGGGACCCTTGGCAAAAATGATAGGCAACTCAGGAGCAGTCGCACCGCTTTCCTGTGCATGCCGACGATAGTTTTGGCCGACGCACCATATCATGGTGGGAACGACAGGCGCCAAGAGTCGCCGCACATCGGCGGGTTCTTCGGTTACTTCGAAATTGCTGAAGATGTCGCCCTTGATCCTGCGAGCGGACCCATCCGCGCCGAGTACGCCGTGGTGTTTACTACCTTGTACGTCTTCGTATCGAATGATTTTCATTTAAGTTTTCTAGAGGATGGTCTGGCCAATGGGCATTTTGAGAATTGCTTTGATGTCATCGCCCTCAGCTCTCAACATTGCTTGAAATGCTTGTACACCCTGATCCAAAGTGAATGACTTGACCCAACTGGTCACATCCGCCGTCTTGTCGGTAAGGATTGAAATCGCTTTGCTGACATCGTTATAGCTGCCGGAGTATGTGCCGAGAATGCGCTTCTGTTGAAGAGTGACGGCATAGCTGCTCAGTTCAATCGAATCATCATGAAGTCCGACCCAGACTACAGCGCCGCCAGGACGCACCAATTCAAGAGAGGCGCGTTTCGTCGTTGCTGAACCAACCGCGTCGATGACGTAATCTGCCATGGCAGATCCCCACGTCGCTTTGACAATGTCAAGAATATTTGCCTGCTTCGGATTGAACGCGGCTGCTGCGCCCAATCGCCGGGCCACCTGCAAGCGGTCGTCGATCAAGTCGGAGACAATGACGCTCGACTTGGCTATGCTCCGTGCTGCGACCAGGCACATTAACCCGATGGGGCCAGCGCCGAGAACAATGACTTGTTCTTTCGATACCGAAGGATCAAGTTGGATTGCATTAACGCCGTTGGCGAGGGGTTCCGCCATTGTGGCTTCTCCAGCAGTCAGCGCAGCTGGCCACTCAAACAAAACCTGCTCAGGAACGGAAATAAATTCCCCGAACGCCCCGGGCCGGTGCATTCCGAAAACCTGGCGACTCGAACACAGATTGGTAAAACCACTCTGACATGGCGGACATTTGCCGCAGTGCACGAGGGCGTGCGAAATTACGCGGTCTCCATCCTTCCATTTCTTTGCGTTTGATCCGCGTTGCGCAACGACGCCACAAAATTCATGTCCCATAACCAGAGGCGGAGCGCGGCGCGGGCTGCGAACGCGGAAGGAGTCGAGTTCCGATCCACAGATGCCACAGTTGTGGACCTGCACCAGAACCTCTCCGGAAGCGGGAATTGGGGTAGGCACCTCGGCAATCTGCAGGGAATCCCAGCGGGGATAAAGGAGGGCTTTCATTGGATCATCAATCCTGTTCAGGAACTACACGATATCATTTAAAAATACAAATGTTAAACAAAAACCATTATTTTATTTAATATATAATATTAAATTATAATATATTCATTTAATAATAATACAAAATATGTTGATTAAATAGTGTTATTGAAATAATGTGTGACTGTGAATTTTCGTGATGCCATCACTATTGAAGATTTAAGGCGCATGGCGCACCGTCGTCTTCCCAAAGTTGTTTTTGATTATCTGGATGGAGGCGCCGAGGATGAGGTGACGTTGCGGGCCAACAGTGACGCGTTCAGTTCGATCACGTTCAGACCGCGGAATGGGGTGGCCTTCGATGAGTGCGATCTTCGATCATCTGTTCTGGGATTCAACCTCGCGTTTCCCGCTGTACTCGCACCTGTAGGCTACAGCCGGATGATGCACCGTGCCGGAGAAGTTGCTACAGCCAGCGCGGCCGGAGCCGCAGGCACGGCCTATATCTTGTCCACTATTTCCGGCCACCGACTTGAGGATGTAAAAGCGGCGTCGAATGGGCCGGTTTGGTATCAGCTTTATCTGCTCGGAGGGCGCAAAGCTGCCGAGCCGACTCTCGAACGCGCACGCAATGCCGGGTTCAGCGCTTTGGTGGTGACGATCGACACGGCAGTGGCCGGTTTACGGGAGCGTGACTATCGCAACGGCATGAGGGAGCTTATGGGCCGGAGCATCTTCGCGAAAATTCCCCACCTCTCCCAGATGATCGTACGTCCCGGTTGGACGACATCCTTTTTATTGGATGGAGGATTGCACCCGTTGCCGAATGTAATTGTTCCCGGGGCCGGCCCGATGGGATTGCAGGATGTGGCTTCTGCCTTGGCGAGTTCCACCGTGACTTGGGAGGATTTCCACTGGATGCGCGAAATCTGGAAAGGACCGATTGTGGTGAAAGGTGTGTTGACAGGCGAGGATGCTCGACGGGCGATTGATGTTGGAGCGGCCGCGATTGTGGTTTCGAATCATGGAGGCCGGCAACTCGATCAGGTTTCATCTGCCCTGCGGGCGCTTAGTGAAGTAGTTGCGGCAGTCCAGAAAGATGTCGAAGTCCTGATGGATGGCGGAATCCGCGGCGGTAGCGACATCGTGAAGGCGCTTTGTCTTGGAGCGCGTTCAGTCTTAATTGGCCGCGCATACGCCTATGGTCTTGCCGCTGCCGGCCGATCCGGCGTGGGCCGTGCTCTCGAAATCCTCAAATCGGATATGGAACGTACCTTGAGATTGTTGGGCTGTCCTTCTGTAAAAAACTTGGATCGTTCCTACATTGATGTTGCTCCCATGCGAGGATAAATTTGCCTGACCACAGGGGAGTAAGTCGCAAGATTGTTCTAGTTATCCTCGGGCCGCCCGGCGCTGGTAAGGGTACGCAGTGCGCCCAACTCGCGCAGACATTGTCGATACCCCACATCTCGACAGGGAACATCCTGCGTAATCACGTTGATCGGCACTCAGATCTGGGAACACGTGTAAAGGAGATCGTTGATACAGGAGGGTTAGTTCCAGATAACTCAGTGCTGGAGATTCTTGATCAACGAATCGCTCATTCCGATTGTGCGGAAGGATTCATTCTCGATGGTTTTCCGCGCACGCGTGCGCAAGCTCTAGCACTCGATTCTCGTCTATGCGTCTTAGGAAAAGACATCGCAATAATGGCCATTCATCTCATCGTGTCTGAAGGGACTCTTCATGGAAGGCTGGCTGATAGACAAGTATGCCCTTCTTGCGGAACCAGTTATAGCAATCGCATGGAACCGCCAAAAACCCTGGGCATATGCGACCACGATGGTAGTGTGCTAGTTGTTCGCGCTGACGATATAGCAGATACCGTCCGCCGTCGGCTGCTGAGTTACCAACAACAGATTTCTCCTATCGTTGAACACTATAGTAGTTGTGGTGCCTTGCTGACAGTTGACGGAGATCAGGCCACACATAGGGTGACGGCCGAGATCCTTAAGGAGATCCACTCTTTCCGTAAGAGACGTTGTCCAGTCAACGCCTCAGTGCAATCAATGTGATTGTCCGGTAGGTGTAATAAATGCGCCTTTCTTTATCTCGTGCATAAGCTCGGCATTGATCTCGTCCACATAGGCCCTAGCGTCGGCATCAGGGGTGAGAGCTGCGTTGCGGCAGCGAGTAGTGCGCAAGCATCCCCGGGCGTGGAGCAAACGTTTTTCGTGGTAAAGAAACAATTCCATGTTTTGAAGAGCAAACACCAGTTGCGGCAAAACTTTTTGATACAGTGCGAAGGCCTCAGCGTTCTTACCCGCCTTTCGTAGATCAAAAGTTCGTTGCAGCATGTCGCCCAGTGCCAGGCCGGGCATAACGCCGCAGATCCCCGCAGGGATTAGCTCCATCATGTACAGGCCCCCCCATCCTTCTAAAATACCGATGTCGTCGTTCGTTGCTTTACGAATCGCTCGCACCTTCTGGGCCAGCAAGGCTTCTTCCAGTTTGAGATAGTGAAAGTTCGGGCACGTATCGAGCAACTTCACAGCGAAATCTGCGCCTACCGTCGGACCACCGGGATTGAAGTCCTGGATGAGGCAAGGGACGTTAATGCCCCTCAGAATCGAAATTACGTAAGTCAGAAGATCGTTCTCAGTCAGAGCGAATTGTCGGGGTAGAGCAAGTGAGATCAAATCGGCGCCGTTCTCTATATGCATTCTCGCAGTGGAAAGTGCGATGCGCGACGACACATGATTGCTCTGGGCGACCACCAAGGTACGTCCTGCGGCTTCATTCACTGCGATCTGAACTACGCGAACGCGTTCGACGTCCGAGAGTTTGTAAAATTCGCTGCCGTAGGCGGGAAGACAGATTCCCGCAAACCCGCATTCCACCGCGAATTCGACCAGACCGCGCAATGCTTCTTCGTCAATATTCTCCGACTCGTCGAAGGGAATCGGAATAATGGGCACTACACCACTTAATTTCTTTTCCAACACGCAAGCGCTCCTCGAAATGAAAATAACCAACCATATTTTTGTAGTCGTGAAACGGTCTAGGCTCCAGCACCGCCAAGTCCCAACAAGACCGTCGCCCCAAGTAGAAGAACGATTCCGACAAGCAACAAACGAACCGCGTTGCGTGGAGCCCCTTTCCATTCATGCGTAAGCCATCCACAGGCGAATGTTGTGAGAATCAGAATGGCGTTCCAAAGCGACCACCCCAGGGCGGGGCCGAGTCTTCCCAAGTCGTTCGCGCCCCATCCATATACGAATAGAGATACAGTCCAAAGTACTGCCATCATGGTCGCGTGAAACCAATCCCACGGTGCAGTTTGCCGCCATAACATCGACCAATTTTTGTTGCGTTGAAAAAGATAAAAGCAGTAACCCACATTCAGAATTCCTCCGGCCACAATTGCCAGAAGCCACAAGACGTTGGCACCGTCATCTTTGGTGTAACCGAATTGGCGCGCGGCATCGATCATCGGAGAGCCGAAGGCGAACGCGAAATTCAACATCGCAGAAAAAACTCCAGCGAGAATGCAGATCGTAAGTGCGACGGGGAATGAAAAATTGATGCCCAACTGTGTTGGTGCGTCCGTTTGTGGCACATATTTGTTGCGAGCGTCCCCCGCTATCGCGCAGAATACAACCCCAACAATCGTGACAAGATTGCCAGCAATGATGAATAGTCCGTTCTGCGTCCACACCAAATCTGGGGTTAAAACCGCGAGAGGAACTAGTGTTCCCAATGCAGTGTAGATACCTGTCATCATCGAGAAGCCAAGTGCCATGCCAAGGGCGTCTACCCCCAAACCAAACAGAACGGATCCTGCGCCCCAACCCGCTCCGTTGAGAATGACGATTAGCAGGACACGTGTGGAACAAGCCTGATACACCTGCCAGGCTTTAGGCACAGTAAGCAATGCCCCCACCGGCAGCATGATAAAAAAGGCGAGGATGGAGTACACCAGCCAGGTGTGTTCCCACTTCCACCGCCGCACGAACTTCATAGGGAGAACAAATGCTCCACCAGTCGTTCCCGCCACCAATAGCCAGGAAAATCCCCGAAGTTGACTGTCACTCATCAGAAAAAGTCCTTGTCTCAAACAAAAGCTTCATTGCGCTGACAATGCGAGTATTAATCGAGTGGAGCGATACCGGATCCAAATCCGCCAGTCACGTTGTAGGAGGATGCGGTGACAAACGAAGCGTCATCGCTGGCAAGAAAGACCGCCACCCGCCCGACTTCTTGCGGTTGTCCGATGCGCCACAAAGCGTGTAACTTTCCTGCTGCAGCGCGCGCTTCTGCAGGGTTTACCTGCGCCTGGAAGTAGCTTTCCGCCAAACCTGAATCGATGTAACCCGGACAGATGCAATTGACGCGTATGCCATCCTTGCCGTGGTCAATGGCCATGGCTTTGGTGAATCCGATAATGCCCGCCTTGGTGGCGCAATATCCCGCCACAATTGGCTCCACAAAGAAGCCGTTGACTGAAGCCATGTTCACGATATTTCCGTGAGTTTGTCGCAGAAACGGTAGGCAGTACTTGGAGCAAAGGAAAGTCCCTCCTAGGTTCACCGCCATCTGGCGGTTCCATTCCTCGAATGTTGTGTTTTCTATGTTTTTGTTGACCTGCACTGCGGCGTTGTTGAGCAGCACGTGAATCTGCGCGAATGCCTCCACAGTCTTCCGCACCATTTGCTCGACGGATGCAGGATCGGCTACATCAGTTTCCACCGCAAGGGCTTTTCCACCGGCCTCTTTAATTAACTGGGCTGTCTCTTCCGCGCCGCGAAAGTTCACGTCGGCGACAACTACTGCCGCTCCTTCTTTAGCGAATTCCTGCGCGCATGCTCGTCCGATACCATTCCCTGAACCAGTGACAATTGCTGTGCGGCCCTTGAGTTTCATGAGATTCCTCGGTGTAGTTGCGAACGAAAACAACGATCTATTACTTCTGTTGACGGTGTCCCTGCAGCTCTAGCACTGTGATCGAGTGCGCGGGAAAACGGTAAGAGAACGATGTTCCTGTGATGGCAACGCTCTTCTCATGGATATTCACCTTGTCGCTATTGCCAAAGTCGTTGGCGGCATCGCGATCCGCACCGTTCAGTTCCCACACTTTTGCAACGCCTGCATGCGGTGTCCAATTTGCCGGCCGGACCACGGTTTTTATGTCAACGTCCTCGGAAACGTTCACGACAGCCACATAAAGTTTGTTGCCATCCGCGCTCATGGTTGCCACTGCATTCAGCGCTGGGAGCTTGCTGTTGAACGAAGCCTTCGGACTGTTGACTGTCGTGTTCAGAACTTGAGTGCCGGAGTGATCGTGATAGAGAAGGTAGGCAAAGTACGGGGGCGTCAACTTCACCCCTGTGGGATTCACGCTGATTAATCCCTGAACATTGATCATCGTATTCCACTCGGCGAGTGCCACTTGATTTGTGTGTCGGTATAAAGCATTGAACACACCCGCCAGATACAATCCGTTGCACAGTCGATAATCAGGATCCTGTGTTTCCGGTAACCAAAAAGAGTTGTATTCGGTGATCGCGAACAGAGGGTGATTGGGAAATCGGTCGCCGACGTTGTGAGTCAGTTCATCCAGCCAGTGATCGAACCGTTGCGGCTCTGCCACTACTGAGCGGTAGTAGTCGGCGGGATCACTAATCTGAGTGTACTTTTTGAGCCACTGCCCGGTATACATCGTGATCGTTAAAAGATTTGCTTGTGTCAGTCCCAGAAGATCATGGTTCCAGGAGTCTGGCCCCGGGGGAACGCCGCCGGCCATGAGTTGAATCGCAGGATTAACTTTATGCATGGCGGCGCTGTACTTATGAAATCTGTCCGCATATTCCTGAATTTTCGTGCCTCCGGTGTAAGCCTCAGAGCACGAGAATGCGGGTTCATTCCCGATGGCCCACCACTTTGCGCTGTACGGTTCGGGGTGGCCGTTGCGTGCGCGTAACGCGCCGCCCGTCGTATCTTGCTCACCGCTGATATATTCAACCCACGCCGCGGCTTCTTCAGGAGTGCCTGACGAGTAGTTCGCGGTCAGATGTGGTTCGAAGCCGAGTTCCCGCGCTAAGTCCATGTACTCATCGGTACCGAAATCGTTTGGATCCCACTCCTGCCAGATGCTTGACCAGGTTGTTGGCCGTTGATCGCGCGGACCAATACCATTTCTCCAGTGGTATTCGTCGGCAAAACAACCGCCAGGATAACGAAGGATGGGAAGATGAAGAGGGCGAAGCGCCGCAATTACATCCCGGCGCATGCCATGAAAATTGTCTGCTGGCATCAGAGAGGCCGAATCGATCCAGAAAGTTCCGTGCCCTTCAACGCCGATTTGAATGCGCGCATTTTTTGTATCGTCGGAAGGAGTAAACTCCGCGGTATATTTCTGCCAATGATCTGAAATGCCAGTAAATTCCTGACGCGGCGCGAGGGTGGAGCCATTCTTGTCCAGCTCCACCCATGCCTCGCCGGTCCCCCTCAACTTCAAATAAACGTAAAATGTATAGCGATGGTTTTTTTGCACCTCAATGTTGATTTGATAAATACTTGCATGTGAAGTAGTCGCACCATAAAGTTCTATTGCTTGTGATGCGCCACCACCGTAGTAATCCTGTTTATCGATAAAGTAGCGATCGTTAACGCCCACTCCGTTAGCAAGTTCAAAGTAGTGATTCGCGATGCGTTCCTCGGGCACCCATCCTTCTGAGACTCCATCGCGATTGGCATCGCCTTGTTCGAACTTTCGATCACGCAGAAGCTCTGCCCAAAGACCTCCCTGGATGGTGTTGTGCTCGTGTTCAATGAATTGCCCAAAGAGAAATGGGTGGACATCCCCGATAGTCTTGCTGGCGTCGATCTCTACAGTCGCTTGCTCGGTTTTCGAGTGAGCAGCTGACTGCGCAACGCATGGTAACGCAACAATCCACATTGCCAGGACGGCCACAAGTTTTGAGACGGCGAGTTTCACGCCTTGGTTCGGGAATGCCATCAAATACTCCTATCAATTCTGATAAAAAACTTCGTTATGAGCGACCGACCAGCGGTTCGTACGGTACTTCTCCCGGTTCACCGACAAGAAAATCGAAATCGCAGCCGCGATCTGCCTGCAAAATGCGCTCTAGAAACATGGAATAGTAGCCACGCCTATATTTCTTAGGATGCGGACTATTGGTTTGCATTCGCTTGCGCAGTTCCTCTTCTGAGATCAAAAGATCAAGGCGTCTTTTTTCTACATCCAGTTGAATGGCGTCACCATTCTTCACTACGCCGAGCGGGCCGCCCACTGCTGCTTCGGGAGAAATATGTAAGACTGCAGTTCCGAAACTAGTCCCGCTCATCCGCGAATCACTGATGCGAACCATGTCCCTGATTCCGCGCTTGAGAAGTTTGGAAGGAATCGGAATCTGTCCCCACTCCGGCATTCCCGGGCCGCCAACAGGACCGCCGTTCTTCAAAACCAGAACGCAGTTCTCATCAACATCCAGGTCAGGCGTGTCTATCTGCTGCAACATTTCCTCATAGCGTTCAAATACAACCGCTCTTCCGGTGTGTTGCAGGAGACGAGGAGAAGCGGCGGAAGTTTTTATGACTGCCCCATTCGGCGCCAAATTGCCTTGTAACACGGCGAGATAGCTTCCCTCCCAAACAGGGTGGCTGCGTGGACGAATTACATCGGTGTTAAAGCACTCCACGTCCTTCACATTCTGTGCGTGAGTCTTCCCGGTCACAGTCAGCTCATTGCCGTGAATCAAGGGAAGCAGTTCTTTAATAACCGCCGGCACGCCGCCAGCGTAATAAAACTCCTCCATCAAAAATTTCCCGCTGGGCTGAATGTTGGCGATCATCGGAGTTGTACGCGCCAGTTCATCAAACTTGCTGAGTGGCAGGGAAATCCCAAGTCGGCCGGCGATCGCAATTAAGTGAATGACGGCGTTAGTGGATCCGCCCAACGCGGCGAGGACACGGATCGCATTTTCAAAGGCCGATGAGGTCATCACATGGGACGGTCGGATATTTTCCTTGATCAGTTCGACGATCCTGCGTCCGCTCGCTTCGGCATTTGCGTATCGCCGGGAATCGACTGCGGGGATACTGGCAGCGCCGGACAATGTCATTCCCAGTGCCTCGGCGAGACTGGTCATCGTGCTCGCCGTTCCCATAGTCATGCAGTGCCCGGCACTGCGCGAGATAGAACCTTCCAGCTCTTCCCACTTCTCATCGCTGAGCTGGCCAGCTCGTCTTTCATCCCAAGCCTTCCAAATGTCTGTGCCTGATCCGAGCGGTTGATTTCGCCATCGCCCATTCAGCATCGGCCCACCTGGCACGACGATAGCGGGTACATCCATACTGGCGATTCCCATGAGTTGTGCTGGAGTGGTTTTGTCACACCCGCAAAGCAATACGACTCCATCCAGCGGATGGGCGCGTACCATTTCCTCCACATCGATTGCCATCAGATTGCGGTAAAGCATTGCCGTTGGCATCATCAATTCTTCGGCCAACGAGATGGTCATGAACTCTAGCGGGAATCCGCCAGCCGCCCACACGCCGCGCTTCACGGCATCGGCCACGGCGCGCAAGTGAAGATTGCAATTGTTAAGCTCGCTCCACGAATTGCAGATTCCCACGACTGGGCGGCCTTGGAAGGAGCTGGGGGTGAAGCCTTCCGACCTTAAAGCAGCCCGATGGTTAAATCCGACCTCATCACTCCTGTCAAACCAGCGAGAACTACGCAATGCCATTGAATAACCCGTTTGCGATCAATTTTATAGAAAAAGCGTTGTGCACTACCGCTTTTAATTTAAAATTGAACTTATTGCAAGGATAAAAGGTAGCATATAGCGCATTTACGAATAATATTAAAATTATAGTATTTTCTTTTTCAGCCAGATATGTGGGAAGCCTTTATTTTCGTAGAGAGCATGCGCGAATCCGCGCGAACAAATCAATGCGCGTGATTGATTAGATTTTCCGGGGGAAGGATTCCAAACAGGCGAAGGGCGTCGAAGACTTGCTCTTGGACGCTGAGTTCTTGCTCGAGCGCCCAGCCATGAATCGGTCCCTTCACCGTGATCAATTGTGTTGGGACACCAGCGCGAGTAAGGGCATCGTGAAGTCGGGTTGCATGTTCGTAAGGTACGAGGGGATCGCGGTCGGCATGCGCAAGAATCACTGGAGGAAGACCGGGGCGTACGTAGTTGATTGGAGAAAGTCTGCGCGCGAGGTCCGCGCGGTTAGCGGCGTTTCCGAGCCAGTCGATCGCGAACCAACTTTTATGCGGGCCTTCCAGCATATCGGACACGTCAGTGGGGCCGGAATAAGAAATGACGGCAGAGATTCTCATTGGGACATCGCTTTCCTGCGGGGAACATTCGTCATCAAAGCCAGCGTCTTCGGGAAGCATCGCGGTCATCAAGGCAAGATGACCACCCGCAGACTCGCCCGCTATCACGATTTTGCTCGTGTCGAATCCATATTCTTTCGCATGCCGATAAATCCAACGTAACGCGCACCGGCAGTCCGCGACCGAGGCGGGTGCACTCGATTGATTGGCGAGACGATAGTCGATGTTTACAGCATTCATCCCTTGCGAAAGGAACGGAAGCGGCGCCAATTTAACTTCGTTTTTAGTGCCATTGACCCATCCCCCGCCGTGAATGAAAAGCAGAGTTGGACGAGGTTGACTGAGCGGTTCAATCGCGGTTACGTCGAGTTTGAGCGATTGACCTTGAGCTTTTTTGTACTCAATATCAGGAAAGAATCGATATCCGGATGCCGCTACTGCCCAGCGAAAAACCGTGTCAGATTGTGCCAGGCAAAAGCTTGTAGCCAAGGCGAAACAAAAAATCATGATTGCACGCTGAAACATTTGCATGGATTATAATCTCCGCGAAAAGTATATATGCTCGCGAAGTCCAGGTAGATCATTGAGATTGATATTTGAATGAATAATGTGCTACCTATTAGCCGCATATAATCAAAGAATTCGGGTTTTCTTAAATTAAAACTAAATCCTCTTTATTTTTGAGATTCTAAAATTTGTAAACACTTCGGTGATCGACCCAGTGATTGAAGTAAATAAGAGTAAGCGAAAGATCAAATGAGAATGAACCGTAAGACATCCGAGAAAGAACTGGAAATTTTAGGTCTCATCCATGCTCGTAGTCCGCTATCGCGCGCGGAACTAGTAAAACTCACCGGCCTCAGCGGCGGTCTGATTTCCGCGGCGGTGCGGCGATTAGTGGCCCGCAACCTGATTGTGGAATCAGGCCTGGAACCAAGCAAATTGGGCAGGCGTCGAGTTGCACTCACATTTCGCGCCGGGGAACCTTACACCATTGGTATCGAAATCGGCGGCTACTTCCTGCGCATAGTGATTACAGATATCGCGGGTAATATTTGCCACCAATTGCAAACTCAAACGATGCTCAGCGAAGGATTCTCCACTGTTATGGAGAGGTGCTTCTCTGCGATTGATCAAGCGATGAGCGAAGCCGGAATCAAAAAGGAAGCTTTGGCTGGAATCGGTGTGGCGCATTCTGGTGTTGTGGATAGCAAGCGAGGGATCGTTCTTTCGTTTCCGCGTCCCGGGCAAATGTCGGAATGGAGAAACGCTCCGATCGGCGAGATGTTCAACGAGCGCTACGGACTGCCTTCGATCGTGGAAGACAGTGTCCGCATGGCGGCACTTGCCGAGAAAGAAATTGGGATTGCACGCGAGTTGTCAGATTTTATCTACATTCGGATCGGCATGGGCATTGGTTCCTGCATCTTCCTCAATGGGGAAGCCTATCGAGGCGCGGGAGGCGGCGCCGGCGAGTTCGGTCACATTACCGTGCAAGAGGAAGGGCCGTTGTGTTACTGCGGCAACACGGGTTGCCTTTCGACCTTGGCGTCTTGCAGCATAATCATTCAAGAGGTTGCAGCAGCCATTGGAAAGGGAGTGCATTCTAGAATCCAGGAAATGGTGGAAGACGATCTGGACCGGATTAATATTGAGTTAATTCTCAACGCTATGCAGGAAAAAGATTCACTGGCGTTCCGTGTACTCAACGAGGCTTCGATGCACATTGGTGTCGCCCTGGCCGACGTCGTAAATTTGTTGAACCCTTCAGTGGTAATTTTTGGAGGTCCGTTGTTCCAGTCGAATCCGCAGCCGATACTCGACTCAATTCAACGCGTGATTCGCCAGAGAGCGCTCGAGAAATCGGCCAATGAAGTCGAACTTATCGTTTCTTCGTTGGGGCCTGAGTCGTCTGCTTTGGGAGCGGCACGCTTTGCAGCGGCGCGATCTATTCCAGGTTTGCACGCTCGGCGTGCGTGATGCAAAATCCGAACTGTGTCTATCAGATCGAGCCCGGCCTCCGAACTACTTTGAAGTTGCAGTTCTAATGGGCAGCATCATTACGTCGAGATACACCAAAGGGTCGGAACCAGCCATAGTTAAAACGCAACCCAATTCCGCTGGCACGCCGAAGTGATCGTGCGGCCCGACTTCCGTTGTCCATCCATTGATCGACAAATGCCCTTTGCCTGAACGTATGGAAACGATCCGATAGTGTTGTGATTCGAGGCGAACTTCTCCTGCGGGGAGGGCATTGACCGACAACTCAAGCCCGCCAATTTTCGTAGAGCCGGCGCGTTCCGCTGGGATCAATACTTCGCGCATAATCGAACTCGCGGTGGAGAATTTCTGGATCGCTCGGTCAAGAAATACTGAATTATTCATCTGGGCGGAGTCGAGCGGCCGAAGTTCACGCTGTGCCTCATCGTTGGCGCGTGCTTCCACGTCAAAAAATACGCCCCATCCGGTCATGATCATCGAACCAAAAACAAACGGCAGGATGTGATCATGTCCAGATCGATTGGCGAATCCGTGATCAGTCATCGGCGGAATGGGCATGGCGTATCCTTCGGAGACGTTGGCGATGTGAGAACCTAGAATTGTCTGGCCGTGCGTCGGCGCAAATCCCAGGTGGATCTCAGCGCCTTTTAGATGGCGATGAACTGAAACGCCAAACTGTCCGGCGGAAAGGAACGCAGCATTCCAGGAATGGTGGTCTCCGTAGATCAATGGCAGAATCGAAATCCCAAGATTGGGAACTAAGAAAGCTCCTTGCTCAGGCAGTGAACGGTCGCGTGCCAAATAGATTCCGTTGCAGTTTGTGACTTGTTCAATATTCCGGATAAAGTTTTCCAGAATTGTTTTCACTGCTGGATTGTCGTGGACGGCTTCTACCAGCAGGTGAGCGACTTGAATGACCCATTGATCGTAGAAATATAAAGTTGAAACCAGGGCGCGAAAGTCATGCGGAACCGGGTCGCCGGCTTTCGCTTCAAGCTCGCCCAATAACATACGAGCCTGTGCGACCCCCGCGTCAGCGGCCAATGTCTGGTCTTCTAACGCAACGCGCGTTGCATGAAATGTTCCAATGGCCTGCGAACGATAGGCATAGTCGAAGAGTCGCGCACCATCAATGTCGAGTTGCGTGATTTCAAAAACATTGCGGCCGTGCGCATGGCTCCAGCGTGCCTTGTCGAGAAGATGGGAGTAAAGTTCACTTATTTTCAAGTTCATGTTTAAGTAGCCCAATGATTTCGTCTGCGGTTTTTTCGAGGTCCCAGGAAGGCTGCCAGTTCCAATCTCTTCTGGCTTCTGAGTCGTCAATTTGGCAAGGCCAACTCTCGACGATCGAACACTTCAATGGATCCGGGTGATAACTGATGCGAGCATTCGGAACGCGCGCGCGGACGGCGTGCTCCAACTCCTCCGCGGAGGGCGACATGCCGTGAATGTTGTACACCCGGCGTTTCAACTGTTCCGACGGTGCGTCATGTAAATCAAGGAAAGACTGCACCGCATCGTCAATGTAAAGCATAGGAGCACGCGTCGTAGGATTGACACAGAAGTCGTATTCGCCTTTTAGAACGCTGTGCTCGAACACAGCAGAGCCATAGGCGCTGGCTGCGCCTACTGCCGCATGGGATGTAAGAATGATTGGTAATCGGATCGCCCTGAAGTCCAAACCAAACTGGCGGTGATAATAGACACCCATTCTTTCTCCGGCGACTTTCGTCACGCCATACAGGCTGATTGGCCACTGGGGAGAGTCGTCATTCAGGGTGCGGGAAACGTGTTCGCCGTATGTGGCTATCGTGCTTGAGAAGATCACTCGTTGTGCGCCGCCGAAACGCGTAGCATCGAGTACGTTGAGTGTTCCATCCATATTTGCTCGCCATGCTTCGTAAGGGTTTTCTTCTGCAGAGCCCGACAGCACCGCGCCGAAATGAAAAATGCTGTCGATCTTGCAAGATTTCACAAGTTCGAGCACAGTGTTGCGATCGCCCAGATTGCCTGTGATCACTTTTGCACGTCGAAATTCCGGGCTGTCAAAATTTGGTTGCGAGCGAACATCAAGCACAAACACTCGATCGCCCCGACGCACCAGGGGAACAACCAATCGAGAACCGATGTTTCCTGTACCTCCAGTAATCAGAACATTCATCGTTGGTCCTTTTTGCCGAAATAATGTGCACGATGGTTTGTGACCAAAATCAGCTTTCGTGCACTGAGCTTCTTGATGAGGAATTTGGCACAATGCCTGCCCATAGAGCAGCGCCGATCATCGACAGCACTGCGGCAACATACAGGGCATTTTTCCATCCAATTCGTGCCGCAAGAATTGGCGTGAGAAGCGGAGAGATAGCTCCGCCGATATTGCTGCCACAATTCATGACGCCTCCAGCCATGCCGCTTCGTGTTCCTGCGATCTCGATCATGGTGGCCCATGCTGGTCCTTCCACCGACAGGACACACGCTGTGGCTAACGCTAAATAAACGACGGCTGCTTTCGCATTGTTGGTCCCCGCTCCGAGAATCAAGAACAAACCTGCGAAGAAAAGTCCCATGATCCCTATGATTCCCCGCCCCCAACGAAGTCCCATTTTTCCGCTGCTGAGTTTGTCGGAGACCACGCCGCCCAGTGGAATGGAGAGAATGGAGAAAATACCAGGGAGGCTGCTGAGGCTCCCTGAGTCCGTGAGATTGAAGTGGCGTACGTCTACGAGGTAGAGATAGAACCAGAAAATGAAGATATATGAGACGTAGCCTTCAATGGTGTAACTAAGAGTGAGTAAAACGAAGTTACGCGACCATAGAGTGCGAATGCCAGCCAAGGAAAATGCGGATTTTTGCGCAGGTCTGTTGTTCTGGACGCGCCTGCCTCGCAGCGCTGTCCATAGGAATCCCGTGGCGAGGGCTGGCAGAGCAGAAATTAATAGCGCATAACGCCATCCCCAATGGATCATCACGCGAGACAGCACAGCCGGAGCTATTGCCGAAGCAACTCCAACTGCCCCAAGAACAATTCCGTTTGCTGAACCTTGATGTCTCGCGGGAATCCAGTGAGCTACGCCACGTGCCGCCGCGGGAAAGGTCGGCGATTCGGCGACTCCCAAAATAAAGCGGAAAATGAGTAACAGAGTAAATGCGCTCATCGTGCCAGCGCTGAATGGTGATCTGCCTAAACTCGCAATGATCAGTGTGAGCACGACCCAGCTCAGGGAGGCTATTCCGAGAACAGGTGCGGTCCCCCAACGATCGGCAGCACTGCCGGCGGGTATCTGAAAAAGAGCGTATCCCAAGACAAAAGCACTAAAAAGACTTCCCATGCCGATCTGCGAGAAGCCGAGGTCTCGCATGAGGAGGGCACCGGCCACGGAAACATTCGTACGGCATAGATAGCTGCCAAGGGCCGTTAAGGCCAATAGCGTGACCAAGCCCCAAGCTTCGCGCTCATTGTCCTTCGGACTACAAAGCGCGCCGTTGTTGTTCTTTTCAGGAGCCGGTAGTCGTGGAGTTAGAGTACGCATGAGTTTGGGTCTCTACTAATCAGAGAGATAAATTTCGTTTATAGGGGACGCATTATTGGCTTATTTACTTTTATATTGAATAAATTATGGGTTTAAATTAGCACATTAGCGCATTATTTAGTCAATAATATAAAAAATGCTTGACATGAGGCAGGAGCTGCCCTTACAGTGCTGCGAAAGATGTTCAGTATGTTTGCAATAAAAGTTTGAATAGCCGGATATCGAGCCGTGAATCTAGCTTAAGGAGACTCTGTAATGACCTCGGATAGTTCAATTGGAACCTTTCTCCAACGAGTAAGGCCTTTTAATTTTGGTCTGCGATGGACAGTCGCAGCAATTTTGTGCGGGATGCTATTGGCTTCAGCGTCTCAGGCACAGGTAGCCCTCGGTGGTCTGTCCGGAACTATCACGGATTCAGGTGGCGCGGCCATTCCTGGGGCGAACGTTACTGTCACGAATGCCGACACCCAAGGGAAGCGGGAAGTGACCAGCGATGCGAATGGATCCTACAGAGTGGATGGACTTCAAGTCGGAACCTACAGCCTGCAAGTGGAGAAGGAAGGCTTCAAGAAGTATATGCAGACACAAATTCCGGTTGCTCCAGGCCAGATCGTGGGGATAGATGCGACCTTGCCGATCGGTACGGCTTCGGAGACGGTGGAAGTGAAAGACGCGGTTCCTATCCTGCACACCGATTCCAGCTCTCTCACCACGAACATCCCGAACGTGGCCTATACCGAGAAACCCATAGTCGACCAGAGCCGGCAGAACTATCTTTTTGATGCAGTCGTGTGGCAGCCCGGGTCGGCTTCCGGAAACGGCGGGTACTATTCGACGGCGGGTAACCGGGTTAGCATGCAGAGCGCCAGCGTGGAAGGACTGGTGAACAGTGTCACCTATGTTCGCCCTCCATATATTGGGATTCAGGAAGTAAACACGGTATACAGCAACCCTCCCGCCGAATACGCCCGGCCATCCACGACAACCGCTACTTTTAAAAGCGGAACGAACGAAGTCCACGGAGAGTGGATGAGGAACTTTGTGAATCCGTGCATGAACGCGCGTAACACGCCTTTCAGTCACCCGGCGATTTATCCTTGTCCGACCTCTTGGAGAGACCAATTGGCAGTCGGCGGCCCAATATACATTCCCAAGGTGTATGACGGTCGCAACAAAAGCTTTCTGTTCTTCGCCATTAGGCGCAACCCATTGTGGTCGTCCGATCCGGTGGCCAAACCTCTATACCCCACAACCATGTCCATGCCCACATTGGCCATGCAGGGAGGAAATTTCTCTCAATATCCAAAAACAATTACCGACCCAATGACTGGTTTGCCGTTTCCTGGAAACATCATCCCCACAAACCGCATCAGCCAGATGGCGCAAGTCTATGCCAGCACTTTTTTTGGCAATAACCCAACATATGTAGGAGCACCCACCAGTTTTGTCAATAACGCTTACTTCCTGGGAAAACGTTACCAGGGAGCCGGTGATTCGAAGATGCTTCGTTTCGATCAGAACATCGGTACGCGTGGTTCCTTGTCATTCAGCTTCATGCACGAGGTTTCGGGCGACAGCATCGGCATTCAGCAAAATCCCACGCCGGTCACTGTCACGGGGGAACTTCTCAAGACGTGGACTCCATCTCTTGGTTACACGTACACCATCACGCCGCATATCGTAAATCAACTGCGTGTGGGACTCTACTACTTCTACCTGCACGATACTCTGTTGAATACCAACGGGAATGTGAGTTTCTACAACGCTTTGACTCCCGAAAATGGCAACAACCTCGTCGCTGCCTATGGACTACAAGGGATTCCAGCTTCGAATCTTGCTGGGGCGCCCGCAATCTCCATTGCCGGTTGGCCTTCGATGCCTTCTGGTGGTATCGATGAATCTACGAATATTGATGAGCGCGCAACTCTGAGCGACAACCTATCGTATCAACATGGTCGGCACACCTTTAAGATGGGCTATTCAGCTCTAAAGCAAATTGGAAACGGCACTTCCACGAACTTAGCGCAACCCTCGGGCCCCTATTTTGGCGCTTTCTCTTTTAACGGCACGTTCACCGGCGACGGTTGGGCAGACTTTCTGCTGGGCCTGCCCAGTACGAGTCAGCGCTTCACTACGCGCGGGAACATCGGATTGAACGAATGGCAGCACGGCTTATTCGTCCAGGATGATTTCAAGGTGTCTTCACGCTTGAGCCTGCAATTGGGGATGCGTCTTGATCTCTTCGACGCTCCCTATGACAAGAACGACCTTTACTACAACTTCGATCCTAAGTCGTTTTCCGTGGTGGTACCGAACCAATATGCCGCTGACCACGTGAGTTCGTCTTGGCCCTCGGCAACATTCCCCGTGTCTTTAGCGTCTGATGTGGGCTTTCCCTCACGGCTGGTCAATAACAGCCACCAATGGGCGCCCCGTTTTGGGTTCTCCTACCTTCTAACGGATAAGACAGTCGTGCGGGGCGGTTACGGAATCTTTACCGGCAACCTGCGCTATAACTACGTGCAGACCAACGGCCCCTTCGCTCCGGTGGAAAGCTATACAAACCAAGCCACTCCGGGCGTGGGTGAAGGTGCTTTATATTCCTTGCCCGATCCCTTCCCGGCTGTGGGACAGGCGAACATACAGACCATTAACGGGTACAGCCCGAATTATCGCGCGCCTTACACACAGAACTGGAACGTTGGCGTCGAGCGTCAACTTCCGGGTAACTGGGGCCTGAGCGCTACATATCGCGGTATCCATGCATTGGAACTGCCATATGTAACAAATCTTAATGCGGTCCAGGCAAGCGCGACACCATTCACTCAATCCAGGCTGCCCTATCCCACTCTTGGGGCCATCAACTACATCGTCAACGGGGCAGATGACGAATACAACGCTGTAATGTTCCAAGTGACGCATCCATTCAGCTCGGGGATTTATTTTGTAGCTGCCTATACCCATGCCAGTGCCTACACCGATGCGCCTACGGCCTCAAGCGCTGTTGGTTTTGCAGGGGCGGATGACCAGTCAGCGTACACCCCCGAATACACATATGACTTATCGCGTGACTGGGGCAGGGACTCGACAAACCCAACAAATGATTTCATCAGCAGCTTCGTGGTGGATCTCCCCGTGGGGCGAGGTAAGAGATTTGCAGGAAATGCCAATAAGATCGTGAATGGAATTATCGGAGACTGGAGTTTCTCTGGAGCATTTTCGTATCGTTCTGGCTGGTTCTTCACGCCAGTACTGAACGGAGTGGATGTGGGCAATATTGGCAACACGGCTTCGCGCCGGCCTGATCGGGTTGCCGGTTGCAATCCTTATAAAGGAGAACGTCAGGTGGGCGGGTTGTGGTTCAATCCCGCCTGTTTCACAACTCCAGCTGCGGGTACACTGGGCAATGTTGCCCCAGGTTCACTTGAGGGTCCAGGAGCGTCGACGGTGATCTTTAATCCGTTTAAGGATTTTTCCTTGGGCTCAATTCGTGAAGGCATGCGTCTGCGGTTCGGGGCGGAGATCTTCAACCTTTTCAATCATCCTGTTTACGGAGTACCGAATGCGAACCTCAGCTCTCCTACAGCGGGCGTTATTAGTTCGATCGCAGCTCCTCGAGGTAGCGGCAATGACTACAGCGGTTCTCGTTCCATCATTGTGACTGGGAGGTTTATTTTCTAAGAACTTCAAGCGCTTTACGACTAAAAGCGTCATTTGAGAATGGATGTAATAGAACTAGAAGGGCATGGCTAAAAACCATGCCCTTATTTGCTTTCAGAAAAGATAAGTCCCAGGTTGTGAATAGCGATTGTGAATAAAGGCTTGGGAGAGATTTTTATGGAGATGATGAACTCTCGGATTTCATAACCGGCAAGAAGTCTCATCGTTTAGCGTGGAAGCTGAATGAAGGACAACTTAACTTAAGAAACTCGGAATGATTTGCTTACGCTAATTAGATGAAACAGATCAATGCTTATGCTACGAACACAAGCATTGATCCAAGATGCGCAAGGTCGATTCAATATCGCGTTCCGTGTGAGCAGCTGAGATGGAGCACTGCTTAGTCTCAACTGGAAAGAAGTAGATACCATTCTCAATCATTTTTAGGCGCATATTTCGATCACGGATGAAGTCATGGTTTGACGCCAGGTCGTGCCAATCACGAGGTTCATGGTCCATGAAATAAATGCAGAAGGCGGATCCTTGTCGCGCGACCACGCCAGTAATTCCGCGGGCACGTAGGATCTCTTCAATTCCAGTTTGTATCTGCCCACCCATGCGGTCGATACGTTGGTAAATTTCTCCATTGCTTTCCAGAAGGCGTTCGATTGTAGCGATTGCCGCAGCCACAGATAGAGGATGGCCGTTGTACGTGCCGGCGACAAAGGGGCGCTTCGCGGGATCGGCGTCGGCGATCTGCTGCATCAGTTCGCGTTTTCCCACAAGCGAAGAGATGACATAGCCGTTCGCCATTGCTTTCGCAAACACCGCCAAGTCGGGGCGGACCCCGCTGATCTTGCTATAGCCTCCGAGCGAATAGCGGAAGCCGGTCTTTACTTCATCGAAGATAAGAATGAATCCATATTTGTCGGCAAGGTCTCTGAGGCCCTGAAGGTAGCCGGGTTGCGGTTTTACGATTCCGATATTTTGCAGAATCGGTTCCGTGATCAACGCGGCGATCGGATAGCGTTCGCAAACATATTTCACCGAATCGAGATCATTGAAATTGACGATGTGTACAAGTTGCTGATGAGCGAGAGGCACGCCGCATCCCAATGGGAAATATTTGTATTCTCCCGGAGACACGCGAGGTCCAATCAGACTAAGAGGAGTCATCACATTGCAGGCTACGTCGTTATGTGAACCGTTAAAACCTCCCTGCATCACAACGACGTGTTCGCGGCCAGTTGCACCGCGTGCCAGTCGTAGCGCTGACATTGTGGCCTCGGTTCCCGTGTTCTGTATCTGGACCATCTCGCATACTTCAATATTCGTACACATCAATTCGGCGAGGCGCCCTTCGAGACTGTTTGTTCCGCTGCCGCAAAGATCGAGACCGCTCTTTAATGTGCGTTCCACTGCTGCATTTACGTATCGATCATTGTGGCCGAGGATGCTTGGGCCAAATGCCGCGTGGTAATCGAGATAACGGTTGTCGTCGGCGTCCCAGATAAAAGCGCCCTCAGCTTTTTCGAAGGCCAGCTCTGGCTCTACACGGCGGGGCAAAGACAGTACTCCGCCTGGAATGTATTTTCGATTGTGCTCGAAAATGTTTTTTGACGCAGCGAATGTTTGAGTGTGTGTCGCGGACACGGGCAATCTCCTTTAGAAACATGAAGGGGGCGCGGTCTTCGTGGCTTATCGAATTGGTAGAAAGCCAGAAGACCGTGGATAAGCTGACACCGCGCCCGTTATTTTTGGATCAAGCTGTAGTTATGCCATTCTTCATGCTGAAAAGTTAAACGAGTACAGTTTGGCGTCGTGCATATAAAACACCAGCCGGCGGAATGGCGCCTGGGGGATTTTCGTCTGCGAGCGCCACGAAAGTTGAAGCTTGGTCGAACTTCCCGTGAAGCGATCAAAATCCTTGCGGCCGTATCCGGGGATGACTTCATCTTTTTCGTTCATGACTTCGGCTTCGATATAGCCGTTTTTTCCGCATTCGGCGTTGATCACAACTCCTGACCCGACGCTTGATAATTGGCGAAGAGCCAAGACTCCTTCTCGAACAGGACCTGCGTTCAGGGAACAGAATCCGTCCAAACGCAACTTGGCGAGGCCCAGGAAGTATCCAACCTTATTAACATCCTTCTCGGGGACATTCACTCCTTCGCGATACCACTCGGAGAACCAATCGTGACGGCCATAGCCGTTGCCGTTGTAGTAAAACCACAACTCATCTCCCATCACGATGGGTTCAATGCAGAACTCCGCCATCCATTGGTCCCAGCTTCCCGCTGGTCCCGCAGTGAGCCACGGAGTACGGATTCGACGCCAGGTTCTTCCATCCAGGCTGTACGTAAGCTGAACATCCATGGTGTCAGTAACGCCATGCAGGATATTGACAAATCCGATCCATGTGTCGCCGATCCGATACTGGGACATCCCGTACATGTAATCGTCAAGGTTGTCCTGCTCATCCGGGCCGAGAATCAAACGGGGCTCGCCCCAATGAATCAGGTCACTGCTTTCCGTCTGGAATATCCGCCGCTTATTATTCCTGGCAAAGTTACCAGGATTGAACGGGCCGAAGAAGCTATTAGTGCGGGGAAGGCGAGGGTTAAGGGCCACGTGGCCCATGTCGCGGTGCCGCGTGTTGAGTATGTATAGTTTGCTGTCGAGGTCGTAGTTCAAGACAACCACATCGTTAAGCTGTGACCCGAGTTTTCCGAAGGACGGTGTCTGGTCGTAATCTTTCCAGTGAATGCCGTCGGACGAATACGCTACGTGGAAATGCGATTGATCAAAGTGCCCTTCACCTGTGCTGTCAATCGGGGCCTGCAGATAGATGCTTTTGAAGCGCTTGGAATCATCCTTTTCAAAAGGATCAAGCATCACGTCGCGCACGTTGACGGTTCCGGTTTTCGGATCGCCCCAATAGATGTTAGTGTCTTCTCCGTTTTCTTTGAAAATTCCCAGCTTTGGTTTGATCCAATGGATGCCGTCTTCGGAATAGGCATATTCATTGCGGCACAGCGGCCATGACAAGCCTTTCAAAACCTGTTCATTGGTGAGCCACCAATCGGTGTACCAGGCCTTGAAAAGATTGTCCTTGGGGTCGCGAAGGACTCGGTCAGAGCTGGTACGCGCATAGACAATGTGTTCCCAGGGCTTGTCTTTGACCAGTAGGGGATTTTCGGCGCTTTTGCGTGGCTGGTGAAATTCTCGCGTGATGTCTTGAACAGACTCCACCACTAAGTTGTCAAAAAAAAGCTGCTTCTTAAGACCGACGTTTAGCAGTGTTGCATCGTCGGCAAATGCTGCGTCATCGATGGAAGCCTCGCCACTTGCAAACGCAAATGCGTTGGGAATGGCTGCTAGTGCGCTTAGTTTCATGAAGTCTCTGCGTTTCATTAAGCCCCCAATTTATTAACAGTTTTTTTAAAAGTCACAACGTAAATCCAATTCCAATTCATTCCCGCAAGATCAGGCTGCCGGTATTTCCTGACAGATTGCTTTGGCCTCGGGAAAATAGCTATGAAGGACCTCAACATCTACAGCGCGAACAAGAAGCAGAATGGCAGCGGCAGCTACCCAGCCAGAAAGTCCAGCGAGCACAATGGATGATGAGAAATGTTTAGAAGTTCCTAGCAACAAGCCGGTAAGTAATGGAGCACATGCGCCCGCAAGATTACCAACGCCGTTTTGATACCCAACGATTCTTCCCACAATCGGTCCGGGTGAAATCGCCTGCGTCAGAGACCAAAAATTTGAGCTAGCTAGTCCGAGACCTGCCAGAGAGAATATGAGCAGGCCTAGAATCAGGGTAGGAGAGTTCACCTTTAATAACAAGATCACCGAACTGCTGAGTATGCAGCCGATACAGACGAATGCCTTGCGGACGGCAAGAGGTTTTCCGAAGTGTGCGATGGCTCGGTCTGCCAGATAACCGCCGAGTGGAGACATTGCCGCCATCACCCAAAGAGAAGCTGCCGAATACGCTCCCATCCTGAGGAAAGACATCTGGCGCGCCGAAACCAGATAAGTTGGCATCCAGGTGAGAAAGAAAAACCAGTAGTAGGAGTAGGCGAAGACTCCAATGGTGATTCCCCAAAAAAGCGGATTGCTGATGGCTTTTGCCAAGGGAATGCGGAAATCAGTGCGGGTGCGCTTTGGCGTGGAGCGGGCTGGTGTCGCGGGCACAAGTAGCAGCCATGGAATCAACCAAACACAGGCGCCAAGCCCAGTGGCTAGAAATAGATTCCTCCAGCCCCAATATCTAAGGAATAGTCCTCCCAGCAAGGATCCCGCGCCGGCGCCTACCATCATTCCCGAGACATAAATACCTGTGGGCAGACCCTGTTCTTTTTCGTGGAACGAACGCTTGATATAACTCAGGCTCAGTGGGTGAGCAACCGATTCCGCTACACCCAGCAACAGCCGAAAAGCAATGATCTGCGCAAAGGAATTTGCCAGACCGACTGAGGCGGAGGCCAGAGACCAAAGTAAAAAGGCAATCGCATAGATGGAGCGAAAACCAAAGCGATCGACGATATAGCCCGCCGGTATTTGCAGGGCGGCATAAGTCCAGAAGAAAACTGAGAGCAGAAGTCCCATCGCCTTCGGCGACAAATTCATGGAACTCATGAGCGGTACGGCAGCAATGCTCAAATTCCCACGATCCATCAGATTGATCGCGACCGCGGCAAACAGCAGCCCAACCACCCACCATCTCCTGCCGCCTGCTGCGCCGCGCTCTTCGAGGGAATCCGACATTTCTTAATCCTGGGCCTGTCAGTTCGGCAAAGTTATGCGTAGCCGAACTGACAGGGCATTGTTAAGCTTCACGTCTCATACCGCCCGCCAAAGTACGGAAGTCCTGCACTATTTTTTGCGCGCCCTGGTTAATAAGGTCTATTTCGCTGGCCGTCTCGAAAAAGGTGACGCCCTTTTTGAACCAGCGTTCTGCGGCGGTCGCATCGGGAACATACATGCCTACAACTTTATTGTTACGGCGCGCGCATTCTATGACGGTCTCCACTCCCTTTGCCAAAGTGGGATTGGTGAAATTTCCTGCATCGCCGTAACTCAAGGACAAGTCATACATTCCCACAAAGGCAATATCTATCAGCGGATTCGAGAGAATCGTGTCGATGTTTTCAACGCCGCGTCGGGTTTCAATATGCGCCAGAATCACAGTCTCCTGGTTGGCATTTTCAACAAACTTTGGACCTTCAACCGACAGATCGTAATCGCTGTTGCCGCACCCCGGTGCAGCGGCGCGAATACCCTGCGGAGGAAACTTTACGTAGGACACCAAACGATCGATCTGCTCTTTTGTTTCTGTCCACGGTAGCTGAATTCCGGTAACGCCGCTGTCCAGCAACTTAGCTACGTGTGTGCGCGAGCATTCCGGAACTTTAGCGACTACAGGTAGTCCCTCGGTGCGGCAGGAGAGAACGAAATCGGCAAGGTTCGCGTCATTGAAGAAGCCGTGCTCGTATTCCACGAAGATGAAATCACATCCGCTATGTTTCCAAACTTTCGAGAGCCATGGGCGGGTTACGTGTTGTGTCGTCATTCCGACCAACATTTGTGACTGCTTCAGTAATGTCTTCAAGGACTTCATCTAGGCGTGCTCCTGAGTAGAGAGTTGTAATTGCTACTACCATGTCAAATCCTAATAATGCTTAATCGTGAGAATTCGTTTTGGGTTCTCAACAGTCATTTTGTGGATCAAATCTTCCGACACGCCTGCTTTGCGCAGTTTGGGCAGGAAAATGTCCAGGACATACGTGAAACCATTTCCCCCCAGGCAGCGGAAATGCTGCATTTTGCAAACATCCTGTGAGAGCAGCAATTGATCGGCGTAACCGGCTTCCAAGTGCTTCAGTAGAAGCTGAAATGCACGCTCTTCCAACTCGGGCGGCTTGTTGCCCACGGTGTCGAATTGCGCATAGGCGCCACGCTTGAGAATCTCCCGCTGATATTCAAGCGAAAGACAAAAAGGATGATCGCAGTGACCAATAATGACCCGGCGGAGATCCACGCCTTCGTCTTCAAAAATATCCAATTCCAACAAACCCACGGGCTTGCCTATTGAGTGAGTGGTGAGGGCCAGGCCGGTGGTCAAGTGGGCCCGCGCCAAGGCACGATGCACGCGCTCTTCTTGCGCAGACACCCACGATTTATCGGTCCCCACTTCGCCAATAATTCCGGGACAAATCCCGGTGCCGACTACTCCGTTTTCGATCTCGGCGATAATCTCTCTCGCCAGATCATCCACCGATCGGCGGTCAATCAGATCGCCAGGCGGATAATAAGGTTCGCGGTACCAACCGCAACCCATAACAATATGAACTCCTGTTCGTTCTGAAACACGC